>CAMELV010000016.1 GCA_945925985.1 Comamonas sp. lk | reverse complement strand
CTTCCAGACCCTGGACGAGGTGCTCGGTGACGCCAGTGGTGTGACCGGCATCCGGCTCAAAAGCACGCGGGACGGCAGCACCGAGGACCTGGCCCTGCAAGGCTGTTTCATCGCCATCGGCCATGCCCCCAACCCGGACATTTTCCAAGGACAGTTGACGCTGGAGAATGGCTACATCGTGACCCAAAGCGGGCTCAAAGGCTTTGCCACCATGACGAGTGTTCCCGGCGTGTTTGCCGCAGGCGACGTGCAGGACCATGTCTACCGCCAGGCCATCACCAGCGCCGGCACGGGGTGTATGGCTGCGCTGGATGCCCAGCGTTTCCTCGAGCAGGAATAAGCGCCTCCTCGGGCTGACAGGGCGCCTGAAGTCCTGCGGTTACAATGGCTGGCTTTGCTGAGCTCGGCCTACCGGGGAACTCGCTGCAAAACGGGTTACCGCCACCCTAAAATTGGCGAGGTGAGGTGGCGCAGATATGCGCTGCTGTTTTGAGTATCGGAGTGTCCACATGGCACGCGTATGTGAAGTCACGGGCAAGGGCCCCATGGTCGGGAACAATGTTTCCCACGCCAACAACAAAACCAAACGTCGTTTTTTACCCAACTTGCAATACCGCAAATTCTGGGTCGAGTCAGAAAACCGCTGGGTGCGTTTGCGCATTTCCAACGCCGGTTTGCGCCTCATTGACAAAAACGGTATCGATTCTGTGCTCGCTGATCTGCGCGCACGCGGCCAGGCATAAGGAGCATCACCATGGCAAGCAAAGGCGGACGCGAAAAAATCAAGCTGGAATCCACTGCGGGAACCGGTCACTTCTACACCACGAACAAAAACAAGAAAACCATGCCCGAGAAGATGCTGATCAAGAAATTTGATCCAAAAGCTCGAAAGCACGTGGACTACAAGGAAATGAAACTGAAGTAATTCGGTTTCTGCCATGAAAAAGCCCGCTTGATGCGGGCTTTTTTACGCCTGAAGGGTTTTACTACGCTGCTGGTCCAACAAAACCCGCAAACCTAATTGGCTTGCAGGTTTCAGGATGCTTGTATGGCGGCTTTAGGCTGACAGCGGTCAGCCACATTTCTCCAAAGCTGTCGTTCAAAATGAACGTTAACGTTGGCGCTATGCGGCAACGCGCTTGCGCGTTGTCCGACCTGAGCGACCTGTTAAAACTTGCGTTTCCTGCGCAAATGCCAACATACTCGCCAATGCCTGGTTGACGGCCTCAGAAGTCGGAAATGCCTTCTGAATTTCCGGTTGCAGCACCACCACATTGCTCCCATGCGCAAAGTGTTTCAGGTACTTGCCCCTCACACCCTTACCGAGCAAATCGCGCTTCAATTCGGGGATGTCTTGATCAGCCGTTTTCGTAGATTCTTTTTTCATATCGTGTTGCCTTTCTGGCGCTGATGATTCGTATGCCGTTTCGACGTTCTGTGTGGACGACCACCAAGAGCCGTGAGTTGTTAGAAATTCCGTATGTTCGACTGCGATCTTCGAATTCACTGTGATCTGTGTCAGAAAACGTCAGTGCCTGTCCATCACCAAAAACGCTCAGCGCCTCGTCGAACGATACACGGTGTTTCGAAAAATTGCTTGCGGCTTTCTGATCGTCCCATTCAAACTTGAACATGCGAAACACCTGAAAGGTTTAGCGTTGGCGCTGTCCGGCACGCAATCCGTGCCGCAACGCGGCAAGCTTCGGTTGCGTGTCCGCGCCGAGCAAGCTGTTAGCCCGCTGCGGCAGAAACCAGCGGAAACGAGGATGGGTTTCGAATGGACTGCACCGATAAATCAACGTCCAACCCCGGCCAATAAAGGTGATCGGGGCTAGGCCACTGGACTTCCGATATCTGTTCGATCGTCCCTTTCCGAAACCATGGGAATTGATCGAAAGGCACGAGCAGTTCTTCATCGGCAAGCAGCAGCCAAAAACCGTGCTTCGAAACATGGGTAACCTCAGCTGCCAAAGTGGTGGTTCCAGGCATCTTGGATCTCCTTCAAGTGTGCATTCACAACTGCTTGCGCTTGTCGACGTTACGTAGCAGAAAGGCCTGTATGGTTGGCTAATGCCGCCTGGGGCGCAGCCAAAATTTAGCTTCTCCATCAGCGTGCGCAACGTGCACATGAATGCGCGTTTCTTCTCGTGAAAAAAAGAAGAGACGATATTGACCATCACGAACAATGGTAGGTGCCATGCTGGTACTGTAACCAACTTATTCTTCAGCTGGCTAACGTCGGCGCTGTACGGCACGCAGCAAGCGCCGCGAAGCGGCCTCCTGATGCTGCGCGTCCGTGACGAGCAACCTGTTAGCCCGTGTGCACATTGGACTTCCCCAGATTGCAAACCGAGCAAAGTGTTTGCAGGTTTGCGAGGACCGTTTCACCGCCTATGCTCCAGGGGACTCTATGTGTTCGCGCCGACGCAGATTTGGCCCAGGGGGGGTGCGGCAGAAACCAGTCCAAGTTTTACGCCGCACCCCCCCATGCGGACATTTATTCTTGAATCTTTTTGGAAACGCAAGGCCAAGCGTTCCATCTTTGGGCCAACAGCGTCGTAAAGCCCCGCCTCGGTCGACGCGCAACGGGGACGCTAAGCCTGCCGTTGTCTGCCTAAGCCGTCGTTGCACCCGTTGCATCAACCCTTGGAGCCCGCACCAAACACGCTGTGCTGAGGCCCGGCCCTGATACTGTCAGCACCGGGCGGGACAGCTCGCACGAGTCGATGCGGATCGGGCAACGGCTGGCGAATGGACAGCCAGGGGGCGGTGCGAGGGGGCTGGGCAGGTCACCCGTCAGTATGATTTTTTCTCGTTTCCTTTGCGCCACCGGATCCGGCAGGGGAATCGCCGAGAGCAAGGCCTGGGTGTAGGGGTGGCGCGCTGCACTGAAAAGAGCGTCAGTGTCGCCCCGCTCGGCCACGCTGCCCAGGTACATGACCATGGTCTCGTCGGCCACGTGGCGCACCACCGATAAATCGTGCGAGATGAACAGGTAGGCCAGACCCAGCGCCTGTTGCAGTTCCATCAACAGGTTCAATATCTGCGAGCGTATCGAGACGTCCAGTGCCGAGACCGGTTCGTCCAGCACCAGCAGCTTGGGCGACAACGCCAAGGCGCGCGCAATCACCACCCGCTGTTTCTGGCCGCCCGATAAGGCGTTAGGGGTACGGGTGGCGTAAGCGGCAGGAAGCCCAACGCGGTCCAGCAACTCGCTCAGACGGCGGCGCTGCTCGGCCTGGGTGCGACCCTGGATCGCCAGCGGCTCCAGAATGCTGTCGGCCACCGTCATCTTGGGGTCCAGCGCGGCGGTCGGGTCCTGGAACACGATGGCCATTTCGGTGGCCAGCGCCTGGCGCGCCTTGGGCGCTAATCGGGAAATCTCTTGGCCAGCGAATTCGATGCTGCCCGAGGTGGCTGACTCCAGGCCCACGATGGCATAAGCGGTGGTTGACTTGCCACAACCGCTCTCACCCACCAGTGCCAGGGTGCGCCCGGCGGCAAGGTCAAAAGACACCCCATCCACCGCCTTGATGGTGGAGCGCTGCGCGTCGCGCCCGGTGAAGTGCACCTTGAGGTCGCGGACCCGCAGCAGGGGTACGGTGGTGTTGCTCATGCCATGGCCGCCACGCGGTCCGTGTGCCAGCAGGCCACCTGGTGGTCGGCCTGTGCCAGCGGTGTCAGTAAGGGGCGCTCGCTGCACGCTGCACTTGCCAGCGGGCAGCGGTCGCGGAAACGGCAGCCCTGCGGCCAGGCATCGGCGCTGGGCACCTGGCCCTCAATGGTGCGCAGCACCGTCTTGCGCTGCCCGTCCAGCCTGGGCACAGTGCCCAGCAGCAGTCGCGTGTAGGGATGGGCCGGCGAGGCAAAAATCTGCTCAACCGGGCCGCTTTCCACCACCCGCCCGCCATACATCACGGCCACGTCATCGGCCATGTCGGCCACCACGCCCATGTCGTGGGTGATCAGCACAATGGTGGTGCCGACCTCGTCGCGCAGCCGCTTCATCAAGTCCAGAATCTGCGCTTGGATGGTCACGTCCAGCGCGGTGGTGGGCTCATCGGCAATCAGCAAGCGGGGCCGGCACACCAGGGCTGCTGCGATCATGATGCGCTGGCACATGCCCCCTGACAGCTCAAACGGGAACTGTGCCGCTCGCAGAGCCGGGTCGGGAATACCCACCATGGCCAGCATGGCAATAGCCTGTTGCCGCGCCTGCTCACCCGACAGGCCGCGGTGGATGCGCAGCGCCTCCTCCACCTGGGCGCCTACGCGCATCAGTGGGTTGAGCGACGCCACGGGCTCCTGGAAAATGATGGAGGCGCGGTTGCCACGGACTTGGCGCAGCTCGGTCTCATGCATCGCGGTGAGTTCGGCGCCTTCCAGGTGAATCTGCCCTCCAGCGATCTGCGCCGCCCCTGGCAACAGCTGCAGAATAGACAGCGCCGTTAGGCTCTTGCCGCAGCCACTTTCACCGACGATGGCGAGGATGCTTCCCTCAGCCGCTGCCAGAGACACCCCGTCGACAACATTGACGCCGGCGATCCGAATCACCAGATCCCTGACCGACAACACCGGCGCTGCCGGCACTGGAATAGTGTTAGACCCCATGGCCTGCACCTCCAACAGCCACCGCAGCCCAGGGGCTGGTGGGGTGGGCCATGCCCTGGTTGCTGCCGGCCTCACGCATCACCGCCGATGGAATCGCAAATTGCACCGGGTAGACCGTATCTTGGACCACCTCAACAGAAAACCGGCTGGCCACGGCTGCGGCCACCTCCGGCCCGGCACGTTGGTCAACCTTGATGGTGCTCGTACTGGCGTCGAGCCGGGGCGCGGTAAAAGCATCTTCCAGAGAAAGCCCGCGATCCAACAGGCCAGACAGGATCTGCAACAGAGTCGGCACAATGGTGCGGCCACCGGCTGCACCCAAGACCAGCCAGGGTCGGCCCTGACGCTGCAGGATCAGCGGGCACATATTGGCCAATGGCTTGGCGCCGGCAGCGATTGAATTGGGCTGGCCCGGGCGCGGGTCAAACCACATCATGCCGTTGTTCATCAAGAAGCCGCCGCTAGGCATCACCACTTTGGCGCCAAAGCGCGACAGCAGCGTGTTGGTGAGCGAGACCATGGACCCGGAGGCATCGACCACACTGACGTGCGAGGTACAGCCGGCCTCTGCCGTGGCGGCGTGCCCCATAGTGGTCAACCGCTGCTCATAGGCCGCACGGATGGCGGTAGCGTGGATCAAGGCGGCCTCGGCGCTGGAACTCGACGGCCCAAGGTCGGAAGCGGTCAGCATGTCGCAAGCGGCCAACAGGGTCGGGCCGCCGCTCAGGCCCGCCATGGCCAGGATCTGCTGACCCCGGTAGTGGCCCACCAGGGGCGACTGCCAGACGGGCTGGTAGTTGGCAAAATCGGCAAAGCGCAGGGCAGAGCCGCCGGCCTCGAGATCACGCGCCAGTGCCCGGGCGGTCTCGCCTTCGTAAAACTCACGGGGGCCAGCCTCGGCCAGTCTCTGCAACAGGCGGGCCTTGTCGGGCATGGGACGGCGTGCCACGGGCGTACGGTCGCTGGCCCTGGGCGCGCGACCGGCGTCGAGGAACAGGGCGGCACTGGCAGGGTCTTGCGCCAGGCCGGCAGCGTCGATGGCCAACGTGAGGCAGGTGAACCAATCCAGTTCCAGGCCCTGCGTGGCGTGATGGATGGCGGGCTGCAGCGCCTCGGCCCAGCTCAGCGTCCCGTATTTTTGCAACGCGCTGGCGAACCCGGCAATTGCCCCGGGCACGCAGATCGCGCTATAGCCCGACACATTGCGGTTGCCCTGAACGGCAGGCCAATTGAACCAGTCGCCATCGTTGCCACCGACCAAGGGATAGTCTGCAGGGTTCAGCCCCTGGGGCGCCCGCACATTGAAATCAAGGGTGTCCACCCCCCCGGTCTTCCCATCGGCGTGCAGCAGAAAGCCGCCGCCGCCAATGCCCGACAGCCAGGGCTCAACCACACTGAGAACCAGCGCCGTGACGATGGCCGCGTCCATGGCATTGCCACCCTGCGCGAGCACGGCGGCGCCGGCCTCGGCGGCGTGGCGGTTCTGCGCAGCCACCAAGCCATGACGCGAGTGGACAGCCGGTTTGTGAATGCTAAAAGTCTGCATCAGGGTGTTGGCCCGAAGCGGCGCGAGGCAATGGATTCGGGGGTGCTCAGCGGCACAACAAAGCGGTCGTGGTTGACCGACGCGGCATGGTAATCCGCGACCTCGCCCACGGTGGCAATCCAGGCGCCGGGAGTTCGGGTCACGGTCGACAGCAGCGTATCGAGCAGCCGGATGCGGTGCGCCCGGCCAGAAATCCAGTCGTGCACAGTGAGCATGAACAGCCCGCCTTCGGCGTGCAAGGTCTCCCACTCGTCGGTCCAAGTCTCGAGCACCGGGCGGGACGCCGACGGCGGCCAGTGGTCCACACCACCGCCCAAGAATTTGAAATAGACCGCGTCGTCAATGGCCCACTGCACCGGCACCTCGACCACCCCGCCCAGGGTGTAAGGGTTGTCAAAGCCTGACAGCGAACTGTCGTACATGCCGCGCGACTGCAACTCGGCCATCATGTGCGGGGTCATCTCCCAGGCCGGCGAGCGAAAGCCCTTGGGTGTTAGGCCAACTTGCCGCTGGAACAGCGCCAACGAGGCGTCGAGCGCGGCGCTGAACTCGGCGTCCGAGGTGTGCGCCACGATCTCGTGGAAGAAGCCGTGCAGTCCGACCTCATGACCGCCCTGTACAAAAGCCGGCAGCAGTTCAGGAAAAGTTTCGGCCACAACGGCCGGCACAAAAAATGAGCCGCGAATGCCATGCCGGGCCAGCAGGTGGAGCAGGCGCCAGATGCCAACGCGCGGGCCAAACAAGCGCTGTTCGAACTGCCCGACCAGTTTGGAGGCAGGTTGCTCGCGCAGTCCCCAAAGCAAAGGGGAATGGGCGTCAACATCCACCGTGAAACAAAAGGCACTGGAACGCCCCTGCGGCCAAACATAGGCCGGCCAGGGCGAAGAACGGCTCACCGGGGTGGTCATACACCCCGCCTCATAGTGCCGACTTCTTGGTTTGGTGGACCTCCATCGAGCCGATGGAGTTGCCGCCGTCGATGGTCAGTGTGGCCCCGGTCACGTAGGCCGAGGCGTTGCTGGCCAGGTAGAACAGGCCATTGCGCACATCCGCCGCCGAGGTATGGCGCCCCAGCGGGATGGCGGCCACTGTCTTCTGGATATGGGCCTCGGTCAGGGGGCTGACCGCGCTGCCGGCCATGAAGCCGGGCTCCAGGGTGTTGGCACGAATGCCGTACTCGGCCAGCTCCACGCCAAAGCCTTTGGTCAGTCGGTCGAGCGCCGTCTTGGAAGTGCAATAAGGCACCACGGTGCGGCGCATCTTGCGTGAGGCCCCCGACGAGATGTTGATGATGGAGCCCTTGACGCCCTTGCCGATCATCTGGATCGCCACGCCCTTGGTCAGGATGTAAGGGGCCCGCAGGTTGATGGCGAAGATTTCATCAAACTCTTGGGTCGAGATGTCCAGCAAAAAACCGCTTGGGTAAATGCCAGCGTTATTGACCAGCACGTCGGCAGAACCCCATCGGTTACCGACCTCGGCCACCAAGGCATTGATCGAGGCCTCATCGGTCAGGTCGGCGGCCCAGGCGAACCCCTCGCCACGCAAGCCAGTCTGGGCAGCCAACTCTGCCAGTGCCGGCTGCGAGGTATCGGTGAGGCACAGCTCACAACCAGCCTCCTGGAAAGCGGCAACGATCCAGCGCCCAATGACACCGCAGGCGCCGGTAACGAGCACCCGCTTGCCGGCCAGGTCAGAAAAATAGTCCATGGTTTACTCCTAATGCAGTCGTGGGTCGAACCGGTCACGCAAAGCGTCGCCGATCATATTGATGGACAAAACCAGCGTGAACAGGCACAGACCAGGGAAGGTGGCGATCCACCAGGCATTCCCAAGGTAGTTGCGGCCGGTGCTCAGCATCGAGCCCCAGCTGGCCGTGGGCGGTTGTACGCCCAGACCCAAAAACGACAGCCCTGCCTCAAACAGCACCATGAGACCGAACTCCAGCGTGGCCACCACCGTCACTGCGCCCAAAATGTTTGGCAGCACATGGCGGAACAAGATGCGCAGCGGCCCGGCACCCATCAGGGTCGCCAGCCGCACGTAAGGCGTATTGGCGATGCTCAACGTCTGGCCGTAGGCAACGCGAGCGTAACGCGGCCAACGGGTGAGCGCCAGGACCACAATCACGTTGACCAGCCCAGGCCCGAGCACCGCCACCGTGATGATGGCCAGCAGAATAGCGGGCACCGACAGGAAGATATCCACCACCCGCATTACCAGCACTTCGACCCAGCCGCGCAAGTACCCAGCCAACATGCCCAGCACGACACCCACGGTGCCAGACAGCAGGGCAGCTGTGAACGCCACCGCCAGCGACACCCGCGCACCATGGATCAGCCGAGTGAGCAGGTCGCGGCCCAGTTCATCGCTGCCCAGCCAGTAGTGAAAGGCGCGCGAGGTGGTGCCAGGCGGCTTAAGTCGACCCAAAAGATTTTGGGCGTTTGGATCATAAGGTGCGATCAGGGGCGCGGCCAGGGCAGCCAGCACGAACAAGAGCATCACGGCCACTGGCACCCAGAGCGCCAGGTTAAGCGGTCGGCGCGGGCGCGCGACGGGCGACGAAGTGAGCGCTGGTGCGCTCATCGCCGCACCCCGTCGAGCCGGATACGGGGGTCCACCACGCTGTACAGGATGTCTGCCAGCAGGTTGAGCGCAATGGTGACAAAGGCGCCCATCAGCACCACGCCCTGCACCACCATGAAGTCACGCGCCAAGATCGACTGCACCGTCACCTGCCCCAAGCCGGGCCAAGCGAAGACAGTCTCAACAATCACCGCGCCAGCGAGCAAGTTGGAAATCTCGATCGCGGCCACGGTGATCACCGGGATCGAGGCGTTGCGGCCGAGATGCCGCACCAACAGGCGGCCCATGCTCGCGCCACGGGCGCGGGCGCTCCGCACGTAGTCGCGGGTGAGCTCGTCCAAAATCGCGGTGCGGGTGATGCGGGCGAAGGTCGCCATGCTGAGCAAGCCCAGTGCCACCGAGGGCATGATCAGGTTCTCAAAACCGCCAACGGACGACGGGGGCAGCCACCCCAAGGTGACCGCAAACAGCATGATCAGCATGATGCCGCTCCAGAACGTGGGCATGCTCTGAGCCGCAAAGACCAGCCCGGCAAGCATGCGCGCGGCGGCAGTTTGGCGGTACAGGGCCAGTACGATGCCCACCGGAATGCCGAGCCCGCAGGCCACAGTCAAGGCGCCGGCGGCCAATTGCAGGGTGTAAGGCAGTCTAGAGGCGATGATGGTCGACACCGGCACGTTCTGCACCACAGACTGGCCCAGATCAAATCCCGCGATTTGCTGCAGAAACGACAGGTATTGCACCAACAGGGGCCGGTCCAGGCCCAGTGTGTGCCGCAGTGCGTCGATATCGGCCTGGGTGGCGGTTTCCGGGACCAGCAGGAAGGTGGGATCGCCGGTCAACCGCTGCACAAAGAAGATCAGGGTGATAACGCCGAACAGGGTCACCAGCACCTGGCCGAGCCGGCGCAGCAAAAAGCCTCGCATGGCAAAGAAGGGCTGGTGCGATCAGTCCTTGTAGGTCATGCGGTTCAGGAACAGGCTCTCGTCGGGCGTGGGCTGCCAGTCCAGCCCGCGAGCGGCACCATAGATGGCCGCGCTCTGGTACAGGGGCACCAGCGGTACATCCTGGTTCACCATCTGGTTGACGCTGCGGTAGGCGTCAATTCGCTTCTTGCTGTCCAGGGTCTGGCGGGCGGCCTCCAACTGTACGTCGGCCTTGGGGTTACGGTAGGCTGACCAGGGGCTGCTTTTGTGCAACAGGGGAAACAGCACGCCATCGGCATCCAGGCAGGCGCAGGACCAGCGGCCAAAGCTCAAGGCCGGCACCACATCAGGCCCGCCCTGGGCACGTTTGAGGTAACTGGCCATGTCCGACATGTTGATCTTGACGTTCAGGCCCGCATCCGCCAGCATCTGCTGAATGGCTTGCACGATGCGCTGGTCAAACACCGGCGATGTGGCCATTTCGATTTCAACCTTGGCGGCCGGTCCGGCTTCTTTGACCAGCGCCTGGGCTTTTTTGAGGTCAAAAGGGATAGCAGGGAGGTCGGGCGTCCACCCGGCGTGGGCCTGCGTCAGCATCTGCCCGACCGGCTTGTCAAAACCACCCAAAATACCATCTACCAGCGCAGCCTTGTCGATGGCCATAGCCACCGCTTGCCGGATTTTTTCGTTGTCGAACGGGGGCTTGGTGGTGTTCAGTCGCACGTAAGCCACGCGCTCGGTTGGCTCGGCCAGAACTTTGGCCTTGGGCGCGTTTTTCAAAGGCGCCACCAGGTCTGAATTGAGGGTCACGGCCAGGTCACTGGCACCCGCCTGCAGGTTGGCGACCCGCGTGGCTGCATCGGGTACGGCACGAAACACCGCAGTTGGGAAGGGGCCTTTGGTGCCCCAATATTTGTCGTTACGCACCAGCGTGACTTGAACCCCGCGCTGCCAAGCCTGGAACATATAGGGGCCGCTGCCAACCGGTTTAAGGTTGAAGGCATCCTTGCCAACAGCCTCAACCACTGCCTTGGGCACGATGGACAGCTTGACGAGTTGGGCCAGCAAGGCCGGATAAGGGCCATTGGTGGTCAAACGCACCGTGTTGGGCGCAGACACCTCAGCCTTGATGATCTTGTCGAACTGGCCAAGTTGGGGGCTGCCGAACTTGGGGTCGGTGATGCGGCGCGCGCTGTAGGCCACGTCCTCGGCGGTGAGCTTCAGGCCGTCATGGAACAGCACGTCGGTACGGATCTGGAACTCAACCACCGTCTCGGACACCTGCTTCCAGGCAGTGGCGATCTGCGGCACGATCTCGCCCTTGTTGTTGCGGGTGATCAAGTTGTCAAACACATTGCGGTAAACGGCGTAACTGTCCGGATTCCACTGCACGTGCGGGTCGAGCGACGAGGGCTCATTCACCAGATCAACGACAAAACGGTCCTTGGAGGCCAGCACTGAGCCAGCTGACAAGGCCATGAGCAGGCCAATGGTGCCTGCAACGATATTTTTATGAATGGGGAACATGGAAATTTTTCTTGTTGATAAGAAGGATTCAGTGAACGGACTTGGGTTTACGCCCGTGCTGCCCTCAGTTTGAGCGAGAACTCTTGCAGGACCGCAATGCCGCTGACCTCGGCACGGTGGCACCAGGCCTGCAAATCGGCAGCGAGTTGCTCACGGGTGTGGGAGCGACTCAGCCAAAGCTGACGCAGCTCTTCGCGCATCACCACCATCTTGTCGAGCACCGGCGAGACCGAGCGCGCCAAAGCCAACTGGGCTACAGCCGACGCGGGCACTTTGTCGGCATCACGGTGCAGCCAGTGGCGTGCAGCCTGGATCACCGCGGCATCGGCGCTGCGCAGTTTCATGGCCTTGAGCTCGTCATTAAAGGCCCGACGCATTTGCTTGGCATAGCCGGCCATGATTTCGTAACGGTTGGAAATGAGCGCCTCCAGCGCGTTTTCATCGGCCACTGGCCGAACGTCACCCAGCGCCAATTTCGGCGGTATCTTCTTTGGAGTGGCTAGGCCTGCCATTTGCAACAGCCGGATGTACATCCAGCCGATATCAAACTCATAGGGCTTGACGGACAGCTTGGCAGACGTGGGGTAAGTGTGGTGGTTGTTGTGCAGCTCTTCGCCGGCAATCAGGATGCCCCAGGGCGAGATGTTGGTGCTGGCGTCGGGCACTTCAAAATTACGATAGCCCCAGAAATGCGCGGCCCCATTGATGATGCCGGCGGCCATGATCGGGGTCCAGGCCATTTGAACCGCCCACACGGTCAGGCCAGCGGCGCCGAACAGGGCCAGATCAATGACCATCATCACGCCAACCCCCTGCCAGGAGAAGCGGGTGTAGAGGTTGCGCTCCAGCCAGTCGTTGGGCGTGCCATGGCCAAACCGCGTTAGCGTGTCTTTGTTTTTGGACTCGGCGCGGTACAACTCAGCGCCCTGCAACAGCACGGTTTTGATGCCATGCACATGGGGGCTATGCGGGTCTTCAGCCTGTTCGCACTTGGCATGGTGCTTGCGGTGAACGGCAGCCCACTCCTTGGTGACCTGGCCGGTGGTCAGCCAAAGCCAAAAACGGAAAAAATGCGATGGCAAAGGGTGCAGATCCAGCGCGCGGTGCGCTTGATGGCGATGCAAAAACACGGTGACACTGACCATGGTGACATGGGTCATGGCCAAGGTGAACAGCACCATTTGCCACCAGTTCAGCCGCCATAAACCATGGGCCAGCCAATCCAATGTGGCGTTAAGCACTGTCCAGTCAGGTAACAGCATAAGCTGGGTTGTCTCGGGTTAAGTCAAAGTGAATCGCAAATGGAACTGCCCACCGGAAGCATGAATTACATTTTAGATGCAATACCAGCTGGGCTTACCCCTCGGCGTAGCTGTCAAACCGAATGAACGCAATTGCGCCCTGCCATCTTGCTGGTGTAGAGCGCCTGGTCGGCCCGCATGATCATTTGATCCAATGTGTCGGCTGGCAGCATTTCGGTCAAGCCAACCGAGGCCGTGCACCGCAGCTCGGTGCCTTGGTGAATAACGACCAGGGCCTCGTTCCCGGCGCGCATGCGTTCCGCCACCACCATTGATTGCGACAGGGTGGCGCTTGGCAACAGCAGTGCAAACTCCTCGCCACCCCAGCGCGCGAGGGTATCGATGTCTCGCACCGCCTCACCAAAAATACGCCCGCACTCGACCAGCATCCGGTCTCCTGCCTGATGGCCATGGGTGACGTTAAGCTGCTTGAAGTGGTCAAGGTCGACCATCAACAGGCACAGCGTTCCTTTGGCTCGGCGTTGCTGGGCGCAGGCCAAGGACCATGCCTGCTCAAAATAATGGCGGTTGTGCAGGCCGGTCAGCGGATCGGCTGTCGCCAGTTCGAGCAGGCTTCGTTCAGCATCCGCTATTTTTCGACGGAACAGGGTTGTCAACACCGACAAGACCAACACCAAGATGGCCAGATTGAACCAATTCAGCAATATCAGTTGCGATGCTGGGATCGGGGCGAACGGCCCAATTTCACGTTGCAGCACTTCCAGCGCCAGCAGTAAAAGCAGCAATAAACTTGTAAAGCCGGCGACTTGGCGTCTGGAACCTGTCAGGGCAACCAGTGGCACGATCAGCACCAACGCATAGTGAAAGCCACTGTTCCAACCCAACATCAGGGTGCCGAAAGCCACGAAAGGCAGGTTTTCCAGCCAGAGCAGGGTCACGGCCAGGCGCAGGCGGCGCAGGCGCAGCAAATACCTCACGGCAGCAAAAACAAGCAGACTGCCAAGATTGACCCAAACCAACAGCGGCGCACCAACTGCCCAGAAAAACAGCACATAAACACCGTGTATCAGCGCAGCGTAAAGGACTATTCGGCCCACAAAGGCCGCCAATATGCCCTTGGCCTCGGTGCTTAGTGGTCGACGGTTCACTGGCGCTGCCAGACCGCTGCAAAAAAACCATCGGTCTGGTGCCGGTGCGGCCACAGGCGCAGGTAGCGTTGGCCGCCCTCACCCCCGTGGCACAAACCGGCAGCGCCCTCCACCTTCTGTGCCGTCAACAGCTCGCCGGATTCCAGCACAGTGAAGTCGGGGTGAGCGGCAGTGAACGCCTCGGCTATCGCCTCGTTTTCTTGCGGCAGCAGGCTACAGGTGGCATAGACCAGACGGCCACCTGGTTTGAGCAAGCGCGCCGCGCTTTGCAAAATAGCGGTCTGTTTAAGCGCCATTTCCTGTACCGCTTGTAGCGTCTGCCGCCATTTCAGGTCTGGGTTGCGCCGCAAGGTGCCCAGCCCTGAGCAGGGTGCATCGACCAGCACCCGGTCAATTTTGCCCGCCAAGCGCTTGATGCGGTCGTCTCGCTCGTGGGCGATCGCCGCCGGGTGCACATTGGACAGGCCGCTGCGGGCCAGTCGGGGCTTGAGCGCGTCGAGCCGGTGCGCCGAGGTGTCAAAGGCGTAAAGTCGGCCGGTGCTGCGCATGGCCGCGCCCAGGGCCAGGGTTTTGCCCCCGGCGCCAGCACAAAAATCCACCACCATTTCGCCGCGCTTGGCATCCACCAGTTGGGCGAGCAACTGCGAGCCCTCGTCTTGCACCTCGAACAGGCCCTGGACAAACGCATCGAGCTTGCTCAACGGCGGCTTGCCAGCAATGCGCAGGCCCCAGGGCGAGAACGGTGTGGGCAGGGCCTTGATGCCCGCTTGGGCCAGGGCTTTTTGCACCTCGGTGCGCTTGGCCTTGAAATCATTCACCCGCAAATCGAGTCCGGCGCCCAGATTCAGGCTCTCGACCAGGGGCCAGAATTCCGCCCCAAGCTGGTCTTTGAGCGGCTGCACCAGCCACTCCGGCAGGTTATGCCGGTGGCGCTCCATCAAATCAGCGGGCTTGACCTGCTCACACTGGTCCAGCCAGCGTTTTTCTTGATCGCTCAGGGCACTGCGCAGAAAATCACCCGGCCCATAAAAACCCAAAATCGCCAGCCGACGCTGCTTGGGGCCGCTGCCGGAGGGCGCAAAGTGGTCAAACAACAGCTTTTTGCGCAGCACGGTGTACACCGTTTCTGCCAGCGTGGCCCGCTCGCGTGGCCCCAATCCGCGGTGCTCTCGGAAAAAACGCGACACCGCGGCGTCGGCCGGGTGGTCAAACCGAAGGGTCAGCGCGACAAGGTCTGAACAGGCGTCGAGCAAGGCTTTAGGATGCATAGCTTTGGATTGTCCCATGAGCGAACCTGCACCCGAACCTCTGCCGCCACTCGTTGCCACCCGCCCCGGTCGCTACCGGCATTACAAGGGCGGGCTGTATGAGGTGGTTGACACCGTGCGCCACAGCGAAACCCTGGAGCCGATGACGCTCTACCGTGCCCTGTACGGCGAGCAGGGTCTCTGGGTACGGCCGGCAGCCATGTTCAATGAAGAGATTGAGATCGATGGCCTGCGGCAGCCGCGATTTCGCCTTATTTCAGATGAAAAACAGCTCTAGGCCTTGCTGCATATAGGGTTATAGCTATCTATTTGATAGTAAACCGGCAATTGCTCGCGGGTAAATCAGGTGCTCTTGCGTCAGCACCCGCGCGGCCAGGCTGTCGGCATCGTCACCGGGCAGTACCGGCACCACCACCTGCGCTAGGACCGGGCCGTGGTCCAGCTCGGCGGTGACCTGGTGCACCGTGGCGCCCGCGAACTTGCAGCCAGCCTCCAGAGCACGCTGGTGGGTGTGCAGACCGGGAAAGGCCGGCAACAGCGAGGGGTGGATGTTGAGCAGACGCCCGGCATAGCGGGCTACAAATGCGGGCGTCAGGATGCGCATGAAGCCGGCCAACACCACCAAGGCTGGCTGGCCAGGCCCGTCGTACCGGTCGATGGCCTGACCCAGCGCGGCGTCAAAAGCCTCGCGATTGGCATAGCTGCCGTGGGCCAACACCTGGGTGGCAATACCCTGCTCACGCGCCAAGGCCAGGCCACCGGCTTCGGCCCGGTTGCTGATCACGGCCGCCACCTGCGCCCCATAATGGCCCGCCCAGTTGTCACGCTGCGCCGCGCGGACGATGGCAGCCATATTGGAGCCGCCGCCCGAGATCAAAATTACGATGTTCCTCATACCTGCCTGAATTATGACCCTGACCCCAGCCACCACGCCCCTGTCGGCGGCCGAAGCCCGCGTGCTGGCCACGCTGATGGAAAAAGCCCGCACCGTCCCCGACAGCTACCCGCTGACCCTCAACACGCTGCTGTTAGGCTGCAACCAAAAAAGCAGCCGTGAGCCACTGATGGACTTGTCTGAGGCCGACATTGCCGCCGCCATCGACAGCCTCAAGACCGCCGGCTTGGTGCGCGAAAGCAGCGGGGGGCGCACCGCCCGCTTTGAACACAACGCCCAGCGCGGGATCGGCGTACCGGAGCAATCGGCGGTGCTCCTGGGGCTGTTGATGCTGCGCGGCCCGCAAACTTCTGCCGAGTTGCGACTCACCAGCGAGCGCTGGTACCGGTTTGCCGATGTGTCGTCGGTTGAAGGCTTTTTGGAAGAAATGCAGGATCGCAGCGACGACAAGGGCGGCCCGCTGGTGGTCAGATTAGCTCGCGCGCCCGGGGCGCGGGAGCAGCGATGGGCCCACCTGCTGTGCGGCATGCCAGCGGCCCAGGCCAGCGGAACGTCAAGCCAAAACTCAGGCCGCGAGGATGGTGACGCAAGCACCCAAGCACGGCTGGATCGGCTGGAAGCTGAAGTCGTGGAATTGCAGACGCAAGTCAAACACCTCTTGGGCGAGTTGGGTTTGTCACCGCCCAGACAGCCATAATCGCACGGTCGTGCTAAAAACTGCAACGACTGTAGGAATCAAAGGGAGACCCCATATGGATTTGGCTTTCACAACAGAGGAACAGCAGTTCCGCGAGGACATCCGCGCCTGGGTGCGCGATCAACTGCCCGCTGATATCTCGCACAAGGTGCACAACGCCCTGCGTCTGACCCGCGACGACATGCAGCACTGGGCCAAAATTTTGGGCAAAAAAGGCTGGCTCGGCCACGCCTGGCCCAAGGAATTTGGCGGCCCGGGCTGGAACTCCATCCAGAAACACCTGTTTGAGGAAGAGTGTGCGCTGGCCGGTGCGCCGCGTGTGGTGCCGTTTGGCCCGGTGATGGTGGCACCGGTCATCATGGCCTTTGGCAATGCCGAGCAGCAGCAGCGCTTTTTGCCCGGCATTGCCAGTGGTGATGTCTGGTGGAGCCTGGGCTACAGCGAGCCGGGCTCGGGCTCCGACCTGGCCTCGCTCAAAACCCGGGCCGAGCGCCGGGGCGACACCTTCATCGTCAATGGCCAGAAGACCTGGACCACGCTGGGCCAGTACGGCGAATGGATTTTTTGCCTGGTGCGCACCAGCAGCGAAGGCAAACCGCAGACCGGCATCAGCTTTCTGCTGATCGACATGAAGTCGCCCGGTGTCACTGTGCGGCCCATTGTGTTGCTCGACGGCGAAGCCGAGGTCAACGAGGTCTGGTTCGACAACGTCGAAGTCCCCGCCGAGAACCTGGTGGGTGAAGAAAACAAGGGTTGGCACTACGCCAAACACCTGCTGGCGCATGAGCGCACCAACATCGCTGATGTGAACCGCACCAAGCGCGAACTGGAGCGGCTCAAGCGCATCGCCCGCGCTGAAGGGGTGTACAACGACACCCGTTTTCGTGACGAGATTGCCAAACTCGAAGTCGATGTCGTGGCGCTGGAAATGCTGGTGTTGCGGGTGCTGGCGGCTGAAACCTCGGGCAAGCAGTCGCTCGACATTGCCGGCCTGCTCAAAATTCGCGGCAGTGAGATCCAGCAGCGCTACTCAGAGCTGATGATGCTGGCCGCCGGCCCCTTCGCCCTGCCGCTGATTCGCGAGGCCATGGAGGCCGGCTGGCAGGGCGACGCCGTGGGCGCTGCCTGGTGCGCGCCCCTGGCCTCGACCTACTTCAACATGCGCAAGACCACCATCTACGGCGGCAGCAATGAAGTGCAACGCAACATCGTCTCGCAGGTGGTGCTGGGCTGACCCGCCCGCCGCCGCCACCGCCACCGAACCAAAAGGACAAGCACCATGGACTTTGATTTCTCTGAAGACCAGGACCAACTGCGCGACGCCGTGCGCAAATGGGTCGACAAGGGCTACAGCTTTGACCGCCGCCGCGAGACCACGCGCGCCGGCGGCTTTTCGCGCGCCGCTTACACCGAACTGGCCGAACTCGGCCTGTGCGGCCTCTACATTGCACCAGAGCATGACGGCATGGGCATGGGCCCGGTGGAGGGCATGGTGGTGATGGAAGAGCTGGGGCGCGGCATCGTGCTGGAGCCCCTGGCACACAGCCTGATCGCCAGCGGCGTGCTGGGCGGCTATGCGCCGGCGGCGCTGCAGGCCGCCTGGCTGCCGCGCATTGCCAGCGGCGAGGCGCTGGTGGTGCTGGCGCATCAGGAGCGCGCAGCCCGCTACCGGCTCGATGTTTGTAAGGCAAAAGCGACTCAAACCCCCGCCGGCTGGACCTTAGATGCTATAAAAAGCATAGTGCCTGTCGGCGACCAGGCCGATGCCTTTCTGGTGCCTGCCCTGGTGGGCGAGCGCATGGCCTTATTTCTGGTGGCACGTGAGGCAGCAGGCGTCAGCACCAGGGGCTACGGCACCCAGGACGGTGCGCGTGCGGCCGAAGTCACGCTGCAGCAGGCGCCCGCCGAGCTGGTCACGCTCGACGGCCTGACCGCCCTGGAACACGCGGTGGACATCGGCATCGCCGCCACCTGCGCCGAGGCAGTGGGTGTGATGGACAAAACCCTGAGCCTGACCACCGAGTACATGAACACCCGCAAGCAGTTTGGTGTGGTCATCAGCAGCTTTCAGGCGCTGCGCCACCGCGCGGCCGACATGAAAATGCAGCTGGAGCTGGCGCGCTCCATGAGCTACTACGCCTCGCTCAAACTCAACGCCCCGGCGCCAGAGCGTCGCGCCGCCATGGCCCGGGCCAAGTACCAGTTGGGCAATTCGATGCGCTTCATCGGCCAGCAGGCGGTGCAACTGCACGGCGGCATTGGCGTGACCGACGAGTACATCGTCAGCCACTACTTCAAAAAGCTGACCCAGCTGGAGCTCACCTTCGGCGACACCCTGCACCATTTGGGCGAGGTGTCTGAGCGGATGCAGGACACGGCGGGCGTGTTCGCATAACGTGACGGCCTACTCGTCGGCCCGCTGACGCACAAAACTGGCAAAGCGCGGCAGTCCAGATGGGGTCAGGCCCCGGTAGCGGTAGGTGACCAGGCTCCCGACCGGCGGTGGCGCAAGCCGGTCGGCGTCGCTCAGGCCAGTACCCAAGGCAAAGCGCTGGCCGCCGGGCATCTCCACCTGCAGCGCGCCCAATTTGCCTTCGAGCCGACCCTTGCCGGCCACATGGGCCACAACCCGGGCTTCATCGTCTGGCTGGGTCTTTAGCTTGCGCAGCACGTCGCTGCGACCGGGCGCCCACAGCGCATCGGCCCGGTGCAGCATCAGGCCCTCGGCACCCTGCCCTGTCATGGTTTTCAGTTTCTGGTCCAAACTGGCAACGTCCGCCACCCGGTCCTGCGCGATGACCTGCAGCCAAGCTGGGCTACCAGCGGCGACGAGTGCTGAGGCTTGTTGCACTCGCTCGGCAAAGGTCCCCGCGGCGCCGGGCAGGTCAAAAATCATATAACGCGGCGCTTGCCAGTCGGCGTCCACCGGCGTACTGCGGCGAACAATGCCCGACAGCCGGTCAAAACTGCCCCGCCCCAGCCACAACTCGCCATCCAGCGGCGTGGTCGGCAGGCCGACCAGAAACCAGCCCGGCGCAGCAATGCGGCGGCCACTGCGAAAGCGCAGCACCTGCCCGTCCCACAGGGCCCGCACGCCGTCGAGCTTTTCGCTGACCAGAAAATCCGCTGGGTTCAGCCCGGGCTGCCAGTTTTTGCCCAGCATAGGCGTCAGGGTCAAAGCTTGTGGCACCGGGCCAGCCGCAGGTGGGGTCTGGGCCCGTGTGATGCTCCAGGGCCAGTGCCCTAGCAGCACCGTGCCCAAAGCCAGTCGTCGGGTGAGAAAAGCTTTTGTCATGTTGTACTCCCTGCGCTTGATTATGCTGAACAACCCGAGGGGGCCCGGACAATCTTTTCCCACAGAATCATCGAAATAAGACCACTTAATTGGTCATTCTTGGTACTATGCGATGATTCTCAAGCTTTGGAGCACCCTCATGGACGCTGTATTGGCTGAAACATCCATTGGCATCACCGAACTTAAAAAAAACCCCTCTGCAGTCATTCGAGATGCAGGGACAGAGACCATCGTCGTCTTGCATCACAACAAGCCTTCGGCCTATCTTGTGCCAGCGCGAACCTATGAGGCCCTGATGGATGTGCTCGACGATTTGCAATTGATCCCGGTTGTTCAAGAACGCGTGGCGTCATGGCTGGCTGACCCCGGTCAGGTGGTGGAGGTCACCCGCGCTGAATTAGAAGCCCTCGCTAGCGGCAAGGCACGAAAGTCGCCTCGATCACGGCCATCGAACAAGCCACTGGCAAAACAAATCTGAGCAATGGCCACGGCATCAGGCGCCTACCGGCTGCATTTTTTGCCTCAGGCCAAGCAGGAGTGGGACAAACTCGATGGCAGCATCAAGACCCAATTCGCCAAGGTGCTTCTGCGCAGGCTGGATGAACCCAGGGTGCCATCTGCCGCACTGGCGGCGATGCCTGATTGCTACAAAATCAAGCTGCGCAGCACCAGATTTCGTCTGGTCTACCGGGTGCAGGACGACGCCCTTGTGAGTTTGACCATTGCAGTCCGCAAGCGCGACCTGAAAGACTGGCTGGCGGCAGAGGCGCAGCGCAACCACCGGTCCATGAACAAGGAGACCATCCGCCTGCTCGAAGGAGCTCGCAGGCTGCGCGATAAAGCGGGCAAGCCAGCGCGAGATAACCAGTCCATCTCAGGCATCTTGCAAACCATGCACGCCCTGCCCGTGCTGGATGAGCGGCCCATGGCCGAAGTGATGTACGACGCTTCCGGCCTGCCCAAATGACGGCTGCGCAGGCTACACCGCGCAGCACACTGGACGAGGCCATCGTCGATTCTTCGGCGCTGATGTGCATCTTGATGGGTGAGCCAGCGGCGCCGCTGTTCATCACCGCATTGCAAAACACCGCGCGGCTCTACATTGGCGCAGCCACTCGGGCCGAAGCTTGGCTGGCCGCGTTCAACGCCAAAGGCATGGCAGGTGCCGAGCAAGTGGAAGCCCTACTGGCTGCGCTGCAAGTGGAAACGGTGGACTTTACCCAGGACTCGCTGCCGCATTTTGTGGGCGGTGCCGAGCGTCACCACCACAGGGTGGACCCCAAAGCCCGGCTGAACCTGGGCGACCTATTTACCTACGCGCTGGCCAAAGAGACGGGGCTACCACTGTTCTTTCAAGGCACAGATTTTGCCAACACGGCCATTGAAAATGCGATGGCGCAGCTTGGCTACGGCATGTCAGACAAGGGTGTGCCGCAGCCCTTGCATGCATCGCAGTAATCACGACCAACCGGGAGCGCGCACCTCACTGAAGCTCAGTCTTGCGCACAAGTGCAGGCGCTATGTCGCTCGGTTTTGCAAAGGCAGCCTTAATCGCCGACCAGGCGCTAATCCTTCAGGCCAGCAGCCTCGAAGAGCGTGGCACATGGGCCATGAGAAACTCCATCTGGTCGGCCAAGATGCGGCGGTTGCGCAGGATGAAGTCTTCCCACAGGCTGGGCACATAGGGCGCGTACAGCAGCGGCATGCCGGCCTGCTCGGGGGTACGGTGGCTTTTGCGGTGGTTGCAGGGGCGGCAGGCTGTGACCACGTTCATCCAGCTGTCCTGACCCTGCTGCGCGAACGGGATGATGTGCTCGCGGGTCAGCGTCTCCTCGTCAAAGTGATCGCCGCAGTAGGCACACAGGTTGCGGTCGCGCGCAAACAACTTGCTGTTGGTCAGGCCCGGTTTGAGGTTGAACGGGTTGATGCGGGGCACGCCCTTGGTGCCGATGATGCTGTTGACCGTGATGATCGACTGCTTGCCAGTGATGGCGTTATGGCCGCCATGGAACACCGCCACCTCGCCCCCCATCTCCCAGCGGACTTCATTGGCGGCGTAATGGATCACCGCCTGTTCCAGCGAAACCCAGGACTGTGGCAACCCCTGAGCGGACAGCTTCAAGACTTTCAAAACACCCTCCGGTAACATCCATGAACCGATGACACGGGATGCAGTCGCCTGCATGGACAGGGCCCGAGTGATCGGCGCCTGCCACTGCGAGACAATATACCCTGTTTTCGTGACACACCGGCCGGGTCTGTGCAGTTCAGCAACCCGACCGCGCTACCAAAAAGACAACACCCCATGAAGGTTTTCCGCGGTTTTCAGCACCCTGGCATTGCCCCGGCATGCGCACTGACGATTGGCAACTTCGACGGCGTGCACCGTGGCCACCAAGCCATGCTGGCATTGCTGCGTAGCGAGGCTGAACAACGTGGTGTCCCCAGCTGTGTGCTGACGTTTGAGCCGCACCCGCGCGACTACTTCGCCGCCAGCCGGCAACAGCCCGAACTGGCGCCGGCGCGCATTGGCACCCTGCGCGACAAGCTGCTGGACCTGGCGCGCTGTGGGGTGGACCAGGCCGTGGTGCTGCCCTTTTCAGCCGGCTTGGCCGCCCTCGAACCACAAGCCTTCATTGACAAGGTATTGCTGCAAGGCCTGGGCGCCCGCTATGTGCTGGTCGGTGACGATTTCCGCTTTGGCGCCAAACGCGCCGGTGACTACGCCCTGCTCGATGCCGCTGGCACCGGCGGCGGTTTTGACGTGGCGCGCATGAACAGCTACGAGGTGCACGGCTTGAGGGTCTCCAGCTCGGAAGTGCGGCGCGCCCTGCATGAAGGGCGCATGGAGGACGCCGCACGGCTGCTCGGCCGCCCCTACCGCATTTCGGGCCATGTGGTGCACGGCCGCAAACTCGGCCGTGAACTGGGCTTCAGAACCCTGAACCTGCGCTTTGCCCACTGGAAACCTGCCGCCAGTGGCATTTTTGTGGTGCTGGTGCACGGGCTGGCGCCGTCGCCCCTGCCCGGGGTGGCCAATCTGGGGGTGCGACCCTCCTTGGACGCGAATGATGTCAACCGCGGACGGGTGCTGCTGGAAACCCATTGCCTCGACTGGCCGACCGAGCTTGGCGCCGAGGGGGCATACGGTAAACTCATTCGCGTGGAACTGCTGCATAAACTTCACGATGAGCTCAAGTACGACGGCCTGGACGCCCTGATGCAGGGCATCGGGCGCGACTGCGATGACGCACGCCGTTACCTGGCTTCGCGGCACGCCCAGACCCATCGGCAGACCTCGCGCGACCGAATTTAACCGGCACCTCAGCGCACGCCGGCATCGCCTTAGGGCACCGGTTTTTTTGTCCCCCTTCCGCCTGCCCGGCACCGAACCCGCTCCACCTGCACCATGACCGATCCCATCGCTTCCACCGCCCCCACAGACTACCGCAGCACGCTCAACCTGCCGGACACCCCATTTCTGATGCGCGGTGATTTGCCCAAGCGCGAGGCTGGCTGGGTCAAGGCCTGGGAGGACAAGGGCCTGTACAAAAAGCTGCGCGACGCCCGCATCGATGCCCCCAAGTTTGTGTTGCACGACGGCCCGCCCTATGCCAACGGCAAGATTCACATCGGGCACGCTGCGAACAAGGTGCTGAAAGACATGATCGTCAAGGCGCGCCAGCTCAAGGGCATGGACGCGCACTACATCCCGGGCTGGGACTGCCATGGCCTGCCGATCGAAAACGCCATTGAAAAACTGCACGGCCGCAACCTGCCGCGCGACGAGATGCAGGCCAAAAGCCGTGCCTTTGCCACCGAGCAGATCGACCAGCAGCGCACCGACTTCAAACGCCTGGGCGTGCTCGGCGACTGGGACCGCCCCTACCGCACCATGGACTTTGTGAATGAAGCCGCTGAGATCCGCGCCTTCAAGCGCGTGGTGGAGCGGGGTTTTGTTTACCGCGGCCTCAAGCCGGTGTACTGGTGCTTTGACTGCGGCTCTTCACTGGCCGAGTTCGAGATCGAGTACGCCGACAAGAAATCACAAACGCTGGACGTGGGCTTTTTGTGCGCCGAGCCAGCCCGCTT
This sequence comes from Comamonas sp. lk, assembly GCA_945925985.1. Classification (GTDB taxonomy): domain Bacteria; phylum Pseudomonadota; class Gammaproteobacteria; order Burkholderiales; family Burkholderiaceae_C; genus Rhodoferax. The sequence continues at coordinate 60,789 of CAMELV010000016.1, read as the reverse complement.
GGCCGGGGCGTTTGGCTTGGCTGAGCTGCCCACCGGTGCCGATGGCCAAGCGCGCCCCGCCTTTGCCGTGATCTGGACCACCACCGCCTGGACCATTCCGGCCAACCAGGCGCTGAACCTGAACCCGGCGCTGACCTACGCGCTGGTGGACACACCACGGGGCCTGCTGGTGCTGGCCGAAAGCCTGGTGACTGCGTGCCTGGAGCGCTACGGCCTGGCTGGCACGGTGCTGGCCACCAGCCTGGGCGAGGCGCTGGGCGGCATCAACTTCCGCCACCCGCTGGCCCATGTGGATCCGGCCTACGACCGGCTGAGCCCGGTCTACTTGGCCGACTACGCCACCGCTGACGATGGCACCGGGCTGGTGCATTCTTCGCCGGCCTATGGCGTGGAAGACTTCAACAGTTGCGTGGCGCACGGCATGGCCTACGACGACATCCTGAACCCGGTGCAGGGCAACGGCCAGTACGCGCCAGAGCTGGCGCTGTTTGGCGGCATGAACATCTGGAAGGCCTGCCCGCGCATCATCGAGGTGCTGGGCGAATCCGACCGGCTGTTTGCCACCACCCAGATCACCCACAGCTACCCGCACTGCTGGCGCCACAAGACACCGGTGATCTACCGCGCCGCCGCACAGTGGTTTGTGCGCATGGACGAGGGCCTTGGCGTCTTCACCGTGGACAAGGCCCCCAAGACGCTGCGCCAGACCGCGCTCGATGCCATCGACCAGACTGATTTTTACCCGGAAAACGGCCGTGGCCGGCTGCGCGACATGATTGCCAACCGGCCCGACTGGTGCATCAGCCGCCAGCGCAGCTGGGGCGTGCCGGTGCCCTTCTTCCTGCACAAGGACAGCGGTGAGCTGCACCCCCGCACGCTGGAGATCATGGACTTGGCCGCCAATATGGTTGAGGCGGGCGGGATTGAGGCCTGGAGCAAGGCCACCGCCGAGGCCATCTTGGCCCAGGTGGGAGCGGCGACTGATGCCGACCAGTACAGCAAAAGCACCGACATCCTGGAGGTCTGGTTTGACTCTGGCACCACCCACACCACGGTGCTGAAAACCTCTCACCCAGGGACTGGCCATGACAGCGGGCCTGAGGCCGACCTGTACCTTGAAGGCCATGACCAGCACCGCGGCTGGTTCCACAGTTCGCTGCTGACCGCCTGCGCCATGTACGACCGGGCGCCCTACCGCGGCCTGCTGACCCACGGCTTCACCGTCGACGGCCAGGGCCGCAAGATGAGCAAAAGCATGGGCAATGTGGTCGCGCCGCAAGAGGTGAGCGACAAGCTGGGGGCCGAGATCATCCGGCTCTGGTGCGCCAGTACCGATTACTCGGGCGACCTGGGCATTGACGACAAAATCTTGGCGCGCGTGGTCGACATTTACCGCCGGGTGCGCAACACCCTGAAGTTTCTGCTGGCCAATACCAGCGATTTCGACCCAGCTGTGGACACTGTGCCCCTGGCCCAAATGCTGGAGATTGACCGCTACGCACTCAGCCGAGCGGCCGCGCTGCAATCGGACATCCTGGCGCATTTCGAGGTGTATGAATTTCACCCGGTGGTGGCCAAGCTGCAGATCTACTGCTCGGAAGACTTGGGCGCCTTTTACCTGGATGTGCTCAAAGACCGGCTCTACACCACAGCGCCTGGCTCACTGGCCCGGCGCAGCGCACAAAGCGCGTTGTGGCAGATCACCCAGGCCATGCTGCACTGGATGGCACCGTTCCTGAGCTTCACGGCCGAAGAAGCCTGGGGCGTGATGGGCGCCGCTGGCAAAACGCCGGTCGCCACACGCGACTCGATCTTCATGGACACCTTTACCGCGCTGGAGGCGCCCGAACCGGCGCTGCTGGCCAAGTGGGTCCGGTTGCGCGAGATTCGCGAAGCAGTGAACAAGGAGATTGAGGCACTGCGCGCCGCCGGCCAGGTCGGCTCGTCGCTGCAGGCGCAGGTCACCCTGACCGCGCCACCGGCTGACCTGGAGATCTTGGCCAGCCTGGGGGCGGATCTGAAGTTTGTGTTTATCACGTCTGCTATTGAAATAATATCTGGAGATGCCCTAGCCATAAGGGTTAGCACCGCTTTTGGCACCAAATGTGAGCGCTGCTGGCATTACAGCGATGAGCTCGGGGCTGACCCTGCGCACCCCACCCTGTGCGGTCGCTGCACCAGCAACCTGTTTGGCGCCGGCGAAAGCCGGCACTTTGCCTGATGGCCCGCGCTGCCAAGCCGGCTCCGCCACGGGGCACCGGTCCAGCCAAGTCCGGAGCGCCCGGCATGTTGCGCTGGCTGGCCCTGGCCACCCTCATCCTGCTGGCCGACCAATTTTGCAAGGTGCTGGTGGTGGGCTACTACAACCTGGGCGACAGCACAGTTGTCACCAGCTTCTTCAACCTGGTCCGGGTGCACAACAGCGGCGCCGCCTTCTCGTTCCTGGCGGGCGCCTCAGGTTGGCAGCGCTGGTTTTTTACCGCCGTTGGCCTAGTGGCGGCAGGCGTGATCATCTGGATGCTGCGGGCGCACGCCAGTCAGAAACTATTTTCCTTTGCCCTGGCCGGTATCCTGGGAGGGGCCGTCGGCAATGTGATTGACCGTATTCTGTATGGTTACGTGGTAGATTTTCTGGACTTTCATTGGTCCTGGCTCAGCCCGGTATTTACCGGCGGGCATTTCCCTGCCTTCAACATTGCCGACGCCGCCATCACGGTCGGCGCCTGCGGTCTGATCCTGGATGAAATACGCCGGGTGCGGCGCAGCCGCTGATCGGCAGCCTCAGCGCTGCAATGCCGCCACCAGAATCAACGCCGCCTCGGTCGTAAACTGGTTCTGCGCCAGCCGGTGCAACAGCTCTGCCCGATCCAGCAAGGCGAACTGTGCCACTTCGCCGTCCTGGTTGACCGGTGCCAGGCCCTCAGGCAGCACCGCCTTAAACCAGTCGATCTGCTCGACCATGTAGCCGGCGCTGCCCGGCTCGGTGGGGCGCCGCAGGGTGACCCTGCCACCCGGCACAACCGACTGCAAATCGTTGATGCGCAAGCCGGCTTCTTCCCAGGTTTCGCGCACCAGGGCCGTGGCCACGGTATCTGCCGCCGAGACCATGCCGCCCATCAGCGTGTCCCACAGGCCCGGGTCGTTGGCTTTATTCAGCGCACGTTGCTGCACCCAGATCCGGCCATCTGCCGCCTGCCCGACCAAATGCACCGCCTGGGTGGCCATGCCCAGTGGCCGCACGGCGCCGCGCTCTACCTGACCAACGGTTTGCCCGCCATCGCCGCATACTGCCAGCGCCTCATCGCGCCACTGCGCTGCCACATAGGGTGACTGCATCCGCAGCGCCAGCGCCAACTGGCTCAGGCTGGCCGACAAGTCGCCGTGGATGCGCCAGGCCACACCGCCTTCATGCTTCTCTTTTTGTAGCAAAAAACGTCCATCCGACAAGGGCTGGAGGCCAATTTGGCTTAAAAATTCAGGCTCCACCGAGCCGACATTGTGCGCCCCGCACAGCAGCGGCACCCGGGGCTGATAGGGCGGCTGATGGGCGCTGGCCGTCAGCGCGGCAAGCCAAGCCGGATCGGGGACGAGCCGGTTCAGAGCGTCAGCACCGAGCAACCGGTGGTCTTGCGCGCTTCCAGGTCGCGGTGCGCCTGCGCCACCTCGGCCAGCGGGTAGCGCTGGTCGATGCGGATGTGCACCTTGCCGCTGGTCACAGCTTCAAACAGATCGTCGGCCATGGCCTGCGTGCTTTCGCGCGTGGCAATGTGGCTGAACAGGGTCTGGCGCGTGACGTAGATCGAGCCCTTGACACCGAGGATGCCGGGCGCGAACGGGCCCACCGGTCCGGATGCATTGCCAAAACTGGCCATCAAGCCAAAAGGTGCCAGGCAATCGAGCGACTTGTCCCAGGTGTCTTTGCCGACCGAGTCGTACACCACCTTCACACCCTTACCGCCGGTGATGTCCTTCACCCGCGCCAAGAAGTCTTCGGTGGCGTAGTTGATGACATGCGCCGCGCCGTGTTCCTTGGCCAACGCGCACTTGGCGTCAGACCCGGCGGTGCCAATCAGTTGCAGACCCAGGGCGCGCGCCCATTGGCAGGCAATCAGGCCAACGCCACCCGCAGCAGCGTGGAACAGCACATAGTCACCGGCCTGCAGGCCGCCTTGGGGCAGGGTGCGATTGAGCAGGTACTGCGCCGTGAGGCCCTTGAGCATCATCGCAGCGCCAGTCTCAAAGGAAATGGCGTCGGGCAGCTTGCACACGCATTTGGCCGGCATGACCCGCAACTCGCAGTAGCTGCCCGGGGGCTGGCTGGCGTAGGCGGCACGGTCGCCCACCTTCAGGTGCGTGACGCCCTCGCCCACCGCCTCGACCACGCCGGCTGCTTCCATGCCCATTTGCAGGGGCATGGGCAGGGTGTACAGGCCGCTGCGCTGGTAGACGTCAATAAAGTTCAGGCCCACCGCGTGGTGGCGAATGCGGATTTCGCCGGGGCCGGGGTCGCCCACCTGCACCGACACCAGTTTGAGCTCTTCAGGGCCGCCGTTTTGGTCGATGCGGATGGCGCGGGAGGTTTGGGTTGTCATAGTCAAAATCTTTCATGGATAAGGGTAAGCTAAAGCGCAAGCTTAAGGGCAAGCGGGGTCGCCAAGGCGCAGGGAGCGGATTGGCATCATCCCCGATCAGAGGCGTGCAGGGCCTGATCAATATCCCACAAAATGTCGTCAATATGCTCGATCCCGACGGACAGCCGGACCATGTCGGGCAACACGCCGGCAGAAAGCTGTTGCTCGGCATCAAGTTGCCGGTGCGTGGTGGACGCCGGGTGAATGATCAGGGTTCGCGTGTCACCGATGTTGGCCAGGTGACTCATGAATTGAGCCGCCTCGATAAAGCGCACGCCAGCAGCCAGTCCCCCCTTGACGCCAAAGGCCATCAAGCCCGATGCGCCCGGCGCGCCATCGACCTGTCGCATCTGCTTTTGCACCAATTCATATTGCGGGTGATCGGGCAAACCAGGGTAATTGACCCAGCTGACGAGCGGGTGGGCCTTGAGGAATTCGGCCACCCGGCGTGCGTTGCTGCAGTGGCGCTCCATTCGGACATGCAGGCTCTCGGTGCCCTGCAGGATCTGCCAGGCCGAGAATGGCGAGAGCGTGGCCCCATAAACCCGCAGCACCTCCATGCGTGCCCGCATGGTGAAGCCAAAATCGCCAAAGGTCTCATAAAACTTAACGCCATGAAAACTTGGCGAAGGCTCGGTCATGCCAGGAAACTTGCCGTTGTCCCAGGGAAACTTACCGCTCTCCACCAACACCCCAGCCAGCGTGGTGCCATGGCCGCCCAGGTACTTGGTGGCGGAGTGGACCACAATGTCAGCCCCGTGGCGCAAGGGGTTGCACAAAAACGGCGATGGCACGGTGTTGTCAACGATCAAAGGCACGCCATGGGCGTGTGCAACGTCCGCCACCGCCGCGATATCCAGCACGGTCAGGCTGGGGTTACCCATGCTCTCGGCGAAAACGGCGCGTGTGTTGGGCTGCATTGCCGCCGCAAAGGCCAAGGGGTCATTGGCATCGACAAAGGTAGTCTCTATGCCGAAACGCTTCAGGCTGACCGCCAGCATGGTCACACTGCCGCCGTACAAGGCACCCGCCGCCACCACATGATCGCCCTGCTGCAGCAGGGTCATCAAGGCCATGGCCTCCGAGGCCATGCCGCTGGCCGAGGCCAAGCCGGCACGCCCGCCCTCTAGCGCGGCCACCCGCTCCTCCAGCGCTGCAACGGTCGGGTTGGACAGGCGGGAGTAGATGTTGCCAAAGGTCTGTAAATTGAACAGGCTGGCCGCATGGTCTGCACTGTCAAAGACAAAGCTGCTGGTCTGGTAGATCGGCAGGGCCCGCGCGCCTGTGGCACTGTCGGGCACCTGGCCGGCATGGATCGCCAGGGTCTCGGCTTGAAAAATGTGATCGGTCATGGCATTCAGGCCTTGTTCGAAAACCGTTTGGCGGAGATGACGCCGGTATTGACACCGACCAGGTTCAAGCCGCCAAAGAAGCGGCCATGCTCAATCTTGACGCAGCGGTCCATGACCGAGTCCATGCCTGCCTCGCGGGCCAGGGCATCGGCCTCCAGGTTCATCACCCCAATTTGCTGCCAAAGGCATTTGGCACCGATCTGGTTCGCCTGCTGCGCAATCGGCAACACGTCTTCGGTGCGACGAAACACGTCGACCATATCCACGGGAAAGGGAATGTCGGTCAGCGCCGCATAGCAGTGCTCGCCAAGCACATCGGTGGACGCTGTCGCGTAACGCGGATTCACCGGGACGATGCGGTACCCATGGTCCTGCATGTACTTTGCCGCGAAGAAACTGGGGCGATGCCATTCGGCCGACAGACCAACGACGGCGATGGTGCGGACCTCATGGAGAATCCGGCGAATTTGTTCAATGGTGTTCATGGTGTGCGTTCACAGTTTACGTCCTCGGGTCCAGGGCCTGCGCTGCCCTCATGGCGCGGCCATGTCCTTTTGCGCCAGCCTGATATCCCAACCCGCGCGCAGTGCAGCCTGGGCCGCGGGGTCTAGGTGAGCCGGGAAGTGCGTTGCCAGCACATGGGCTGCCCGCTGGCGCGCAACCGCACGGATGTCCAAGGCACCAGCCTGTTCCCATTGCACGGGTGCCCGCCGATCAGCCAAGCGCGGGTAGACGAAATCGCTCGACATACGGGCTAAGGTATCGGGTTGGCCCAGGAAGTGGCCTTCGCCGGCCACCACGTTGCGGATGCTGTCAATGGCGAGGGTAGCCGGCCCCACATCGACAGGCGCCAAGGACTTGAGAATGGCGCCCAACATGTCGTTGTCAATCAGATACGCCTCCAGCGATACCGCCATCAGGCTGGCCTGCATGCCGCTGGCCTGGGTGATGAAGTTGCACCCCGCCTGCGCCGCCAGCGTCACACTCAGCGCTTTTTCGTAGCCCGCCTGCGCATCCGGGATTTTGCTGTCAGTGGCACCCGCAATGGTGGAATTGGGCAACTTAAAGTGCCTGGCCATCTGAACGCAGGCTGCTGTCAGCGTAGCCTGCTCACCAGCGCCACCGGCCATGCCGCCTGTGCGCAGGTCGGTGACCATGGGCCTGGGGCCAAACACGAGCCGCGCCTGGGGGTCAGCCAACCAGCCCACCACCATGCCAGCCAGGGTTTCGGCGATGGTCTGCGCAATGCAGCCGGCCATGGTGACAGGGCTGGACGCCCCCATCTGGCCGAAGGTGTTGACCATGGCCGGGATACCCATCTCCACAGCCTGGAGCAAGACCTCACAAGCGGTCGGATCAAAACGAAGCGGCGGCACGACATGGTTGATGTTGAGGGACAGAAAGGGCCGCGCTCGGAACGCGTCCTCGGAGCCGGCCACGGTATGGCACATGCGGGCGATGGCCTCCACATGGGACGCCGCAGAAGCCGACACGCACACATGCTTGGACGTGCCGGCCAGGCTCACAAATGCGGTATTGATCTCCAGCGACAGCACATCCGGCATGTCACGGGCCACCAGCGAGCGCGAGAAAAAGTGCACGTGCTCCAGCGTGTCCACCAGGCGTGCCGCGTCGTACAGGTCCCGCAAGGTTGATTCGCGGTAGGCACCGGTTTCCAGGTCGACGATCATGGGTGCGGCACCCCCGGTACCCACGTGCACCCGGCCACCCGTCAGCGCCATGTCGTGGCGAGGGTCCTGCCCACACAGCATCACCTCCCGTGGCAGTGTGTCAAGGCAACGCCTGACGAGGGTCTGCGGAAACAGCAGCCGTCCCGCGGCAGACAACTCGCCACCTGCGGCCTGCACCAGTTCGACAACGCGAGGCGGCGCGTCTGACAGGCCGGTATCGGCCAGTATGTCCAGCGCCGCGCGTTCGATGGCCAGCACCGCTTCGGGATCCAGAGGGGCATAACGGCCGCCCACGGCCTCGACGCGTGCGCCAGGGGTGTCGGCTTCGCGCTCGCGGCGGCGTCGCGCGCGACTTGGCGCCTGCTCACTCATGCCATGGCAACGAGTTCCTCGGCATCAACGCCGAGCCGCACACCCAGCGCCCGCAGCGATGCCAGGGTGGCCGGGGGGATGGGAATGCCGGTGGTCAAGCGCTCCAGCCGCAAGGCCGCCTCGCGCTCGCCCGGGACCTCGACCCGGTCAAACCCGGGCGCCGGCGGGCAGTCCCGCAGTTCCGCCAGGCACTCCTCGGCGGCGGCACGGTAGGTCGAGGACGCCCGAAACCGAGACAAATCGATGGCGAGGCAGATCCAGTTCATGCCGTCCATGGCCTGCCCCAGGATGGCCTCGCCCAGCAATTCGGCCACCAGCGCCATGCCGTAGCCCTTGGGGCCGGCCATGGACAGGATGGCGCCGCCATTGAAGTAATCATCCGGGTTGGTGGTGGGGTTGCCTGCAGCGTCGATGCACAGGCCTTCGGCCAAGGGCCGGCCGGACATCTTGGCGGCGTAAATTTTGCCGCCGGCGGCCATGCCGGTGGCAAAGTCGATCACCACCGGGCCGCGCTCACCCGCGGGAATCGCAAAAGCATAAGGATTGGTCGGCAACATGCCACGCGCGCCGCCATAGGGCGCCACCTGGCGCCAGTCTTTGCGCGAGCCACCGCCAAACATGATGGTCAGGCAACCGGCTTGCGCGCCGCGCTGGGCAAAGGCGCCAATGCGGCCGGTATGGTCCACATTGGCCACCCCCACCGCCGCCATGCCGTCGCGCTTGGCCCGCTCCAGCAGGCGCTCAGTGGCCAGCCGAAAAGCCGGCATGCCCAGGCCATTCCCGCCATCCACCACCTCGGCACCACCCTCTGCGGTGACCAGACTGGGAATGGCACCAGGTACAAATTTACCCTCGGCAGCACGCTCGGCGTACCAGTCCAAGCGGAAGATGCCATGTGAATAGACACCGCAGAGGTCCGCGTCCACCAGATGCTCGGCAATCTCGGCCGCAATGGCCGGCTGACACCCGATCGCGGTCATGATCCCAGTGCCAAACCGGGTCAGCCCAGCAGCCCCCAGGCGTGGGTCATGGCGAGGGTCCTGCTCAGTCATGCCCTTGGGCTCCCATGTCACTTGGCGTCAATTGATCGCGCGGGATATGGCAACAAATGCCGTGGCCGCTGGGCGCCAATTGCCAGGGCGGCGCTGTCGTCATGCAGATGTCTCCCACTTTTTTAGGGCAGCGCCGTTGGAACGGGCAACCCTTGGCCGGTGGCGCCAGTTCCACAATGTCATCGGCCAACAGGATGGGCGCCTTGTCAGGCACCGGCTCCAGCACCGCGCCCAAGAGCACCTCGGTGTAGGGGTGTGAGGGCGCGGCGTAGACCTCGGCCGCCGGCCCGATCTCACACAGACGCCCCTGGTACAGCACGGCCACCCGGTCTGCGAGGGCCCGCACCACCGCCAGGTCGTGCGAGACAAACAAGTAGGTGGTGCCCTTGTCACGCTTGAGCTCGTTCAGCAGTTCAAGCACAGCCGCCTGCACCGACACATCCAGCGCCGAGGTCACCTCGTCACACAGCACGATGTCTGGCTCGGCCGCAAAGGCGCGGGCGACGGCAATCCGCTGTTTTTCACCGCCCGACATTTGGCTGGGCAGCCGGTCCAGGTAGTGGGCTCCGAGGCGCACACGTTCCAACAGCTCGACGCTGCGTGCGTGCAGGGCATCGCCAGACAGACCGAAATACAGCTGCAAAGGCTGCGCCAGAATCTCAGCCACCGTGTGCCGGGGGTTGAGGCTGTCGTCCGGGTTCTGGAAGATCAACTGGATGCGGCGCAGGTGGTCAGAGGGCCGGTGGTCGACATTGGGCGCCAAGGCATCGCCGCCACCCAGGCCCAACTGGCCGGCGACCGGCGGGTTCAGGCCGGCCACGGCCTTCAGGATGCTGGATTTGCCGCTGCCAGACTCGCCCACCAAGCCGATGGTCTCGCCCGCGCCGACCCGCAGGTTAATGTCTGCGACCGTGTGCGGCACATCCGGGCGGCGCCCCAGCAGCTGCTGGAGCAGGTTGGCCCGGGCGTAGCTGATCGCCAGGCCGTCCAAGGTGAGCGCTGGCGCCGTCACCGACCCCTGAACGGCAGCAGATGAAAGCTTGGGCCGGGTGACGACCAGCGATGAAGTCCGCTCATGAAAATGACAACGGGTGCTGGCGCCATCGGCCAAGGCCAGTAATGGGGGCCGGCTGCCATGGCAAGTGGCCTCTGCCAAACCACAACGGTCAACAAACGAACAGCCGGCACCTGCGCCACCGGGCATCGGCGGTCGGCCCGGCAGAGCGGCCGGCAGGCTGGCCTCAGACAGCCGTGGAATCGAAGCCAACAGACCCCTGGCGTAGGGGTGGGCCGGCGTCAGCAACACCTGCCGAGTGCTGCCCGCCAGCACCACCTCGCCGGCATACAGCACCACCACCCGGTCACAGACCCGGGCAATGGCGCCCAGATCGTGGCTGACATAGACCATGGCCGTGCCGGTCTGGCGGTTGATGTCGCGCAGCAACTCCAAAATGTGCGCCTGCGTGGTCACATCGAGCCCGGTGGTGGGTTCGTCAAGCAACAGCACATCGGGCTCGCCGGCGAGTGCCATGGCGATCGCCACCCGCTGCTGCTGGCCACCCGAAAGCTCATGCGGGTAGCGGGCCGCAATGGTCTCGGGCTCGGGCAGACGCACCTGGCGCAACAACTCGGTCACGCGGTGGGCGTGTTGGGCAGGCGCCAATGCGCTGTGCAGCGCCACGGCTTCCAGCATTTGCCGGCCCACGCGCAGCGTCGGTGTGAGCGATTGACCGGCATTCTGCGGCACCAGCGCCACCTCGCCGCCACGGATCGACTCCAGGGCAGGCCGCGACAGGCTGAACATCTCGTGCTCACCAAAGTGCACGCTGCCGCCCATCACCTGCAAACCGGTTTTCAGGTAGCCCATGGCCGCCAGGGCCAGCGTGCTTTTGCCAGAACCACTCTCACCCACCAGGCCGACGGTCTCACCACGGCGGATCTGGAAGTCGATGTTGCGCAAAACCGGCAACATGGTGCCAGCCCGGCTGGCAAAGCCGATGCTCAGGTCACGAATATCAATCAGGGGCATGGGGTCCATCTCAGATCGGTGCCTTCTGGGCGCGGTCCACACCCAGCGTTTTAGCCAGGGCATCGGCCGTGAGGTTGATGCCAATGATCAGCGAGCTCAGCGCCACAATCGGGTACAGGCCAGACCAGGGTGCAATCGCCAAGAAGGTGCGGGAATCGGCCACCATCAGGCCCCAGTCTGGCGTGGGCGGCGACACGCCAAATCCCAAAAAAGACAGTGAGCTGAAGGCCAGCAACATCCAGGACCAGCGCATGGCGCCCTCCACCATGAGTGCGTCCAACACATTGGGCAGCAACTCCCGGCGGATGATGGCCAAGCGCCCGTGGCCCCGAGCCCGGGCGGCCAGCACAAAATCACGCGCCACCACATTGTGGGCGGCGGCCCGGGCAATGCGGATGACCGGGATGCCATAGAACACGGCCAGGGTGGGAATCAGCACCTCGATACCGCTGCCAAATGTGGCGATCAGCAAGAGCATCTTCAGGATCCAGGGCAGGGCCAAAAAGGCGTCTACCACCCGCATCAGCACGTCATCGAGTTTGCCGCCGACCAGCCCCAGGTAAATACCGACAAACCCGCCCCACAACACGGCCAGGGGCGTGGCCACCAGGGTGACCAAAATCGCCTCGCGGCCGCCCAGCAGGGTGCGGGTCAGGACATCGCGCCCCAGGTGGTCGGTACCCCACCAATGGGTCGCATCGGGCGGGCTCAAGATCAGCGAGGCACTGATGGCCTTGAAATCAAAGGGCACCAGCCAGGGGCTGGCTATGGCAATGAACACATGCAGCAGCACCAGGAACAAACCGATGGCGCCAGACGGCCGCGACGCCATCTCGCGCAGGGTTCGGATGAGGCCCCGGCTTTGGCCAGAACGCTTCATGTTCGCCTCCCGGCCGCAGTGCGCAGCCGCGGGTTCGCCACCAGAGTCAACAAATCAGCCGTCAGGTTGACCACCACGTAGACCGAGGCGACGATCAGTGCAATGGCCTGCACCAGTGCCAGGTCACGGTCTGAAATGGCGCCGATCATCAGTCGGCCCAGCCCTGGGTAATTGAACACCATCTCGATCACAACCACCCCGCCCAGCAGCCAGGCCACGGTCAAGGCCACCACATTGATGGCTGGCAGCAGCGCATTGGGCAACACATGGCGCCACACCATGGTGCGGTAGGGCACCCCTTTGAGGGTGGCCATGCGCACATAGTCGCTGTCCAGTACCTCGATCATGCTGGAGCGCACAGTGCGCAGAATATGCGCGGTCATCACCATGGCGAGCGCGGCCACCGGCAGGATGATCTCGGGGAAAAATTTGGACAGCGGCGCATCAGCCGGCGTCAGCACGATGCCCGGCAACCAACCCAGCCAGCCACTGAAGACCAGGATCAGCAGGGTGGCAGACACAAATTCGGGGATGGTCATGGCCCCAATGGCCAGGGCCGACAAGACCAAGTCCAGCCATTTGTCCCGGCGCAAAGCGGCCAGAATGCCGGCGATAAAAGCCAAGGGCAAGCCAACGGCCAGTGCCGTGATGCCCAGCAGCAGAGAGTTTTTGAGCCGGTCCGCCACGAGCACGCTGATGCGCTTGGTGCTGTGCGCAGAAAAACCCAGGTCACCCCGCAGGGCCGCGCTGGCCCAATCGAGGTAGCGCAGCGGCGCGGCGCGGTCCAGGCCCAGTTCTTGGCGGCAGTTAAGCAGGCGCTGGCCCTGTGCGTCCTGTTTGAGCAAAGCCGTGCAAGCGTCACCGGGCAGCGCTTCCACCGCGGCAAAAATGATCAGCGAGACAAGCCCGACCGTGATCGCGCCCAGCATCAATCGCCGCAGAATCATTCTCAGCATGGGTTAAACCTCAGGGGAGATGTGCTGCCGCTCGCAAACGTTTGCGGCGGCAGCGGGTTGGCGCCGGCAGCCAGGCCGGCGCGACAGAGCAGAGGCTCAGTCAACCGTGATGCGGTTCCAGCGAATGGTGAAGTTCTCCACAGCATCCAGGTTTTTGACGCGAGCGGTGGTGGCCACGGTCAGGGTCGCGTGGAAGCCAACCAGGGTTCCGCTGGTTTCCCAAAGGTGTTCCTGAGCCTGTTGGTACTTGGCTTTGCGCTTGTCAAAGTTCAGTTCCTTGCGGGCTTCATCGAGCATGACGTCGAACTTGGCGTCCTTGTAGAAGCCCTCGTTCCAGGTGGCGCCAGTGCGGTAAATCTCATTGAGTGCGGAGTCGGCCGGGCGCTGGTTCCAGCGGGTCATCGACACGGGCCGCTTCATCCAGATCTCGTTGAAGTAACCGTCCGATGGCACCTGCACGATCTTGGCGCGGAAGCCAGCGGCAGCCACCTGCTGTTGGAACACCTCGGCCATGGCTGGCCACACACCCTCAACCGTGCTCACCGGGATCTCAAAATCCAGGCCGTTGGGGTAGCCGGCTTCGGCCAGCAAGGCCTTGGCTTTGGGGATGTCCTGGTTGCAGGTGCTGAGCCAACGGTACTGGTCGGCGGGGCCGACCGGCGTGTCACAAGCCAAACTGCCCAAGCCGCCTGCGGCCAGGTCCAGCATGGCCTTGCGGTCCACGGCCAGACGCACGGCCTTGCGCACCCGCACATCGTCCCAGGGCTTCATATCGGTGCGAAACACAATGCCGCGCCAGTTGCCGGTCGACACAAACTGAAACCCGAAACCACCACTGCGCTCGAGCAGGGTCTTCTGCTGCGGTGACACGCTGGTGGGCAACATGTCAATTTGTTTGCCCATCAAAGCCTGGAACCGGGCCTGCGCATCAGGGATGCCGATGATCTCTACTTTGGCCACACCCGGTGGGCCATCAAAGTAGTTCATGTTCGCCACCAAGGTGGTGGTGCCTTGTGCGTCAAACTTCTCGAGCTTGAACGGGCCGGTACCAATGCCGGTGGTCTTGATGGTGTCGCCCGAACCATCGGGGATCATCATCAGGCGGTAGTCGGTCAGCAGCAGTGGTAGGTCGGCGAAGGGGGCGCTGAGTGTCATCTTGACCGTCTTGGCGTCCACCGCCTCGATCTTGTCGATCATCCTGATCGACGCGCGGGCCGGGGAATCCATCTTCGGATCCTGCACCCGCTTCAGGGAATACACCACATCAGCCGCGCTGAAGGCTTTGCCATTGTGAAAAGTCACGCCGTCGCGCAGCTTGAAGGTCCATTCATTGGCCGCAGGGTTGGAGGACCAACTCACGGCCAGGTCAGCGGCAGGCTTGCCATCGAGCCCAGGACGCACCAGCCGATTCATGACTTTCTCGGTCACGGTGAAGACACGGCCTTTTGAGATCGGGTCGAGGTCAGAGGCGTTGCCAAACTGCACCTCATGCGCCTGCCGCAGGGTGCCAGAAGGCGCTGCCCAGGCCAGCGTGACGCCAGTGAGCGCCGCCATTGCCATGACTAAACTAAATTTTTTCATTTCAAGTCTCCTGAAGAAATCATTGAGGACGCAGGTCCTGATAAACACCAATGGCCACGCCGGTCGGAGGCCAATCTCTGTCGGCCGACACAAGTATGCCTTTGCGAATAGACCATTACAAATGACTTTTAAAGCGGCTGTGGATAAAAATTATTACATCTATAACTGAGCCTACCGCAACAAATACTGGTCCAGCCAAGCCACCATCGCGCCCAGGTAATCCGGCGGATGGGTGGCGCCAGGGAAATCCGGGCCGTGGCCGGCGCCCGGAATGCAAAGCAACTCGACCGGCACGCCCACGCCCCGGAGTGCAGCCTGCATCAGCACAGATTGCTCGTAGGGCACCAACACATCGGCGTCACCATGCATCAGCAAAAAGGGTGGTGACAACGGCGAGACGTGGCTCAGCGGCGAGGCTTCGCGGTAGGTGCGCTGCTCCGTGGCATAGCCGCCACCCGCCTCGCCACGGTAGGGCATGCCGATGAAGCTGGCGACGATGCCGCTGCCATCGCCACTGACGAAACGCGTCAGGTCCACCAGCGGCGCGCGCGCCACCACGCACTGCACGCTAGCGTCTTGTCGGTTGACGGGGTCAGCATCGTCCGCAGCGCCGGCACTAGCCTGCATGCCCAACAGGCTCACCAAATGCCCGCCCGACGAGCCCCCACAGGCGCCAATGCGATCTGCACGGATGCCATAGCGCTCAGCGTGCTGGCGCATGAAGCGCACGGCGCGGCGTGCATCTTCAATGGCGGCCGGGTATCGGTGACGGGGCGCTGCACGGTGGTTGATGGCGAACACGGTGTAGCCGGCGGCACACATGGCCTCGATGTAGGGCAGCCCGAGCGGGGTCTCCTTGAGCGGGGTGGCGTCATGGCCCAAGGGCGCATGCCAGCCGCTGCCATTGACGTAAATGACGCCGTGGCCATTGCTTTGCTCGGGGTGATGGACATCCAGCAACAGCGCCAGGCCTGAATGCATGCCGTAAACGATGTTGGGCTGGGTGTGACGCATGGTTGGACCTTCAGATTTTGAAAACCTGCCATTCTTGCATGCACAGTTGCATGCAAAGCCGATGCTGTTTTGCCGATGCCAAGGCCGCGTTTACGATAGGCCCCATGCACCGACATCCCACAGTGATCGCCATCGGCGGTGGTGGTTTTACCCACCAGGCCGACCCCGCGATGGAAGACTTCATCATCGCCGCATCGGGCTGCCCGCGCCCTCGCATTGGCTTTATTGGCACCGCCAGTAACGACGACCCGGTCAAGATTGCCCGTTTCTACGAACGTTTTACGCCCTTGGCAGACCGCCTCACCCACCTGTCGGCGGGCAGCACCGCCGCTGCCACTGCGCATTGGGTCCAGGGGCTGGACATCGTCTACGTCGGCGGAGGCCACACGATGAGGTTGATCAAACATTGGCAGAAAACCGGTATCGCTCAGGTGTTGATCGCCGCAGCACAGCGTGGCGTGCTGATGGCCGGCGTCAGTGCCGGCGCCAACGTCTGGTTCGAGCAGGCTTTGTCAGACTCAGGCGGCCAGGGCCTGCAAGCTGTGGCCGGCATAGGCCTGGTGACCGGCAGTTGCTGCCCGCACTACGACAGCGAGCCACAACGCCCGCCGGCCTATACCGCCGCCATTGCATCAGCCGTTTTGCCGCCGGGCGTTGCCATTGACGACGGGGTGGCGCTGCTAATCGACGGGGCGGGGCAAATGACCGCCTTTTCGGCGCGGTCTGGGGCCGGCGCCTACCGCGTCACCCGCGAGGCTCACAGTGGCAAAGCTGCTTCAGCCTCGATCCAGGCGCACACCGCATTCACCGCCGGCACTGACCGGGCACCGGGCCGGTTGAGCAAATAGTAGCCGCGAGCCGGGTGCAGCTCCGTGTCAAACGGGCAGACCAGGCGGCCCGCCGCGACCTCGCCCGACACAAATGGGAAGGTTCCCATCACAACCCCCTGCCCCTCCATGGCGGCCTGCAGGGCCAGGTTCGAATCACGCGTGACGGTTTCACGCGCAAAGCGCAAATCGGGCTGGCCAACCAGCTTAAGCCAGGCGTTCCACTCCTCGCGGTCCCACTGGTGAATGATGGGGTATCGAGCCAGGTCAGCGGGGCTGGTCAGCCCACCGCGCTCAGCCAACAGTGCCGGGCTCAGAACCGGGCGGTAAATGACGTCCAGCAGACGATGGGCATTGAGCCCTTGCCAATCGCCGATGCCCCAATCCACCGCGATGGTGGCCACCAACTGCTCGACATCGGTGATGCGCGGGCTGTGGTGCAGCACCAACTCAATGTTGGGGTTCAGCCGGTAAAACTTGCTCAGACGCGGAATCAGCCAGCGAGCGCCAAAAATGGGCCCTACCGCCAGAGTCACGGTCTTGCGATTGGAAGAAATGTGGGTCTCGACCTCGGCCCGGATGTCATCAAAGGCCCGGCTCATCACCCGCGCCAGCGAGCGCCCCGCATCGGTGAGGAACACCTTGCGGGTCTTGCGGACGAACAGCAGGCAGCCCCAATCCAGTTCCAACTGCCGGATCTGGTTGCTCACGCTGGTGGGTGTCACGCGCAATTCTTCTGCCGCTGCCTTAAAACTAAGCAAGCGGGCTGCCGCCTCGAACGAGCGCAATGCGGTCAGGGGCAGGCGTTGCTGAGAGATTTTCATGATGATCGGCAGTGTACAGATAAATAAATATTAAGGTATGCGCTTTAATTCATCATTTGTCGAGCCTTCTTGGATAGGGAAAAATGACCCACTTGAGCTCGTTCACAGATCACTTCAGGTTAATCAAGGCATGTCCATAGGCCAAGCGCCAATCCACACCAGCGACGAGGCGCGCGCACTGGCCCGCCGACGCCTGCCACGGCTGGTGTTTGACTACATTGATGGTGCCGCCGGCAAAGAGCGCGCAGCCGCGCGCAACCTGGATGCGCTGGGCGCCCGGCAACTGATGCCGCGCGTGCTGGCGCCATCTGAACAATGCAGCCTGGGCCAGACGTTTTTGGGCCAGACCCTTGCGCTGCCTTTCGGCATCGCACCCATGGGCATGTGCAACCTGGCTTGGCCCGGCGCCGACCAGTTGCTGGCTGCTGAGGCCGTGCGACGCGGCATGCCCCATGGTGTTTCCACCGCCGCGTCGAGCACGCTCGAGGCCATGGCCAAGCAGGCGGGCGCCTTGGCCTGGTTTCAACTTTATGTGACAGGCACGCTGGAGGCCGCCTGGGGCTTGGTCGACCGCGCGAAAGCCGCTGGCTATCAAGTGCTGATCCTGACGGTCGATGTGCCCCGAGTAGCACCCCGGCCCCGCGACGTGCGCAATGGCTTCACCATGCCGTTTCACATCGGACCGCGCCAATTCATGGATTTCGCGCTGCATCCGCATTGGTCGCTCGCCAGTCTGTTTCACGGCATGCCGCGTCCGGCCAATTTCGACAACGCCCCCGGCGGCAAGGGCTTTGACCGCCACGCTAGCCGCGCCGGCGCCAACTGGGCTTTTCTGGACGAGCTACGGCGGCGCTGGGATGGCCAACTCATTGTTAAGGGTGTGCTGTCGCCCGATGACGCGCAGCGCATCCAGGCCGCAGGCGCCGACGCCATCTATGTCTCCAACCATGGTGGGCGCCAGTTGGACAGCGCACCACCGGCCATCACAGCGCTGGCCAGGGTGCGCGCGGCCGTGGGTCCCGACTTTCCACTGGTCTTTGACAGCGGCGTGCGGTCGGGCGAAGACATCCTCAAAGCCCTGGCCTGCGGCGCAGACCTGGTGATGCTGGGCCGCCCCCTGCTGTACGCGCTGGGCGCAGACGGCGCGCGTGGCCTGGCCAGCCTGCTCGATGCCCTGGTGACTGAACTGGGCGTGGCCATGGCTCAGTTGGGCCTGGCCGACGTGGCTGACATCCGCGCCAGCCATCTGCTACCAAACGATTTTTGAACCCATCAACGGAGATACCATGAACGAGACAACAACCCCCAAACTGCGTGGCGGCGCCCTTCTGGCCCGAGCCTTGGTCGAGAAAGGCGTTGAGCACGTGTTCACCCTGGCCGGCGGCTTTTGCAACCCGGCGCTGGAAGGCTTCATGGACTGCGGCACGCGGGTCATCAACTGCCCCCACGAGCAGGTGGCCGGTCACCTGGCCGACGCGCACACCCGCATCACCCGTCAACCGGCGGTCTGCTTGGTGGGGCCGGAGGGCTTTGCCAACGCGGTGCCCGCGATGATGGAAGCCTGGGGCGAGCGCTCACCGGTGATCTTCGTCACCGGGTCCAGCACGCTCAAGCGGCGCGGTGCGGGCGGCTTCAAAGAGATTGACGACGTGGCGATTGCTGCGCCGCTGACCAAGCACAGCATCAGCATCACCGACGGCACCCGCATCAGTGAGTGCGTGGACCGAGCCTGGAAAATCGCCACCAGCGGCTACCCCGGCCCAGTGCACCTGAGCTTGCCGGTGGACATCATGTTCTCGTCATTCCCGGCCGACGCCGGACGCGAGGAACGGCCTTACCTGCGCAGCGCGACGCCACCACCCCGCGCCTGGCCAGATCCCTCTGCGCTGGCGCCTCTGCTGGCCCTGATCGCCTCGGCCAAACGCCCCATCCTGATTGGCGGCCATGGTGTCTGGTGGTCCGGCAGCGCGCCAAAGCTCGAAGTCACCGGCACGGCCCTGCACATCCCGATCTTCAACATACCCTACCACCAGAAACTGCTGGGCGAGCACTGCGAAGCCTACATGGGCCTGGCGGACATTCACCAGTACCAGCCCTCGCGCCAGGCCCTGGAGGCCTGTGACCTGGTCATCATGATCGGCGGGCGCCTAGACAACCAGATGAACTTCGGCAACGCGCCGCTGTTTCCGGACTCGTTGCAACTGGTGTGCGTGAATGGCTCGGACGAAGAAATCCAGATGAACCGATCGGCCGACCATGTGCTGCTGAGCGACCCGGGCGCCTTTCTGGACGCACTGCTGGCGCTCAAGGGCAATGGGGGCTGGACGCTCCAGCGCGACTGGTTTGACACCAACCGCCAGTGGCGCAGCGAATGGGTCGCAAAGACTCTGGGCGACCTGAAGCAGGACACAGACGCCACCGCCTTGAACGGCGGAAAAATCCACCCGCTGCAGTTGTCGCTGGATGTACAGGCCGAGATGGGCCCCCAGGACTGGCTGGTGTTCGACGGCGGCAACACCCACTTCTGGTCTGAGATCGCCGTCAACCTGGCGGGCTGGCACGGGCAGCAACTGGCCGGCATCCTGCACCCGGGCAGCTTCAGCCTGCTGGGGGTCGGCGTGTCTCTGGCGGTGGCCGCCAAAAACACCCACCCCGATGCCACTGTGGTGCTGATCAGCGGCGACGGCGCCTTTTTGTCGGGTGGACTGTCCGTGGAGGCGGCCTTTCAGGAGGCCTTGCCCATCGTGGTGGTGATTGACAACAACGGCGGGCTGGACTGCATCTCGCAACAGCAGGAACGCCTGTTTGCCAACGGCAAACACTTTGCCACCGACTTCCGCGACATCCCGTTCCACACCCTGTTCGAGGGCATGGGCGGCCATGGCGAACTGGTGGAGCATCGCGAACAACTGGGGCCGGCGATTCGGCGCGCCATCGCCAGCGGCAAGACCGCTTGCGTCAACGTCAAGGCCAAGGGCGTGATCAGCCCCATTGTGCTGGCCACCACCAGCAAGCGCGACAAAGCCTCGATCGAATAGGAGATGCCATGGCCACGCTAACCACCCATACCCTGAATTCGGTCGACGGCACCCATGCCGGGCAGGTCGGCGTGTCTTTGATTCGTGTCACACCCGACGGTACACGCTTGACGGTTTTTGAGGCCGCTACCGACGCCGGCGGCAGGCTGAGCCAGCGCATCGCTCCGGCAGAGGTCGACAGCACAGCCGGCTACGAGCTGGTGTTCCAGACCGGGGCCTATTTCGCCACGCGCGGCCTGCCGCTCACCGGGCTGCGCATCCAGAAAGAGGTGGTGATCCGCTTCTGCATGCCAGACCCCGAGGCGGCCTACCACATGCCACTGGTCATGGCGCCCAACGGCTACAGCGTCTGGCTGTCCAGCTGACCCATTCCAAAGCCCACTCGTTCAAAAAGGAAACCCGACATGTCACATCCATCTTCGATTACAGCCCGCGTCCTGACCAGCTTGGCCATGGCGCTCACCATGGTTTTTGCCATGGCGGGCGGCGTTGCCGCGCAGGACAACTACCCAAACAGAACCGTCAAGATGATCGTGGCACAACCGCCGGGCAATTCCGCGGACCTGGTTGGACGAATGATCAGCGAGCGCCTCAGCCGCGCGCTCGGGCAGTCGGTGGTGGTCGACAACCGGCCCGGGGCCAGTGGCAGTATCGGCATGGCCGCTCTGGCATCGTCTGCGGCCGATGGGTACACCATAGGCATTGGGGGTATCGGTCAATTGGCCCTCAACCCGACGCTTTACAGCAAGTTACCCTACGACGCGCAGAACGGCTTCACCACGCTGGCCATTGTGTACCGCGGGCCCATGCTGTTCATGGTCGATCCGGCGTCACCGATCACCAGCCTGAAAGACCTGGTCCAGCAATCCCAAGCCCAAGCGACCGGCCTGGACTTCGCCTCTGCCGGGACAGGCTCGATCATGCATTTGGTAGGCGAACAGTTTGCACGAACCACCAAGGCAAAAATGTCGCACATACCCAACCGTGGCACCGGTGCTGCCGCCACCTTGGTCTTGGGTAAACATGCGGCTGTGCTGGTCGAAAATGTCACTGCGAGCATGGCTTTTGTGCGCTCTGGCCAACTGCGGCCATTGGCGATTACCAGTGCCCAACGCCACCCTTCATTACCCAATGTGCCCAGCATCGTAGAGGCCGGCTTTCCGGGAATGGTCACCGAGGGCTGGTTAGCGCTGGTGGCACCAGCAGGCCTACCCGTTGCTGTGCGGGACCGCCTGGCTGAGGAGGTCCGCAAGATCATCATGATGACCGACTACCAAGCCTGGACCATTGGCAGTGGCGGCTTGGCCGAACCGATTTCACCCGAACAATCCGCCACCTATGTCCGGACAGAAGCCTCACGCTGGGCCGAAGTCATTCGCTCGGTCGGCCTGAAGCTCGACTAAACGAAACACAACCCTACCCACAGGAATTAAACATGTCTACATCCGGCCTCAACATGTCGCGTCGCATCCGGCGCACGCCCTACACCGACCGCGTCGAGCAACATGGCGTGCGCGGGTTTTCCGTGGTCAACCACATGCTGCTGCCCAAGGCTTTCCAGCCGACGGTGGAGCAGGATTACTGGCACCTGCGGGAGCATGTGCAGTTGTGGGACGTGTCCTGCCAGCGCCAGGTGCAGGTCACCGGCCCAGATGCGGCCCGCTTAGTCCAGTGGATGACGCCGCGCAACATCAGCCGGGCCCGGGTGGGACAGTGCATGTACGTGCCACTGGTTGACGACAAAGGCGGCATGGTCAACGACCCGGTTTTGCTCAAACTGGCGGAAGACAAGTTCTGGTTGTCCATCGCCGACTCCGACGTGCTGTTGTTGGCCAAGGGCCTGGCGCTAGGTGCCAGGCTGGACGTATCGGTGATAGAGCCGGATATCTCCATCCTCGCGGTGCAAGGCCCCAAGGCCGAGGACCTGATGGCCAAGGTATTTGGCGAAGCGGTGCGCAGCATCCGCTTCTTCAACTTCGATTACGTCGACTTCAAGGGTACCCGCCAGCTGGTGCAGCGCGGTGGCTACTCCAAGCAGGGCGGCTTCGAGATTTACCTGAACGACAGCCGGCTGGGCTCTGCCCTGTGGGACCTGGTCTGGGAGGCCGGGCAGGCCTTCAACATCACGCCCGGCTGCCCGAACCTGATCGAGCGCATCGAGGGCGGCCTGCTGTCCTATGGCAACGAGTTCACGCTGGAGAACAACCCGCTGGAATGTGGCATGGGCAAACTCTGCACGCTGGACGGCACAGTTGATTTTCTGGGGCTGAAGGCCTTGCAGCGCATTGCCGAACAGGGGCACGAGCGCGAGATACGCGGCGTGATGTTTGACGGCGGCCCGGGGCCCGCCTGCGGCAAGCCCTGGCCAGTGATGGTTGGTGACCAACAGGTCGGGCAGATCACCTCGGCCATGTGGTCGCCGCGCCTCAAGCGCAACGCCGGCTTGTCCATGATCGCGCGCAGCCACTGGGCGCCAGGGCAAGCGGTGAGCGTGCACTGCGCCGACGGCGTGATTCGGCACGGCGAGGTCTGTGCCCTGCCCTTTGCCTGAAGTGCCTTAGCCCGCCGGCAGCGGCAGGGCGCTAGGTTTCTTGGGCACCGATGGGCTTGGCTGCAGCGACAGCCGAGCCGAGCATGCAACAATCCCGACCCCAGTCACCCCTTCCCAATGGACCCCCATGAACAAACGCGCCCTGTTGCTCTCGACCCTGGCCCTGTTCTGCCTGAGCAGTGGCGCCCTGGCGCAAACCTGGCCAGCCAAGCCTATCCGGCTGGTCGTGCCCTACCCGCCCGGTGGCCTGATCGACAACATGGCGCGCCTGCTGGCGCCACGCTTGTCGCAGGAGCTGGGCCAGCCGGTGGTTATTGACAACAAGCCGGGGGCCGGCGGCAATGTCGGCGCTGCCGAAGCCGCCCGTGCCGCGGCAGACGGCCACACCCTGCTGATGGCCTCACCGCCTTTGACCATCAGCCCCGCGCTCTACAGCGCCCTGCCCTACAAGCCGGAACAGATCGCCCCGATTGCGCTGCTAGGCCGCGTGCCCAATGTGCTGATCGTGAAGGCGGGCGGCACCAGCAGCGTCACGCAACTCATTGACAAGGCGCGGGCGCAGCCCGGGCGCCTGAATTACGCCTCGAACGGCAACGGCACCTCGCTGCACCTCAGCGCCGAGCTGTTCAAGAGCAGCACCGGCACTTTCATCACGCACATTCCCTACCGCGGCGCCGCCGCTGGCATCACTGCGGTACTGGCTGGCGAGGTGGACATGATGTTTGACAACCTGCCCTCGGCCATCGGCCAGATCCAGGCGGGCACGGTGCGCGCGCTGGCGGTCACCACCACCCAGCGCAGCAAGGCACTACCCGATGTGCCGACGCTGGCTGAAGCCGGCGTGCCCGAGTTTGATGTCAGCGCCTGGTTCGGCTTTGCCGCACCGGCCGGTCTGCCGCCCGCCGTGCTCACCCGCCTGGAGCAGGCGCTGGAGAGGGTGAGCAAGGTGCCCGAGATCGCCACCGCCATGCAGCGCCAGGGGGCCGAGCCGGCCTACCTCGACAGCAAGGCGATGACAACCTTCATGACCGGCGACGCCACCAAGTGGAAGCGCGTGGCAGCCTACGCCAAGATCACCCTGGATTGACGTGCCCTATTGGGCTTGAAACCCGCTGGCCTTGATCACCCGCGCCCAGGTCTGGGCGTAGGCGCGTTCGCGGCTGGCGAGTTGCTCGGGTGGCATGTGGCCCACGGCCAAGCCCATGGCGGTGAGCTGGCTGCGCACATCGGGCTGGGTCAGCACCTTGGCCAGGGCTTCGGAGAATCGGTCGATCACGGCCTTCGGGGTGCCGGCCGGGGCAAAGTAGCCGTAGTAAGGAATATCCTCGAAACCGGCCAACCCCAGTTCGGCAAAAGTCGGCACATCCGGCATCACGGCCTGGCGCGCACCGCCCATCACGGCCACCACACGGATCTTGCCGGCCTTGTGGTTTTCTATGAAGTCGGGGATGGACGCCACACCGGAGGCAATCTGGTTGCCCAGCATGTCGGCCATCATCGGGGCGCTGCCCCGGTAGGGTGCCGCCTGCAGGTCCAGCGAATATTTCTGGCCCACCACCTTCACCAGAAACTCCGGCACTGAGGCCGGTGCCGGCACACCCACCGTGCCCTTGCCGGCGCCCTGGCTGCGCACCCAGGCCACATAGTCGTTGACCGACTTGGCCGGGGTGCCGCCCGACACCGCCAGCGCGTTGACAAAGGTGGCAAAGCCGGCCACCGCCACAAAATCTTTGGCTGGGTCAAAGCCTGGGTTCTTCATGACCAGCGGCAGGATGGAGACCGAGTGGTCATGCGTCAAGAACAGGGTGTTACCGTCAGGCGCAGCGGCCTTGAGGGCCTGGGCGGCGAGTTGCCCGCCGGCACCGGCCCTGTTCTCCACGATCACTGGTACGCCCAGCTGGTCCTTGAGCCTCTCAGCGAGAACGCGGGCAATGGCGTCGGTACCACCTCCGGGTGGGAAGCCGACCAGCACCTTGATGGGATTGCCCTGTGCAAAGGCCACCCCAGCCAAGGCCATGCCGCTCAACAGCAGCAGCTTTAGAGTGAGTCCGCGCAAACGGATCGACAGAGATAAGCTCATGGGCAACTCCTTTGAAAGTAAGCCAAATGATAAGCGACGGGTCAGGCAGGGGCCCGAAGCCGGGGCCTTGGTACAGTGCGGGCCATGCAACACAAACTCACACCCGGCACCGCGCTGCTGTTGATGGTTCCACCCCTGCTCTGGGCCGGTAATGCCGTGGTCGGGCGGGTGGTCCATGAGCTGATCTCCCCGATGACGCTGAATTTTCTGCGCTGGGTCCTGGCCTTTTTCATTCTGCTGCCACTGGCGCACCAGGTACTGCGACGGGACAGCCTGCTGTGGCCGAACTGGCGGCGTTTTGCCCTGCTGGGCCTGCTTGGCGTGGGCTGCTACAACGCCTTGCAGTACCTCGCGCTGCAAACCTCCACCCCGCTGAACACCACCTTGGTAGGTTCTAGTGCACCCATCTGGATGCTGGGCGTGGGCTGGCTGTTTTTCGGACAGGGCGTGGCACGGCGGCAGCTGCTGGGTGCCCTGCTGTCAATTTTGGGTGTGCTGGTGGTGCTGTCGCGCGGCGAATTGGCCCAGTTGGCACAGGTGCGCTTGGTGCCGGGCGACATTTATGTGCTGGTGGCCACTGTCGCCTGGGCCTTTTACAGTTGGTTGTTGTCGCAACCCAAGGAGCCCACCGAGATCCGCAGCGACTGGGCAGCCTTCGTCTTGGCGCAGGTGGTGTTCGGGCTGGGTTGGTCGGGACTGTTTGCGGCGGGCGAGTGGGCGCTGACGGACGCCGCGATCCACTGGGGCTGGCCGCTGGTCCTGGCCCTGCTGTACGTGGCCATTGGGCCAGCGGTGATCGCCTACCGTTGCTTTGGGCTGGGCATTCAGCGGGTGGGGCCAGCCATGGCCGGCTTCTTCTCCAACCTCACGCCCCTGTTTGCCGCCCTGCTGTCAGCGGCCTTTTTGGGCGAGGTGCCGCAGCTCTACCACGGGCTGGCGTTTGCGCTGATCGTGGGCGGCATTCTGGTGTCGGCCCGGCGCTGAAGCGTCAGAAGGCGCCGCCAAAAGCGCCGCCGTCGGCCAGCACATTTTGGCCGTTGATGTAGCCCGCATGCTGGCTGCACAAGAACGCGCAGATGGCGCCAAACTCTTCGGGCTGGCCAAAGCGCTGGGTCGGAATCGTCTTGCGCCGGGCGTCCATCACGGCATCCAAAGACTGGCCCGATTTGGTCGCCGCACCCTGGAAATTGTTGCGAAGGCGGTCGGTCTCAAAGGCGCCCGGCAACAGGTTGTTGATGGTCACCCCACGCCCCGCCAGGGCGCTGCGTGACACGCCGGCCACAAAGCCAGTCAGGCCGCTGCGGGCCCCGTTGGACAGGCCCAAGGTGTCGATGGGCGACTTGACGGCGCTGCTGGTGATGTTGACGATGCGCCCAAAGCCGCGCTCGGCCATGCCATCCACCGTGGCCTTAATCAGCTCGATGGGCGTGAGCATGTTGGCGTCAATGGCCCGCAGCCACGCATCACGGTCCCAGTTTCGAAAGTCGCCCGGTGGCGGACCACCGGCATTGGTGACCACGATGTCAAAGTCACGCCGCGCGGCAAACACCGCAGCACGCCCTTCGGTCGTAGTGATATCTGCAGGCACAAATAGCACCTCAGCCCTTGTCGCGCCTATATTGTTTGCTATTAATTCATGAGCAGCCTGTTGCAAGGCCTCGGCGCCGCGGGCCACCATCAGCACGTTAACGCCCTCGCGCACCAGCGCTTGCGCGCAGCCAAAACCCAGCCCTTTGCTGGCGCCACCCACCAAAGCCCATTTGCCTGCAATACCCAAATCCATGCTGTAACCCCTTGTGTGGTTTAACTCGTATGGGGGATGATAGGGGTTGATTCAGCGCAAAGTGGCAGTTCAACTTGAATTTGAGCCAAGTGGCACTAACTCATCGTTGTCGTTTTCCGACCTGAAAACCCTTTTGCACTACACGCCCTATGAACCGATCCCTTGCCTCCCTGTTCAAATCTCTGCTGTTGGTCCTGATGCTGGGTGTGTCCGGCTTGGTACTGGCCCTGCCCACACCCAAGGATATTGAGGCCTCGGTTAAGGCCGGTCAGTTTGACAGGGCCGAAACCCAGCTGCGCGAAGTGATCAAAGCCCGCCCGACCAGCGCCAAAGCCCATTACGAGCTGGGCCAGGTTCTGGCGCGCCAGGGTCGGTACATCGAAGCGGAGCAAGCCTTGAACGAGGCCCGTAAGCTTGAGCCGTCATTGAAGTTCGCCAGCAGCGCCCAACAGTTCAATGATCTGTTAGGGACGGTGACCGCCAAGACGGCAGCGCCAGCCAAGTCACCTGCGGTTGCCGCCCAGGTGACGCCAGTGACCCGCGTGGCGACCGCACCAAGCCAGCCAGAGCCGTCGACGCCGTGGGGGCTGATCCTGCTGGGTGCTGCGGGTGTTGCGCTGGTCGTGGCGTGGGTTCGCCGCTCTGCTGCCGCCAAAGCGGCACCGGTCGCCAGTTACCCGATGGCGCCAGTGCCAGAGAACCGCGGATTTGGCCAGGGCTACGCACCGGGAGCAGCCCCGGCATCGCCTTACCCCCAGCACAACGCTGCGGGCTACCCGCAAAGCGCTATGGGGGGCACCGGCTCAGCCGTGCGAGGCGCTGTGGTGGGCGGCATCGCTGGTCTGGCCGCCGGCTATGCACTGTCCAAAGCCATGGAAGGTCCACAAGGCCATGATGGCGCCACACCGCACGGCGCCTCAGGCTTGCAAGATGATGGCTACCGTGACATCAACAGCGCACCCAGCCAAGCCGACTTGGGTGCTTTTGACGCCGGCAGCGGCGGCGACAGCTGGGACAACAGTGCAGACAGCAGCTCAGACAGCAGTGGTGGTGACTGGTAGGCTGCGCCAGGGTCGGTCAAGCTGCAGGCGGCTGCCGGATAGCCCTTGAAAAGATGTAAATACCGGCGATCACCAGCACGGTACCGGCTGCGACCCAGGCAGTAAACGGCTCCCCCAAAACCAGCACCCCCATCAGGATGGTGGCCATCGGCCCGACCATACCGGCCTGAGCCGCCATACCGGCGCCGATACGCTCAATGGCCATCATCACCAGCAGCACCGGCATGGCCGTGCACAGGGTGGCGTTCAACAACGACAGCCACAGCACCTCGGGCGCTACCAGCGCCGCGCTCAAGGGTCGCAGCACCAAAAACTGGGCGAGGCACAGCAGACAAGCGACACCCGTGGCCAGCCCCACCAACCGCAGTGAGCCCAGACGTTGCACCAATTCGCCGCTGAAGATGAGGTACACCGAATAAGTCACGGCGCTAAGGAACACCAGGAGCGCACCCAGCGCGGCATCGGTCCCCTGGATTCCCAACTCGTGGCCAAACACCACCAGCACCCCCAGGTAGCTGACAGCCATGCCGACCATCTGAAGAGGATGGATGCGCCGCTTGTAAAGCACCAAGCCCCACAGCAGCACCAGGGTAGGGTTGAGGTAGAGAATCAAGCGCTCTAGCGAAGCGCTGATGTAGCTCAAGCCAGCAAAGTCCAGAAAACTGGCTAGGTAGTAGCCGCTGAAGCCCAGCCCCACCACACTCCAGCAGTCGCGCCGGGTCAGCGGCGGTTTGCCGCGGCTGGCCCACCAGGCCATCAAAGCAAAAATGGGCAGCGCAAACAGCATGCGGTACATGATGAGGGTGACAGCATCCACCCCATGCCGGTAGGCCAGCTTGATGATGATGGCCTTGGCACTAAAGGCCACCGAGCCGATGGTCGCCAACGCCAGTCCGTGCCACAAAGCCCGGCCATGCACCGCGCTCAAAAGCCAACCGCCTGACCATCGCGCCGGGCATCACTGGCCGCCACATAGCCCTGCACCGCCGGATCGCCAGCACGCCAGATGAACTGGCCCGCGCCAAAATCTTGGTAAGAGTCGTTGATGACCTCCATGCGGTGGCCGCGGTCGCTTAAGCCCTGCACCGTGGCCGGGTTCATGGCAGCTTCGACATTGATCTCCAGCCCGGCATTGAAGCGCCAACGCGGCGCGTCGCAGGCGGCCTGCGGGTTCTGTTGGTAATCCAGCATACGCACCACGGTTTGCATATGCCCCTGCGGCTGCATATTGGCGCCCATCACGCCAAAGCTCATCACCGGCTGGCCGGCGCGGGTCAAAAAAGCCGGGATGATGGTATGGAACGGCCGCTTGCCCGGCGCCACCTGGTTGATGTTGCCCGGCTCCAGGCTAAAGCCGTGGCCGCGGTTCTGCAGGCTCACGCCAAACTGCGGCTCGACACAACCGGACCCGAAACCCATGTAGTTGCTCTGGATGAAGCTGACCATCATGCCGCTCTCGTCCGCCGCCGTGAGGTAGATGGTGCCGCCCTTGACCGGGTTACCAGCCCCAAAATCTTGCGCCCGCTTCATATCGATCAGCCGGGCGCGCGAGGCCAGGTAAGCATCGTCGAGCATCTGCGCCGGTGTGACGGACATGCTGGCGGGTTCGGCCACATAACGGTACACGTCGGCAAAGGCGAGCTTCATGGCTTCGATCTGCAGGTGCTGGGACTCTGCGCCGTCCAGCGGCAGGCCAGCCAAGTCGAAATTCTGCAAAATGCCCAAGGCGATTAGCGCCGCAATGCCCTGCCCATTGGGCGGAATTTCATGCAGGGTGTAGCCACGGTAATCTTTGCCGATTGGCGTGACCCATTCCGGCCTGTAGCTGGCCAGGTCGCTAGCGCGCAGGCCAGCGCCCTGCGCCACGGCCATCCGCTCAAGCGCCCGCGCGATCTCGCCACCATAAAACGCTTCACCTTTTGTAGCAGCAATCGCCTGCAGGCCTTGGGCTGCGGCAGGAAACCGGAACAACTCACCGACTTTCGGGGCCCGCCCGTAAGGCAAAAAAGTCTGCGCAAAACCGGCTTGAGCCTGCAACTCTTCGACCGGTGCAGCCCATTTTTGCTGGATCACTGGCGTCACCAGATAGCCCCGCTCGGCGATGTCAATGGCCGGCGCCATCAGGTCGGCGAACGGCAGCCTGCCAAAACGCTCGCTCAGGGCGACCCAGGCACTGACTGCCCCCGGCACGGTGACGGCATCCATCCCACGTTTGGGCGGGTTGATGGCTCCGGCGCCGTACTTGCGCGTGAAATAGTCAGGCGTCCAGGCCTGCGGCGCGCGGCCGGAGGCGTTCAGGCCCTGCAGGCCCTGCCCGTCCCAGACCAGGGCAAAGGCATCGCTGCCCAGGCCATTGCTGACCGGCTCCACGATGGTCATGGCCGCTGCCGCCGCCACCGCCGCATCCACGGCGTTGCCGCCCTGGCGCAGCATCTGCAAGCCGGCCTGCGCCGCCAGCGGGTGCGAGGTGGACAGCACATTGCGTGCAAACAGCGGCGCGCGCGTGGACAGGTAGGGGTTGTCAAAATTGAAGTTCATGCCATCAGCCTTTGAATACGGTGTGGTGCAGCCGGCCGAGCATTGACCTCATTGCGCAGCGCCAGCCGCTGCGGGTGCTGGGATTGTGCCGCAGGGCCGCGCGGCTACACCAAAGCAAAAAGGCACCCAAGGGTGCCTTTTTGCTGGAGCCCGTCCCGGCTCAGTCCTCGACAAAAGCCTCTTCGCGCTTTTTCTTGATCGAGGGCAGGAACACAATCAGCAGCAGCAGCGCCGCGACGGCCAGCAGGCTGGCCGACAGGCCACGGGTCACAAAGACGCTCCAGTCACCACGCGACAGCAGCAGCGCGCGGCGCAGGTTTTCTTCCATCATTGGTCCAAGAATAAAGCCGAGCAGCAACGGCGCCGGCTCCATGCCAAGCTTGATGAAGGTGTAGCCCACCACACCAAAAATGGCCACCATCCAGATGTCAAAGGTGTTGTTGTTGGTCGAATACACCCCGATGGCACAGAACAGCACAATCGCCGGAAACAGCCAGCGATAGGGCACGCTCAGCAGTTTGATCCACATGCCGATGAGCGGCAGGTTCAGGATGATCAGCATCGCGTTGCCAATCCACATCGAGGCGATCAGGCCCCAGAACAGCTCGGGGTTGCTGGTCATGACCTGCGGGCCGGGTTGGATGTTGTGGATGGTCATGGCACCGACCATCAGCGCCATCACGGCGTTGGGCGGAATACCCAGGGTCAGCAGCGGAATAAACGAGGTTTGCGAAGCCGCGTTGTTGGCCGACTCGGGCGCCGCCACACCGCGGATGTTGCCCTTGCCAAAAGGCACCTCTCCAGGCTGAAGCTTGGTCTTCTTCTCAATGGTGTAAGCCGCAAACGCCGCCATCACAGCACCGCCGCCGGGCAAAATGCCCAGCATCGAGCCCAAGGCGGTACCCCGCAGAATAGCGGGAACCATGCGCTTGAAATCCTGAGCCGTGGGGAAGAGCCCCTTGACCTCGGCGGTGAACACCTGGCGCTCGCTTTCGTGCTTGCCCAAGTTGCTGATGATCTCACCGTAGCCAAAAACGCCCATGCCAATCACGATAAAGCCGATGCCATCGGTTAGCTCTGGGATGTCAAGGCTGTAGCGTGCCACGCCCGAGTTGACGTCAGTACCGACCAGGCCGAGCAACAGCCCGAGCAGGATCATGCCGACGGCCTTGAGCAGGGAGCCCGATGCCAACACGATCGCGCCAATCAAGCCCAGGATCATCAGTGAAAAATACTCGGCTGGGCCGAACTTGAAGGCCACCTCGGTCAGCGGCACCGCGAAGGCGGCCAGCACCAGAGTGCCCACGCAACCAGCAAAGAATGAGCCCATACCCGCTGCGGCCAGCGCAGGGCCAGCCCGGCCCTTGCGCGCCATCTGGTAGCCGTCAATCACCGTCACCACCGAGGACGACTCCCCAGGCAGGTTGACCAGAATGGCCGTGGTGGAACCCCCGTATTGGGCGCCATAGTAGATACCCGCGAGCATGATCAGCGCCGACACCGGCGGCAGGGCGTAGGTGGCGGGCAGCAGCATGGCGATGGTGGCCAGCGGGCCGATGCCAGGCAACACACCAATCAGCGTGCCAAGCAGGCAGCCCACAAAGGCGTACATCAAGTTGATCGGCGTGAAGGCCACGCCAAAGCCGAGCGACAGGTTGTTGATCAAATCCATGGACTGTTACCTCTTAACCGGTGATGAAGGCCGGCCAAACCGGAAACTGCAGTTTCAGCAGCACGATAAACGCCAGGTAGCTCATGATGGCCAGGATGGTGGCCAGGATGGCGACTTCCTTGAATTTGAACTCATTACTCGCCAGACTGGCCACAAAGGTCAGCGCATAAATGCCAGCGATCAGGCCAAAGGCCGGAAACTTGATTTTGGGCAGACCACCCAGCATCAGGCCGAACAACAAGTTGGCTGTGATGATGAAAAACAGGGGTTTCCAGGCCCAGCTGCCCACCTTCTCGCCGTCTTCTGTCTCCACCACCATCGACCTGATGGTGATGACACCCCCCAAAACGGCCATCAAAGTGCCCAGCATCAGCGGAAAGTAACCTGGCCCCATCCGAGCGCCAGTCCCCAAACTGTACTTGGTGGCGCCCCAAGCAAAGGCCAAGCCGACAGCGGTGAACATGAGACCCGAGAAAAAGTCTTTTTGACTTTTGATATTCATCAATTGGCTCCAGCATATTTATTGATCGGCGCATTTTGCACTGAAATCAACGCATTGACACCTGTGGATTCCACCTACTCCGCCTGTCCCAGTTATTGCGCCACAGCCGGGGTTGAGGCCAGCACTTCTTCCAGCACCG
This sequence comes from Comamonas sp. lk, assembly GCA_945925985.1. Classification (GTDB taxonomy): domain Bacteria; phylum Pseudomonadota; class Gammaproteobacteria; order Burkholderiales; family Burkholderiaceae_C; genus Rhodoferax. The sequence continues at coordinate 28,216 of CAMELV010000016.1, read as the reverse complement.
TCTGGCCTCGCCCACCGTGCTGATGTTGACCGCCTCGGTGGCCAAGCGCTTGAGCGTGGCGTAATGGGTGGTGGTCTTGCCGGAGCCTGTGGGTCCGGTCACCAGCACAATGCCATGGGGCGACTGAGCAGAGCCTCCCAGCGTAGAGCGTCATGCGTTTCGCCGAAGGCGGTCGGCAGGGTGGACAGGCGCATTTCGACCTCCCCCGCCGGTCCCGGCCCGCCCGCTGGTTGCGAGCGTCGGGTCTTGATGCCGGCCGTCATGGCGCCCAGCACGCCCATTGGCACCTGATAGACCGGGTGCAGCACACCGTCAATGTGAAAGCGGATCACCCCCCGCTAAGGCCGTGGTTCAAGGTGAATGTTCATGTCAGAAGTGGTTTGAACACCCGCACCCACTTGTCGGCCGGCAGACCCCAGCGTGTCTGGATTTCTGCCGCGCGTGACAGCAAGATCTCGCGCGTTGGCCGGTTGCGGTTGCGTTGGGCCAGTACCACGGTGTTGCCCTCGCGGGTGGCCTTGAAGGCCCAGACCGCGTCGACGCCAAAAGCGGCGGAGATTTTTTCGACGCTCCGGACGAAACTAGAGGCCCGTCCAAACAGGTTGACCGTCATGCAGCCGTCCTCGGTCAGCAGGCGCCGGCAGCAGTTGTAAAAGGGCAAGCTGTCGAGCACAGGGGCTGCGGCTTCGTGGTCGTAAAGGTCAACCTGCAGGGCATCGACGGTGCCCCACCAGCGCGGATTCTGGATTTCGTCGGCCGCATCGGCCAGCACCACCTGCAGGCGGGCGTCGTCGGCGGCCAGCTTGAACCAACCGCGACAGGCGACCAGCACCTGTGGGTTCAACTCAATGGCGGCCGTCTTGATGCGCAGCTCTTTGTGGCAGAACTTAGTCAGCGACGCCGCCCCCAGACCCAGCTGCAGCGCCTGCCGGTCGGCCACGCTGGCGGGCTCCACAAACAGCAGCCAGGCCATCATGCGCTGGATGTACTCATGCACCAAGGCCGTCGGGGCATCGACCTGCATCGAGCCCTGGATCCACTCGGTGCCCAGGTGCAGATGACGATACCTGCCGTCCTCGGAAAAGTTGACTTCGGGCAGGTGAGGCGTGCGTTTTTTCAAGATCGGCTCATTATCCCCAAAGCGTTTCACTATAAATTTAATAGCTATAAAGGCATGTAGGGCAATGGCTGGAGGGCTAAAAGGCTTGAAGAATTAGCCGCCCAAAAGCAGTCCCAGGCGCGGCAGGGCCGCTACCGCATTGGCTGTGCTGGCCTGCGCCACGGCTTCGGGCGTGATGCCACGCAGCGCCGCCAGAGCCGCGCCGATGCGTGGCAATTGCTGCGGGCTGTTGCGGCCCTGCGGCTGCCCACCGGCGCGTGCGGCCGCCGTGGCGTAAAGCCAGTGCGGCGGCATATCGGGTGAATCTGTCTCCAGCACCAGCGCCTCTAGCGGCAGCTCAGTGGCCAGCCGGCGCAGCTGCAGCGCCCGCTCATAGGTAACGGCGCCGCCAAAGCCGAGCTTCAGGCCGGCGCCCACCAGGCGCTGCGCCTGCTGAACGCTGCCATTGAAGGCGTGGGCAATGCCCTGCCAGTGGCCCGCCCCACCGCCAATTTCGCGCAAGCCCTGGAAAAGCTGGTCGGCAGAGCGCCGCACATGCAGGATCACCGGTAAACCATGCTTGCGCGCCAAGCGCAGCTGCGCCCGGTAAAAGTACATCTGCCGCTCCCGCAGCGGGCTCTGGCATAAGGCCGGCACCAGGTAATCCAGACCGATCTCACCCACTGCCACCAGGCGCGGGTCATCGCGTTGGGCCGTCAGGGCGGTGTCCAGGGCGTCAAGGTCATGCTCACCGGCCCGTGCCACGTAAAGCGGATGAATGCCCAAGGCATAGCTGTCGCCATGGGCGTAGGCCAGGGCGCGCACCGCCGCAAAGTTGGCCACGGCTACCGCCGGCAGCACGCAGTGCCGAACGCCGGCCTGCGCCGCACGGGACCGCATCTGGGCCACGTCCGGCGCAAATTCGGGCGCGTCAAGGTGGCAATGGGTATCGATCCAGGACAGCATCAAGGGAAACTACCAAGTTCAAGACATTTATTTGACACTGTGTTGTCATTAAACTGGCGCAAGCTATTTGGAGTCTTGGCCACTTTGGCAAAGATCTCAAGCCAACCACCCCTCAAAGGAGATTTGAATGAAATTCCAGTACTCGGTCATAGCCGCCAGCATACTCGCGCTCAGCACCAGCGGTGCCGCGTTGGCTCAGGAAAAAACCCTGCGCCTGTTGACCTGGGCCGACTACGCGCCGGCTGACATCGTCGCGCAGTTTGAAAAAGAAAGCGGCTACAAAGTTGAAGTGACCCTGTCCAACAACGAGGAAATGATCTCCAAGTTGCGCGCCACCGGCGGCGCCGGTTTTGACCTGGCCCAGCCATCACAAGACCGTATCACCGGTCCACAACAAGAGTTCGGCATCTACAAGCCGATGGACCTGAGCAAGCTGAAATCTGAGCTGTTCATTCCCTCGATGCTCGACGCCACCAAGGTAAACACCACGCTGACCGGCAAGGTCTACGGCCTGCCGCACATCTGGGGCACCGACGGCCTGGTGGTGAACACCAAACTGACCAAGATGACCGACTACACCGATGTTTGCCGGGGTGATGTCAAGGGCAAGGTCTCCTTCCGCCTCAAGCGGCCCACCCTGATTGCCTTTGCCTTTGCCGCCGGCAAGGACCCGTTTGCGCTTTACAACGACACCAAAGCCTACACCGCGCTGATGGAAGACGTGGGCAAAACACTCACCGCCTGCAAGGCCAATGCCAAGTTCATCTGGGACAACAAGGACCAATTGTTCAATGGCATGCGCACCAATGAAGTGGTTGGCGCCATCATGTGGGACACCGGCGGCTGGAAGCTTAACGGCGAAAACCCGGACATCAAGTTCATCGCCCCCAAGTCTGGCGCACTCGGCTGGATCGACACCTTCGCCATCCCAGCCAAGGGCAGGAATGACGCCGCCGCCTACGCCTGGATCAACTTCAATATGCGCCCCGAAATCGCTGCCAAGGTGGCAGGTTCGGCCGGCAACTTCACCGCCTCAAAGGGTGCAGACCAATTGATGGACGCCAAGCTGAAGGCCCAGTTTGCCGAGAGCTTCCCGGAAGCCGCCATCAAGGCCATCAGGTGGTACCCCACCGTGCCGGCAGGCCTCGAAGCCATCGAAGGCCGCATCCTGGACCGCGTCAAGGCTGCCAACTGACCGTTGCCCGGATGCCTTCCAGCCCAGCAGCGGCCGGCCCCAGTACCACCGGGGCACGGCCTGACTTGCAGGTCGAGCGCGTGAGCAAGCGCTACGGCAGCTTCACCGCAGTCGACGACCTGTCGCTGGACGTGGCGCGCGGCAGCTTTTTCTCGATCCTCGGCCCTTCGGGCTGTGGCAAGACCACGCTGCTGCGCATGATTGCCGGCTTCATGAGCCCCGATGCCGGAGACATCCGCATCGGCGGCAAGAGCATGCGGGCTGTCCCGCCGAACCAGCGGCCAGTCAACATGGTGTTCCAGCACCTGGCGTTGTTTCCCATGATGACGGTCGGCGAGAACGTCGGCTACGGGCTGGCGCGGCGCGGCCTCCCCAAGGCCGAGACGGCCCGTCGCGTTGGCGCCATGCTGGAGCGTGTGAGCCTGGCAGGGGCCGAGCACAAGCGGATCGACCAACTCTCCGGCGGCCAAAAGCAGCGGGTGGCGATTGCACGCAGCCTGGTGCTCGAACCCACGCTGCTGCTGCTCGACGAGCCGCTCGGCGCACTGGACCTGAAACTGCGTGAGCACATGAAAATCGAGCTCAAACAGTTGCAGGCCGACTTTGGCACCACTTTTGTCTACATCACCCATGACCAATCCGAAGCCTTGGTGCTGTCGGACCATGTGGCGGTGATGAACGCTGGCCGGTTTGAGCAGGTCGGCACCCCGCAGTCGCTGTATTACGCGCCGCAAACCCCGTTTGTGGCCGGCTTTGTGGGAGCCACCAACGCCATCAGCGGCCGGGCCGATCAGGTGAACGGCACTGAAGTCACCCTCACCAGCATCGCTGGCCTGACCCTGAGCGCCAAGGCCATGGGCCAGCTGCGGTCGGGCGACGAGGTACAGGCTTTCGTGCGCCCCGAAGCAGTGCGTCTGGCACGCGATGAGCTTGGCCTGGGCAGTACTGGCCAGCCGTCGTACCGGGGGCAGGTCGAGAGCCTGCTGTTTGACGGTGCGAACTCGGCAGTGCTGGTACGCGAAACCGCCTCCCGCACCGAGTTCCGCATCGCGCTGCCGCAAACCGGCCAGCTGGCCGACATGGCGGTCGGCGAGTCGGTGTACTTTTCTTTTGACCCGCAACGCGCCGTGGCCTTTGGGGCTGCCCATGGCAGCTGAGGGCACTGGCAGCCAGCTGCCGCACGCCCGGTTGCTGTTCCTGCTGCTGCTGGCGCCGACAGCGCTGTGGCTGTTTGGCCTGATCGTGCTGCCACATCTGGAGCTGGGCATTTTGTCGTTGCGGGTGCGGGTGGCGCCTAGGGTCTATGAGGCCAGCTTGGCGCAGTACCAGACCTTCATTGAAGAGCCGCTGTACTGGCACACTTTTGTCCGCACGGCGGTGGTGTCCATCATCGTCACGGCCATCACCCTGCTGATGGCTTTTCCGTTGGCCTGGACGATCGCCAAAATCGCGCGCGGCCGCATTCGGGCGACCATGTTTGTGCTGTGTTTGATCCCTTTCTGGGTCAGTGAAACGGTACGCGCATTGGGCTGGATGATCCTGCTGCGCGAGTCGGGCGTGTTGCCGGGCCTGATGGTCAGCCTGGGGCTCACGCCGGCGCCGGTAGAACTGCTCTACCACGACGCCACCATTGTGGTCGGGCTGGTCTACACCTCGATGCTGTTCATGGTGGTGCCGTTGATCAGCGCGCTGGAGAGCCTGGACGACGCGCTGATCGAGGCCGCCTACGACCTCGGCGGCAATGGCTGGTCAATATTGCGCCAGATCATCATTCCGCACGCCGCGCCCGGCATGGTGGCGGGCTGTATCGTGGTGTTCATGCTCACGCTGGGCAATTACCTGACACCCACACTGCTGGGCGGCAAGAGCTCGCAGTGGTTCACCGAGCAGATCTACACCCAATTCATCACCCGCTTCAACTGGGAGCAGGGCGCGGCCTTCGGCTTTCTGCTGCTTGGGCTGTCCACGGCTATTGTCTGGGTCGGGCTCCGGCTCAGCGGCCAAAAATTTGGCGAAGTGATGCAACGCGCATGATCCCCTCGCTGCCCCGCCCCACCTGGCTGCGCCTCGGCACCGTCGCCTACGCCCTGGCGTTTTTCACCTTTTTGTTCCTGCCGCTGCTGATCGTGGCGGTATTTGCCTTCAACAACGCCGCCTACCCGGCGCCACCCTGGCGCGGCTTCACGCTGGACTGGTTTTTGGGCCATGCCGGCACCGGCCGGCGCGGCCTGTTTGCCGACCGCGCTTTGCTGGGCAGCCTGTGGACCAGCACCGTGGTGGCGATGTGGGTCACGGTACTGGCTGTGTTGATCGGCACCGCCAACGCATTTTTGATTGAACGCACCCAGTTTCGCGGCAAAACGGCCTTATCGCTGTTGATGCTGGCGCCCCTGGTGATCCCGGGTGTGATTTTGGGTATTTCGATTCTGGCCTTCGCCAGCCGGATTGCCAATTTGGCCGACGACCTGCTGGGGCTTGAGATTGAATTTTTGCGGCCTGGTTTGCCTCTGGTGGTGATGGGGCAACTGTCCTTCATCATCTCGGTGGCCACGCTGACCATCATGGCGCGACTCAAACGCTTTGACCTGACGCTGGAAGACGCCGCCTACAACCTCGGCGCCACACGCGCAGCCGTTTTTCTGACCATCACCCTGCCCTACCTGCGCCCGGCGATGCTCGGGGCGGCGGCCATTTCTTTCCTGATGTCCTTCGAGAACTTCAACACCACCCTGATGCTGGTCGGCTCAGACGCGCCGCTCACGGTGATGATGTACGGCCGCATGCGAGAAGGCGCCACGCCCGTGCTCAATGCCGTCAGCCTGTTCCTGATGCTGGCCTCAAGCTTGCTGGCGCTGGCCATGCTGCGCCGCTCTGCCGACGCCACAGCATCAGGCACACCAGCCCGACCCGAGGCGCCCAGACCTTAGCGCCAACAGGCAGACTAGGGTCGGCAGACGAGGGTCAAGCTGGCGTGGGGCGCTGGTTTTTGCCAAGGGCCCGGTAGGCGCGCAAGCCGCCGGCAATGAGCTTGGCGTTGCGATAGCCCATGGCGCGCAGCGTATCGGTGGACAAGGCGCCCCGGTTGAAAGCATTGCAGTAGCACAGGATGGTTGCATCCAGATCAGGAATGGCTTCCTCGATGTTCATTTCCAGCTTGCCGCGGCTGACATGCAGGGAGTTGGCAATGTGGTCCACCCGATGCTCGTCAGGGTCACGGATGTCCAGGGCGATCGCGCCGGCGGCCAGGAGGGCATCCACCTGCTCGGGCGTGACTTCGCTGACCCGGGCTCGGGCGGCGTCGGCGAGTTGTTGAAATTTCTCTGAATACGGCATCAGTGGTCTCCTGAAAAACTAGGTTGACGGCTCAATCTCGGGCGCCAGTTCATGAATGGCTTGGTAATGACTGAGAAACACCCGGCCACTGAGCGCCTGCAGAAAGTGGGTGCCCTTGAGCCGGTCCATCACGGGTCCTTTGACCTCGCTCAGGTGAAAAGCCATCCCCGCGTCACGCAGGCGCCGGTCGATCGCCTCCAGACTCTCCAGTGCGCTCGCGTCTATGTCATTGACCGCAGAGCATTGCAGCACGATGTGCCGGGCCTGCGGGCGCTCGGCCACCACGTCATTGACCCAGTCTTCCAGGGCACGGGCGTTGGCAAAATACAGGCTCTCGTCCACCCGCAGGCCGACCACCTTGGCGCTGGTACTCACCTGGTGTCGCAACACGTTGCGAAAGTGCTCGGTGCCCGGCACTAACCCCACCTCAGCCATGTGGGGTCGGCTGGTGCGGTACAAGAACAGTGCCAGCGACACGGCCACGCCCACCACCAACCCGACCTCAACGCCTTGAGCCAGCGTCATCAGCAGGGTGGACAGCACGGCTAAGAAATCAGTCCGGGAATAGGCCCAGGTGCGCTTGAGGATGCCCAGGTCCACCAGCGACAAAACCGCCACGATGATGGTGGCCGCCAGCGTGGCCTGGGGCAGGTAGTACAGCGCGGGTGTCAGAAATAGTGACGCCAACATGATGCCGACGGCGGTGTAAACGCCGGCTGCGGGGGTCTGCGCACCCGCGTCAAAGTTCACCACTGAGCGTGCAAAACCGCCGGTCACCGGAAAGCCGCCCGTGAAGGCTGCCGACAGGTTGCTGGCGCCCAGGGCCACCAGTTCCTGATCAGGCTCGATCCGCTGACGCCGCTTGGCGGCCAGGGTTTGGCCCACAGAGACCGACTCCACAAAACCGACAACACTGATCAGCAGGGCCGGCACCGCCAGCGTTTGCCAGAGTGCCAGGTCCCACAGGGGCAGAGTCAGGGGCGGCAGGCCCTGGGGCACGGTGCCCACAATCTTCATGCCCTGGCCCTTCCAGTCCAGCGCCCAGGCCAGCACGGCTGTGACAACAATCGCGGCCACCGGGCCAGCTTTGGCCAGTGCATCGGCCAGCCGGGTATTAAGCCCCAGCTTGATCAGCAGCGGCTTGAGGCCCTTGCGCACCCAAAACAGGAAGGCCGTGGCCAGAACCCCCACACCCAGCGTGAGCCAGTGGGGGTTAGGCGCCTGCAAAATCAGGGCATGGACCAGCTCGATGACGTTGTGGCCCTCAGCCTTCACGCCCATCAGGGTTTTGAGCTGGCTGGCCGCGATCAGCAGCCCAGAGGCGGAGATAAAACCGGAGATCACCGGGTGGCTCAAAAAATTAGCCAGGAAGCCCAGCCGCAGCAGCCCCATCAGCAAAAGCATCGCACCAGACAGGAAGGCGAGCGTGATAGCCACCGCCCAGTAGGCCGGGGTCCCGGCAACGGCATGCTCGCCAATGGCCGCCGCCGTCATGAGCGACACCACGGCCACCGGCCCGACCGCCAGCACGCGGCTGCTGCCGAACAGTGCGTAAAGCAACAGCGGCGCGACACTTGCATACAGACCCACTTCGGGTGGCAGCCCCGCCAGCAATGCATAGGCCAGGCTTTGCGGGATCAGCATGATGGTCACGATGAGCGCGGCCACCAGGTCGCTGAAGAGGGTGGCCCTGTCGTAGCGACGGCCCCAGTCCAGCACCGGGAGAGATGGCAACATCAACCCACCATCTCGGGCTTGGCCAACCACTCTCGGCCCTTGAGCATGGCGTCCCAGTAAAGCGGCGGCAGCACGCGCTCCTTGAGGTACCAGGCCAGCGCCGAGGGGCGGGTGCCATCGATCAGCCAGGTAGGGAGGCTGGGGGCCAGCTTGCCACCGTAGGTGAACTCGGCCAAGACGATCTTGCCGCGTTCCACGGTCAGCGGGCAGGAGCCGTAACCGTCGTAGCGGGCCTCCCCCTTGGCCTGACCCCGCAGTGCCAACAGGTTATGGGCTACCACCGGCGCTTGCTTGCGCGCCGCCGCCGCTGTCTTGGCATTGCTCATGTTGCCGGCATCACCCAGGGCAAAAATATTGGGGTATTTCTTGTGGCGCAGGCTGGACGGGTCAACGTCGATCCAGCCGGCGGCGTCGGCCAACGGGCTGACGCGGATGAAATCTGGTGCCTTTTGCGGCGGTACCACGTGGATCATGTCAAAGTCCTGCGTCATCAGGGCCTTGCTGCCGTCGGCCTGCGCCTGACTGAAAGTGGCTTTTTTACCAGGGCCGTCAATGGCAACCAGGGTGCGGCCAAAGTTAAGGCCAATGCCATAGGCCTTGACGTATTCCATCAGCGCCGGCACGTAGTCGGCCACGCCAAACAGCACCGCGCCGGCATTGCAGAACTGGATATCGATGTTGTTCAGCACGCCCTCTCGCCGCCAGTGGTCGGCGCTGAGGTACATCGCCTTCTGCGGCGCGCCGGCACACTTGATCGGCATGGGAGGCTGGGTGAACAGCGCCCGGCCGCCGCGCAGCGCCTGCACCAGCTTCCAGGTGTAGGGCGCCAGGTCGTAGCGGTAATTGGAGGTCACGCCATGGCGGCCCAGCGTGTCGGCCAAACCGTCGATGCCCTGCCAGTCGAGCTTGAGGCCCGGGCACACCACCAGTTGCTGGTAGCTCACCACCCGGCAGCCATCCAGAATGACCGCATTGCGCTCGGGCTCGAATGCCGCCACCGCGGCCTTGATCCAGTGCACCCCGTGCGGCAGCAGCGAGGCCATGGTGCGGGCCGTGAACGCGGCATCAAACACACCGGCGCCCACCATGGTCCAGCCCGGCTGGTAGTAGTGAATGTCGGCCGGGTCAATGATGGCCACGTCCAGGTTGGGGCTGCGCGCCAGCAGACTGGCGGCGGCCGCTATGCCGGCAGCGCCGCCGCCGATGATGACCACGTCATGGCTGGCGTCCGCCACTTCGACCGGGGTCTTGCCACCGTTGATGATTCGGCGCACCAAGGCCTTGAGGTCGTAACCAGCTCGGCCAGCGGTCTCAATGATCTCGGGCAAGGGCAGTTTACCGGCGTTGGCCAGGGCCCACAGGGTGGTAGAGCGCATGCCAGAGCGGCAATAGGCCAGCACCGGCTTGGGCAATTCGTCCATCAATTGCCCGAAGGCGGCGCCCTGCTCGTCAGTCACCTTGCCGGTCTCGGCTGGCAGGTAACGGGCCTGCAGGCCGGCCGCCTCCGCCGCCTGTTCAATCTCCTTGAAGCCGGTCTGGTCCGCACCCTCGCCGTCCGGACGGTTGCAGATAATCGACTTGAAACCCGCTTGGGCAATGGTCGGCAAGTCGGTGACCGAGATTTGGGCTGACACCGACAGCACGGGGGTCAATAATTTGTTGTCCATGAAAACGCTCCTGATGGTGAGGTTTAGCGCGCAGTGGCCTGTCTGGCCCGCGGCTGATGGATCAAGCGATCCGCAACTTCGAACAGGATCATTCCTGTGACCATGGCCACCACAAATACAGCGGCCTTGGGCTGCCCTGAAAACATAGACACCAGCGCTGGGCCCGGACAAAAGCCAGCCAGGCCCCAGCCCGCGCCAAAGAGCAGCGAGCCAATGACCAACCGGCGGTCGATCTGGTTTGCCTTGGGCAGGTGCAGCGCGCCGCCCAAAAAGCTGGTGGTTCGCTTCTTGGCCACCGCAAAAGCGAAGAAACCGACCAGAATGGCCCCGCCCATGACCAAGGCCAGGGACGGGTCCCAGAGTCCGAACAGATCCAGAAAGCCCAGCACCTTGCCAGGGTCAGACATACCCGACAGCAACAGGCCCACGCCAAACAGCAGGCCAACCACAAATTCACTGATTCTTTGCATGACCCAAGCCCTCAAAACAGATGACGAACAACGTAGACGATGGCAAAGCCGGCACCCATGAAGGTCATGGTGGCCACCAGAGAGCGCGGCGACAGGCGGGACAGGCCGCAAACACCGTGGCCGCTGGTGCAGCCAGAGCCATAGCGGGTGCCCAGGCCCACCAGCAGTCCGGCCGCCACGATGAGCGCATAGCCCGCGTCAACCCGGGGCGCGGCGAGAAAGCCTGTTGGTGCGATCCAGGCAAAGGCCAGGGGCGCGGCCGCCATGCCCAACAGGAAAGAAAGGCGCCAGCCGATATCGCCCATGCGGGGTGACATCAGGCCGCCCAATATGCCGCTGATGCCCAGAATACGGCCGTTGAAAAGAACGAATACCGCGGCGGCCAGGCCCAGCACAATGCCACCGCCCAAGGACCCCCAAGGTGTGAAATTTACCCAATCTACCGTCATTACCTACTCCTTTTTAGTGCCACAAAACTGTGCATACAAAACCTGCATCACCGCCAGCGCCTGCGGGCTGCTGAGCTGGTAGTAAATCGCCTTGCCCTCGCGGCGCGTGCTCACCAAGTCCTCATCACGCAGCACCGTGAGCTGCTGGGACAGCGTGGGTTGCACGATACCGAGCAGTTCCTCCAGCTCACCCACCCGCTTTTCGCCCAGGCTAAGTTGACACAAGATCAGCAAGCGATCGGCATTGGCCATGACCTTCATCAGCCGACAGGCTTGCCCGGCCGCAGCCTGCATCTCTGACAGCTCCAACATTTCAGAATTCACTGACACCTCCCATGATTCATTGGAAATCCCGACTGGGTCGGTAGGATCGATTTCATCATGATTAATATTATATTGACAAATATATTGTTTGTCAATAGACTATCAGTCACTTAATTGAAATTGAAAGGAATCCACCATGAACACCGCTAACCCAGCCTGCCAAGTCCACGGCATTTTTGACAAGGCCACCTGGACCGTCACCTACGTTGTTCACCAGGGACCAGGCACGGCCTGCGCCATCATCGACTCGGTACTTGACTACGACCCCAAGTCCGGCCGCACGCGTCACACCTCAGCCGACAAGGTGGTTGACTACGTTCGCGCCAATGACCTCAAAGTAGCCTGGATTCTTGAAACCCACGCCCATGCCGACCACCTGACCGCCGCGCCCTACCTGAAGGCACAACTCGGCGGAAAAACCGCCATTGGCCATCACATCACCGCTGTGCAGCAGGTGTTCAAGGGCATCTTCAACCTGGAGCCGGGCTTCAAGGCAGACGGTTCGCAGTTCGACCACCTGTTTGCCGAGGATGAGGTCATCCAGGTCGGCGGACTCACAGGCAAAGCGCTGGCCGTGCCGGGCCATACGCCAGCTTGCGTGGCCTACCAGTTTGGCGACGCCGTTTTTGTCGGCGACACCCTGTTTATGCCCGACGTGGGCACCGCCCGCTGCGATTTCCCGGGCGGCAACGCCAACACCTTGTACGCGTCGACCCGCAAAATCCTGAGCCTGCCGCCCCAGACCCGGCTGTTCATGTGCCACGACTATCCCCCCAATGGGCGCGAGGTGTCCTTTGAGACCACCGTGGCTGAGCAGCGGGCCCACAACATCCATGTGCACGACGGCATCACCGAGCAGCAGTTCGTGGAAATGCGCACCCGCCGCGATGCCACGCTGGAGATGCCGGTGCTGATCCTGCCGGCGGTGCAGATCAATATCCGGGCTGGTGAAATGCCACCAAAAGAAGACAACGGCATCGCTTACGCCAAGATCCCACTGAACGCGCTGTAAGCCCCAGCCGGTATGGCCAAACCGGCTGTCTCAGCATAAAAGGGCGAACCGTGCTACCGTCATTCCCTCTCTCGCAAAGTAATACAACGAAGACGACAAGGGGACTTGATGCGCCGGCCCGCTCTTTACAGCCAATCGCGCCAAACACCGACGGCGGCGCCCACCCGCCCAGCGGTCGCACCACCTCCTGGCCGCCGGTCGCCCAGGGTGGCACTCACGTCTTCATTAGCAGCGCTTCGTCGCATCTCACCGTCTGACCCGCGCCTGCTGTGGTCGGCCATGGCCCTGATGGCCCTGGCGTTGGCGGTCTGCATCACCCTGCTGCTGATACGTGCGCCGCGGGTGCTGACACAAAAAGACATCAACGCGGCGGTGCTGAAAACGCTGGAGAACACCACGTTGCCGTCGGCGGCTGCCAAGGCGTACGAGGCCGTGCTGCCCTCGGTGGTGCGCGTCATGGCCTATGCCCGGGGCAAAGACGACGACGACGATCAGAGTATGGGCGTGGGCACCGGCGTGGTGATCGTCGACAAGGGTGTGATCCTGACGAACTTGCACGTGATCCAGGGCGCCCACACCATCAAGGTGGTGTTTGCCGACGGCCTGGAAACAACCGCACGGGTCATTGGCACCCAGCCCGAGAACGATCTGGCGGTGCTGCAAGCTGACAAGATACCGGACGACCTTCACGCCGCCACCATGCGCTCCACGGCTGACCTACAGCCCGGCGACCAGGTGCTGGCGGTGGGCTTCCCGTTTGGCATTGGGCCCTCGGCCTCGGCGGGCGTGGTGTCGGGGCTGAAGCGAACCTTTCGCTCCCCCGACGGTGGGCAGGACATTGGCAACCTGATCCAGTTTGATGCGGCCGCCAACCCGGGTAATTCGGGCGGGCCGCTGGTCACGATGGACGGCGAGGTGCTCGGCATCGTCACCGCCATCCTCAACCCGACGCGGATGCGCACCTTTATTGGCATTGGTTTTGCCGTGCCCATTGAAAATGCCGCGGCGGCTTTCGGCGTGCCACCGTTCTGAGCCTGCTCCCCGGTACCCACCCCCCTTTTTTTGACACAGGACCCCTGACATGAGCGCAGACAAACCCGACACCGCCCAGCTGATGGAACAAATTCTGTACGAGGTCAAACGCGTGGTGGTCGGGCAGGACCGCTTTTTGGAGCGTGTCATGGTCGCCATGCTGGCGCAGGGCCATCTGCTGGTGGAGGGCGTGCCGGGTCTGGCCAAGACACTCACGGTCAAAACGCTGGCCAACACGGTGCAAGGGAATTTCAAACGCATCCAGTTCACGCCCGACCTGGTGCCCGCCGACCTGGTGGGCACGCGCATCTACAACCAGCGAACCGGCGAGTTCAGCACCTCGCTGGGGCCCGTGTTTACCAACCTGCTGCTGGCCGACGAGATCAACCGCGCGCCGGCCAAGGTGCAAAGCGCGCTGTTGGAGGTGATGCAGGAGCGCCAGGTGACGATTGCCGGCGTCAGCCATCGCGTGCCTGAGCCGTTTTTGGTGATGGCCACGCAAAACCCGATCGAGACCGAGGGCACCTACCCACTGCCAGAAGCACAGGTGGACCGCTTCATGATGAAAGTGCTGGTGGACTACCCCACCGAAGAGGAAGAGTTCGTGATCGTGCAGCGTGTGACCGGCGCCCCGGTGGCGGTGACGGCGGTGGCCACCACCGAGCAACTGGCCGCGCTGCAGCAGACCTGCCGCCAGGTTTATGTCGACCCGTCGCTGATCCAGTACGCGGTGCGCTTGGTCGCCGCCACGCGCAAACCGGAACTGCACGGACTGAAGGACCTGTCACGCCTCATCACCTATGGGGCCAGCCCACGGGCCACGATCAACCTGGTGGAGGGCGCCCGGGCGCTGGCCATGCTGCGTGGGCGCAGCTACGCCCTGCCCGAAGACATGAGCGACCTGACGCCCGACGTGCTGCGCCACCGGTTGGTGCTGTCCTACGAGGCGCTGGCCGAGGGTCTGAGCGCTGACGGCCTGATCCAGCGCATCATGGCCAAGATCACCCCACCAGCGAAGCCGCTGGAACACGCGGCGCCTGCCCAGGCTTGAACCGAAACCGAGCCTCCCGCGCGCAAGCACCCCATGTGGCCTTTCTCCAAACGTAGTCCAGCTGCGGCAGGTCCGGCAGCAAGCCCGACGCCTGCCGCCGGGCCGGCCACAGCGACCAGTGGCCGCGCCGAGCAACTGCTGCGCCGGCTTGAATGGACCGTGCTGCGCCGGCTCGACGGCCTGCTGCAGGGCGACTACCGCACCCTGCTGCGCGGCACCGGCATGGACCTGGCCGACCTGCGTGAGTACCAGCACCACGACGATGTGCGCCACATCGACTGGAACGTTACCGCCCGCCACGACACGCCCCACGTGCGCGTCTTTACCGAAGACCGCGAAATGGCGGCCTGGTTTCTGATGGACCTTAGCCCCTCGGTCGACTTCGGCTCTGGCTTAACCGCCAAACGCGAGACCGCCGCTGAGTTTGTGGCGGTGCTGGCGCGGCTGCTGACGCGTCACGGCAACCGGGTGGGCGCGCTGCTGTATGGCCGCGGTGTGGACACCGTTTTGCCGGCGCGCAGCAGCCGGCTGCATGTGTTGCAGCTGCTGCACGCCATTGAGCACCGCCCGCCGGCCCAGGCCGGTGCCACCCGCTTGCAAGATTTGCTGCAGGCCGCGGGCACCACGGTACGGCGTCGCTCCACGCTGTTTGTGGTGTCGGACTTCATCAGCGAACCGGGCTGGGAGCAGCCGCTGGCTCAGCTGGCGCAGCGGCATGAGGTGGTGGCGGTGCGCCTGTTTGACCCCATGGAGCTGGATTTACCCGATCTCGGCCTCATGCCGATGCGCGACGCCGAAACCGGCGAGCAGCTGCTGATTGACACCTCCGACGCCCGTTTTCGGCAACGCTTCAGCAAACTGGCCCGGGAGCGCGAAACGCATCTACGACAGGCGCTGGCGCGCTGCGGCGTGGACGCGCTGGAGTTGTCCACGGCCGATGACCTGGTGGACGCCCTGCTGCGCTTCACCGAACTGCGCAAGCGGCGCGGCCAGCGCCTGCCCACCCATTTGAAGGCTGTGCCTGCATGAACCTGCCCAATCAATTTCCCATGACGTTTTTTTGGCCCGACCTGCTGTGGCTGCTGCTGGCCGTGCCGCTGCTGGTGGCCTTGTATTTCTGGCTGCTGCGCCGGCGCAAAAAGCTTGCGCTGCGCTTTGCCAGCCTGTCCATCATCAAGGACGCCATGGGGCCGGGCCTGACGCTGCGCCGGCATATTCCGCCACTTTTGCTGTTGCTGGCCATTACCCTGCTGCTGCTGGCCGCTGCCCGGCCTTTTGCTGTGGTCAGTCTGCCGATGACGCAAGAGACCATCATGCTGGCCATGGACCTGTCGGGCAGCATGCGCGCCACCGACGTGCAGCCGAACCGTCTGGTGGCGGCGCAAAACGCGGCCAAGGCGTTTCTGGCGCAGCTGCCGCGGCAGGTGAAGGTGGGCATTGTGGCCTTTGCCGGCTCGGCACAGGTGGTGCAGGTGCCTACTGTTAACCGGGAAGACCTGGTGTCGGCGATCGACCGCTTCCAAATGCAGCGGGGCACCGCCATTGGTAACGGCATCGTGATGTCGCTGGCCACCATTTTCCCCAATGCCGGCATCGATCTGAACGCCATGGTGGGCGGCCGGCAGCGCCAGCAGGGCGTGGCGATCGACCAGGCTGCACCCCAGGAACCTAAGGCATTTGTGCCCGTAGCCCCCGGTTCATATGGCTCGGCTGCTATCATTTTGCTAACAGACGGGCAGCGCACCACCGGCGTGGATTCGCTGGAGGCAGCCAAGCTGGCAGCTGACCGGGGCGTTAAGGTCTACACCGTGGGCATCGGCACAGTCAACGGCGAGACCATCGGCTTTGAGGGCTGGTCGATGCGCGTGAAGCTTGACGAAGACACCCTGAAAAAAATCGCGCTGCAGACCCAAGCCGACTACTTTTACGCAGGCAGCGCCGAGACGCTGAAAAAAGTCTACGAGACCCTCAGCACGCGCCTGACAGTGGAAAAGAAAGAAACCGAAATCTCCGGCCTGCTGGCCCTGGCCGCCGCCCTCCTGGTGATCGCATCCGCCGGGCTGTCGATTTTGTGGTTTAACAGGGTTGCTTGAGGGCTGGGCCATCAAAGTTCATCGGGGTCATTAACCGGACGGCGCTACGCCCCATAAGCTCGACAGCGGTGCCGCCCAGATCCCATCGCCCAGGGGCAGCGTCTCAGCGCCGTCGTACAACAGCACGCCCATTTTGAATTGGCCGCCCGACAGGGCGGCCAGCTTTCGCAAACCACGCAAATCACTGGCTTTGACCGTGGCCGAGGCCTTCACCTCAACCCCCACCAGTTGTCCGGCAGCATTCTCGATCACGATATCGACCTCCACCTTGTCCGCATCCCGGTAATACAGCAACTGGTAGTCGCCCTCTGCGCTGGTGGCGTGTTTGAGCAACTCACCAAAAACGAAGGTTTCCAACACCTGGCCGAACCGGCTTCGATCACGGCGAACTTCCTCGCTGCCCAGGCTCATGAGCATGGCCAGCAGGCCAGCGTCGATGAACTGCAGCTTGGGCGTTTTGACCACCCGGCTCAGGCGGTTGCGCGCCCAAACATCGACGCGTTTGAGCAGATACATGGTCTCAAAGACACCGGCATACCGGGCTGCCGTTTTGCCATCCAAGCCCACCTGCCCAGCCAGCTGCGAATAGTTGCACATCTGCCCCGCGGTCTGCGCCAAGGCGTGCAAAAAGCTCGGCAATTGGTCCAGTTTGTCGATACCAGCGACGTCGCGCACGTCCCGCTGAATCAGGGCATCGACATACTGCCGGGCCCAGGCCATCCTGCGCTTGGCTGAGTCCCTGGTGATCGCCTCAGGATAGCCGCCCCGCAACACACGATCGGTCAGCGCGTCACCCAACGCCAGAGAGTCGGTTTTGAGCAGCTGCCCTGCGAACGCCTGGTCGATCCAGTTGGCCGAGTGGCCTTCGATTTCGGTTTGCGACAGGGGCAGCAGGGACAAGGTCTCCATCCGGCCGGCAAGTGAATCGGCAACGAGTGGCAAGGCCAACAAATTGGCCGACCCCGTCAGCAAAAACCGCCCCGGCCGGCGATCTTCGTCAACGCTTTTCTTGATGGCCAGCAGCAACTGCGGTGCCCGCTGAATTTCATCAATCACGGCACGATCCAGGCTACGGACCATGCCCACCGGATCTTCACGTGCGGATAGCAGCGTCAGTTCGTCGTCCAGGGTCAGGTAGCGCAGACCCTTGGCAGCAATTTGGCGAACCAAGGTCGTCTTGCCTGCTTGGCGTGGCCCCGCCAGCAACACGACCGGCGTGTCCAGCAGC
Source organism: Comamonas sp. lk (assembly GCA_945925985.1). GTDB lineage: Bacteria > Pseudomonadota > Gammaproteobacteria > Burkholderiales > Burkholderiaceae_C > Rhodoferax. The sequence continues at coordinate 10,560 of CAMELV010000016.1, read as the reverse complement.
GCTTCGGCGAGGCGTTGTTCGATCTGGCGCGGGTAAAGGGAAGGCAAATTCATCGACCCATACTATCGTAAATTTCGGAGTAGACGCCCGATAATTTCGGATAATTAGACTAATGATTCAGGAATTAACCACCCGACCCAGGCGCCAGCCGTTGCCTAAACCCGCACTGTTTCGGCCGCCCTGGCGCTTTAGCCTGAGCGGCCTAAACCGGCAGCTCACTCAGCCGACCCGCCACCAGCTGCAGCCGGCGCTGGCAGCGCGCCGCCAGCGATGCGTCGTGGGTCACCAGCACAAAGGCCGTGCCCTGGCTGTGGGCCAGCTCCAGCATCAGGTCAAACACGCCATCGGCCGTGCTGCGGTCCAGGTTGCCGGTGGGCTCATCGGCCAGCACGCAATCCGGTTGCGTGACCAGGGCCCGGGCGATCGCCACGCGTTGGCGTTCACCGCCCGAGAGCTCCGCCGGGCGGTGGTGCAGCCGCTCCTGCAGCCCCACCCGCGCCAGCATGGCGGCTGCCACCGCTGAGGCCTGGGGCCGTGCCATGCGCCGTATCCACAGCGGCATGGCCACGTTGTCCACGGCACTGAACTCGGGCAGCAGGTGGTGAAACTGGTAGACAAAGCCCAAGTGGCGGTTGCGCAGCAGCCCCTGCTGCGGCGCACTTTGGCGAGCCATGTCCTGGCCCAGCAACTGTACCGATCCGCTGCTGGGCGCATCCAGGCCGCCGAGCAGGTGCAAGAGCGTGCTCTTGCCCGAGCCCGAGGCGCCCACAATCGCCAGCGTTTCACCCCGATGCACCTGCAGGTCCACGCCCTGCAGCACCGTCACGTCCAACCGGCCCTCCTGAAACCGCTTGGTCAAGCCCTTGGCGTCCATGACCACTGCCATGGCTTCTTGCGCTCGCGGGGTTGACGGGATCGGGGTCACATCACTCATAACGCAGCGCCTCGGCCGGGTTGACGCGGCTGGCGCGCCAGCTGGGGTAGAGGGTTGCCAGAAAGGCCAGCACCAGAGAGATCAGGGCCACCGGCAAAATATCGGCCTGCTGCGGGTCGCTGGGCATGCGACTGATCAGGTAGATGTCTTTGGGCAAAAAGCTGGCGCCTAGCAGCCGCTCCAGCGCCGGCACCAGCACGTCGATGTTGTAGGCCACGCCCAAGCCCAGCGCCAAGCCGGCCAAGGTACCGATCACCCCCACCAGCGCGCCCTGCACCACAAATATGCCCATGATGCTGCGCGGACTGGCGCCCAGCGTGCGCAGAATGGCAATGTCGGCACGCTTGTCGGTGACTGTCATCACCAGGGTGGACACCAGGTTGAAAGCGGCCACGGCCACGATCAGCGTCAGGATGATGAACATCATGCGTTTCTCCACCTGCACTGCGGCAAACCAGGTGCGGTTCTGGCGCGTCCAGTCGCGCACCAGCACTTGGGGCCCCAAACGCTGCGCCAAATCTGCTGCCACCTCGCGCGCCTGGTGCAGGTCGCGCAGTTTCAAGCGCACGCCGCTGGCGCCTTCCAGCCGAAAAATGCGCGCCGCGTCGTCCACGTGCATCAGCACCAGGCCAGCGTCGTACTCGTAGTGGCCCGAATCAAAAGTGCCGACCACGTTCATCTGTTTGAGCCTGGGCAGTACGCCAGCCGGCGTGACCTGGCCGCCCGGCGCCACCAGCGTGACCGGGTCGCCCATGCGCACGCCCAGGTTGCGGGCCAGTTCGCCACCCAGAACCACGCCAAACTCGCCGGGTCGCAGACGCAGCAGGGCACTGCCACCGGCCTGTTGGGCCAGGTCGGTCACCAGGGGCTCCAAGGCGGGGTCGATGCCGCGCACCACGGTGCCTTTCATGTCTTCACCCCTGGCCAGCAGGGCCTGGGTGGCAATGAAAGGGGCCGCTCCCACCACTTGCGGATGAGCTCGTACGGCAGTCAGGGTGCCCGCCAGGTCCGGCAGGGCGGCGCCATCGTTGGCGTAAATTTCTATGTGCGACACCACGCCCAGCATGCGGTCGCGGACCTCTTTTTGAAAACCGTTCATCACGCTCAGCACAATGATGAGCGCCGCCACCCCCAGCGCAATGCCCAGCATGGACACGCCAGAGATGAAGGAGATGAAGCCGTTGCGCCGCGTGGCGCGGCCCGCCCGGGTGTAGCGCCAGCCAAGGATGAGCTCGAACGGAAATTGCATGGGCCCAGCAGTTAAAAAAACAGCTCTGATTGTGGCACCGCCCGATCAGGTTCGAGACCAGCGGATACCGGACAATGCCGGCATGCACCTATTGATCCCGTTCGCGTTTGCCAGCTCCGAGGGCTGCGCACAGGCCTTCCGCCAGCTCAAGCTGCCCCAGCTGCAGGCACTGCTGCCCCGCCTAACAGCACGCCCCCCTGAAAGCGGCGAAGAATTCAGTCTGACGCCACCGCATGAGCGGGCACTGGCGCGGGCGCTCGGCCTACTCGGCGATGATGGCCGCTTGCCCTGGGCGGCCTTGCAGGCCCGCAGCACCGAGGGCGCCTGGGCTTTTGTCAGCCCCTGCCACTGGCAAGTAGGCGCCCTGCACATTGCCATGCACCACGCGCCGCTGCCGCAGTTCAGCGCGGACGAGTCGCAGGCCCTGCTGGCCGCCATGCAGCCCTACTTTGCCGAAGACGGCATCACGCTGCGCTACGAGCAGCCGCAGCGCTGGCTAGCGCAGGGCGAGATCTTTCGTGAGCTGGCCACCGCCTCGCTGGACCGAGTGGCCGGACGCCGGGTGGACGGCTGGATGCCGGAGGCTGCACGGGCCAGCAGCTTGCGCCGCTTGCAAAGCGAGATGCAGATGCTGCTCTACACCCACCCTGTGAACGATTCGCGCAACCAGCAGGGGCTGCTGCCGGTCAACTCGTTCTGGCTGCACGGCAGTGGTGCATTGTCGGCCCTGCCCGCCCCACCCACCGGCACGAGCCCGCCGCAGGTGACCACCGACCTGCGCGAGCCGGCACTGGCCGAAGACTGGTCCAGCTGGGCCAAGACCTGGCAGGCCCTGGACGCCGGCCCAGTGGCCGCTCTGGGCGCAGAGCTGGCTGCCGGCCGGCCAGCTCGGCTGACGCTGTGCGGCGAACGCCAGGCACAAAGCTGGGTGGCTCAGCCCCAACCCTTTTGGCAAAGAATTATGAACAAAATCCGGCCCCAGCCCTTATCCAGCCTCATTGATAAGCTATGAAATTAATAGCGAGAGACATCCCACCCCGCAACGTCTGGGCGCTGGAGCAGGCCGGCGTGCACCCGCTGCTGGCGCAGCTCTATGCCGCGCGCGGCGTTCAAACGCCCCTAGAGCTGGACGACGCGCTGGCCCATTTGCTGCCACCGTCTGAGCTGCTGGGCAGCGCGGCGGCGGCCACCCTGCTGGCCGACGCCATCGCCGCCGATTTGCGCCTTTGCATCGTGGCAGATTACGACTGTGACGGCGCCACCGCCTGTGCTGTGGCAGTGCGTGGCCTGCGCCTGCTGGGGGCACGCCATGTGCACTACCTGGTGCCCGACCGCGTGGTGGACGGCTACGGGCTCACTCCCCCCATTTCCGAACGGGTCAAGGCCAGCGGGGCCGATGTACTGATCACAGTGGACAACGGCATTGGCAGCATCGACGGTGTGGCCCGTGCCCGAGCGCTTGGCCTGCAGGTACTGGTGACGGACCACCACTTGCCCGCCCTGGCCAACGGGCAGACCGTGCTACCCGAGGCCGATGTGATCGTCAACCCCAACCAGCCCGGCTGCAACTTTGCCAGCAAGGCCATCGCCGGCGTCGGCGTGATGTTTTATGTGCTGCTGGCGCTGCGCGCAGAGTTGCGTCAGCGCGGCCGCTTTGCAGACGGCCAACAACCCAAGCTCGACAGCCTGCTGCCGCTGGTGGCCCTGGGCACCGTGGCCGACGTGGTGCGGCTGGATGCCAACAACCGCCGGCTCGTGGCCCAAGGGCTGAAACGTGTGCGAAGCCTTGCCATGCCTGCGGGTATTGCTTCTCTATTTGTAGCGTCTGGACGACAGGCCGCCACCGCCACCACCTTCGACTTTGGCTTTGCGCTCGGCCCTCGCCTGAATGCCGCCGGCCGCCTGTCGGACATGACGCTGGGCATTGAGTGCCTGCTGACCGACGACGCTGGCCGTGCCACAGAGCTGGCACAGACCCTGGACGGCATCAACCGCGAGCGGCGCGAGATCGAAGGCGACATGCGCGACCAGGCCTTTGCCATCGCCGAAACCCTGTTCGATGCGGAGGACGAGCCGCCGCCGGCGGTATGCGTGTTTGACCCGGATTTTCATGAGGGGGTGGTTGGCATCGTGGCCTCACGCCTGAAGGACAAGCTGCACCGGCCGACATTTGTATTTGCCGCCAGCGCCGCGCCAGGGCGTGAGCATGAGCTCAAGGGTTCGGGCCGCTCCATCCCTGGCTTTCACCTGCGGGATGCGCTCGACCTCGTGGCAAAGCGCTACCCCAGCGTGCTACTGCGCTTTGGCGGCCACGCCATGGCGGCCGGCTGCACCGTGCTGGAGGAACACTTTGACACCTTTGAGCAGGGCCTGATCGAGGTGGCGCAAGAGTGGCTGGACGCCGCCACCTTGACCCGGCGCACCGAGACTGACGGCCCGCTCAAACCCGAGTACCGCCGTACCGAGCTGGTGGACCTGCTGCAGCGCGAGGTCTGGGGCCAGGGCTTTGCCGCCCCCACCTTCAGCGAGGAGCTGGAGGTGCTCTCACAGCGCTTGATCGGCGAAAAACACCTGTCGCTCAAACTCAAGCACCAGGGCCAGCCGGTGGACGGGATGTGGTTTGGCCGCACCGAGCCACTGCCGGCCCGGGCCAAGCTGGCCTTCCGGCTGGATGCCGATGCGTGGAACGGCGTGCGCCGGGTGCGCTTTTTGATTGAGGCGGCTGAAGCTTGAACATGGTCAGCGCCTGGCTGTGTGTGCTGACTGTGTGTGCTTGACCGCTCTGCGCGCTTTGTTTAAACTTGTATAAACAAAAAAGGGTTCAGCATGTCAACTGCAGTGACAACAAAGCAAACAATTCAGGCTTGGGGTAATGGCTTGGGGGTTCGTATCACCGCGCCCATCGCAAAAGCTGCCCACTTCGCGCAAGGCCAGCCGATTGTGCTTGAGGTGGTGCAAGGCGGTATCTTGATCCGCACGGTTGGCGTTGCGAAGCTGACCTTAGCCCAAAAGCTCAAAGCTTTCGACCCGAATCTTCACGGTGGTGAAGTCATGACAAGCGCTCGAATTGGCGCCGAAGTATTTTGATGGCAGCGCCGAATAAGCTCTGGGTGCCAGACCGCCGAGACATGATTTTCATTGACTTCAATCCGCAGGTCGGAAGTGAAATCAAAGACGAACACCCGATGTTGGTGTTGTCGCCACGTATCTTCAACGAGCGCACAGGCCTCGTTATTGGTTTACCCATGACCCACGCGACCTTCAACGAATCCAACCCATTCGCCGTCAAATTCACCACAGCAAGCGGCGAAGTTTGCTATGTGTTGGCGCACCAGCCGAAGTCGTTTGACTGGCGTAAGAGAGGAGCACGACCCCATTCTTGGAAGCAGCTGCCAACGACTATTTTTGATGCCGCCTGCGCCGAGCTCAATGGGATCATTTCGATTGCCGATTGATTTTTTCGGGTGAATTCAAAGCTGATCCAATATCCAGCCGGCGCGAGCCAATCGGCCTAAAATGCAATGGTGACAACGATTCTCAACGCTGACCTGCACTGCCATTCGGTAGTCTCTGACGGCACCCTCACCCCTGAAGCCCTGGCCGAACGCGCCAAAGCGCAAGGTGTGGAGCTGTGGGCCCTGACTGACCACGACGAGGTGGGTGGTCAGCACCGTGCCGCCACGGCGGCCCGCGCGATTGGCCTGCATTACCTGACTGGTGTCGAGATCTCGGTCACCTTTGTCGGTCAAACCGTGCACATCGTCGGGTTGGGCTTTGACCCCGACAACACCGCCCTGAAAGCGGGTCTGACACAAACCAGGGGTGGGCGCAACCAACGCGCCATGGAAATGTCGGATGGCCTGGCACGGGTTGGCATCAAGGGCGCCTATGAGGGTGCCACCCAATACGCCGGCAACCCAGAACTGGTGTCGCGGACCCACTTTGCCCGCTTTCTGGTGGAGACCGGGATCTGCCGAGACACCAACGAGGTGTTTCGCAAGTACCTGATTGAAGGCAAGCCCGGCTACGTGCCCCACCGCTGGGCCAGCCTGAAGGACGCCGTGGGTTGGATCACAGACGCCGGTGGCGCCGCCATCATTGCCCACCCGGCGCGCTACAAGTTCAGCACCAACGAAGAATTTGCCCTGTTCAGCGAATTCAAGAGCCATGGCGGGCTGGGCGTGGAGGTGGTCACTGGCAGCCACACCGCGGCCGAGTACCTGACCTACGCCGACATGGCCATCGAGTTTGGCTTGGCAGCCTCACGCGGCAGTGATTTTCACAGCCCAACCGAGAGCCACACCGAGCTGGGCGCCCTGCCCTATCTGGCGGGTAGCCTGCAGCCGGTCTGGGAGTTACTGTCGCACCGCATTCAGGCCCACTCGGCACCTGGCCCGACCAGCGCCGTGGCGCACTGAGCACCATGACAACTCGGCAGGCCCGCCAGGGGCTGGGTATCAGCCTCATTGTGCTGTCGTGCCTGTCGTTTGGCATTTTGGACACCAGCGTCAAGCACGCCATGACCCTGGCCCCCGCCGCCATGCTGCTCTGGTTCCGCTATGCCTTCCAGGCCGGCATCACCCTGGTCTTACGCCTGCCGGTGCAAGGACGCTCCATGCTGGCCACTGAACACCCGCGCTTTCAACTGGCGCGCGGCCTGCTGTTGCTGGTCAGCACCGTCTGCGCCTTCTTCTCGCTCAAGTACCTGCCGGTGGGCGAGTTCACCGCCATGGTGATGCTTTCACCGCTGCTGGCCACCGGCATGTCGGCCTGGTTTCTCAAGGTGCGGGTGCAAGCCCGCAGCTGGCTGCTGCTAAGCACCGGCTTGCTGGGGGTACTGTTGGTGGTGCGCCCAGGCGGCGGCATGTTCACCTGGGCACTGATATTCCCTGCTGTGCTGGTGTTCGCCAACGCCGGCTTTCAGGTGCTGACCAGCCGCCTGACTGGCGCCGACGACCCCCACACCACCCAGTTTTACACCGGCTTGGTCGGCACGGTGGTCGTGGCGCCACTGCTCTGGTTTTATTGGGACGGCGCCGCAGTGTTGGCCCACTGGCCCTGGTTTCTGGTCGTGGGCAGCTGCGGCGCTTTTGGCCACCTGATGCTGATCCGGGCCTTCATGTATGCCCAGGCACCAGTGTTGATGCCCTACATCTACACCCAGATCGGCTTTGCCATGCTGATGAGTTGGCTGGCTTTCAGCCACGTGCCCGAGCCGCTGGCCTGGTTAGGCATTGGTGTGATCGCCGTCAGTGGTGTGGCCAACGCCTTGTGGGTGTCGCACCCTGCGAGCGCACGGGCCTGACACCATGGCCCAACTTTTCGAACTGCACCCCGACAACCCGCAGATGCGGCTCCTCAAGCAGGCCGTGGCCCTGCTGGCCAAGGGCGAGGTACTGGCCGTGCCCACCGACTCCAGCTACGCACTGGTCTGCCACCTGGACGACAAGGCCGCCGCAGACAAGCTGCGCCGCATCCGGGGCGTGGATGACAAGCACCACCTCACCTTGTTGTGCCGCGACCTGTCCGAGCTGGCCAGCTATGCGCGGGTGGACAACCGGCAGTTCCGGCTGCTGAAATCGGCCACGCCCGGGCCGTACACCTTTATTCTGGAGGCCAGCAAAGAGGTGCCGCGCCGGCTCAGCCACCCCTCGCGCAAGACCATCGGCCTGCGCGTGCCCGACCACCCGGTGTTGCAGGCGCTGTTGACGCTGCACAACGGGCCGCTCCTCGCCACCACGCTGATCATTCCCGGCGAAGGCGAGCCGCTCAACGACGCACAGGACATCCGCGAACGCCTCGAGCACCAGTTGGCAGCCGTCATCGACGCCGGCGCCTGCCATCTTGAACCCACCACCGTGGTTGACCTCAGCGGCGAAGAGCCTCAGGTGATTCGCCAGGGACGCGGGCCGCTGGCGGCGCTCGGCCTGTGAGGCAACCGCCCCTCTGAGACAATCACGCCATGGACATAGCTCACCTGATTCAAACTGTTGCCATCTACGCACTGCCTGTGCTGTTTGCCATCACCGTGCATGAGGCGGCCCACGGCTACGCGGCACGGTATTTTGGCGACAACACCGCCTATTCCCTAGGCCGCATCTCACTCAACCCGCTCAAGCACATAGACCCAATCGGCACGCTGCTGATGCCGCTGCTGCTGTACTTTGCCACCGCAGGCGCGTTCCTGTTCGGTTATGCCAAGCCGGTACCGGTCAATTTTGGACGTCTGCGCCACCCCAAACGCGACATGATCTGGGTGGCGCTGGCCGGGCCGGGTGCTAACCTGCTGCAAGCCCTGCTGTGGGGGATAGTGCTGATTGTCTTGATCGGTTCGGGCGTCGATGAATATTTTTTCCTCAAAATGTGCGATGCCGGTTTGAAAGTCAATCTGGCCCTGTTCGCCTTCAACCTCTTCCCGATACCACCACTCGATGGCGGGCGCATTTTGGTAGGCCTGCTACCGTGGCGCCAGGCGGCCTGGCTAGCGCGTGTTGAACCCTGGGGCTTCTTCCTGGTCATTGCACTGGTAATTGCAGGCATCGTCGACACCTGGTGGATGCGACCGGTCATGGATGCCACTAAATCTGTGCTTAATCTGTTTTTGAAACCACTGGCCTCGCTCTTTTACTGAGTTTCCCGGCGGCGCAACCGCCCCACTTTCGTCTACCACCCATGCGCTTTCTGACCGGCATCACCACCTCGGGCACCCCCCACCTTGGCAACTATGTCGGCTCCATCCGGCCGTCGGTACGAGCCAGCCACCGTGCCGACGTGCAGAGTTTTTATTTTCTGGCGGACTACCATGCCCTCATCAAGGTGGAAGACCCCGCCCGCATCCAGCGCTCCACGCTGGAAATCGCCGCCAGCTGGCTGGCCTGCGGGCTCAATCCAGAACGCGTCACTTTCTACCGCCAGTCAGACATTCCTGAAATCCCTGAGCTGACCTGGTTTTTGACCTGCGTGCTGGGCAAGGGCGTGCTCAACCGCGCCCACGCTTACAAGGCGTCGGTCGACAAAAACACCGCCGCCGGCATGGAACCGGACGCCGACGTGAGCGCCGGTCTCTTCATGTACCCGGTGCTGATGGGCGCCGATATTTTGATGTTCAACGCGCACAAGGTACCGGTGGGGCGCGATCAGATCCAGCACATTGAGATGGCGCGCGATATGGCGCACAGCTTCAACCACCGCTATGGCGAGCACTTTGTGCCACCCGAGGCCGAGATTGAAGAATCGGTGGCCACCCTGCCCGGGCTGGACGGCCGCAAGATGAGCAAGAGCTACGACAACACCATCCCTCTTTTTGCGCCCCGGGCCCAGCTGCAAAAGCTGATAGCCGGCATCGTGACCGACTCGCGCGCGCCGGGCGAGCCCAAAGACGTGGAAGGCTCGGCCCTGTTCCAGGTCTACCAGGCCTTTGCCACACCCGCTGAGACCGACAGCCTGCGCCAAGCCTACGCCGATGGCATTGGCTGGGGCGATGCCAAACAGCGCCTGTTTGAGCGTATTGACCAAGAGATCGCCCCCATGCGCGAAGCCTACCTGGCTCTGCTGGCTGACCCGGCCAAGATTGAGCACATCTTGCTGGCAGGCGCAGCTAAGGCAAGGGCACTGGCCACCCCGTTCATGGGTACGCTGCGCCAGGCCGTCGGCCTGCGCGACCTGCGCGCCACTGACCGAGCCGTCAGCGCCAAAGCGGCCAAGGTAGAGCGCCCACTGTTCAAACAATACCGCGAAGGCGACGGCCAGTTTTACTTCAAACTTCTGGACGCGCAGGGTCAACTGCTGCTGCAAAGCCTGGGCTTTGCCACCCCGCGCGAAGCCGGCCAGGCCATCGCCCAACTCAAAGCCGAAGGCGCTGCTGCACAAGCGACATTGGGCGCCCAATTGCAGCCGGTGAACACCGAGGCTCAAGCACCCTTGGAAGCCGCGTTAAAGGTACTTCGCGAGGGCGATTGACGCTAGAATCGTCTTTCGAGTAACGGAGAGGTGGCAGAGTGGCCGAATGTACCTGACTCGAAATCAGGCGTACCGCAAGGTACCGTGGGTTCGAATCCCACCCTCTCCGCCAGTACAAAGACCTCAAACCTGCTCAGCAGGCCTTGAGGCAGCCCCAGGCCCCGCACCACGCGGGGCTTTTTGCTTTGGGCTCCTGACTGCCGCCATTGGCATTGACCACGGAAAGCCGTCTCAAATGTTGACGCCGACCGAAAACTGACCCACTTATGGAGGTTATGCCGACCCAAAATTGACCCAGGTGTTTTACTGGCTCTGCCCGTTTTTTGGGCAGGAGCAAACAAAGGTGATCACCATGGAAATGCTGGGCAAAGTCAAGCGACTGTATTCACGCGACAAGAAGTCGCTGCACGAAATAGCC
>CAMELV010000015.1 GCA_945925985.1 Comamonas sp. lk | reverse complement strand
GGCATGACAGGGCGTTCGCGTCAGGGTGCCGAGTGGTTCAATCTCGACGACCAGCTCGCTCACATGGCGACGCTCGGGTACGACGTCGACGTGATCTGCTCCATCGGCCCGTTCTCCCTCTACTTTTCGGAGATCCCGGTGGAGGAAGGTCGCAAACTGGCGATGCGCTGGAACGAGGAAATGGCTGGGGCCCAGCGCCGTCATGCCGGGCATCTTTGGGCCAGCGCCGCGCTGCCGTTGCAGGACACGCAAGTGGCGCTAGAGGTGCTGGAGCACGCGGTCGGCTTGGGGCTGATCGGCGTCAATATCCCCGGCAGCGTGGGTGTGCACGAGAACATCGATGCACCGCGTCTAGAGCCACTGTACGACCGCATCGAGGCGCTCGGATTGCCAATCTTCATGCACCCCACTGACGCCCAGTTCCCGGACATCCTCGACGGGTACAACGGCGCGCTGTATGGCAGCCTGGGCCGCGTGATTGACGTGAGCGTGTCGGCTTACCGACTGGTGCTCTCCGGCATCATGGAGCGCCATCCGGATTTGAAAATCGTGATGTCGCACACGGGCGGCGCACTGCCCTACCAGGCCGGCCGTATGGACAAGAACTCCAGTCGCGCGAATCTGCCAAAGTCGCCGACCACGTACATCAAGCGCATGTACACCGACACGGTCAACCCGCATGCGCTGGGCATGCGCTTCGCGCTGGAGTTCTACGGCGTTGACCACATCATGTACGGCACCGACTACCCATGCTGGAGCCCCGCCGCCTGCCTGCAGATTTTGAAGGAAGTAGGACTGTCGGCGGAAGACCGCCAAAAGGTCATGTACGACAACGCGCGGCGCTTCTTCAACCTGGATGCACATTGAGCGCCCCCGCTCGAGTGCTGCCCTGCAGTTCTTTGCAAAGCAGCCCTTAAGGGCGCCAGATTCATTCGGGCGTAACGCCGGCTTTCTGCATGACCTTCGCCATCAGCGGCGTCTCGGTCTTGATCTGGTTCATCAGGGCTTCCGGCGTGCCGGTCACGATTTCGACGCCGATCTGGCTGGCCCTCTCCCTCATGGGCTGCGACTTGAGCAAAGCAACGACCTCGCGGTTAAGGCGGTCCACCAGCGGCCGCGGCATGCCTGCCGGGGCAAACAGGCCGAACCAGGGCAGGAGGTCGACGCCCGGCACACCGGCCTCGGCGATCGTGGGCAGATCCGGACGCTCTTCAGAGCGTTTGAGCCCGGCCGAGGCAATCACACGCGCCTTGCCCTGCTTGACCTGCGACATGCTGTTGTTGCCGTTGAAGTAGATGTCGATTTGGCCCGAAATCAGCGCATTGGTCGCTTCGGGCCCGCCCTTGAAGGGCACGTGCAGCATGTCCACCCCGGCTTCAGACTTGAACATTTCGCCCAGCACATGCGAAGCGGTGACAGCGCCGATAGAGGCAAAGGTCAGCTTGCCTGGCTTTGCCTTGGCCAGCGCAATCAGCTCCGCAGTCGACTTGGCAGGCACCGATGGGTTGACATACAGGTACATCGGTGTCACGAACATCATGGTGATCGGCGTGAAGTCCGCCGTGGGGTCATACGACAGCTTCTTGCGCACGACGGCATTCAGCACCAGCCCGCCTTGCGTGCCCAGATACAGCGTGTAGCCATCCGGTGCAGCACGAGCCGCCAGTTCGGCACCGATCACCTGGCTGGCCCCAGGTTTGTTTTCCACCACGATGGGCTGGCCCAGCTGCGGACCCAGTTGCTGCACTAGCGCGCGCACAAACAAGTCGCCGATGCTGCCGGCCGTGAATCCGACAATCAGCCGCAAAGGGCGTGTGGGAAAGCCATCTACAGGTGCTTGTGCCCTCGCGTCGGGCAGCATCCACGGTGCAGCGGCAGCACCCAGCAAGAGAGTGCGCCGGCGTACCTGAGGCTTGGTGCTCTGAATGTGAGGGTTGGGTCTGTTGGGAGTTGGCATAGCATCTGTTTCAGTTGTGCAAGCCGCTATTTCACGGGTTACCGCGGAGTTTAGCAATGCTGCATTACGTTATGAGTCGATAACATCGTGGTTATGACGGTTAGCGGCGCAGTCTGTGATTTCATCAACAGATCTTCACGCTGTGCAGGTCCAGAGGCACAGGAACGGATGGATAAGCCACGAGGATACTGGCCCAAATGGAACAGCCGCAACGGCGCGCTGCTGGCGGGCCGGATCCACTGGGCCGAACTTGAACTGATCAATGGTGCACGGCACAGACATGTTGAGGCGTTCCGCGGCGTCGCGAGCCCGCTTGTGCTCAAATTCCTGCAATGCCATCTGCTTCGTGACTGACGCCGGCAGCCCCACCGTAGAGTCACCGAGAAACCATGTCCAAGCCAGAACATAGCCCCAACCCCCTTGTGGTTCAACAACTCGCGCCAAAGGGCGTGCTGCGCGCTGGCATCAACATGAGCAACTTCCTGTTGGTCAACGGCAAGACGGAGAGCTGCGACCCGGTGGGTGTAGCGCCCAGCATGGCTGCAGAAGTCGCCAGGCTGCTCGGTGTGCCCCTGCAGTTGGTGCCGTTTGCCAACCCGGGTCTTTTGGCCGATGCTGCGGGTACGGACACGTGGGACATCGGCTTGTTCGGTGCCGACCCTCTGCGGTCCCAGACAACCACTTTCACCCCCGCCTATTGTGAGATTGAAGCCAGCTATTTGGTGCCGCCCGGGTCGCGCTTGAAATGCGTGGCTGACGTGGACCAGCCCGGTGTGACGATCGCCGTGTTCGCCCGCAGCGCCTATGGCCTCTGGCTAGAGCGCAATCACCAGCATGCAACGCTGCTGCGCTGCGACGGGGGTGGCGCGGCACTCGATCGCTACCTCACCGCCAAGGTCGACGCACTGGCCGGGCTGCGGCCTGGGTTGATGGGTGACTTGGCCAAGGCGCCCGGGCATGTGATCCTGCCAGGCGGGTTCATGGCCGTACAACAAGCAATCGGCTGCGGCAAAGACCAGCCCGAAGCCGAGGCCTTTCTCCGGGCCTTTGTCGAGGACGCCAAGGCATCGGGGCTGGTGGCCAGCCTGATCGCCCAGCACAAGGTGCAGGGTTTATCGATCGCACCGGCCGCTTAAGTCCGCCTCTGCTCGGCCCCGGTCATGTTCGCCACCAGGTAGTCAATGAACACCCGCACCTTGGCCGGCAGCAGCCGGGTAGCCGTCAAGGCGTAGGCGGAGACCACCGGCGGCGTCCAATCCGGCAACACCCGCACCAGGCGCTGAGCAGCCAAGTCCGCCTGGACCCAACTGTCGGCGGTCTGGACAATGCCTTGGCCGCTCAAGGCCAGTTGCTGCAAAAGACCCCGGCTGTTGGCGATGAACTGTCCGCCCACTTCAACGCTTTGGCTGCTACCGTCGCGGTGGAACAGTACCCAGGGGGCGTCTTTCATGCGCAGGCATTCGTGGCCTGACAGGTCTTGCGGCTGCTCTGGCACGCCGCGCCGCTGCAAATAGTCGGGTGCAGCCACCAGCACCGTGCCCAGCCTGGCAATCGGGCGGGCGATCAGACTCTGGTCTTTCGGCGGCCCCATGCGAATGGCCACATCGACTGGATCGCCCACCAGGTCGGCTTGGTTTGGGGTCAGGTCCAGACTGAAATGGATGCCCGGATAACGGCGCGAAAAATCGGCCAGCAGCGGGCTCAGGTAGATCACGCTGAAGTCGACCGGCATTGAGGCCCGAATGACGCCACTGGGCTGAGCGTGCAGGTGGGTGAGTTCCTGGTGCGCCAGCTCGGCCTCCTGAATGATGCGTTTGCAGTTGTTGAAGTACAGGCGGCCGCCTTCGGTCAGCTCGACCCGTCGGGTGCTGCGGTTGAACAGGCGCAGGCCCACATCGTGCTCAAGTTCGGCAATTCGACGCGACACCGTAGAGTTGGGCAGGCCCAGCACCTCGGCGGCACGCCGAAAGCTGCTGGCTTTGGCCACCTCGACAAAGAGGTTCATGTTTCTGAAGATATCCATGGCCAGATTGTGCCGCCAATGCACCAATCCATTCCATTTGATGGGCTTTATCCCGCCGGCATTGCTTCTGACAATGACCCCTTGCTCAACTCAGCCCACGACACTGCCATGAACCCTTCAAACCCTCTGCCCGTCGCCGGCACCGCTGCCAAAATTGGCCGCTACGGCGTGCTCGGCTTGTTTGTGGCCTGGTTAATCATCAAAAGGGCCTCCCGGACGGGCTACCTCATCGGCCTACCGACCTGGCGCCGGGCCTGAAAGCGTCGCGCCATATCGCTTTTGATGAAGGCCCTCATGCCGGAATCCCATCCCCAACAAAGGTGTTCGTATGTCCACTGAAAAAATTCTCGTACTCAATTCCACCGGAAAGGTCGGGCGCAATGTTTGCCGGGCGCTCCGGGAAGCCGGCTTTGAGGTGTACGGCACCACCCGGTCCAGCAACAACAGACTGGCCGCCCAGGGGGTGAAGCCGGTGGTTTGCAACTACACGCTGCGCGCGGACCTGGACCGAGCATTGGCCCAAAGTGGCGCCAAAAAAATGTTCGTCATCACCGACTATTTTGGCGCTGCCAAGAAAAGCGCTGATCTGGAATTTCAGCAAGGCCGCGCCGCCATCGATGCCGCCAAGGCGGCCGGGGTTGAGCACCTGGTGTTCATGAGTGTGGCCGACGCGGAGTTGTTTGACGAGCATGTCAAACACCTGCACGCCAAGCTGGCCCTGGAGAAATACCTGCGTACATCTGGAGTCCCGTTCTCGATTTTGCGGCCCTGCGCCTTCTTTGAGAACCTGGACGACGCCGCCAACTGGAACCCCTTGAAAAAGGGCATCGTCAAGTTTTTGTCGCTGCAAGACTGCAAATACTGCGCCACCTATGACATTGGCCGTGCGGCCGCGATTCAGTTGAAGAGCCCGCAACAATGGCTGGGCAAGACGCTCGATGTGATCGGCTGGCAAGGCGACTTGTCGGAGGTGGCGGCAGCCATGTCCAAGGTCAGCGGCCTGCCCGTCAAAGCACGACTGGCGATGCCGATGTTTTTGCGCCGCTTGCTTCTCAAGGATTTGCACCACATGTTCTTGTACTATGAAGTGCAAAAGGGCCCACGCGGAACACCGCAAGCGTTCAAGAAAATACTGCCGGATGCCTTGTCCGCCGAAGACTGGTTCCACTTCCACGGCCAATACTCAAATGGCGACAAGATCGTCCAAGGTGCCTAGCCGCACTGGCCCTGCTCGTCCCCAGCATCAAACCATGAATGAAAGTACACCATGACAGCATCCCTCCCGGACAATTCGCATGACGCAGCGCCTAAAGGCTACTGGATCGTCTTCGCCACCATCAACGAGCCCTCGCGCTTCGGCAACTACACCAGCGTGGCGGGGCCACTGATCGCCGCACAAGGCGGTCGCGTATTGGCGCGCGGTGACGTGGCTACCGTGGTCGAGGGCGCGGTGCCGGGGCGGCCCTATCTCATTGAGTTCCCCAGCTACGCAGCAGCACAAGCCTGCTTCAACTCTGCGGGCTACCAGGAGGCGATCGCTCTGCGCGCCTGCGTGGCGCAGTTCCAGATCGTCATCGTCGAAGGGTTTGTACCGCCTGCGGCTTCACCGCGTTAATGCCTACACTGGCCATCTCTGATCAAAATGCTGGATATGCCCACTTCAAGACCTCTCGCCACCCGCACCTCCGGGCGGCGTCACGGCCCGATCACACGGCTGATGAGCCCGGGTGACATCGGGCAACTGATCAAGCCTTTTATTTTTCTGGATTACGTGGAGGCGCCCGGAGGTGGCGGGCCCAATTTCGGGTTTCACCCGCACTCCGGTATCGCCACGCTGACCTACCCGCTGACCTTTGACATCCAGCACGAAACCTCGTCGGGGCAGGTGGATGTGGTCCGCCAGGGCGGCATCGAATGGATGGCAGCGGGCCGGGGCATCTGGCACCGGGCGCAGCCGATGCCAGCCGATCCGCCGGCCCAGACGCTGAAGGCCTTTCAGATCTGGTTTGCGCTGCCGCCTGCACAGGAGTTGACGCCATCGTCAGCCCTGTTCCTGCAGCCCCACGAAGTACCAGTTGCTGGCCCGGTGCGGGTGCTGCTGGGTGCGTGCGGTGAAGCCGTCAGCCCGATCCCGGCACCCTGGGACCTGAACTATTACTGGGTCACTTTGCAAGACGGCGAGCGCTGGCACTACCAGCCACCGGCCACGCATCAGGTGGCATGGACGTTTGCTCAGAGCGGCACACTGCACGTCGCCGGTACGCGACTGGTGCGAGAACTGGCGGTGTTTGAAGACGGTAACACCGGCATCGATTTCGAAGCCGAGGGCGACTGCGCGTTTTTGCTGGGCTCAGCGGCCAAACACCCCCACGAGCTGGTGCTGGGCCCCTACTCGGTGCACAGCTCGGCGGCGACCTTGGCCTCCGGAGTGCGCCACATTGCGGCGTTGGGCGAGCAGTTGCAACAGCAGGGGCTGCTGCCATGACGGCCCAGGCCGTGTTGGACTTCTGGTTCAAGGAGATCGACGCCAAGCAGTGGTGGACCAAATCGGCCGAGTTTGATCGGCTGATCTCTTCGCGCTTTGGCAGCCTGCACGCCGCCGCCGCGCGATGCGAGCTTTACGCCTGGCGCGAGACGCCGCAGGGAAGCTTGGCCGAAATCATCGTGCTGGACCAGTTCTCGCGCAACATGTACCGGGACCAGCCACAGGCCTTTGCCTGCGATGCGCTGGCTGTTGCGCTGACGCAAACTGCCGTGGCTGCTGGTGCCGATGCCGCCCTTGAGATCCAGCAACGGGCGTTCATGTACATGCCTCTCATGCACAGTGAATCGCCACTCATCCACAGCACGGCGCTGGCGCTGTTCAGCCTGGCTGGGCTGGAGAGCAGTCTGGCTTCAGAACACCAGCACAAGACCATCATCGACCGCTTTGGCCGCTACCCGCACCGCAACGCCATCCTGGGACGGGCCTCCACTGCCCAGGAAATTGATTTCCTGGCCGGCCCGGGTTCGTCCTTCTGACAGTTTTTCATTCCAAGCGTATGGTGAAAGCCTTCGCTGCGTGTCTGAGGTAGACACCCGCCACCCCACGGGCCGAAGCCGAGGGCCGAGGCGTCAGCTCAAGTTCGACGGTAGCGCGCCAGCAGGCCGCGGGTCGCCCCGGCATAGTCGGCCGGGCTGACCGGCAACAACCAATGCTTGAGGCGCGTCAGCGCGCCCAAGGGCAGCCGGATGTCTTGCAACAACTCGTCCACATGGTGCAGGGAAAACGGCACCACATTGGTCCCTTTGGCGTGCTTGCCCTCATTACGCTTGTCAATCCAGTTCAGCCGTTCGGTGATGTCGCTGTCCTGTGCCGCCTTTGGCGGCAACTGCAGTTGTCCGCCCTGCAGGTCGGCGATCCACAGTGCGCCCACCTCGCAGCTCAACTGACTGAACAGCGATGAGTTGTAGCCATTGAAAGCCAACCGCGGCACGTGGACCGGCAAGATTGACCGATACAGGCGGAAGTTACCTTTGGCATCGGTGACACTGGCCATGACCGTGTCTGGCAAAAATGGCACGCTCTGCCGCCAACCGGTGCCACACACCACCATGTCAACAGGCAGTCGCTCGCCCGTGCTCAGTTCGGCAAACTTGCCGTCAGGCCCAGCCAGCAAACGCTGGATCACCGCGTCTCGGCAAACCTTGATCTTGCCGGACGCCACGCTTTCAAAAAAACCGTCGGTGACCAAACTCACCGTGCTGCGCGAGATGGTCTCGAAGGGAATCGATGGCAGCAGCCCGAGCGCCTTGAGCTTGCACTGTACCGTGACCACCCATTGCACCTGACTCAATAAGCTGTTGCGCACCGGCTTACCCGGGCCATGCAAAAAGCGCTCAAACCCCTTCACCCGGATGTACTCAAACAGCGCCTCGCCCATGCGGGTGAGCAGCAGGTACTTGTAATTCAGCACATTGAACAGTTTTTTGGGCATCTTCCAGATCAACTGGCGAACCACCACTGTCGTCGACGCCGCATCGCTGGACACCGCCTGAGCCAGGTCACACGACGATTTGCCATAGCCGACCACCATCACATGACGACCTTTGACCAGGGCATCGCCCGGCCACTGACTGCTGTGACAAACCACGCCACCGGCGGCCTGGAAGGCTTCTGCACCCTCAAAGTCAGGCAGCATGGGCTGCGAGAAGGTGCCGTTGCAGACCACCAGGTAATCAAAACAGTGCTGCGCTGCTTGCCCGGTGACCCAATCCACGCTGGCCAATTGCCAGCCCTGTCCGTCTGCCGCAGGCTCCGCTCGGGTCACTTCAGTGTGCAAATGGATCAGAGGCACCAACTCAAAGCGTTGGGCGTAGGCCGCCAAGTAACGCTGCACCTGCTCTCCCGAGGGCCACTCCGGGTAGTCGTTGGGGTAGGGAAAGTCAGACAGCGCATAGGTGGAGCGCACATTTTGTGTCGTTAGGCCGGGATAACGGCGCGACCCGGCCCAGACGCCACCGACTTCGCTGTCTTTTTCGAAGACAGTGACCACATGGCCCATGGCCTTGAGGACCTTGGCGGTACTCAAACCAGCAAAGCCTGCACCAACCACGGCGATTTTCATGACAAGACGCTCCAGCAATAAAACAGACTTGCGCCTGCAAAGGGCCAGCGCCTAGAAACATCGACACTCAGTGTGCCAGATTGTTGCCCCTGATTCTAGCCAGCGGCATGCACAGGCAACACAGGCTCTGCGCCAAACGGTGCAAGGCGTACCAGCCGTCCTGCGGCCAATCGGGCTGCTTGAGCCCCTTGACAATGCCATCAACGTCATGCGCCGCTCGCAGCAAGTCGGCCAGCTGCGCTTCGCCCAGCCGCGGCAAGACGCGCTCGAACAGCTGCTCCTTCACACCCCAGACCCGCTGCTCGCGCAAAGCCATCGGAAGTGGGCGCCCTTGGGCCATGGCGTCCTTGACGCGTTTGAGTGCGCGAATGTCTTCGCTCAAGGCCCAATGCACCAGCACCTCGGCCTCGCCCTCGGCCTGCAAGCCGTCCAGCATGCGCTGCACCCGCGCCGGTTGGCCGGCCAGCACAGCCTCTGACAGCTTGAACACATCAAAACGGGCGACATTCAGCACCGCCGACTCGATTTGCTCAAAGCCCAGCTCGCCGGCCGGGTAAAGCAAGCTTAGTTTTTGGATCTCCTGGTGCGCCGCCAGCAGGTTGCCTTCCACGCGATCAGCAAAAAATTGCAGAGTGCGTTGGCCTTCTTCGCCACCGCGCACACGTTGCCCTTGCTTGGACAGCCGCTGTGCAATCCACTGCGGCAACGCCTGCCGCTCGACCGGCTCCACGGGCAGCGTGACGCCGTAGCCATCGAGTGCAGAAAACCAGGCACTGGCGCGGGTGGCCTTGTCGAGCCGGGGCAACATGACGATGGTGAGCATGCTGTCATTGCCCTGGGCTTGTTCAGCCAGTCGCTGCAGCGCCACGCTGCCATCCTTCCCCGGTTTACCCGAAGGAATGCGCAACTCCAGTATTTGCCGGTCGGCGAACAGGCTCAGGCTGCCACCGGCGGCCAGCACCTCGCTCCAGTCAAAATGGGCGCCCGCCACGGTGTACGAACTACGCTCGGTAAAGCCCTGCACACGCGCGGCGGCGCGGATCGCGTCGGCTGCCTCCTGGATCAGCAGCGGCTCGTCCCCATACAGGGTGTACAGGCTTTTCAGGCCGCGCTGGAGGTGGTTGCCAAGCTGGCTGGCGGAGAGTTGCATGGGCTCAGGGAGGCGTCAAAGACTTGACTGCGGCCAGGCGCCTCAGCAACTGCTGCACGATATCGGACTGCATGTCGCGGTACAACAGGCCTTCCTCGGCTTCTTTGGCCAGCACAGCAGATTCATTAAAGCTGATGTCACGCTGCTGCAGGATGTCTGACGGCGCGATCAGTGCCTGGCCCTGCGGCGTGCGCAGGCCAAAGCGCACCCGGATGCGCAGCTGAAACTCCCGCACCTGGCCCGAGGCATTGACACCCACCACGGTTTTTTCACGCTGCTCCTGCAACAAATCCAGCACCACCTGGGCCTGGATCAGCGGCGCCCCAGGTGCCAGCACCTGCACCGCAGGGCCAAAGGAGCGGCGCAGCTCGATCGCCAGCGGCCCACCCGGATGAGGCAGCACCGCAATCCGATCAAAGGCATAAGTCTGGCTGCCGCGCAGGCGGAAACCGCAGCCTCCCAGAGCCAGTCCCACAGGTAGCAACAGGGCAAGGAGTGGGCGGCGGTGCATGGGGGCCGCGAGCTCAGATCACCAGATTGACCAGCCGGCCTGGTACAACAATGATCTTTTTCGGCGTTGCGCCGCCGGCGAGATTGAGGAAGATCTCGCTGACAACGGCCAGTTGTTCCACCGCCTCCCGCGAGGCGCCGGCCGGCACCACGATGGCGCCGCGAAGCTTGCCGTTGATCTGCAGCACCAGCTCGATTTCATCCTGCGCCATAGCGGTCGGGTCCACTTGGGGCCAGGGCGTGTCGAGGATGTCACCCAGCACGCCGGCGTAGCCCAGCGCCTGCCACAGGCTGTGGGCGATGTGCGGCGTTGCGGGGTACAGGCAGCGCAGCAAAATGCCAAAGCCCTCGATCTGGGCGATCGCCCCGCCCGGCGTGTGTGTTGCCTTGAAGTCATCCAAGGCGTTGATCATCTTCATAGCACCCGACACCACTGTGTTGTACTGCATGCGCTGGTAGTCGTAGTCGACCTGCTTGAGTACGGCGTGAATGTCCAGCCGCAAGGCCCGCGCTTCTTTGCCAAATTGCACATCATTCAGGCGCTTAGCCCCCGCCACTGCTGCCTCTAACGCTCCCGAATCCATAGCGGCAAGCTTGTATCCAAAGTTCCAGACCCGTTTCAGGAAACGGTAGGAGCCCTCTACCGCCGCATCGTTCCATTCCAGTGTGGCCTCAGGTGGCGCGGTGAACATGGTGTACAGGCGGGCGGTGTCAGCACCGTATTTTTCGATGAGGTCTTGCGGATCAACCCCATTATTTTTGCTCTTGCTCATGGTGCCGACCCCCTCGTAGGTGATCAGCGTGCCGGCCGGCAAGGCACCCTTGGCCGCCTTGAGTCGAGCACCGGTTACCTTGCCGGTGTCGTCGTGCAGGTCTTCCACCTCGTGCGGCCAGAAATACTCCACCCCGCCCTTCTCGCCCTTGCGCGAGTAAATATGGTTGAGCACCATGCCCTGCGTCAGCAGCTTGGTAAAAGGCTCGTCGACCTTGACCAGGCCAAGGTCGCGCATCACCTTGGTCCAGAAACGGGCGTACAGCAGGTGCAGAATGGCGTGCTCGATGCCGCCGATGTACTGGTCCATCGGCATCCAGTAGTCGGCACCGCCGGCCACCATCGCCTGGTCGTTCTTCGGGTCGCAGTAGCGCATGAAGTACCAGGAGCTGTCGACAAACGTGTCCATGGTGTCGGTTTCACGCCGTGCGGGCTTGCCACAGACCGGGCACACCACCCCGGCGTGAAAGCCGACGTGCTTGTGCAAAGGGTTGCCACTGCCATCGGGCACGCAATCCTGCGGCAGCACCACCGGCAGGTCTTTTTCGGGCACGGGCACCGCGCCGTGCTCGTCGCAATGGATGATGGGAATGGGCGTGCCCCAGTAGCGCTGCCGGCTCACGCCCCAGTCGCGCAGGCGCCAGGTGGTTTTTTTCTCACCCAGGCCGAGTGCAGCGAGGTCGGCTGCAACCGCCTCGACGCAATCCGGGAAAGCCAAGCCGTCGTACTTGTCAGAATGGATCGCCCGTCCAGCACTTTTTTCGCCATACCAGTCCTGCCACCGGTTGGCATCAAAAGCCTTGGAACCGAAGCTGACCACAGGCTGGATCGTCAGCCTGTATTTCAAGGCAAAGGCAAAGTCGCGCTCGTCATGCGCCGGCACACCCATCACCGCACCGTCGCCATAACTCATCAGCACGTAATTGCCGACCCACACCGCCAAAGGTGCGCCGGTAAGGGGGTGCGTGACTGACAGCCCGGTGGCCATGCCCTTTTTTTCCTGGGTGGCGAGCTCAGCCTCAGTGGTACCGCCGCGTTGGCACTCTTCAATGAAGCCAGCCAGCGCCGGGTTGGTCTGTGCCGCGTGTTGCGCCAGGGGGTGCTCGGGCGCCACTGCACAAAAGGTAACGCCCATGATGGTGTCGGCCCGGGTGGTGAACACGTACATGCGGCCGTCACCGATCAGGGCGCCATCGTCGCCCCGGATGTCATGGGTAAAGGCAAAACGCACGCCCTGGCTCTTGCCGATCCAGTTTTCTTGCATCAGCTTCACGCGCTCAGGCCAGCCCGGAAGTTTGTGCTGCACGTGGTCCAGCAGTTCCTCGGCATAGGCCGTGATTTTCAAATAATACCCTGGAATCTCGCGCTTTTCCACCACCGCGCCCGTGCGCCAGCCCTTGCCGTCGATCACCTGCTCGTTAGCCAGCACGGTCTGATCCACCGGGTCCCAGTTGACGACCTGGGTCTTGCGGTAGGCAATGCCTTTTTCCAGCATCTTCAGGAACAGCCATTGGTTCCATTTGTAATAGCTGGGGTCGCAGGTGGCCACTTCACGGCTCCAGTCGATGGCCAGCCCCATCGCCTGCATCTGCTGCTTCATGTAGGCGATGTTGTCGTAGGTCCACTGGGCTGGTGGCACACCGTTTTTCAGGGCGGCATTTTCAGCAGGCAAGCCAAAAGCGTCCCAACCCATGGGCATCAGCACGTTGTAGCCATTCATGCGCAGGTAGCGCGTGAGCATGTCGTTGATGGTGTAGTTGCGCACATGGCCCATGTGCAGCTTGCCGCTGGGGTAGGGCAGCATGGAACAGGCATAGAATTTTTTCTTGCTCTGGTGCTCGCTCACCCGGTAGGCGTCGGTGGCGGTCCAGTGGCTTTGGGCCGCTTGCTCAACGGCAATATGCTTGTATTTTTCGTCCATGGGCATTCAATCATCGGCAGTCCGAGCGACTGCCAGCGGGGGATTTTAGGGTTTGGCCGGGGCCCCAGGGTCAGCCACAAAGCCGATCCGGTGCAAGCCGGCCTGTTGGGCCAAGCCCATCACTTCGACGACGCGCCCATAGGGCACCTGCGCATCGGCCCGCAACCGCAGCTCGGTGTCGGAGTTGGCTTGTGCCGCCTGACGCAGCGCCTGCGCCAGCCGATCGGTCGTGACCGCCTGGTCGGCCAGAAAAGTCTGTCCAGCGCGGTCGACCACCAGCGTCAGCGCGATGGGCGCCTGTACCGGCTTTGCCGCCGCACTTTGGGGCAAGTCCAGTTTGATGGCACTGGTGAGCAGCGGTGCGGTCAGGATGAAAATCACCACCAACACCAGCATCACATCCACCAAAGGCGTGACATTGATCTCGCTGATGGGTTGTGCGCTTTGAGAGCGCTCCAAGCGGCCGAATGACATGGTTGGCTTTGCTTGCGCCTTAGTCGAGCCGGAACGAGGGACTAACCGCTAGGTCAAGCAGGTCGCGCGCGAAGCCTTCGAGTTCGGCTTCTAGCCGCGCGATTGCCCGCCCCATCACGTTGTAGGCCAACACCGCTGGGATCGCCACCGCCAGGCCCACGGCGGTCATGATCAGGGCCTCGCCCACCGGTCCAGAGATTTTGTCGATACTGACCTGGCCGGCATCGGCAATGCCGATCAGGGCACGGTAGATGCCCCAAACGGTGCCAAGCAGGCCCACAAACGGCGCCGTGGAACCCACAGTGGCCAGCAGCACCTGGCCGTAATGCAGCTTCGCCAGCACGCCGTGCAGTGCGTCGCGCAGCACACGGGTGAGCTGTTGCGAACGATCACCGGCGGTCGCCAGGGTGTTGTTGGCTTGTGGTTGTATGGCCTCGATCAAGGGCAAGACCAGGGCTTCGCGGTCAAACGCCTGAACCGTAGGTGTAGCAGCAGCCACTGACGCGCCTTGCCAGAATGCGGCGGTACAACGTCGGATATCAGCGCCAGCCCGTTGCAATAACCAAGTTTTCCAGACAATCACAACCCAGCTGCACACCGACATCATCAGCAGCAGCAGCGTCACACCTTGACTCAGCGCATCGCCCTGGTTGTAGAGCTGAATCAGGTTCATCGCAACTGGAGCACGTCAAACATGTCAAACAGCCCGGCCTTGTGCTGCAGCAGGAAGCGTGCGGCGCGCAGACTGCCCTGGGCGTAGGTGGCCCGACTGGAGGACTTATGGGTGATTTCGATGCGCTCGCCGGTCCCTGCAAACAGCACCGTGTGGTCACCCACAATGTCGCCGCCCCGAATGGAGGCAAAACCGATGCTGGACGGGTCCCGCTCACCGGTCACGCCCTCACGGGCGTAGACGGCACAGTCTTTCAGATCGCGCCCGAGGGCGGCCGCGATAACCTCTCCCATCTTCAGCGCCGTTCCGGAGGGCGCATCTACTTTGTGCCGGTGGTGCGCCTCGATAATCTCGATGTCGTAGCCCGTGGCCAGCGCACGCGCCGCCATCTCCAGCAGTTTGAGCGTCACGTTCACGCCCACACTCATATTGGGGGCCATCACAATCGCGATGTCGCGCGCCGCCTCGGCAATTTCGGCCTTTTGGGCCTCGGTGAATCCGGTGGTGCCGATCACGGCATTGACGCCGAGTTCGCGACACACCCGCAAATGCGCCAGCGTGCCTTCTGGACGGGTGAAATCAATCAGGGTGTCCGCATGCGCCAAGCCCTGGCGCAGATCAGCGGTAATGGTCACCCCACTGGTCTGCCCCAAAAAGGCAGCAGCGTCGGCGCCCAGGGCTGGGCTACCCTGGCGATCAAGTGCGCCTCCGAGCAGTGTGTCGGTCGCGGCGCGTACCGCCTCGACCAGGATCTGCCCCATGCGCCCAGAGGCGCCGGCGACGGCAATGCGATGCAACACAGGGTCGGTCATGGCGGGCCTTATGGTTTAGCGCAGCACCGGCTCAAGCGGCGGATAGCTTGCAGGCAGGGGCGGCAGCGGCTTGGCTTCGGCCGGTTTTGCCGTCACAGGCCTCTGGCTGACGGTGTCGGGAGCCAGTTCCAACGCCGGCACCTTGCCGGTCTTTCGGCCGGAATCCAGCGACGCTACAAACTCAGCCTCAGTCGGCATGCTATCCGCGTCAACGCGCTCGAGCACATCGCCCTTGAAATGCACCGTGAGTTTCCGCGCCTGCGGAGGGACACCCTGGCGCCGGAAGGTAAAGACGTAATCCCAGCGATCCTCATGAAAGATACTGGCGACCAGGGGCGTACCTAGCACGTCGCGGACTTGCAAGCGTGTCATACCCGGCTTGATCGCCGACAACTGTTCGGCAGAGACGAAGTTGCCCTGCACAATGTCCATCTTGTAGGGCCTGACCACATTAACGACTTGGTTGCTGGCAGAATCCAGCGAGCTGCAAGCCAGTAGACTGGCACCCATCACCAGCAGCAGACTCAGTCGGACGAGGCGGTGGTGAGGATCGGGCATTGACGTTGCGTTGGCGATATGATGAGTTCATTGTACTGGTTGAGACCGCGGCTTGAGTCCTAAAAGGCGAACCGGGGCCGGCAACCGCCTGAGACCTTCATGACCAATATCGACGAACTCAAAAGTACCGGCCTGAAGGCAACGCTCCCCCGCTTGAAGATCCTGGAGATCTTCCAGAAGGGCGCCCAGCGCCACATGACCGCCGAGGACGTCTTTCGGGTGCTGCTGGAGGACCGATCCGACGTGGGTCTGGCCACCGTGTACCGGGTTCTGGCCCAGTTCGAACAGGCCGACATCCTGACTCGCAGCCACTTTGAGAGCGGCAAGGCGGTTTATGAGCTCAATGAAGGGCAGCACCATGACCATCTGGTCTGCCTCGATTGTGGCCGGGTGGAAGAGTTCTACGATGCCGAAATCGAAAAACGCCAACATGCGGTGGCCAATCTCAAAGGTTTCGCCATTGCCGACCACGCACTGAGTCTGTATGCCCACTGCGTGCGCGAGCACTGCGGCAACCGGCCGGTCGTCGCTCAGAAGCCCTGAGCCGTCGGCCTCCCATTCCGTCAACCGGGGGCGGGTTTAGTCTCCGGTGTCCATCGCGTTGCGGTGGCGTTCGACAAACTCCTGGTAGGTGTCAATGCCACGCAACTGCAGAATGGTGTTGCGCACCGCTGCCTCGACCAAGACGGCAATATTGCGCCCCGCAACCACCTGGATGACGACCTTGCGCACCGGCACACCCAGCACATCCTGCGTCAGCGGCTCATAGGGAATGCGTTCATAGTCACGCTCCAGCGTCTCACGACGCACCAGATGCACGATCAGCTTGAGCCGCATCTTGCGGCGGACCGCGGTTTCGCCAAAGATGCAGCGGATGTCCAGCAGGCCGATGCCGCGCACCTCCAGCAGGTTCATCAGGAGCGCTGGGCAGCGGCCCTCGATCGTGTCCTGGTTGATTCGAAACAGGTCCACCGCATCGTCCGCCACCAAGCCGTTACCGCGTGAGATCAACTCCAAGCCAAGCTCGCTCTTGCCCAGCCCCGACTCGCCGGTGATCAGCACACCCAGACCCAGAATGTCCATGAACACGCCGTGCATCGACGCCCGATCGGCAAAATGCTTGGACAGGTAGGCGCGCAGCACGTCGATCACAAAAGCCGATGAGCCCTGCGTCGCAAACATCGGGATTTGGGCCCGCTCGCACATCGACACCAACGCGTCGGGGGCCAACTGGCCATCAGCGAGCACCAGCGCTGGCGGCTCCAGCGTCACGATACGGGCAATGCGTCGTGCGCAATCTTCTGGCGTAGCGTTCATCAGGTACGAAATTTCGCGCTCACCCAGAATCTGTACCCGGTACGGGTGGATGTAATTCAGGTAACCAACAAGGTCGGCGCCAGAGCGGGCGGCGCGCACAGCCACCTCATCGAAGCGGCGCTCGGACGCACCCAGGCCGGCGACCCACTCCCACTTCAAGGTGCCACGGAACTCCTCAAACAGCACATCTGCACTGACAACGGTGGGTTTCAATTTGAATCCAGTGACGCCAGGCGACGGGTTGGGCGGCTCAGACCGGCAGGGCCGACCGCCAGTTGGCGATCAGCGCGTGCAGGTCAGCGGCATCGGTGCTGGCCGCCAGTTTCTGGCGCAGCGCGGCATCGCTGAGCATTTCAGCGATTTCAGACAGTATTTCAAGGTGTTTTTGCGTGGCTGCCTCGGGCACCAGCAGGAAGATCAGCAAACTCACCGCATGGTCATCGGGTGCATCAAAGCCGATGGCGTACGCTAACTGGAACACCGCCGCCATGGGCGCCTTCAGGCCTTTGATGCGGCCGTGCGGAATAGCCACGCCATGCCCCAGCCCAGTCGAGCCCAAGCGCTCGCGAGAAAACAGGCTGTCAGTGACCAAGGACCGGCTCAGGCCGTAGAGATTTTCAAACAGCAGCCCAGCTTCTTCAAACGCTCGCTTTTTACTGGTCGCGTCGACGCTCACCAACACTTGAGCGGCAGGCAAGATGGATGCAAGACGATTCATAACTGGCGGGATTATGCACCCAAGCTGAGGCCGGGCCATACTGCTGCGCCGAAGGAACAGCGCTCTTGCGAAGCGCCGCGCGTGCGGTCTACATCAGGCGTTTGGGCGCCTCATGGTGGTGGTTTTGTACCCGGCCTTTGTGCCGCACCACCTGCCGGTCAAGCTTGTCTACCAACTCGTCGACCGCCGCATACAAGTCGGCATGGGCGCTTTGAGCAAACATGTCAGAGCCTTTGACCCGAATATTGCACTCGGCCCGCTGCCGACGCTCTTTTTCTTTCTGATTTTCAATCGTCAACAACACCTTGACATCTACCACCTGGTCAAAGTGGCGCAGGATGCGGTCGAGCTTGGTCGTGACATAACTGCGCAATGCCGGGGTGACTTCAAGGTGATGGCCGCTGATCGTCAAGTTCATATATAGCCTCCTGGTGCTCTCGGTTTGAAAAGACTGCAATTCACTATGCTCCTCGCCGAGCAGAAAAGCAACCGACTTCTATTGCGTGAACGCAAAGGAGTCGCTGGCGCCCACCTCAAGCGGCGCAATTGCCAGGATCCGGACCAGTCGGCACAATCAGACTATGAGCCTTGACACCATCCTGCATGCCAGCTTGCGCCCCGCCCCACGCCGGACCGCAGGCGCCAACACCGCGCTGGTGCTGATGGGCGGAGGTGCGCGCACTGCCTACCAGGTGGGTGTGCTGCGCGCCCTGGCCACCCTGCTCAAACTGCGAATTGGCCAACCCAGCGCATTCCCGTTTCAGGTGCTCATCGGCACCTCGGCAGGCGCCATCAATGCCGCCTGCCTGGCGGCTTACGCCACGCAGGGCCTGGACGCGTTCGAACGCCTGGCCGGCTTTTGGGCGCTGCTGCGCTCAGCCGATGTCTACCGGCTCAATGTCGCGCCTTGGGCCCGACTGAACAAATTCATTACCGCTTGGAGCTTATCGCGCCAAGCCCGCCTGAACGGCGCGATTCTGGACAATATGCCGCTGGTCGATACGCTGCACCAGGCGATCTCACTGCCCGGGATCGAATCCGCCCTGAGCCAAGGGCAGTTGCAGGCGCTGGCGGTGACCGCTTCGAGCTACACCAGTGGCATTCACTGGACCTTTTGCCATACCCAGGCAGACGACCCGTTTCAGGGCTGGACCCGTCCCGGTCGCCGCGCGGAATTCCAGCCCGTCACCATCGAGCACCTGATGGCGTCCAGTGCCATCCCCTTCCTGTTTCCATCGACCAGCCTGTTCGTGGACGGGCGTCAAGAGCATTTTGGCGACGGCTCCATGCGCCAGGTCTCGCCGCTGTCACCCGCGATGCACCTCGGCGCCGACAGGGTGCTGGTGGTGGGCGTCGGTCAGCCCGAGCGTTCCGGACTGGCCGGCTCCAGCACGCCGTCGCGACGCCGCCCCACGCTGGGCAACATCGCTGGCCATGCCATGGCCAGCGTGTTCCACGACACGCTGCAGGCCGATGTGGAGCAGACCAACCGGGTCACGCAAACCATCCGTCAGTTGCCGCGTGAAGCCGCCGCCGCCCTGCCCTACAGGCACGTGGATGTGCTGTCGATCCAGCCCACTGGGTCGCTCGATGCACTGGCCCAGCAACACCTCAAAGAATTGCCAGGCAGCACCCGCAACGCGCTAGGGGCCTTGGGCGTGTTGCGAGGTGGCGGCGGCGCCCTGGTCAGCTACCTGCTGTTCGAGCCTGGTTTTGTCCAGGCCCTGATTGGCATGGGCGAGAGCGACGCCTATGCCCGAAAAGACGAACTGCTGGCGTTTTTTGACCCGCCCTAAGTGCCTGGAATGCGATAATTTGGCTATCGCGACTACCGGAGATGACGCCTTGGAAACCTACCCCAGTTGGTAGCTTTCAACTCCCATGACAGCATCGGCGTTGAAAGCGAACACCCCTACGCCACCAGATGCCATTCATTACAGGGAGTGAGCCATGCTCAATATCTTTTCGCTCGCCAATGGTCGACTCTTCCAGGAAGAAATCGAATCGCTGGAGGAACTGTCCAAGTTCCAGCCTATCTGGGTTGACCTTGAGTCCCCCTCGCTGGAAGAAAAGCGCTGGGTCAAACAGTACTACGGCCTGTCCATCCCCGAAGACGCGATGGACGAGGACATCGAGGAATCGGCACGCTTCTATAAAGAAGACAACGGCGAACTGCACATTCGCAGCGACTTCCTGATTGCCGACGACGCCGACCCACGCACGGTTCGGGTGGCCTTCATCCTGAACCTGGAAAACCATGCGCTCAAGAGCCGAGGCGTGCTGTTTTCAATTCATGACGAAGACGTGCCTGTGTTTCGACTGCTTCGCATGCGGGCCCGGCGGGCACCGGGCTTGATCGAAGACGCCAAAGAGGTGCTGCTGAAGCTGTTTGACGCCGACGCCGAGTACTCGGCCGACACCCTTGAGGGCATTTACGACGAGTTGGAGAAAGTCAGCAACAAGGTGCTGGCCGGCGATGTGACCGACGCCATGGCCGGCGAGGTGCTTGGCGCGATTGCCCACCACGAGGACATGAACGGCCGGATCCGGCGCAATGTGATGGACACCCGGCGCGCGGTCAGCTTCATGATGCGCAGCAAAATGCTCAATGCCGAACAGTTCGAAGAGGCTCGGCAGATCCTGCGCGACATCGACTCGCTGGACTCGCACACCGCTTTCCTGTTCGACAAGATCAACTTTTTGATGGATGCCACGGTCGGCTTTATCAACATCAACCAGAACAAGATCATCAAGATTTTCTCGGTGGCCAGCGTGGCGCTGCTGCCGCCCACGCTGATCGCCAGTCTTTACGGCATGAACTTCAAGTTCATGCCCGAGTTGGACTGGGCGCTGGGCTACCCCTATGCGCTGGCCCTGATGGTGGCCAGCGCGCTGGTGCCGATGTGGTATTTCCGCAAACGCGGTTGGCTTAAG
This sequence comes from Comamonas sp. lk, assembly GCA_945925985.1. Classification (GTDB taxonomy): domain Bacteria; phylum Pseudomonadota; class Gammaproteobacteria; order Burkholderiales; family Burkholderiaceae_C; genus Rhodoferax. The sequence continues at coordinate 66,230 of CAMELV010000015.1, read as the reverse complement.
TAAAAAAGGCCTCCAGCCCTTGTCCCACTTGGGTTCATTGCTATCTATTTGGTAGCAATTCCAAGAAGGCCGTCATGATGGCGTGGGCATAGGGGCTGGCCACGTCGCGCACAAAACGCGGGAAGTCAACATGGGCCGCATCGTCCGCGCGGTCCGAGATGGTTCGCACAGCGGCAAAGGGCAGGCCGTAGTCAAAGCAGACCTGCGCCACCGCCGCCCCCTCCATCTCCACCGCCAGTGGCGCGTGGCCGCCGGCTTGCAAGCGCTGCTGCAGGCCCTGCAATTCGGAGGCGCCCGAGACAAAGCGGTCGCCGCTGGCGATCAGCCCCGCATGCACGGTCGAGCGCGCCAACCCAGAAAATTGGTTAAATTGGCCTGCAAGCCTTGTCGCAGCTGAATCTGATGCTCTTAAAAGCAGAGCGGTCATGACGGGATCACAGGCCAGGCGACTGCGGCCGTAGAGGGGTATTTCGAAACGAGGGAACAGCGGAGAGGCGTCCAGGTCGTGCTGCACGAACTCGGTCGCCACCACCAGGTCACCGACCCGCACGCCGGGGCCGATGCCACCAGCCACCCCAGTGAACACCACGTAGGTGGCGCCCAGGCCTTCGATCAGGGCGGTTGTGGTGGTGGCTGCCGCCACCTTGCCGATGCGCGACAGCGCCAGCAGCACCTCATGCCCCTGCCACTGGCCACGCCAGACCTCACGACCGGCACGGCGCAGGCAGACCGGCTGCGACAGACAGGCCAGCAGGCCCTGCTGCTCCTCGGCCAGCGCGCTCAGGATGGCCAGCGTTGCCACAAGCTCACCCGGCGCCGGTACGGCTTACTCGATCGCCTTGCCCATGTCTTCGACCACTTTTTTGGCATCACCGAACACCATCATGGTCTTGTCCATGTAGAACAGCTCGTTGTCCAGGCCAGCGTAGCCGGCGGCCATCGAGCGCTTGTTGACGATCACAGTCTTGGCCTTGTAGGCCTCCAGAATGGGCATGCCGTAAATGGCGCTGCCCTTGACGTGGGCAGCCGGGTTGACCACATCATTGGCGCCCAGAATGATCGCCACGTCGACCTGGCCGAACTCGCCGTTGATGTCTTCCATCTCGAACACCTGGTCGTAAGGCACCTCGGCCTCGGCCAGCAGCACGTTCATGTGGCCCGGCATTCGCCCGGCCACCGGGTGAATGGCGTACTTGACCGTGATGCCTTTTTCGGTGAGCTTGAGCGCCAGTTCCTTGACGGCGTGCTGGGCCCGCGCGACGGCAAGGCCATAGCCGGGCACGATCACCACGGTCTCGGCGTTGCTCAGCACAAAGGCCGCGTCGTCGGCGCTGCCGCTCTTGACCGAGCGCTGCACCGCCGCACCGGCGGCGGCCGTGCCGGCCTCGCCGCCAAAGCCACCCAGGATCACATTAAAGAAGGAGCGGTTCATGGCCTTGCACATGATGTAGCTCAGGATTGCGCCCGAGCTGCCCACCAGCGAGCCGGCCACAATCAGCATGGCGTTGTTCAGGCTGAAGCCGATGCCGGCTGCCGCCCAGCCCGAGTAGCTGTTGAGCATGGACACCACCACCGGCATGTCGGCACCGCCGATTGGGATGATGATCAGCACGCCCATCACAAAGGCCAGTGCCAGCATCGCAAAAAAGGCCGGCCAGCTTTCGGTGAACGCGAACACCAGACCCAAGCCCAGCATCGCCAGACCCAGCACCAGGTTGAGCTTGTGCTGACCGGCAAACTGCACTGGCGCGCCCTGGAACAGGCGGAACTTGTACTTGCCCGACAGTTTGCCGAAAGCGATGACTGAGCCGCTGAAGGTGATGGCGCCGATGGCCGCACCCAAAAACAACTCAAGCCGGTTGCCGGCTGGAATGGCTATGCCCTTGGCCACAATGCCGAAGGCCCAGGGCTCAGCCACTGCCGCCACGGCGATGAACACCGCTGCCAAGCCGATCATGCTGTGCATGAAGGCCACCAGTTCGGGCATTTTGGTCATCTCGACGCGTTGGGCCATCAGGGTGCCGGCAGCACCGCCGACCACCAACGCGCCCAGCACCCAGGCCATGCCCATGGCACCGCCCTGGCCGGTCTGCCCGGCGATCTTGACAATCAGCGCGCCGGTGGTGACCACCGCCACCGCCATGCCGACCATGCCAAACAGGTTGCCGCGGATCGAGGTGGTGGGGTGGCTCAGACCCTTGAGCGCCTGAATAAAGCAGACGCTGGCAAACAAATACAGCAGGGTGACGAGGTCCATGCTCATTTGGTGTCTCCCTTGGCCGCCGCCGGGCGCTCTTTCTTTCTGAACATCTCCAGCATGCGACGGGTCACCATGAAGCCGCCAAATACATTGACCGCCGCCAGCGCCACCGCGAGCACACCCATAGTTTTGCCGAGCGGGGTTTCAGTGAGTGCCGCCGCCAACATAGCGCCGACGATGACGATGGCCGAGATGGCGTTGGTCACTGCCATCAGCGGGGTGTGCAGTGCCGGTGTCACGGTCCAGACCACGTGGTAACCCACGTAGATGGCCAGCACGAAGATAATCAGGTTGGTGATCGTGGGAGAAAGAATGTCCATGGTGTGCAGTCCTGTTGAGCTGTTTTATTTGCGCTTGACCTCGCCGCCCTGGGTCATCAGGCAGGCGGCCACGATGTCGTCATTCAGGTCGACCTGCAGGCCGCCGTCCTTGCCCAGCACCAGTTTGAGGAAGTCAAGGACATTGCGGGCGTACAGGGCCGAGGCGTCGGCCGCCACCAGCGCCGGCAGGTTGGTTTCGCCGACCAGGGTCACGCCATGCTTGACCACGGTGCGGTCGGTCTCGGTCAGCGGGCAGTTGCCACCGCCGCCTGGCCCGCGCCCGGCTGCCAGGTCAATGATGACCGAACCCGGTTTCATGGACTTGACCATGTCTTCGGTCACCAGCACCGGGGCCGGTCGGCCCGGAATCAGCGCGGTGCTGATCACGATGTCGGCCTGCGCCACGCGCTTGGCAACTTCGACCTTCTGGCGCTCCAGCCAGCTCTGCGGCATGGGCCGGGCATAGCCGCCCACGCCCACCGCAGCCTCTTTTTCTTCTGGCGTGTCGTAGGACACCTCGATAAATTTGCCGCCGAGAGACTCCACCTGCTCTTTGACGCTGGGGCGCACGTCGGACGCCTCGATCACCGCGCCCAGTCGTTTGGCGGTGGCAATGGCCTGCAGGCCGGCCACGCCGACGCCCAGAATCACCACCCGCGCCGCCTTGACGGTGCCGGCAGCGGTCATCAGCATCGGGAAGAAGCGTTGGTACTTGTCCGCCGCCATGATCACCGCCTTGTAGCCGGCGATGTTGGCCTGGCTGGACAGCACGTCCATGCTCTGGGCCCGGGTGGTGCGGGGGGCAGCTTCGAGCGCAAAGCTGGTCAGGCCGGCGCCGGCCAAGCGCTGCAGACCCGTGGCGTCAAAGGGGTTGAGCATGCCGACCAGTGCCGCGCCCGCCTTCATCTGCGCCGCCTCGTGGTCATTCGGGGTGCGGACCTTGAGCACCAGGTCGCAACCCAGCGCACCGGCGGCATCGGTGATCTCAGCACCGGCGGCGACATAGGCTTCGTCGGTCACGCTAGCAGCCACACCGGCGCCGGCCTGGACTCGAATCGTGTGCCCCTGGGCCTTGAGTTTTTTGGCCGTTTCGGGGGTGACAGCCACCCGGGTTTCGCCTGTGGTGGTTTCAGTGGGTACGCCAATCAGCATGGGCGAGTCCTCGCGTTGGGTTGGGTAGGAGACGAATCAGCAACGTCCAAGAGTTTACATGGGGATAATCTTGAATGGACATTCGATGGAAACCCAGCGTCACCGTGGCCGCCGTGATTGAGCGGAACGGCCGCTTTTTATTGGTCGAGGAGCACACCCCCGAGGGCCTGCGCCTGAACAACCCGGCCGGCCACCTGGACCCGGGCGAATCTCCGGCGGAGGGCTGTGCCCGCGAAACTCTGGAAGAGACCGCTTACCACTTTCGGCCGACCGCACTGATCGGGGTCTATTTGGCGCGTTTTCAGCGACCCGCGACCATGGCCTGTGCGGCGCAGGACATCACTTACCTGCGCTTCGCCTTTTGTGGCGAGTTGGGTCTCCACGAATCCAAGCGAGCACTTGACACCGGCATTGTCCGCACCTTATGGCTCAGCCCCGACGAAGTCCGTGCCGCACGAGACCGCCACCGCAGCCCCTTGCTGTTGCAATGCATGGAAGACTATTTAGCGGGTCAGCGTTTTCCGCTCAACGTCGTGCGTACAGATCCCTCTATCGCCGGGCCTTCATAGGGCATTTGGGAACCGCATCGTCAAAGGCCGAGCGAGAGCCTCCCAACTACCGCGCCCCAAAAATAGCGCTGCCCACCCGTACCATGGTGCTGCCGCCGTGGATCGCCGCCTCCAGATCGGCGCTCATCCCCATAGACAAGGTGTCAAGTGCCAAACCGCTCCCATTCAAGGCATCAAATAGGGTCTTAACCCTCATGAATACTTGCGTTGCAGCTACAAAATCAGTAGCAAGCTCAGGAATGCTCATCAGGCCGCGCAAGCGCAGCCCGGGCAGCGCTGCCACCTGCAGCGCCAAGGCCAACGCCTCCTGCGGCAGCACCCCCGACTTGGTGGGACCGCCATCGACGTTGACCTGGATACAAACCTGCAGCGGCGCCAAACCGGCTGGCCGCTGCTCGCTCAGGCGCTCGGCGATCTTCAGCCGGTCCACGGTGTGAACCCAGTCGAAATGCTCGGCGACCAAGCGGGTCTTGTTGCTCTGGATCGGGCCGATGCAGTGCCATTGCAGGGGCGCCCGGTTGGCGTCCGGCAACTGCCGTAATGCTGTGATCTTTTGCACCGCCTCCTGGATGTAGTTTTCGCCGAAGGCGGTCTGCCCCGCGGCCCAGGCAGACTGCACCGTCTCGGGGCCGAAGGTCTTGGACACCGCCAGCAGGCTGACCGTGCCCGGGTCACGCCCTGCGGCCTGGCAGGCCGCTGCCATTCGGGCTTGAACTTGCTGCAAATTGATCTGAATGATCGTCATAATGGTTCCAAACATAACAAACCAACAGGATACCTGTGGATATCACCCAATTGCTGGCATTCAGCGTCAAGAACAAGGCCTCTGACCTGCATTTGTCGGCCGGCCTGCCGCCGATGATCCGAGTGCACGGCGATGTGCGCCGCCTGAATGTGGAGCCGCTGGACCACAAACAAGTGCACGCCATGGTGTACGACATCATGAACGATGGCCAACGCAAGGCCTTTGAAGAATTCCTGGAAATCGACTTTTCCTTCGACATCGTTGGCTTGGCGCGTTTTCGGGTCAATGCTTTCAACCACAACCGGGGCGCCGGCGCGGTGCTGCGGACCATCCCCAGCAAAATCCTGTCGCTGGAACAGCTCAATGCCCCCAAAATATTGGCCGAACTCGCGCTCAAGCCGCGTGGCATGGTGTTGGTGACTGGCCCCACCGGCTCGGGTAAATCGACCACACTGGCGGCCATGGTCAATTACCTCAACGAAAACGAGTACGGCCACATCCTGACGGTAGAAGACCCGATCGAATTCGTGCACGAATCCAAAAAATGCCTGATCAACCAACGGGAGGTCGGCCCGCACACGCTGAGCTTTGCCTCGGCCCTGCGCTCAGCGCTGCGCGAAGACCCGGACGCTATCCTGGTGGGCGAAATGCGTGACCTTGAAACCATCCGGCTGGCCATGACGGCCGCCGAAACCGGCCACCTGGTGTTTGGCACGCTGCACACCTCCAGTGCGGCCAAGACCATCGACCGGATCATTGACGTGTTCCCAGCCGAAGAGAAAGAAATGGTGCGGGCCATGCTGTCGGAGTCGCTTCAGGCCGTGATCTCGCAGACGCTGTGCAAGACCAAGGACGGCCAGGGCCGTGTGGCGGCCCACGAGATCATGCTGGGCACCAACGCCATTCGCAATCTAATCCGTGAAGCCAAGATCGCGCAGATGTACTCCAGCATCCAGACCGGCAACAGTGTGGGTATGCAAACGCTGGACCAGAACCTGACCGACCTGGTCAAACGCAATGTGATCAGTGCCGCCGAGGCACGGACCAAAGCCAAAATTCCGGAAAACTTCCCCGGCTAAGACGCCGCGATCTTCAACACGCCTTATGAAAAATTTTTTCAATCATTTAATGCAAAAAATGGGGATTGAAGAGCCGCCGCAAGCAAGTGACTCCAGGCTGTTTGATGCCAGTATCAATGGGCCAGAGGCCGAAGGACGTGCGGTGCCATGGTCTGCCCGGGCGACCCAAATCGGCGCCGCCGAATTGGACTCCGCCTCCGCCATGCGCCAGCTGCAGTTGCTTTGGAGCAATGACAAACAAATGAAGCAAATTCCCGAGCAGACCCTTGCCCGCTTGACGAAATACATGCTTTTCACCCAGGTCCCGGCCGAGCAGGAGTTCATTCATCAGGACGAACATGGCAACTTCCTGGTGATCTTGCTCAAAGGTCAGGTTGCAGTGGATCGGATCCAAACCTGGGGCGAGCGCCTTCGGCTTTCGGAGGCCGGTCCCGGCGAAATGCTGGGAGAAATGTCACTGCTCGACCAGGGGCTGCGGTTTTCAGCCTGCATCACACAGACCAAGTGCGACATGGCGGTACTGACGACCGACGCCATGAACGGTATGGTGACGGAAGATGCCTACCTGGCCGCCTGCCTGATGACCGTGTTGGCCCGCAAGATATCCTTGCGACTGCGGGTGGTCGGTGCCCGCCTGAGCGAACGAAGCTAAACCCTTGAACCCCGAAACCTCTGAACCCCTGCCATCATGGAACTCAACCAAGCCGGACAGTTTGTCGGGGAATTGCTGAAGCTGATGCTCAGCCGAAAAAGCAGCGACATGTTCATCACGGCCGACTTCCCGCCGGCCATCAAGATCGATGGCAAACTCACCAAAATGTCAACGGACAGGCTGTCTGGCGCGCAGACTGCGGCTCTGGTCCGCTCCATCATGAGCGAACGCCAGGCCGCCGAATTTGAGACCACAAAGGAATGTAATTTTGCTATCGCGCCAGAAGGCATCGGCCGATTTCGGGTGAATGCTTTTGTGCAGCAGGGCAAGGCCGGTATGGTCATGCGCATGATCCCGACCACTGTGCCCACGATCAACGGCTTGGGCGTGCCACAGGTCCTCAAGGAAGTGGTCACCGCCAAGCGGGGCCTCTGCATCCTGGTCGGCGCGACCGGCTCCGGCAAGTCGACCACCCTGGCCGCCATGGTGGACTGGCGCAATGAGCAAACTTACGGCCATATCATCACAATTGAAGACCCGATCGAGTTTGTTCACCCGCATAAAAACTGTATGGTGACCCAGCGCGAGGTCGGGCTCGACACCGACAATTGGGACGCCGCCCTGAAAAACACGCTGCGCCAAGCCCCTGACGTGATTCTGATGGGTGAAATCCGCGGCCACGAAACGATGGAGCATGCCGTGGCCTTTGCGGAAACCGGGCATCTGTGCCTGGCCACACTGCACGCCAACAGCGCCAATCAGGCGCTAGACCGCATCATCAACTTCTTTCCAGAAGAACGGCGCTCTCAACTGCTGATGGATTTGTCGCTTAACCTTAAAGCCGTGATCTCCCAGCGCTTGGTGCCCAAGCAGGACGGCAAGGGTCGCGCTGCCATCGTGGAAATCCTGCTGAACTCTCCCCTGATTTCCGACTTGATCTTCAAAGGTCATGTGACCGAGATCAAGGAGATCATGAAGAAAAGCCGCAACATGGGCATGCAAACTTTCGACCAAGCCCTGTTTGACGCTTTTGAGGCCAACAGCATCAACTACGAAGATGCCCTGCGCAATGCCGACTCGGTCAACGACCTGCGGCTACAGATCAAACTTAACAGCCAACGGGTTAAGTCCACCGACCTGAACGCCGGCACCGAGAATTTCGCGATCGTTTAGTAACCTAGCCCCAGGGCGCGGCGGCCCCAAACGGCCGCGGTCCGGAGGCATTTTTTTATATTTCAACCCCTCTAGCGAGCACCTATGAGCAGCATCAACCACAAAGATTACGCCAGTACCCCGAGCCGTAAAGTCGCCTTCCTAGGCCTGGGCGTCATGGGCTACCCGATGGCCGGGCACCTGGCGCGAGCCGGACACCAGGTCACGGTGTACAACCGAACTGCGAGCAAATCCAGCGCCTGGTGTGCTGAATTTGCCGGAGCAAGCGCCCTCAAGCACGCCGCGACACCTCGACTGGCAGCGCAGGGGGCCGAACTGGTGTTCTGCTGTGTCGGCAATGACGACGACCTGCGCGGCGTGACCTTGGGCGCCGACGGCGCTTTTGCCGGCATGCAAGCCGGGACCACCTTCGTCGACCACACCACGGCATCCGCCAGCGTGGCACGCGAGCTCTACGGCGCCGCCAAAACCCTGGGGTTGCACTTTGTCGACGCTCCGGTCTCTGGCGGCCAGGGTGGCGCGCAGAACGGCCTGCTGACCGTCATGTGCGGCGGTGACCAGGCGGCGTTTGACGCAGCCCAACCGGTGGCCATGGCTTTTTCCCGCGCGTTCACGCTGCTGGGCGAGAGTGGCGCCGGGCAATTGGCCAAAATGGTGAACCAGATTTGCATTGCTGGTCTGGTCCAGGGCCTCAGCGAAGCCATCGCCTTCGGTGAAAAGGCAGGCCTAAACATGCTCCAGGTGCTGGACGTGATCGGCAAGGGTGCGGCACAAAGTTGGCAAATGGACAACCGCGGCAAGACCATGGTCGCGGGCAAGTTTGATTTCGGCTTTGCGGTGGACTGGATGCGCAAGGACCTCGGATTGGTGCTCGATGAGGCCAAACGCAACGGTGCGCGTTTGCCGGTCACTGCGGTGGTCGACCAGTTCTATGCCGATGTGCAGCAAATGGGTGGCCAGCGCTGGGACACCTCCAGCCTGATCAAGCGCCTGAAATAGATGGCCTAAGCGCCCTCAGGGCGCCGGCTTGAGCGACAAGGCCTGGAGTTCTTCCTCGCTGATGATTTCCAGCAGGCGCACCACTTTTTGTACGCCAGGCGTGCTGCGTACCACCTCAGTGGCACGGTTCGCTTCGCGCTGCGTCACCCGCCCCATGATGTAGGTCGTGCCCCGCATGGTTACCACCTTGAAAGCGTTGGCAAACAAGTCCCTGGCATCCACCAGACCCGCCCGCACCCGGGTGCTGACAATCACGTCGGAGGAGCGTTGCGTCAGGCCGGTATTGCCCAACACGGCCAACTCATTGACGGTGCTCCGCACATTCTCGATCTTGGCGACGATTTGCTCCACCTCGACGCGATCCTGCGCGCTGGGCACCTCGCCAGTGATCAGCACCTGCCGGTTGTAACTGGTGATATTGACATGCACCCGATCGCCGAGGTTGTCCCAAATGCGCTTGGCAGCCCGCAGCTCGATACTTTCGTCTTCAAGCTGCGCACCAGAGGTACGCCGGTCAGTGGCCACCAATGAGACCATCACGGCGCCGCCCATCAGGATCGGCGCGCAGGCGCTCACTGAAGCCGTCAGGCAGGCAATCAGCACGCACTTGTGCAGAAAAGGGTGTTTCAATAGTTTCATTCGGGGGTCTCCTGGTCGCCAAGTAACTGGGCATCGACGGCATCGCAAATACAGTGCAACGCCAAAATATGAACTTCTTGCACCCGAGCAGTGCGCTCGTGCGGCACGCAAATATGGACATCGGTGTCACGCAAGACCTGGCTCATTTTGCCGCCACCTCGTCCGCTCAAACCGACAACCACCATCTCACGCTCGTGGGCCGCTTCAATCGCTGCCAGCACGTTGCCCGAGTTGCCGCTGGTGGAGATGGCGAGCAGCACATCCCCGGGCTGGCCCAAGGCCCTCACCTGGCGCGAGAAGATGATGTTGAAGTCGTAGTCGTTGGCAATGGCGGTAATGATGGAGCTGTCGGTGGTGAGGGCCAGCGCCGCCAGTTCGGGCCGCTCGCGCTCAAAACGCCCGACAAACTCAGCCGCAAAATGCTGGGCATCGGCGGCCGAGCCGCCATTGCCACAGGCGAGCACCTTGCCGCCGCTGGTGACACAGGCCAGCATGGCCTGCACCGCCGCTGCGATCGGGCCGCTCAGGACCTGCGCTGCCTGGTACTTCAGGTCAGCGCTGTCGATGAAGTGTTGTTGAATGCGTAGCTCAAGCATAGGCCGATGATACCCGCCCGACGTGTCATCAACCGGCATCAAACGCCGCCGGCAACCACTGCAGGCCTTGTGGCTCCAGTAGCACCACATCAAAGCGGCAGGGCGGCGTGACGGCCAGACGCATCAGGTAATGCCGGGCCGCAAAGATGATGCGTCGCTGCTTAGTGGCGCTGATGCTGGCACCCGCTCCACCGTGGCTGGCGCTGGCCCGTCGCCGTACCTCGACAAATACAGTCGTGCCGTCTGCGGTACGCATGATCAGGTCGATTTCGCCACCGCCGCGCCCAGGCGTCCGATAATTGCGGTGCACCAGCCGCAGGCCGGCCTGCTGCAAATGGCGCAAGGCAGCGTCTTCGGCGGCATCGCCGACGCTTTTGGTGCTCACCGAGGCACCCGCAGTCCTGTCACGAGGAAATACCATTGAGCTCCACCTATGCCCATGCCTTAAACGCCGCCGCTGACGCCGCTGCTGGACAGAATTATCCGCCCGGCGCGCTGTATGTGGTCGCCACCCCGATCGGCAACCTGGCCGACATCACACTGCGCGCCCTGCACGTGCTGGCGTTGGCGGATACGGTCGCCTGCGAGGACACCCGCCACACCCAGGCCCTGCTGCGCGCCTATGGCATCGACAAGTCGGCAGCCCAGTTACTGGCAGTGCATGAGCACAATGAGACGCAAGCCTCTGAAGAACTGGTGCACCGCATGGTTCAGGGGCAGCGGGTGGCCTATGTCAGCGATGCCGGCACGCCAGCCATTAGCGACCCCGGGGCTCGCCTGGTGGCAGCGGCCCGAGCAGCGACCAGGCCGGTGGTACCGCTGCCGGGCGCCAGCAGCGTCACGGCGGCACTCAGCGTGGCAGGCATGGCTAGCACTGAGGCAGCAGCGAGTGGCTTTGTCTTTGCCGGTTTCTTGCCCAGCAAAGCTGGTGAACGCGCTCAGGCCGTGGCAGCGTTGGCCCAACAGACGCGCGCCGTGGTGTTGCTGGAGGCTCCCCACCGCATTGAAGCCCTGGCCGGGGCGCTGGCGGTGCTGGGAGAGCGTGGTGTGACGGTCGGGCGCGAACTGACGAAACAATTTGAGGAGATCGCTCAATTGCCAGCGGCGGGCTTTGGGGCTTGGCTGGCTGCTGACCCGAACCGGTGTCGCGGCGAATTTGTGCTGGTGCTGCACCCGGTTGCGGTACCGGCCGATAGCGGCGAGGACCAGCGCGTGCTGCAATTGTTACTGGCCGAGCTACCCTTGAAAACGGCGGTTCGACTGGCCGCCGAGATCACCGGCGCCCCGCGCAATGCCCTGTATGAGGCTGCGCTGAGCCTGAAGAAGGGCGCGTCATAAAGCCTGGTTGAGTCGGTTAGTAGCAACTAGGCCGGGTACCATGGCGGCGGCTCGCAGACCGGTCACCGGGCGACGACCTTGGTATCACCCAGCATGCCGCGCGGACGCAAGACCAGCATCAGCGCGATCAGGCAGCCGATGAGCACCACTTGCAAGGCGGCCGCCCGGGCTTGTTCAGCCTGTGGAATCCAGCCGCGCATCAGCCCACCCGCAGCAGTCCAGAAACCCCAAACCACATAGGCGCCCAAAATGGCACCGCGATTGTTGCCCGAACCACCGACGATCAACATGGCCCAGAGCTGGAAGGTCAGGATCGGTAAAAAATCATCTGGTGCAATGAAGCCTACAAAGTGCGCATAAAGGGCACCACCCAGACCCATCAGCATGCTGCCAATGACAAAACTTTGTAGCCGGAAAGCGAACGACCGCTTGCCCAGGGCGCTTGCGGCGTCTTCATCCTCACGGATGGCGCGCAGCACCCGGCCCCAGGGGCTGTTCACCAGCTTCTCGATGGCCAGGTAGGCCAACAGCAGCAGCGACAGCGACAGGACCAGGTAGGCCAGCGTCCAGGGCAGACCGGTACCGAACCAGGCCTGCATCGGCTTGGGAATGAACTGCACGCCGAAGGGCCCGCCGGTCAGTCGCGTGGCGTTGTTGGCGATCAGTTGGATGGTGACGGCGATTCCAAAGGTGGTGATGGCCAGGTAGTCCTGCCGCAGCCGCAGGGCTAAAGCGCCCACCAACAGGCCAACCAGGCCTGTCACCGCCATGGCGGCCAGCATGCCCACCGCCACCGGCAGGCCCAGGCCGGCCAACCGGTCGCTGGCCGCCGGGGTGGTGAGCAGGGCCGAGGTGTAAGCGCCGATGGCGACGAAACCGGCCACCCCGACATTGAACAGGCCGGTGAAGCCCCATTGCAGGTTGAGCCCGAGGCTGATGATGGCGTAGGCGGTCGCAAACACCAGAAAGAAACTGGCATAGGACAAGGCGCCGGTCAAATCCACCATCAGTGCTGCTCCCCGAACAGGCCCCTGGGCCGCACCATCAAAATCGCGATCAGTACCGCAAAGGCGGCGGCTGAGCGGTATTCGGCCCCGACCAAGGTGACAGAGGCGCTTTCGGCCAGCCCCACGATCAAGCCCCCCAGCACAGCGCCCCAAATCGAGCCCACCCCACCCAGAATGACGGCCGCGAACAGGGGCAGCAGCAGCTCCACACCCATGTTGGGCCGCAGCTGAACCGTCAAACCGGCAAATACGCCCGCCACGGCCGCCAGCACCCCGCCGATAAGCCAGGTGGCGCGCAACACCCGTTCCGGGTCGATGCCAGTGACCCGCGCCAGCCCTGGGTTGAGGGCTGTGGCGCGCATCGAGCGGCCCAGTGTGCTGTGGCGCAAGAACAGGTGCAGCCCGGTCACGGTAGCCAGCGTCAGTGCCAACACAAAGATCTGATCCGGCGTGACCCGCAGCCCGCCCCAGACGCTGCGCGGGACAAAGGTGACGGCGATCTGCAGGTTATCCGAGTAGTAGCGCGGTATACCACCCTGCCAGAACAGCAGCAAATTTCGCAGCGCCAGCGCTGCGCCGAAACTGGCAATCACCAAGGTGATGGAGCCCGCCTTGCGCAGGCGCTTGAATAACAGCGTGTCCAGCCCCAAGGCCAGCAACGCAGTCAGGAGACAGGCCAGCAGCAGGCTGGCCAACAAGCCCCACCCAAAGGAGAAGGGTGCGATCGGTGCTGCCAGCGCCTGGCTGGTGGCGGTCAGGGCGGTGGAGGCCACCAGAGCCAGATAAGCACCCCAACCCAGCAGCTCGCCGTGGCTGAAATTGGAAAAACGCACGATCGACAGGGTCATGCTCAGGCCAATCGCGCCCAGCGCCACCACCGAGCCGATGATCAGGCCGTCAGCCAAAATCTGCAACATCAGCCAGTCCTCCCAGGCGCCGGCGTGCCGGCATGGCGGCCCAAATACAAGGCGGCGATACGCGCATCGCCCAGCAGCTCGGCGCTGCTGCCAACAATACGCTCTTTGCCCTCCACCAGCACGGCCGCGCGGTCGGCCAAGCCCAGCGCAGCCTTGACGTTCTGCTCCACCAGCAAGACAGTGATGCCGGCATCGCGCACCTCGCGCAGTTTGCCAAACACCTGGCCGACCAGCAGCGGGCTCAAGCCAGCCGAGGGCTCATCCAGAATCAGCAGACCGGGCCGCGCAATCAAGGCGCGTGCCACGGCCAGCATCTGGCGTTGCCCGCCCGACAGCTGACCCGCTGGCAACTTGCGCTGGCGCAGCAGGTCGGGAAACATGGCGTAAACCGGCGCCAGGCTGTCGTGGCGCGGGGCCTTGACGATGGCGGCCGCAAGTTCCAGGTTCTCGGCCACACTGAGGTTGATAAACACGTTCTCGGTTTGCGGCACGAAGGCCAGGCCCTCGAACACCATGCGGTGAGCCGGGGTGCGGGTGATGTCGCGGCCATTGAGCAGCACGCGGCCGCTGCTGACAGGCACCAGCCCGGCCACGGCTTTCACCAGCGACGATTTGCCCGCACCGTTGGGGCCGAGGATGGCGAAGATCTCACCAGGTTGGACCGTCAGGCAGGCGTTTCGCACAATCGGGAGGCTGGGCTCGTAGCCAGCCTCCAGCGATTCAATGACCAGGACCGGGGGGCTGCTCATGCCGGGCTGCCCAGGTAGGCTTCCACCACCCGCGCATCGCTGAGCACCGTCTGCGCCGACCCAGACATCAGCAAACGGCCTTCAGCCATCACCATCACCGGGTGACACAGCGTGGCCACGAGGTCCATGTTGTGCTCGATGATGAGGAAAGTGGTGCCCTTTGCGTTGAGGGCCCGCACCTTGTTGACGATCTGGTCCAGCAGCGCCGGGTTCACGCCGGCACCGGGTTCATCCAGCAGCACGATTTTGGGTTCGGCCACCATCACACGCGCCAGCTCCAGCAGCTTGCGCTGCCCGCCCGAGAGTATCCGAGCCGGCTCATGCACCAGGCCGGAAAGACCCACGAAATCCAGCCAATGACGCGCAGCAGCCAACGTCTGGCGCTCTTGACGGGCCACCACGGCCGGGCGCAGCCAGTTGGTCCAGAACCGCTCGCCGATCTGGCCGCGCGGCGCCACCATCACGTTCTCCAACACGCTCATCTCGGGGAACGGGCGCGGGATCTGGAAGGTTCTGGCCAATCCGGCGGCAAACACAGCGTTGGCGGGCCGTCCGGAAATGGACACGCCATCCAGCAGCACCTGGCCGGACGAGGCCGGCATGAAGCCGGTCAGACAATTAAAGAGCGTGGTCTTGCCCGCCCCATTGGGGCCGATCAAACCGCCAATAACGCCCGCCTTCAAGGCAAATGAGACCTGGTTGACCGCCTGGTGGCCGCCGAAATTTTTGGACAGGGCGTCCACCACCAGCAGCCCATCCTCTGACGGCCCGTCTGTGTTTGCCGGCCTCGGTTCAGCCATGGCCGATCAGGCGGCGCCCGCGGCGGCCACAGCCTCGGCCTCAATCTCGACCAGGTAGCCTTCTCCGATCAACGCCGAGACCTCCAGCAGGGTGTTGGCCGGGCGGATGGCACCAAAGTACTTGCCGTGCACCCGGCTGACCGCTTCGCAGTCGGCCGCGTTTTGCAGGTAGACCCGGGTGCGCACCACGTCCTGCAGTTTGCCACCCAGCGCCTTGATGCTGGCCGCAATCTTGTCGAGGATGTAGGTGGCCTGCACGGCAGCGTCACCGCGGCCGATCAATTGGCCCTGGCCATGGGTGGCGGTGGTGCCCGAGACCAGGATGCGATCACCCAGACGCACCGCCCGCGAGTAGCCGGCAATCGGCTCCCAGGCGCTGCCGCTGTCAATTGTCCAGCGCTGGTTGTAGCCCGGCACCGGCTGACGCGGCCACAGCGGCGCCACCGTATCAAGGTGGTGGCTGAGGTCGCCCGAGGCGGTCAGGAACGGCGGTTGGCGGTATTCGTCACCGCAGTCACCGCTGAGGCGACGGGTCATGACAAAGGCCTGATCGAGCACGGCATGGTCGTCGGCATCGAGCTGAAACTCGAACGGCCGAAGGTTGTCGGCCCGGTGCTCGGACTCACCCAGCCGGGCACCCACAATCACCGCAGCTACAGCTGCTTGCTCCAGCACCCAGCGGGTGGCTACATTGGAAACTGACACCTGGTGCTTGCGTGCAATGGTCTGAGCAGCCTTCAGCACGGTTTGCAGCGCGTCCCAACCGCCCACAGCCTGGATGAAGCGCTGGTATTTCATCTTGCTCCAGTCGTGCACTTCGGCCGGCGCAGCGGCGCCGGCCCAGCGCTCACTCAAAAAACCGCCACCGAGCACACCATAGGTCAGCAGCTTAACGCCAGATTGCAGGCACAGCGCCGTCATGTCCTCAGTGCCGCGGCGGTCCAGCAGCGACATGCAGACCTGGTTGCTGGCCACCGGAACACCTTCATTGAGCAGCACCCGCAGGTGCGCCGTATCAAAATTCGCCAGCCCAAGGTGCGCAATCAAGCCTTGCTGGCGCAGTTTGGCCAGCTCCTGCATCGCGTCAATGTAGCCAGGATGCTCAAACGTCCACCAATGAAACTGCAACAGGTCGATGCAGTTGACCCGCAAGCGGTCCAGCGAGCGCTGCACGCCCTCGCGGACCACGGCCGCACTCATCGGCCCCGGTGGCGGGCACCACTTGGTGAAGGCTCGTACCTGGGGCTGTGCCTTGGACGCCAGCAGGGTGCCGGCGATGACCTCGGCCGAGCCGTAGTGATCGGCCATGTCAAAGGTGTCAAAGCCTTGTGCGGCATAGGCCGCCAGATCGGCAGCACCCTTCATTGGATCGATCAGGGTGCCACCGCGCTCCATGTCTGCCACCTGCCACAAGCCGGTGACTAGGCGCGAGATCTCCAGGCCCGGGGCCAGCGCCGTGCGTTGTGGCCGACCAAGCGGTTTCAACGCAGCGATGCCCTGATTCATTTGACCATCTTGGCCTGGATGGCTTGCACGTCTTCGGTGGATATCTGACCCGCAGTGACCACCTCGCCATCGGCAATCTTCCAGGTGCGGAACGGACCGGCAATGTCACCATTTTTGTCAAACTGGACTGGGCCAATCACCCCCACATAGCGGATGGGTTTCTTTTGCTTGATCAGTTCCAGCGCGCGGGCAAAGCCCTGCGGTCCCGCGTGGATCACCTCGCCGCCCGAGGCCGTGACCTTGCGGATGCCATCGCGAATCGAGGCGGCGTCAAACTTGCCGGCCTGGGCGACCGCCAGCCCAAGGATGGCGGCGGCATCAAAGCCCTGTACGGCAGCCGGTGCGCCACCGTCAAAACCACCGCTCATGGCCGGGTAGGCCTTGTCAAAGTAGGCGGTGGATTCGGTCTTGGTTGTACCGGAAGATGTGCCAATCGCATTCTTCAGGTACTGGGCACCAACGCCCTTGATGAAATCGGCCGAATTCATGCCGTCGTTGAACAGGAAGCGCTGTGGCCCGCCCTGCTGCACCCAGGTGCGGATGATGGTGGTGCCGTCGCCGGGATAGCCGACGAAATACAGCGCCGCCGGATCGCCCTTGAGCGCCTTGGTCACCTCGGCGTTGTAGGAGGACTGCTCGGGGTTGTACGGCGTGACGTCGATGATCTTGCCGCCCAGTGCCTCGTAGGCCCGGCGGAATTCCGCCAGCATGTTGACGCCGAAATCATTGTTCACATGGATCACGGTGAGGGTTTTCATGCCCTGGTCCAGAGCGTACTTGGCCGCGGCCGTGCCCTGCAAGGCGTCGCTGGTGATGGTGCGGAAGAACCAGCCATTGGTCTTGCCCTCCACGGCCAGTTTGGTCAGGGTGGGTGACGAAGAGGCTGGTGAAATCTGCACCACGCCAGCCGGGCCGGTGACTGACGTCACCATCGGGATCGAGACCGAGCTGATGATGCCACCAATGATGGCCGGCACTTTTTTCAGATCCACCAGTTGCCGGGCCTGGTCGACTGCCACGGAGCCCTGGCTTTGCGCGTCGCGCAGGTCAAAAGCGAGCTTGCAGCCGGCAATGCCTTGCGCTCCGGCCGCCTTGTTCAACTCACTGAAGGCCAGCTCGACCGATTTGCTCGCGGCCTGACCGAAACGACCAGCGGCCCCGGTGAGCGATACCACCATGCCCACCGTGTGGGTGCAAGACGGCGTTTGGGCAAACGAGGACGACGTGCCCAGCGTGGCAATCGCAGCTAGGGCGGTGGTGGAAAGCAGGTGTCGCATGGTGGAAATCTCCAGGGTGGGTTGAAATCAGGTTTTGTTCAGTTCGTACTTCATGATGCGGCCGTGTCGGCCCGTCTTGTCGCGCTCCAGTCTGTAGGGTTCGCCCGCAGGGCCGGGCGCTGCGGCCAGCAGCGGCGCGATCAGAGCATGGTCCGCTTGGCTCAGTTGGAAGGCAAACACCTCCAGCGTACTGGCGAGCTTGTCTGCATAACGGGCGCCGACAATGGCAGCTGCCACACCGGGCTGGTCCAGCACCCAGCGAACGGCCACGCTTGAGAGCGCAACCCCATGCCGGTCGGCGATGGTTTTCAAGGCCCGCAGCAGTGCCTGAAAGGCGCTCCAACCGCCGAACTCGTCGATGATCAATTGGTACTTCACCAAGGAGCGGTTGGTGAGCGTCTGGACTGGCTCGGACTGTCCCAACCAGTGCTCAGTCAGAAATCCGCCGGCCAGGGTGCCGTAGCACAGCAGGTGCATGCCGTGCTGCGCCGCAAGGTCGGCCAAGCCGGTGCGGGGACGCCGGTCCAGCAGTGAGAACTGGGTTTGCATGCTGGTCAGGGAGACACCCGCCTCGATCAGCGCCCGGGCGTGGGCGGTATCAAAGTTGGTGCCGCCAATTCGGGCAATCAGGCCCTCCTGTTGCATTTGCTGCAAGGCTGCCGCGGCTTCCAGGTAGTTGCCCCGGTTGTAGTCCCACCAATGGAACTGCACCAAGTCGAGCCGGTCGGTGCGCAGGCGCTGCAGCGAGCGTGTGATGGTACGCCGCAAATCGGCAGCGTGGAGCTGGTCAAGGTCGGCGTAATCAGGGACGCACTTGGTGTGAACCTGCATGGTGGCTAGGCCAGCCGCACGCTGGTGGGCGTTGAACTCACCATACATGTCCTCGACGCCGGTGTAGATGTCAGCACCATCCACCGTGTTGAACCCGGCCGCGAGAAACGCGGCCATGTCAGCAATGGCGCGGTGGCGCTCAACCGGGCCATGGTCACCAGCGAGCTGCCAGCCACCACGGATGATGCGGGGGATCCGGTAGCCGGGTGCGAGCGTGACGGTTTCAACAGCGGCGGCAGTCATCATGACAGACCAGCTGGCAACGGCACCGCCGTGGTGTCACTGTGTTTGAACAGGCGCTTGCCCAGCCGGGTGATGCGAAAGCGGGTGGGGCAATGCGGGTCCGGACAGGCCACTTCAGCATCGGTGCTCATCCAGTCTGCCGGCTGCGTAACACGCTGCTTAGCGGGTAGCAGCGGCAGCAGCGCTGCCAGTGAGTACAGGGAAAAGCCCTGCCCTGGCGGGAAGTGCAACATCTCACCACGCGCCTCAAAATAGTCGCCCGCCTTTGCCCCGCACTGGATATTGCGGTCATCATGGACGACCACCTCAACGCGCAGGTCATACAGCTCAAACTCATCGGCAGGCAAGGTCAAGGTCGAGTCTTCCAGTTTGGGCCGCTTGAACCGACCATGATTTCGATGTGTTAATTGTCTGAATTTGGTATTTTTATATACCAATGTTAACCATTATTTGATGCGGTGCACACGCTGTCAAGCTCTTTTCAAGGCGCTCGGCAGGATCGCCCGGCGGCGCAGTGGTTTGCCCACGGCCTGCTCCCAAGCGGTCTCCAGCAAGCCGATGCGGGCCAGCGTGGCTGCGTCAATTTGATCCGGGTCCCCGCTTTCGATGGCCAGCAAACTGTCGTGGAGGGTCCGGGTCGATAGGGCAATGTCACTGAGTTCGCGCACGGCCAGGGTACGTACCAGCTCAAGGCGCCGCAACATCACCTCCATCATCTGAACGATCATGGTGTTTTGTGTGGCTCTTGCAACTGCAATATTGAAGCGCGTGCTGGCCATGGTCATTACTTGCGCACCGGCTTGGGTGATCTTCCTCTTTTTAAATTGAACCACCGTTGCTTCGCTGAGCCTGACCGCGTCGCGCATACGTTCAAAATCAGTCGGCGTCGCGTAGATCGACGCCAGTCGCGCAACGCGGGGCTCAAACAAGCGCCGCGCCTCCAGCACACTGTCGATGTCATCCAACGGCAGGTTGGGCAGGGGGTAACCGCACAGCTCGGGAGGCACCGCTTCACTGATGACAAAAATGCCACCTGACGAACCAGGCAATACTTGGACAACGCCCGCTTGGGCCAGCAACTTGGTGGCTTCGCGCAGCGTCGGCCGACTCACGCCCAACTGCTCGGACAGACTCTGCTCCGACGGCAGCCGTTCGCCTACCTTAACATCGCCCGCCCGGATGGCCTCGGTGATGCGGTAGGCCACCACTTCACAGGGTCGAACCAGTTGCACGGCTTGAAAAACGAAGCGAGTCGGCTTGATGCGGGGCACAGTACCACCTCGACGAAATTTCTTGGCAGCGGAGATATGCCCTTCAGGGAGCCACTTCTTTCATGCCAGTCACAAAGTACTCGGTTTCGCCAAAGCAGCTGGTAGGCAAGCCCTTGTGCTGCTCATAAGTTAGCGTCACCCGCTTGCCCATGGCCGCATTCAGTTGCGCCACAACCGCATCGTCACGGACGGTAAACAGGAACTTCTCGGGCGTAGCCCCCGGCAGCGACACCAGAGACTGCTCGCCCTCCCAGGTTTTGCAAATCCAGCCCTTGGACGACAGTTTCTGCAAATAACCCGCACGCTCGCCCGTGGAATAGCTCCAGCTCAGGGCGATGGCCACGTAGGCTGTCAATAACAGCGAAACCACCACGACAAACCCGGCCAAAACAAAAATAACCCGTTGTTTGCTGATCGCCATCGCTTACTTTCTTGAATTGAATCCGGACTCAATAGGGCTCTAATGCCCAGTGCCAGGGGTTTGGAGCAAAGTCCACAGACGCGCCGATGTCAGCGGCATCTGCAGTTGCCCTGTAAGGTGGCCATGGCCATGGCGGGCCAGGGCATCCGCCACGGCATTGACCACACAAGGCGTGGCGCCAATCGTGCCGAGCTCGCCAACACCCTTGACACCCAGCGGGTTGTTCAGGCAAGGGGTTGACTGGTCCATCGCGGTACGAAACGGTGGTGTCATATCGGCGCGCGGCGCGGCATAGTCCATCAGGCTGCCGGTCAGCAACTGGCCGCTTTGCGGGTCGTAGACCACCTGCTCAATCAGCGCCTGCCCGATACCCTGCATGGCGCCGCCGTCGAGCTGCCCGATCACGATGGCGGGGTTAACCACCTTGCCTACATCGTTGACCGAGGCATAGGCCACCACCGCGACCTCGCCGGTCTCGGGCGTGAGCTCGATCTCGCACACGTGGCAGCCATTGGGCCAGGACGGCCCGCTGACCGCGCTGGTGGATTCGAAGAAAATTTGGCCGCCGGGCTGCTTAGCCGCCAACTCAAATAGGCCAACGCTCAAGTCTGTGCCCTTGACCTGGAAGCGCCCGGCCAGGTAGTCGATGTCTTGCACCGCGGCCTCCAGCGTGCTGGCGGCCATGGCGCGGACATGCTCCACGGTGCGCTGCGCGCCCACCTTGACCGCCGAGCCACCGACAAAGATCGAGCGCGAGCCGGCGCTGCCAAACCCCTCGCCCAGGTCGGTGTCTCCCAACACCACCCGCACTTGCTCAAGCGGCACATCAAACACGTCCACCACCAGCTGCGCGAGTGAGGTTGCAATGCCCTGCCCCATGCCATTTACAGCAGAAAAGACTTCAATGACACCGTCGGCCAGTACCGTGACCGTCATGCGCTCTTCAAAGACATTGCCACCGGTCCACTCCAGAAAAGTGGCAATGCCCTGGCCGCGCCATTTTCCGTTCCGCACCGACTCGGCCTCGCGAGCGGCAAAACCGTCCCAGTCGGCCAGTGCCAGACCCTGGTCTAGCACGTGCTCAAAGCGGCCACTGTCATACACCTGCGCCATCGGGTTCTTGTAGGGCATCTGTTCGGGGCGAATCATGTTGTGCCGACGCAGCGCGATGCGGTCGATGCCGGTCTGGCGCGCCGCCTCGTCCATCAAGCGTTCCATGATGTAAATCGCCTCAGGCCGACCGGCACCCCGGTACGCGCCCACCGACGCGGTGTTGGTGAGCACCGCCTTGAAATAAAAATCAACGGTCTGGATGTCATAGACGCTGGTCTGCACCCAGGGACCAATTAGCAGCTGGATGGCCACGCCGGTGCCAGTGGCATAAGCGCCGACATTGGCCAGGGTGTGCACGCGCAGGGCCAGAAGACGGCCGTCAGCCGCCAAGGCCAACTCAGCCTTGGTGTCGATATCACGGCCGGGGGCACCGCTGAGAAACTCTTCACTGCGTTCGGCAATCCATTTCACTGGGCGTTTGAGCGTCCAGGCACACCAGGCGGTCACCGCATCCTCGGGGTGGATCCCGCCTTTCATGCCAAAGCCACCGCCCACATCGCCCACCGTCACGCGCACCTGATCGCGCGACAGGCCCAGCACATCCTTGCACAGCGAGGTCTTGATACCCGAGGGCATCTGGGTGCTCATACGCAGCACCAGACGGCCATCGCTCGGGTCGACCAGTGCAAAAACCGATCGCGGCTCCAGCGTCAGCGCCGCCAGGCGTTGGTTGCTGAGCGACAGGCCCACCACATGTGCCGCACCGGAGAAGGCCCGGGCGGTCGCATCGGCGTCACCGTGGCGCATTTCGGCAGAAATATTGTCGGGGGCCTCGTCGCACACCACCGACGCGCCGGCGGCCAACGCTTGGTGCAGGTCCACCACCATCGGCAGTTCATCGTAGTCGACCATCACCGCTTCGGCGGCGTCGCGGGCCTGCTCCAGCGTGCTGGCGAGCACCACCGCCACAGCCTCGCCAACGTAGCGCACCCGCTCGAAGGCCAGCGGCCGGCGCAGGGGGGTGACACTGGGTGCACCGCCAGCGCGTTTGAACGCGGCCGGGCCAGGAATCGGTTTGACCCCGGCAGCCACCAGATCAGCGCCGTCAAAAACGGCCACCACCCCTGGCATGGCCAGAGCGGCGCTCTTGTCAATGCTCAGAATACGGGCATGCGGGTACACCGACCTGACAAAACACAGGCGCAGGTGAACGCTGTACTCAGTGTCATCTGTGATGTCGTCAGTGAACCGCCCCTGCCCCTTGAGCAGCTTGTCGTCTTCGATGCGGAGCACCGCGTGGCCACTTCCAAATCGGGCATTATTACTGTCCATGTCGCTGTCCCCAGGCTGGTTGGGGTTTGCGCAGGCAGACCCTCAGAATGATTCTAATGAAGCCGACGGCCAGGCCACCGGCAGGGTGATCAAGTTACACGAGCTTGAGGGCCCCCGCCGCATTTTGAAGCAGCCGGCCCTCCGCCAGCAGCTTGCGAATGGCCGCATTGATGGAGCCCTTGGGCAGGCCCCCGCTCAGAGCGAGCCGGGAGCGGTTGAGTTTGACAAAGTCCTGCGCCGTCAGCACCTGCTGCAGCTGGGCCAATAGTTTGGCGGCATTGCCGGCCAAAACAGTCGGCTTCTTGCCCCGGCGCGGGGCCTTTTTGACGCGAACGTCGGTCGCATCAATCGCCTGAATCAGATCAGGGTGTTCGGCCGCCCCGGCCCGGGGCCCGGTTAATGGCCCAGCCAAGGCGCGCAAGCGAGCCGAACCCACAGGTTTGGCGCCGTTGTTCAGGCTGATGGCGAGTTCATACACCTGCTTGAGCTCACTTTCGATTCGGGCCAAGGCCTGACTCAAGCGGGCCACCGACTTCCAGTCTTCGAACAAACTGTCGTTGGCAAGATCGAACGGGTTGGCCTGCATCGCAGTATTCACGCTGTTTGCATACGACTGGGCGACGGACTTAAGTTGGTCATCTGCAGAAAATACGGCTGCACCAGCAGCCTGAATGGCAGCAAGCGCTTGGGTGGAAATTGGCATGGTGGTTCGTGGTTGGAGTGAGCGGTCAGACGAGCTCCAAGGCGGCAGCGCAATGGATTGGCTCGGAAGGCGCAGTGTATCGGAGCGCACTCGGCCTCAGGGTTGACCTCACTTGGCCGCTGTTTCAATGGCTTTTTTAAGATCTCGATATTCCTCGCAAGAGAACCGACACAGCTTGTCGAGCGCGCCGAGATGCTGCCGGGCCTTGTCCATTTGCCCCAGTTGGAGGTAAGCCATACCGATGTATTCATGCGCGCCACGGTGGTCGGGGTCAAGGCTCAGTGCCTTGTTGTAGGCCAGCAAAGCCTCATCGAGTCGCTTCAAATTGCGGTAGCTGTAGCCAAGCAGATTAAAGCCGTCGGCACTTTTGGGCTTGGTCACCACATACGGCTCCAGCACAACCACTGCAGCAGGCCAGTTTTTTTGACTGATCAGTGCGCGTGCCCGCTGCAATTCCGCGTCAACCGGCGCCGCCGGCGGCGTGTCTGCACTTTGGACTTGGTTAGCGAGGGCCATCAGCGCCGCCAAGAGAATCGGTTTCAACATGATTATTCCTTATAAAAAGTGATGCTAGACCCCGTCTTTATTGGGTTTGTAGCTATGAAAAATATAGCAATATCTCTGGGCAGGGTGCCGAGGGATCTTGCGTGTTGGCAGGTCAACGCCGGTAGATTTTGCGTCGATTCAGCCTTTGCTCGCTCGCGACGCCGCAAGATCACTGATTCATGCTGCAGAATCAACGGCAAGACCGCACCCGGCGGGCCGGCTTTGACGGCCGCTGCAATACCTGGAGTTCCTTTGCTCTGCCTCGTGTCATGACCCCCCGGCCGCGTGCCCTGAGCGGCACAGCATTTGCCACCCTGCTGCTGATCGCCCTGATGATGGGCGCCAACCATGTGGCCGCGCGCCTGGCGTTCAACCATGGGGTGGACGTGGCTACAGCCGCGGCTTTTCGCAGCACGACCACGGCGCTGGTGGTCACAGCCTTGGTGCTGGTGCAGGGCGTCTCGCTGCAACTGACACATCGGCACCGCCGTTTTTTGCCACTGATCGGCCTGTTGATCGGGGTGCAGGGTCTGTGTCTGTACTCGGCCGTGGCTCGCCTGCCCGTGGCGCTCGCGCTGCTCGCTTTCAACAGCTACCCCTTGTGGGCAGCGGTCTGGGACAGGCTGCTTTACCGGCGTCAGCCAGAGCGCGCCGTCCTGCTGGCCATGCCTGTCATTCTGGCGGGGCTGGCCATGGCGCTTGATGTGTTGGGTGCGGCCTCGGGCCTGGGCGCCGCTGGCCAATGGGGGCAAATTGGCAGTGGCGTGGCCTTTGCGCTGGCAGCTTCGGCCACCTTTGGCCTGGCCATGATACTGACCCAGCACGAAGCCGGCGATCTAGATGGCCGGCTGCGCACCGCCTCGACCATGGCTATGGCAGGCCTGGTCGCCCTGACGACCGTGGGCGTGCAGGGCGGCTTTCATTTTCCTGTGGCCGCGCCAGGTTGGTGGGGCCTGGCTGCGCTCACCTTTTTGTACGGTACGGCCTTTACCATCATGTTCACTGTGCTGCCCAAGCTGGGGGTGGCCGGCAATTCGGCGATCATGAATGTTGAGCCTGTGTTTGCCCTTATCTTGGCCGGGCTGATTTTGGGCCAGACCATTGCGCCACTGCAGGTCGCCGGCGCGCTGCTGGTCGTGGGCACCGTGATGGTCCTCGGTCTGCGCAGGCGGTAACGGCAACCCATGGACCGTTAGCGTTAGCCAAAGCCGTGGTTTGTTAGCATCTTGTCAAGTTTGGAGATTTACTATGCAGCCCTTTCACCTTGCCTTCCCCGTCACCAACCTTGAAACCGCTCGCGCCTTTTATGGCGGTGTGCTGGGCTGCCCGGAAGGGCGCAGCAGCGCCGATTGGGTGGATTTTGATTTTTACGGCCACCAAATCGTGGCCCACTTATGCGCTTCGATGGACGCCAGCTCGGCGCGCAGCGAGGTCGACGGGCACGGCGTCCCGGTGCGCCACTTTGGCATGGTCTTGACCATGCCCGACTGGGAAGCGCTGGCCAGCAAGCTCAAGGCGCTGGGTACCAAGTTCATCATCGAACCGTACACCCGCTTCAAGGGGGAGCCCGGCGAGCAGGCGACGCTGTTTTTTCTTGATCCGTTCGGCAATGCGATCGAATTCAAGGCGTTTCAAAACCCGCAATCCCTGTTTGCCAAATGAGGTCGCCCGCCACACAACTGGCCATTAACTACGCCGATGTGGCCGCGGCACACGCCCGACTACAGGGCGTGGCGCACCGCACCCCGGTGCATACGTCCCAAACCGCGAACGCGCTCACTGGGGCACAACTGTTTTTTAAATGCGAAAACTTCCAACGCATGGGCGCCTTCAAGTTTCGCGGCGCCTACAACGCCCTGGCGCAATTCACGCCAGAACAGCGGAAAAGCGGCGTGTGCGCGTTCAGTTCAGGTAATCACGCGCAGGGCCTGGCACTGTCGGCGCAAGTGCTGGGCATTCCGGCTGCCATCGTCATGCCACTGGACTCGCCCGCCGTCAAGATGACAGCAACACGCGGCTATGGCGCCGAAGTGATCACCTATGACCGCTACACGCAAGACCGCGAAGCGATCGGGCGGCAACTGGCACAAGAGCGTGGCATGACGCTCATACCCCCCTATGACCATGCCCACGTGATGGCCGGCCAGGGCACGGCCGCCATCGAGTTGTTTGAAGACACAGGGCCACTGGACCTGTTGCTGGTCTGCCTGGGTGGCGGCGGGCTGCTCTCTGGCTGCGCAGTGGTGGCGCAGCAGCTGAGCCCGGATTGCCGGGTGATCGGGGTCGAACCCGAAGCCGGCAACGATGTGCAGCAAAGCAAACAGCTGGGTCGCATGGTGAAAATTGACACGCCCCGAACGATTGCCGACGGGGCCCAGACGCAGCAGGTCGGGCAGCTCACCTTTCCAGTGATTCAAACCCTGGTGGATGACATCGTGACTGTCAGCGATGCGCAGCTGGTTGACGCGATGCGCTTTGCAGCAGCGCGCATGAAGATGGTGATCGAGCCCACGGGGGCGCTGGCCATGGCCGCAGCCATGCAAGGCGTGGTGGACGTGCGCGGCAAGCGCGTGGGCGTGCTCATTTCAGGCGGCAACATCGACATTGCCCAGTTCGCCAAGTACCTGGCCTGAGCTGTCTATCCCTGGTGCACAGGCATCAGGGCCGCTCCAGATAGCTCTGGAACAACCCAACATGCACAAACGCCGGGTCGGCTGAGTCGGGCCACAGGTGCAGGGCGTCAAAACGCACATCGTAGGTCGGCTCATCAGATGCCACCACACCATGAGCGTGCGCGTCTGGGAACGGGTAGGCTGGCGACTCGCCCACCACCACGCCGACCTTGCCACGGATGTAGGCCGGCATGCGCACATGACCGGGCACCAAGTCGGCTCTGACCCGCACCGAGTCCCCCAGTTTGAAGACTTCACGGTCGGCCACGTTACTGCGCCCATCGGCACTGGGCAGCGCCAGCGGAAATGCGCCTTGAGCGAGCTGCTCTAGCTCAGCCAGGCTCACCACCGATTTTTCAACGCATAACGTAGCCAGGCTGGTCAGGGTCCGCTCGTAATAGCTGGCGTTGAGGTAATGGCGCGGCTCCATGCGTTCGATCGCATGCCGGTACTCGTCCATATTGAATAGCCCCCGCCTGACCGCCAGTGAGTACAGCGCGTTGACTCGCCTCTCCCAAGGCGCATGAAAAGCCGCCGCCTCTGGCGCATAACGAACCGGTCCAAAACCCTGTTTGCCACCTAAATCATGCATGCCGTCCATGGTCTGACTCCTTTTAGAGGCGCGCCACGCCGATCATGCCGTCACGGGTGACCAATTCGGCCAACCGTTCCAGCGGCCAGCCCCGCGTGTTGGGCGGCTGTTCGGGCAACACGATGTAACGGGTATCGGCTGTGGTGTCCCACACCCGGATTTCAGTCTCGGGCGGCAGTGTCAGGCCCATCTCTTTGAGCACCGTGCGGGACTGCCGCACCACGCGGGCCCGGTATTCAAGGTCTTTGTACCAGTCGGGTGGGATGCCGATGATGGTAAAAGCGGTGCACGAGCACAGGGTGCAGCAGATCACGTTATGCACGGTGGGGGTGTTTTCCAGCGCCACCAAATGCCGGTGGTGCGGCGGCATGCCCAGCCCGAGTTCAGCCACGGCCGCGCGGCCATTGCTGAGCAAGCGTTGTCGAAATGGCGAATCGGTCCAGGCTCTGGCGACAACCCTTGCCCCGTTGGCCGGCAACCACTGCTCGTCAATCAGCTGTCCCTGCTCTCCCACAAAGTTTGCTGGCTCCCAGCCGCGAGCCTCCAGCGCCTGCTCCATGGCCTTAGCACGGTCTTCGACGGAGGCGTTGCCGAGTTGCATTGGGCTAGGTTGGGTCATGGGCAGGTCACTCTTTGCTTGGTAATGCAAGTATAGAAGTCTGCTTGCACGAGCAGGGGCACTCATGACATCATTGCCCTATGAACGACACGTTGAACTCTGGCCAGGCCCGATACCCAAACCTTCTGGCGCCGCTTGATCTGGGCTTCACCCAGATTAAAAACCGGGTGCTGATGGGCTCCATGCACACCGGCCTGGAAGAAGGACGCGACCTGCGCCGGCTGGCGGCTTACTTTCGGGAGCGGGCCGAAGGCGATGTCGGCCTGATGGTGACCGGCGGCTTTGCGCCCAACATCGTGGGCTGGGCCAAGCCCTTTGCCGGCATGATGAGCACCTCGGGCGCAGCCCGGCGGCACCAAGTGGTGACGCAGGCGGTGCATGCGGCCGGCGGCAAGATTGCGCTGCAAATCCTGCACACCGGGCGCTACGCCTTCCACCCATTGGCGGTGGCGCCCAGCCGGCTTAAGGCGCCGATCTCTCCGTTCACCCCGTTTGAGCTGTCCAGCCGCGGTGTGGAGCGGCAGATCCGCGCCTTTGTAAACTGCGCCGTCAAAGCCCGCGAGGCCGGCTACGACGGCGTGGAGATCATGGGCTCGGAAGGCTACTTCATCAACCAGTTTCTATCCAGCTACACCAACCAGCGCAGTGACGCATGGGGCGGCGACTACAGCCAGCGCATGCGACTACCCCTGGAAATTGTGGCGCGCACCCGTGAGGCGGTGGGCCCGGATTTCATCCTGATCTACCGCCTGTCGATGATCGACCTGGTGCCCGGCGGCAGCAGCTGGGACGAGGTGGTGACGCTGGGCAAGGCGGTGGCTCGCGGCGGCGCCACACTGATCAACACCGGCATTGGCTGGCATGAAGCACGCGTGCCCACCATTGCCACCAGCGTGCCGCGTGCCGCCTTTGCCTGGGTCACGCAGAAAATGCGCGCTGAATTTGACGCCGCCGGCATCCGCACGCCACTGGTGGCCAGTAACCGCATCAACACGCCCGAGGTGGCCGAGCAACTGCTCGCCGATGGCTTTGCCGACATGGTGTCCATGGCGCGCCCGCTGTTGGCCGACCCGCATTTTGTAAAAAAGGCCGCCGCCGGCCAGGCCGACCAGATCAACACCTGCATCGCCTGCAACCAGGCCTGTCTGGACCACATCTTCAAAAACCAACTCACCAGCTGCCTGGTCAACCCGCGCGCCTGCCACGAAACCGAGCTGGTCTACCGGCCGATTGCCAGCGCGGTAGCGCGCAGGCGCTTTGCCGTGGTCGGTGCGGGGCCGGCCGGATTGACGGCGGCCACCGTGCTGGCCGAGCGCGGGCATGAGGTGCACCTGTTTGACGCCGCGTCCGAGATCGGCGGCCAGCTCAACATGGCCAAGGTGGTACCAGGCAAGGAAGAGTTTCACGAGATGCTGCGCTACCTGCAGCGCCGGGTTGAGGTGACCGGGGTGCAAGTGCACCTGGGCCGAGGGGTGCAGGCGTCCGACCTGCAGGGCTATGACCAGGTCATCGTCGCCACTGGCGTGGTGCCGCGCGACCCACGCATTCCCGGGCAAGACCACCAAAAGGTGTTGAGCTATATCGATGTGCTGCGCCACCGCAAACCGGTGGGGCCACGCGTGGCGGTGATCGGCGCGGGTGGCATTGGCTTTGATGTGGCCGAATTTCTGGTCAGCGAGGGCCACTCCACCACCACCGATCTGCCAGCCTGGCAGGCTGAATGGGGTGTAACCGACCCGGCGCTGGCCGCCGGCGGCTTGCATCCGGGCGGCCCGCAGGCGACGCCACCCGGGCGCCAGGTGACGCTGCTGCAGCGCAAGACCGGCAAACTGGGCGAGGGCCTGGGCAAAACCACCGGCTGGATTCACCGCACAGCGCTCAAGATGAAGCGGGTGACCATGATCGGTGGTGTCAACTACGAGCGCATTGGCGACGAAGGCCTGCTGGTCAGCGATGGTGAGAAGCGTGAGAACCTGCGCTGGATTCCCTGCGACACGGTGGTACTGTGTGCCGGCCAACTGCCGCTGCGTGAACTGGCGGATGCCCTGCTGGCGAAGGGGCAAACCGTGCACCTGATCGGCGGCGCCCACCAGGCCGGAGAGCTGGACGCCAAACGCGCCATCGACCAGGCCGCCCGGCTGGCGGCGGCGCTCTAGGTCTTGCAAAGCTAACAACGCCACCCCCAATCACTGCGAGGCCCCTTTGGAACACAACATCCCGCGGATCGACATCAGCGCCCTGTTCGGGCAAGACCTGGCGGCCCGCTCTGCGGTGGATCAGGCCATTCTGACGGCCGCCCGATCTGAGGGCATGCTGGTCATCACCGGCTTGCCCCACTGGGCCGTGCTCAGCCCGACCCGGCGGCGCCTGCTGCTCAGCCTGTTCGCACTGCCCGAGGCCGACATCCGAAAATTGTGGCGCTGGAACTTCGACCCGGCGCAAGCCAATGTCTACCGGGGTTGGTTTCCGCTGCAGAACGGTCTGCCTACCTATAAGCAGGGCATCGACATGGGGCCGGACATCGCCTACGGGCCCGGTGTGGTGGACCCCCGCGATCCGCTGCGCGAGGCCACGCCCTTGCCGCCCGAGGACAGGCTGCCGGGTTGGCATGCCTGCGCCCGGGACTACTACCTGGCCATGATCCGCCTGTCCGAGGCGCTGATGCATTCGGTGGCACGCGGGCTCGGACTGCCCGAACACTGCTTTGACGCCGCTTTCAAGGGCGGTGTTTCAACCTTGCGCCTGCTGCATTACCCGGTGCGGCCGCCAGAGTCTTTCGAAGGCGCCGCCGCCGAGGTCTGGGCCGTCCATCAGGGCAACGCCCATTACCTGCTGGCGCGGGCTCATGTCGACACTGGCTTTATCACCCTGCTGGCGCAAGACGGGGTGGACGGCCTGCAGGCCCAGCATCTGGACGGCACCTGGATAGACGTTACGCCCGAGGAAGCCTCCCTCGCTGTCAACTTTGGCAAGGTGCTGGAGCGCTGGACCGGCGGGGCCATCCGTGCGACGGTTCACCGGGTGCTGGGAAATGGGCGTGAACGGCATTCCATCCCGTTTTTCTATGAGGCTGGGGTTGACGCCGTCATTGCGCCGCTGCCGCTGGCAGGGGCCAAGCCCTTCGCCCCCTTCTACTTTGGTGACCATCTGTGGGACACCACCACCCAATTCGTGGAACAGCGCGGCATCGCGCATCTGCGCAGGCCGCTCGGGCCTCCCCCGGCGTCTGCCATAACGCCGCTGCCACCCGCTGCCAATGCCTGACGGTGCCGGGGCTACGGCTCAGCGCTGAGCCAGCTTGATTACCAATTGCCGCTGCCGGGTCCGCCCTTGAAGGGCCCGGCCAAGTCGGGGGTGATCCAGCCGCCATAGAAATCGCCTTCCTGGGGCGTCACCCTGGCGCCACCAACGCTGCAGTCGAGATGGTGAGCGTAGAAGGCCACGCAATCGGCCAACGGCTCAGCGCCCGGCAGGGGCTGCGGGTAGCTCCAGGCGACCATGGCCAGGCGGCGATCGTCGTCCACCAGATGCCAGTAGCGCGCCGGGCCTTTCCATTCGCAGAACGAGCCATTCCCCGCTGGCTGGAGCAGCTCACGCGCCACGTCGGCCAGCGGCAGGTAGAAGGTCGGGGGATGCGCGGTCTCTAGCACTGCCCAGGCGCCGCAGGTTCGTGCAATCTCGCGCTCGCCCCAGTGCACCACGATGTCGCGCGGGTCGTGCACCAGCTCTGGCGGGCGCGGAAAGTCCCAGACGGACATCTGCCCTGGCCCGGGCAGGTCGGCGAACGGTGGGCGCCCCGTGCCCCGCCAGCGCCACTGGGCACGGGCCATCGCCAGTTGGTCGGGATCCATCATCG
Organism: Comamonas sp. lk; assembly: GCA_945925985.1. Lineage (GTDB taxonomy): Bacteria > Pseudomonadota > Gammaproteobacteria > Burkholderiales > Burkholderiaceae_C > Rhodoferax. The sequence goes on along the minus strand of CAMELV010000015.1, from coordinate 34,313 downwards.
TCATGGGCTTAGAGGATAACCGGGTAGGCCAGCGGCACCCATGGCTCAACCCTTGCTGTAGCTCATGGCCGCACTCAGGGTTCTCAAGGCATTGCTTGCGAACCTACCAGCACAGGTTTGGCGCGGTAGTGCTTGGGGAACCAGCTTTTTAGATTGCCGACCTTCGGCAAGTCGTAGATCACGATGTAGGGTTCTTCGGGGTTCAGCATCAGGTAATCCTGATGGTAAGCCTCGGCATCAAAGAACGATTTGTTCAACTCCACCGTGGTCACGATGCGTGTGCCGAAAACGTTTGTCTGGTTTAACTGCGCAATATAGGCCCGGGCGACACGTCCCTGTTCAGCGTTCTGCGCAAACACGGCAGACCGGTACTGCGTGCCGCTGTCCGGCCCCTGACGATTGAGCTGAGTTGGGTCGTGCGCGACAGAAAAGTAAATCTGCAGCAATTGCGCAAAACTCACCAGTCTCGGGTCAAAGCTAATGCGCACGGCCTCGGCATGACCGGTGCTGCCGGAACCTACGGCGTCGTAGTTGGCGGTGCTGGCATCACCACCGGCGTAGCCCGAGACGGCGCGGGTGACGCCCAGAACGTGCTGGAAGACACCCTGAACGCCCCAAAAGCAACCGCCGGCGAGGACGGCGGTGTCAGACGTGCTGGTGCCCGCTGCAGGTGGAAGCTCAGTCGTGTCAATGAGTGGCGGAACAAGAGCAGCCGCTTCACCTGCCCGGCCTGGCAACGCCCGCCAGCCGACAGCGCCGGCCAGGAGAGCGAGCCCGGTGAGCATCGTGCGCCGCGCCAGGCTGGAGCTGGAAGTTTTGATGTCTGTCTTCATGGTGTTGGGTCACGCAGGATAGACCAATTTCGGACTTGGCCGCGTTTTGGGTGTTTGGCCTTATACCAACGGCGCCTGATCCCGCAAGCCATCAACCATCACGGCATGCGCCTTCACTGGCGTCGCCTTGGCCAACGCCATCCAGACGCCAAAGGGCAGATGCCGCACCGGCCGTTTGGGCGCCGCCCGCAGCACGCTCAGTCGCTGGTCTTTGCACAGCATGACCCCGCATTCGATTGGAATCTCGTCGGCACTGGCGATGTCTCGGCCACGACTGTCGCAGCCCAGCACGTACCAGCACTGGCCACCCACATCCAGATAGGCCTGGCGCTTTTGCGGGCGTTTGAGGTCACCCAGCAGGTCGGCCCGGCTGACCTTGATCTCATGCACGATGGGCTCCAGGTGGTCCGGGCGTGAGCTGTTGCGGATGGAGTACACATCGGGCTTGCAGGTCTTCCAGCCCGAGGGCGTATCCGGGCTGTCGGGCAGCCTGGCCCTCAACTCCAGCGCCGTCCAGACGATGCGGCCGTCGCGCAGCATGGCTTGTGCCACCTGGCCCACCAGCGCCGCATGCGCCGAGAACGCCTGCCGGTTGCCCGCCAGCGCATCGGCCAGGTAGATTAGCCCGGCTTGCGTCACTCGAATCAGTTCCTGAGCTTGGCCGTCGCCCAGGCGCTCCAGTAAACCGGCCGCCAGCAGCTCGAGCTCAACCGTGTCCTGGTAGGGCCAGCCGGCCGAGCGGTACACCTCGCGCAGGCGCTGGGCGTGTACCCGTTTCAAATGGACAGGGCCTTCAGCTGCCATGTTCAGTTAATCAATCTCATCAAGCCCGCGCCACCGGAATATCCGCCCAGCAGGTGGTGTAGGCCGGCGTGCGCCGCTCCTGCTTCATCGACCAGACCCGGCGGTCCCCCTCAAGCCCGGCACTGGCCATCTTCATGGTGCCCTTGCCAAAACGCTGGTTGATGCTGTCCAGCGCGCTCATGAGTCGAGTCTTGTCGTCCGCTTGCGCCAGACTGAGACAGTCACTTACGTTGTCCGTATCACCCCAGTCCAGCTCACCTTGCCGCACCGAGTCCGGCTGCAGTTCCAACAGCATGACCCCGGCCTTGGCGTACTTGAAGCCGTCCCGGTAGATGGCGCGCAAGCCCAGCACGGCGGCCTGCACGATGGCACCGGTATCCGCTGCCGGACGCACCAGCGGCACCACCACCGAGCGGCTGTACTGCGCATCCTGTCGGAACGGGCTGGTGCGGATGAAGACCATGACTTCTGAGGCCAAGGAGTGCTGCTTGCGCAGCTTCTCCGCCGCCCGGCTGGCAAACTCTGTGACGGCCTGGGTCAATCCAGCCAGATCCAGCACCGGGTGGCCGAAGGAGCGGGTGCAGGCAATCTCTTTCTTGGGCTGTGGTGCATCGTCCAGGCCAATGCAGGGCATGCCTTGCAATTCGCGCACGGTGCGCTCCAGCACCACCGACCAGGCTCGCCGAACCGTGGCCGGGTCCATGTGCACCAGGTCCTGCACCGTCTGGATGCCGCCTTCGCGCAGCTGCTGGCTGATGCGCCGCCCGATACCCCAAACTTCGCCGACGTCGGTGGCCTCGAACACCACCTGCAATTCGCACGGGGCCAAGGCGGCCAGATTGCACACCTGGGCCAGGTGATCCGGATAGACGCCGGGCTTGCGCTCCGCCGTTTTGGCAATGTGGTTAGCCAGCTTGGCCAGGGTCTTGGTAGCGCCAATGCCAATGCCGCAGGGAATGCCCACCCATTGCAGGATGCGGGAACGGACCTTGTGGCTGCGTGCCACCAGGTCGCCACGCACCCCGTCGAGGCCGATAAAGGACTCGTCGATGCTGTAAACCTCTTGGGTGGGACCTAAGCCGGCGGCCAGGCTCATCATGCGGTCGCTGATGTCGCCGTAAAGGGCAAAATTGGCTGAGAGTGCCACCAGGCCGTCGGATTCCACCAGGTGCCGGATCTGAAACCAGGGTGCGCCCATCTTGATGCCCAGCGCCTTGGCCTCGTTACTGCGGGCAATGGCGCAACCATCGTTGTTGCTTAGCACCACGGCGGCAATCCCATTGAGGCTGGGCCGGAAGATGCGCTCGCAACTGACGTAGAAGTTGTTGCCGTCAACCAGGGCGTACACCAGGGGACTCCATGACAGCTTGATTGCTGAATGCTGTGCCGCTCAACCTTGGTCCGCTAAACCGTGAACTGCTTGATGGCACTGGTCACCACGCCCCAGATCTCGATCGTCTGGCCGTCCTTCGGTGTGATGTCCGGGTAGGTTGGGTTGGCGGCCTTGAGCTTGACGCGCCCGGCGCGTTGGTACAGCTGCTTGACGGTAAAGTCCCCATCCACGATAGCCACCACGATGTGGGTGTTGCGCGGCTTGATGGCACGGTCCACCACCAGAATGTCGTTGTCGAAGATGCCGGCCCCGGTCATGGAGTGGCCACTGGCGCGCAAAAAGTAGGTGGCCTGGCTGTGCTTGATCAGCAACTGGGCCAGGTCAATGCGCTGCGCGCCCAGGTCTTCTGCTGGTGAGGGGAAACCGGCCTGGACGCTGCCGCGCAAAAAGGTGGCTGGCAGTGCCCCGTCACCTGCCAGAATGGGTGTAGCCGAAATCAATGAGCTGTTCATGCATACAGTATAAGTGTGGCTGCCAAAGAGAGTCACACGGTAGGGCAATAGAGGAACGGACGCTAACTTTGCCAAACACCGAAGCCCTGGGCTCGCAAGCGGATGCCGAGGTCCACCTCCATGTACTGGGCGTCGCCATAGGGCATGGGGTTGAGGTGCTCGAACAGTTCCGTCATCAATCGAAGCCCAAAGCGCTTGGCGTACTTGTTGGCGCGGATTCCGGCCTTGTGGTTGTCAAAGCGGACATCCGGGTCCAGCCCCGTCATTCCGACGTAAACACAGGGCATGCCCGGCAGGTACCCAGGATTGGACTTCATGAACTTGGCGTCGTACAGGACGTCTTTGGACAACTCGATCACGTAGACATGGTGGGTGGCGCGCATGGTGGCATTGTGGGCCTGCAGGATGACGATTTAGTGCGCAGACCCATAAGCGCCCAGCAAGGCGGCCACAGCAAAAACCTCATCGTTGTGCTGGCGGGCATCGAACCCACGACCCTTGCCTTCATCTGATCTCAGTCTCACGCCCGAGGCGGCAGACGCGCGGTTGATTTGTACCGCATACTCCGCAGCAGGATTTATATATCACCGCTGGCTTGGGGCCTCTGGCCATAAGCTCAGACTTCCACTGCGCGACTGACGTACGGTACTCGAGCTTGCCACCGCGGGTCGCAGCGTTGCGATTCAGCTCCCGTGATACGGTCGAGGGGCTGCCATCAACGCGACGAGCAATCTCCCGCACACCAAGATCTTGCGCCCGAAGGATTCCGATCTCTTCTCGTTCCGCGAACGACAGATACCTGTCTGATACAGGTTTCGACATGAATAATGGCATGCCGCCACGATGCCGGAACCAGCGAGAACCGACTTCCCGCGACACGCCAACGGCTTCGGCGGCCTTCTCACTTGTGATGCCGGTTGCAATCTGAATCCAGAACTGACGCTCGACCTCTCGCCGATGCGATGTTGCTCCTGGAGATCGCATCGCGTCTCTGCCAGTCAACGGCTTCATCCATCCTGCGGGTCGTCCAAGCCGGCATAGAACCCTCAGTCGGCAGTCGTAGTGACAGTTACGACAACGCCCTGGCTGAAACGATCAATGGGCTGTCCAAGACCGAATTGATCCACCGCCGTGTGCCCTGCAAAACTAAGGCGTCACTGGAACTGGCCACCCTTGAATGGGTGTCATGGTTCAACCACCACCGACTGCTGGAGCCGATTAGGTATATTCCCCCGGCCGAGGCTGAGGCAAACTACTTTCGGCAACTTGCCGAGAAGACCGAAACTCCGGTTTCAATTTAACTAATCAGCCTCCTCAAAATCCGGGGCAATTCAGCCTAGAAAAATTGCGCAGTTACCAGTGCAGTATTGTTAGGCTTCCGATAAGATCATTCGAAATTGCGTGGGTAACAAGCGAACTGTTACCCGACCGAGATGACCTGCAACCTTATCACCATCAAATCCGAAGGGGTGAATCATGAAAAAGCGCGACTTTTTAGCGGTAACTGCTGTTGGAACCTCCATCCTTCCATCTCAACTTTTTGCCCAGCAAACTCCAAAGAGCTTGCGCACCCCGGTGCTATTGACGGTCACTGGCGCCATTGGAAAGGGAAACAGGGGCGCATTGGACACGGCGCTAGACCAGATGATGGTGAAGCAAAAAATTTCGTTTGACAAGGCTTTTGTTTTTGATTTTGCCGCCATTGCGGCATTGCCCAGAATCGAAATTAAACCGACACTGGAATATGACAGCAAAGTGCACAAGTTGTCTGGGCCCTTACTTACGGACGTTGTTCGAGCTGCAGGCTCTGCGACAGATGGAACGCGCTTTCTATTGCGCGCCACGGATGGTTACAACATCGCGATTAGCGCAAACGACGCGCGCAAGTACCGCTTCATTGTTGCGACGCATCTGGACGGTAACCCAATGCCTTTGGGTGGCTTGGGCCCACTTTGGGCGGTCTACGATGCTGACCGCTTTGCGGATATGTCTGCCAAACCCGTTAATGAGCGATTTGGTTTATGTCCATGGGGTCTGTACCACATTGACGTTCAACGGGCATGAATGCGCCGACATGCGAGCAGGTCACCCAAGCTTAAGGGTAAATCTTAACGGCGCGGTTGGTCGCTTCAGTCCAAACTTGGCGAATGGCCTGCGGTGACAAGTAGGTCTCGAAGTGCCCCCCCGGGCCGCCCACCTCTGTGAACAGCTCGGGATAAATCAGGTACAGCGCTGCCATCTGGTCCCACATTAGCGACTTGCCATCACGGCGCAGACAGCAGTCAATGGCCCAGTATTCCGCGCCTGGCACGGCCTCGCCCAAGGAGCCGAAGGGAACATTGCCCGTCAGCGCTTGTCGAAGCGTGTTGGGCAACCCGGTCGGTGCCAAGGCGCTTACCATGTCCGAGGTAGGTCCATACACCTGTCGCTCAAGGCCGCGCGGGCTGGCGTCATACGGCGTGCGCGGGAGGTCCACAAATGCGTAGCGCAGTCCGGGCAGTTGCTCAGCCGTGACTTGTCGGCAGGCTACCAAGTCGTAGCCGCAATTGAACGATGGTTTGTTCGGCACACGGGGCACCTCGCCCGTATCGCGTTTGCCCATGAATACCACTTGGCCGATCTTCTGCCGAATCAAAGGGCTGTAGACAACAAAGCTCGAATACGGCCCGAGCAACAGGACGTCCACCTGCTCGCAGGGCGCCAGCGCCTCCTGCACCAGCTGCCCCTTGAACGCGCCGGCAGGCGTGTTGGGCCGTAGCTCCGGCAGACCCAGCCCTAGGCCGCGGTGCATCATGCGGCGCGAGTCGGGCAGAAAGTGACCCCATTGCCGGTCGATCTCTACGTCTGGTACCTGCGTCGCGGCGCCAATGATCACCGGCAACTGCCGTTGCTGGGGCTCCGCAATGAGGCGCGCAAGCGCCGCTGCGCCGATGTCGGCCTTGACCACACCTTCAGTCACTAGGATCGCCGCCACGTGACGGTGGCCGATCACCAGCGGTATGGCCATCAAGTCGTCTAGGTCGAAGTCAGTATCGATCAAAGTGCAGGAGGGGATCACCGATACCGGAGCCGGCGCCCCGTGGCTGGGGCCGCTACTCAGGGCCCCAAGCGCCAGTCCCAGCACTATCGTGTACCAGCCCAAAATCGTTTGCTGAAAAGCAGACTGCACCATCGTGTATGCCATGACGACAGTATAAATGTCGGTCGGCGGTCTCTACCCATGCTCCCTTCTTACTCAGTGCGTCGGTCTTAAATAGCTGGCGCCTAGCCACCGTCCTCGTTGGTAAACTCTGCCCGGCAACGATTATTGATTTGCTAGGGAAGCCCCGCATCCCCGATTTATGCCCTGTAGAAAACTCTCAGATGCTACAAAATACATAGCATGAAAAAAGTCTCCTCACTGCTGCGCCTTAACGTAGAGAACACCGGCAGTACCGACTTCGTGGAACAGTTGGCGAGTGTGGTGCTGCGGACTGAACTTGTAGCGCCGATTACGCCTTACTCCCCCAAGGGCATGAATGACCGTTCGCCCTTTTCTCTCTAGACCATGCTGCGCGACCACTCCCGTCAGCTTTGGTTCGCCCTGTCTTAGCAAGGCCATGGAAGAGGACTTCTTCGATGTACACATGTGCCGGGAGTTTGCACAACTGCCCGAGTTCACCAGACTAGCCGATAAATCCACTGTCCTGCGGGTTCGCCTTAATCAGGGGGACGGGAGCGGGTTATGCAGAACATCACTAAGTTGGAACGATCTATTTCTGCAACTGACGACAGCTCCTTGAAACCCTACTTTGAACTCTCCAGGCGCAGCTTCATTCGAATGGCCGGCGCTGCCGGCGTAATGCTCCTACAGAACCGACTGGCAGCGGCAGCCTCGCCGCAGGCCGGGCTTGGCTGGGGCGACGGGCCGGGCCGGGCCCGTCACCGCATCGAGGGCGAGGCAAAGGTCACCGGACAGAAAATCTACGCACGCGATTTCCGCGCAGCTGACATGCCAGGCTGGCCTAGTCGCGAATGCATAGCCCTGGTGTTGCGAGCCACCGATTTCAGCCGCACATTTCTAGGCATCAAATTGGCCATGCTGCCGGCCGAACTGCAGCCCCTGACCGTGGTCACCGGAGATCGGTTGAAGGCTGATGGTGTGGCAGTACCCTATGGCTTTTCATCTCCTGAGGCGTGGCCCAGTGGCTTACTGGTCATGCCGGGCCACCGCCCGATCTATCTTGGCCAGCCTGTGGCTATCCTGCTGTTCGACAACCACCATGTTTTCAAACAAGCGAAGGCCCTACTGCAATTCAATGCCGAAGTCGTGCAATATGGGAATGCGGTCATGACCCCCGCTGCATCCTGGGCCGAATCGCACGCCACACGATTAACGCGTTATGCAGAAAATGGGAAAGATCTCTTCTCGCGTGTTGGGCAGGGTCCATCCGATCCGTTGGCCAGCCATCCGTCAGCAGTGGACGATGATGCGCTGCGGGTTAGGGACCAAATCGGGCGGGTTTTCGAGCGGCCAGACGTCCGAGTGGTCGATGGTCAGTATGACACCCAGGTGGTGGACCCGATGTTCATGGAGCCTGAGGCAGGCCTGGCCTGGCTGGATAGCCCACGGCAGACCCTGCACCTAGTGATGAGCACCCAGTCCACCAACGGCGATATAGCTGGCATTGCGCAGTTATTCTCGGCAACGGGTTGCACCTTGCCGGTGCGCCAGATCGAGCTGAACGCCTGCTACCCGGGTGGCGGCTTCGGGGGTCGCGACATATCGATGTTTCCGCTCCTGCTGGCGCTAGCAGCGGCCTATGCTTCGCAGCGGGGCCAGCGCGCGGTGCGGTTAGCCTACGACCGCTTCGAGCAATTCCAGGTCGGCCTTAAGCAGCTGGATTCGACGGCCATTCAACGGATTGCACTGGACAGCCGTGGCCAGTTGCTGGCCATCGAGAGCCGGCTCACGCTCCGCACCGGTGGCTTGGAGAACTACAGCCAGCATGTGGCTCGACTGGCGGCCTACAGCGGGACCGGCGCATACCGCGTTGACTGCGCGGCAGTTGATGCGGTTACGCTGCCCACCGCGGGTGTGCTGGCAGGTTCGATGCGCGGCTTTGGCGGCACTCAGGCCCACTTTGCGATAGAGTCATTGATTGATGAAGCTGCCCAGGCCCTGGGCCGGGATCCGATCGAACTGCGGGCCCAGAACGCGCTTCGTCAGGGCGACCGTAGCATTACCGGTGCGCCGCTGACGCAGACCATCGGCTTGGCGGAAATCTGCCGCCTAGCCGCTGCAAGTGCACTGTGGCGAGACCGGCCAGCCGCCCGGGCCCAAGCCGCCGCCGCCGGCAAGCTCTATGGGGTTGGCTTTGCGCTGGCTAACCAGGCCTACGGTACGGGCGTGGACGGGGTGATGGCCGAGGTGGCCATCGGACCCGATGGCGCGCTGACGATGCGCAGTAACAGTGTAGATATGGGCAATGGCTCGGCGACAGTGCTGGCGATTAGCACCGCCAGCCATGCAGGCTCCAACGCGACCAATGTAGAAATGGGCGCGACCTCGCACTTTGAGGCTTCTCTGGGGTTCGACCTGACACTTCCGGCCAAGCAGCCACAGTGGGACAACCCGCGCTGGACCGCGTCGTTTGCGTTATCTTCCAGTGCCTGCATAACGGCACACCACCAGGTGCATGTGGTGGAGCAGGCTACCCGGGTGCTCTTGCACAGCGCCTTGCTGCCCGCCGCCGCTAGCCTGTGGGAGCAGCCGGTGGAGGCCTTGCGCCGGACGGCGCTTTGGCGGACGGGCCTGCTGCACGTACCTGGGCAACCAGCGTTGAGGCCGCTTAGCCTGGCCGAACTGGCTCAAAGACTCTACGTCTTGCAGCTGCCTGTCGCAGTCATGGTACATGCGGTTTTCCAGGGGCGCTGGGTGCAGGCCCAGTACCAAGTGGACGGCTGGCATGAAACGCTACCGTTAGACGGTCTGGCCACCCGGCTGGCTGGCGCGGCGCACTGGCGTAGCCACTACCGCACGCACACCCAGCCGCCGCTGCTCGAGTCTGCGCGTTATGGACGCAGCCTTTACACGCCCTCGGGTGCTTTGGTAGCAGTACGCATTGATTCGGCAACCGGTACCGCCCAGGTGGTGGCTGTGGAGTCCTACTTGGAGGCTGGGCGGGTGCTGCAGCCCGATCTGTTGGAAGGGCAGGTGCAGGGCGCGGTGGCCATGGGCATTGGATACGCCTTGTTGGAGCAATTGCCACCGCTCGCTGGAGGTGCTGGCGAAGGGGACTGGAACCTGCACCGATACAGCGTGGCCCGGTCGGCGGACGTGCCCTTAAAACACCTTCGACTGCACCTTTTGTCCACTACCGAACCCGGTAGCCGCGGCATCGCCGAGGCTGCGCTCAGCCCCATCGCGCCAGCGGTGGCCAATGCCGTGGCCGATGCCACGGGCCATCGGTTTCGCAGCCTTCCGATCACGGCCGAGCAGATCAAGGCCGCCTTAAGCTCTCGCATATGACACCTACGACCCCACCTAATCTAGTGATCAACTTGTGCATCAATGGCAGGTCGTTGTGTCGAGAGGTGGCGCCAGACCTAAAGCTCATCGACTTTCTGCATGAGGATCTTGGTCTGACCGGCACCAAGTTTTGCTGTGGCCTCGGCGTGTGCCAAGCTTGTACGGTGCTGGCTCGCAGTGCGCCCACGGCCCTAGCAGAGCCCCTGCTGGCCTGTGTGACGCCGGTGAGTGCACTGGACGGCCAGTTGATCGACACTGTAGAGGGCGTTTCCGGCCCAAACGGACTGGCATTGGTGCAGCAGGCTTTTCTGGCGCACTTCTCCTTCCAATGCGGCTATTGCACGCCAGGCTTTGTGATGGCTACAGTGGCACTGCTCGCGCGCCTGAAGGCACAGCCGGTGCCGGTGGAGCGCCTGGACGAGGCCATCGAGGATGCTCTTGGCGCCCACGTATGCCGCTGCACCGGTTATGCCCGATACCACGCGGCCACGTACGAACTCGCCTTACAGGTCCTGCGAGGCTGAAAAAGCGAGTAGGCGTCCCAAGTTTTGTGTGACCCGGCGTCGATCGAATTAGCGTGGCGTTGTGTATCCGTGAGAGGCAGCCGGGCCATCGATATTGGGCGCCTGGATCCGAGTGAATGACGGGCCGATTTTCGAACTTGGCTACCGCCTCAATAGCTCCATCCACCATCGTATTCACCAGCTCGGCACCCGGGCGTGTGCCAATCGTCCATCTGGCCACCAATTCATCGAGGCAGTCGACCATGGGCGATAGTTTTAGCTTCCCAGCCGGGGTATGGAATTTCGTCATATCGGTCAGCCACTTCTCATTAGGGACCTGCGTATGGAAATCCCTCTTGATAAGATTCTCTGGCGTTGGTCTGATTTCACCAAGCCGATTGACAAGGGACCGATCCTGTTGTTCCTGCGCTGGCAACTAGCCTGGTCGCCGTCTGATCTCAGTCTCACGCCCGAGGCAGCAGACGCGCGGTTGATTTGTGCCGCATACTCCGCCCAAGGATTTATACATGACCTCAATTCTTCATCTCTATGGCGACGAGCCAGGTTTCGGCCCCGCCTTCCCGGCGCTTTACAACGTGGTTTATTGCAGCCGCGCCACGCCTGACGTGGACGAAGCCGCTGTACAGCGCATCATCGCCACCGCGCGCCGCTGGAACCCTGAGCATGGCGTGACGGGCATGTTGGTCTTCGGCAGCGGCATCTTTTTCCAGTGGCTAGAAGGCCCGCGCGACAACGTCATGGCGCTGATGGCTCGGTTGCGCACCGACCGCCGCCATGACAGCATCGTGCTGCTGAGCGAGGTGGAAGATGTCCGTGAGCGCCTGTTCCCCGACTGGGATATGGAACTTGTTACGAGCGACCATATTCGCGATGTGCTACAGGATGCGTTGGACAGCGCCACCGACGCGCAGAACGCGCAGGCCCTGGGCGTTCTGCTGACCGAACTCGATGCGGGAAGCTTACGCGGCCTCGACGCTGCCTGAGCCGACGACGCTGGGCGTCACAACATTTCCGGGGGCGAAGGTTCTAGCTGTTCGCTGGTGTCGCAAATGTTTCTGGCACCCGCATACACATCAATGCACCCAAACCTGCAGTACAAGCTGCGCAGAACATGGGCGCACCCACCCCATAGGTCTCCACGAGCCAGCCGCCGCAGGCAAATGCTGCGCCTAGTGCCACCATAAACAGGGTCATGCTCCAAGTGAAAGCCTCGGTCGTGTACTCGACCGTGGTCAATTTGCCTAACTGCATCTGGCTCGCAGTAATGGCCGGCCCAACCGCCATGCCACACACCGCACAGCCTAGCGCAAACACCCACAGCGAGGACACTTGGGTCAGCAGCAAACTCAGCACGGCGATCCACACATGCCCCAAGGCCATTTGGCGGTTGAGCGACCAGGAAAACTGGCGCGTGCCGTACATCAAGCCGGCGATCGCAGACGGGACGGAGTAGGCAGCGTACAGCCAGCCCACAGCAGCCTGGCTGCCAGCCGTTTTAGCCGCGGCCATCATGCCGATTTCCTGCAAGCCAAAACTAGCCCCCAACAGCATGGAGACGACCAAGGCACGGCGCACGCCCAAGAGCTTGAGTGGCCCCAGCCAATGACGCTCACCCAGTTCGACCTCACCCCAGCGCTCAAGCGCACCCGAGCGCGCAAACAGCACAATGCCCAGCAAGGTGGCGCAGGCAGAAAACAGTAATGCAACGGCGGGGGCCTCAAAAAACAGAAAGAAGCTGACGATCAAGGGGCCGCACACAAAAATGGTTTCCATGATCACACCCTCCAGCCCAAACCCCAGCTGCTTCGTGGCGTCGGGCAATTTCGACTTGCGCCACATCGCACGCACGGTCATCGATACCGGGGGAAACGTCATCCCGGCTAACAGCGCAAACACCATCAGGAGCGACGGCGATACCCGCTGTAGCGCGGCAATCACCAGCAGCACTAAGGCAATGGCGTGCGCAATACCAAACGGCAGCATGGCCGCACGAGGGCCACGCTGGTCCACGAATCGCCCTAACAAAGGCGACGCCACGCCCAAGGCGATCAAGTAGGCGGCGCTGACGCTGCCACCGATGGAAAACGAGCCGTAAAGCGATTGCAACATCAAAGTCAGCGACAGGCCATTGATGCCCGCCGGCAGGCGCGGCAGGATGGAGGCCAACACTATGCGCTTGAGTTCGCGGTCAGAGAAAAGGGTTTTGTAGGGGCCGAGATTGAGCAAGGGGCTGACTTCTGAGGGTTGGTTGGAGGGTCGGTTCGCAATAAACCCTGTTCTACGACGAGCAACTGCAGTGCGAGGTACCGCCTAAGTCAAAGTACTCATCCCGCTTCTTGGTGTAGTACAGCGCGGCGAGTTCTGGCGACTGTTCGCTGTAGGGGTCTGCCAGCAAGGCGTGCAGGCGCCGCACCAGCGTGAAGTCCCCAGCGTCCGTGGCGCTGCGGTAGGCCTCTACCAGCATCCACTCCCTTGCGATGTACTTGGGGTTGACCTGCTTCATGGCCACCGACACCGCCAAGGGATCACGTCCTTCTTGCATTAATGCCGCGTGCCACTTATGCAGCCACGCGCCCCAGCGAGCCTCCATCACCGCTGGGTCTTGGCCATAAGCCCCACGGTTGGCGTAAAAGCAGGGACGCAAGTCCGCCACCTGCTTGGGTAGGTTGGACAGTTCCCGCCAGAAGATCGTGTAGTCCACCGGGGTTTGTGCCATGAGGGTGTGCAACTCGGCAAATAACTCCGCACGAAATTCGATCAAGCCCATTTTTTGTGCCCACATGGCGTGCAAAGTCTCCGTCATGCGGTCCGGCAGCGCCTGCATCACCGCGTCCATGGCCTCAATGGCGCGGGTGTCCTGTCCCAGTAAGGGGGCCATGGCGATGCAGAACATCTTGAAATTGACCATTGCAGCCTTGGGCTGGTTCATAAACGCGAAATGCTCCCCGCCACCAATCCACATTTGAAACGCGGGGTCATAGGCTTCCATGAAACCAAAGGGACCGTAGTCCAGCGTGCGCCCCCCCAATGCACAGTTGTCGCTGTTGAAGTTGCCTTGGCAGTACCCCACGCGAATCCAGTGGGCCACCAAATGCGACAAACGCACACCAAACTCACGTGCCATGGCGACAACTTTGTCCGCTAGCGTGACCTCAGGGCCCTGCAGGGCGGCGGCCAAGTCTGGATATTCGCGGTCGAGTGCATGCAGAAAAATCGCCTCCAGCTCGGCCAGCGCACGCGGGTGTGCGGTGTGCCTGGCCCGCCGACCAAACAATTCGACTTGACCGACCCGTAAGAAAGAAGGGGCTGCACGGGTAGTGATAGCCGCCGGCTCGACCACCATGCGGTCGGGCTCCTCGGTTTTGGCACCTGGTGAATACCAAGGACGTGTCACCGTTTCACTGCCCGAGGCAAAGAGGCACAGGGCCCGCGCGCTTGGCACTCGCAGGGCCGCCATGGCTTCCGAGGCCAAAAATTCACGGATGCTGGAGCGCAGCACGGCACGGCCGTCACCACCGCGGCAATATGGGGTGGTGCCACCGCCCTTGAGCTGGAACTCCCAATGCTGCCCATCGGCAAGCAGCACCTCCAGCACTGAAATGGCGCGTCCGTCGCCGTAGCCATTGCCGGTTCTGAAAGGGCAGTTGTTCACCATTTCCTGCCCGTAAATGCTGAGTGCGTAGCCGGTCGCCCAGCCTTTGGGGCGCAAGGCAGTAGACAAGCTGTCGGCGTTGGCTGCCTCCACGCCTGAGTCCAGATCACCCGTGAAGAACTGCATAAAAGCAGGGTCACTGGCGACCTTGTCTGCCAACCCCAATGCCTGAAACATGGCTTGGCTGTGAATGACGTAGCGGGGCGCGGGCAGTGAGGTCGGGCGTACCTCAACGTAATGACCGGACTTTACTTGGCGTGCGGTCTTATTGGGCGCATGGCGGGCCTGCTCCGGGTCGGGAGTGAGATTCATCAGCAAGCCGGGGTGCGCCTGTTGCATGAGGGCAGTGAAGGAGAGCGCAGGGGTGCTATTCATACAACTGGTTTCGAATTTTTCTAAAGTTGGAATTGTCTGCCTTAGAGAACAATAAATCTGCGATCGCAGCAAAGACCAATATTTGGTGGCTTTTTGTCAGTCAAGGAAGGTATCGGTGATGGCCGTGCGCTGTGCTCCCGTCCAGACGCCGAGCCAGAGCGGACGGGTAGGCTCTTCACGTCCTGGCGCCCATGTGGCTTCCGACTGCCCAATCAGGTGGAACCTGGCATCCCGAGCATCCGCGCCGCTTTGCCCATGCGGATGTCGAAGCAGGCAAATTGAACTTCCTCCCCCGCCATGTCCTGCAAAGTCCGCGCGGCCGCGAGTTGCACGCTGTCGTAACCGCGCAAGGCGAAAGTGTCGGCATACTCACCGGCCAGTTCCACGAGCGCTTGAGTTACCTCAACGACCACATACCTCGGCCAGTCAGTTCTCAGGCGTTTTCGGACCATTTCGATCGCAACGGCGTCGTTGGGGAATTCGCGGTCGCGACGCGCCAGGGCAGCCATCATCTCTGCCCATGCAATCCGACAGACCGCGATCGCGCTGGCCGCGCCAGCCAGAGTCTGCATTTCGCGGCTCGAATCCTCGAGGATGTAGAGCTTTACCAGTGCAGAGGTGTCGCAGAACAGGATCACCGACGGTCCTCCAGCGCCATTTGACTGACGGACGCTCCGCGTGATGTAACCTGCACCGGCAACTCGTGCCGAGGCTTGCCACCACGCCAGGACACGGCGCCGCTGGCGATAAGCCTGCGCAGTCCGTCCTCGGTTTGCTCAGGAATACCGATGATGCGGGCGATGGGCTTGTTGTGCGAGGTCACCTCGATGATTTCGCCATGCTGGGCGCGCGAAAGCACCCGCGAGAGGCTGGCCTTGAGTTCGCGAACAGCAACAGACATATTGGGCCTCCAGTAAATGTGACCACATTGTATCTGCCATCAGCTTAATTATGTCCTTTTTCTATCTGCATTGTGTCAGCAAAGAAGCCATAAAGCGTCGACAGCCCCGCCGTCCCGAGGCGTGCCCAGCTATCGGAAAGTGGGCCATAGGCAAATCAATACCCCGGCCACGACTCTGGCGCACAACGATGGCGTAGATCAACGGGCCCCGCTGCTAGCAAGCAAGTCGCCCCCTCATCCACCACCGGATTGCGCTGTACTCCGATGTTCTCGAGCACCACCTCGCAGATGTAGCCGGGCCATTGCACGTATTTGTCGGAAACTGCTTCGGCCACATCGCTCAGCCGAGGCAATGGTCACGGAGACCGAAAACCCGGGCATTCCTCAGCGGTGCCGGGCACAAGTTGCATACCCAGGGCACAGACAGTTGGATGGCGACGATGGTGACCATTGCCCCGCCTGCGTGCTGTGCCATGGCTGTGCCACGGCAGCGTCCTGTTGACGCATTTTCGGTTGGCAACCAAACAGCAATGTGAATGATCACTCACAGGCAAAGCCTTGATTGGTGCGGCTGGCGGGGATCGAACCCACGACCCTTGGCTTCGGAGGCCAATACTCTATCCACTGAGCTACAGCCGCAACTCTAAAAAAGACCAATACTCAAATTTTCGCCTGCGGCCTGGATGACCATAGCCTTCGGTGGCCAATACTCGATCCACTGAGCTACAGCCGCAACTCCAGCTTTTGATTGTAGGTGCTTTCAGAGGGGTGGCGGCTATAATCAGAGCCTGATTTCGGCTAGCAGTTTTTTGAGGACACCATGAGCGACACCAGCCAAGCCAACGTGCACGAAGAGGACCATACCGGTCCCGTCAAAAACCCAAAGCAGCTGTTGCTGGCAGTTTTCTACTCGTTTGTGGTGCCGGTCTTCGCCATCATCGGCTTGGTCTACTTTGTCACCTCTGACAAAAAGCCCGCGGCTGGCGCTGTCAATATGGAAAAGGCCATTGCTGAACGTATTCAAAAAATCGGCGTCGTAGATATACGCGATGCCAATCGCCAGCTCAAGACCGGTGAAGAAGTGTTCAAGGCTCAGTGCTCTGCTTGTCACACGTCCGGTGCAGCCGGCGCGCCCAAGTTTGGCGATGTTGCGGCTTGGGCACCGCGCGTCAAGACCGGCTACGAGGCCTTGCTGACTTCGGCCGTTAAGGGCAAAGGTGCCATGGGCGCCCAAGGCGGTGGAGACCTTGAAGCACTTGAAATCGGCCGGGCCGTTGTTTATATGGCCAACGGCAGCGGGGGTAAGTTCGACGAGCCCAAGGCCGCCCCAGCTGCTGAGCCGGCCAAGTAAAGCGCCGCACACAGCGCCAGCAAAAAGCCGGTTTGAAGCCGGCTTTTTTATGTCTTTTTGGCCTCTAGGCCCCGTCAAATATAAAGATTAGCTACTTTTTTTGTATCAAATTCGGGCTAGGGCAGTAGCGATAGCGTGCCGGCAAATCGGGGGCAAAGACGTCCTGCGGCACCCACAGTCCGGCCTCAACCGCATCCGCCGCCTGCCCCATGTCCATGGTATGGACCAATCCAAAACCAGTGTCAGTCTCGAGATAAAGGCGGCCCCGCTCGTCTAACAGGCAACGCTGCACCCGTGCCGGCCGACCGGTGTGGTCGTGCACCGACGCATCGGTCTCGACACGCCAGATCAGGGGCGTGGCTTCCAGTTCGACAAAGACGCGCTGCGGTCCATTTTGAAAATACCACTGTCCCGACGGGTCCGCCTGGTAATTGCGGCCGATGAAATCAATCAGCCTCTCATGCCGCAATTGGGAGCCCTTGCTTTGCGGGCTGCCAGCCGCAAAGGGTCCCAGTGCTTGGGCCCGGTCGTCACGCATGTACCAATGACCGCGGGCATCGAGACCGAGCCAGCCGTAGCAGTCTGGTACGTTGGGCCATTTGGCGAGAGCCTGTTTGACGATATCGTCCATGGTGCGGTGCCATCACAAGGAAAGTTGATCTGCCAGCCAAGCGCCGACGGTTTCGGGCAGCTGATGAACATGGCCGGGCCAACGGCCCTGCGCAAAACCAAGATGGCCACCGTGCGCCGGTTGCAGCAGCTTAACCCACGGTGTGGCCTGCTGCTGCTCTGGCAAACTCCAGGCAGGCACAAAGGGGTCATTCAAGGCATTGAGTACCAGGGTGGGCACCCTGATGCTGTTCAGATGCGGCTTGGCCGAAGCGCGTGCCCAGTAGTCGTCGGTATTTTGAAAACCGTGCAGCGGCGCGGTGAAAAGGTTGTCAAACTCATACAGGTCGCGCGCCGCACGCAGCGCTGTGGCGTCAAACAAGCCCGGGTATTGGGCCAGTTTGCGCAGGGCCTTGGGTTTCATGGTGTTCAGGAACATGCGGGTGTAGACCTGCCGGTTAAAACCTCGCCCAATGGCCCAGCCGCTGGCAGCCAAATCAATCGGCGCTGACACGCTGGCTACCGCCTGCACCACCCGGGCGGCCTGCTCGCCCATTTCTTCGGCCCACCGCAGCAGGGCATTACCCCCCAGCGACATGCCGACAGCAAAGATTGGGCCGGTGTGTTGTTGGCGAAGACGCGCCAGAATCCAGGCGATTTCTTCAAAATCGCCGGAGTGGTAGGCCCGCGGGCCCAGGTTGAGTTCGCCACTACAGCCGCGAAAGTGCGGCACCGCGTAGGCAAAACCACGGGCACGGGCATATCCGGCAAAGGCTTCGGCGTAATGGCTTCGCGATGAGCCTTCAAGACCATGGAACAGCACCAGCAGGGTCTCGGCAGCCGGCGTATTGAGCCAGTCCACATCAACAAAATCGCCGTCCGGGGCCGTCCAGCGCTCGCGCTGGTAGCGCACCGGCTCACCGACCACGCGCTGCGCGCAGAGCGCCGGCCAGATGGTTTGGAGGTTGCCGCCTGGCAGCCAGTGCGGCGCTATATAGTTCATAGCTGAAAAGCCAATGTGGATAAGAGTTGGAGTCCGATTTACTGGTCCAACTGGCCCAGGATACATCTCAATATTTTCGCCCGGCCTTGGGCGCCACCGCGGGGCCAATAAGGCATCGCCTTACGCTGGCGCAAGTTTATGCCGTCCGGTGTATGCTAACTTCCGGTTCAATGCTATGGAGTGCGTCATGACACGTTGGTTTTTGCTCCTCGCCGCGATGTTCGGCTTGGCGGGCTGCGGCTATAACGATTTTCAGCGGCTCGATGAGCAGACCAAATCGGCTTGGAGCGAGGTACTGAACCAGTACCAGCGGCGAGCCGACCTGGTCCCCAATATTGTGGCTACCGTGAAGGGCGAGGCTGCCTTTGAGCAAGAGACCCTGACCCGGGTGATTGAGGCGAGAGCCAAGGCCACCTCGATCCAGGTGACCCCCGATACCCTGAACGACCCGTCCTCATTTCAGAAGTTTCAGGCCGTGCAGGGCGAACTCGGTTCGGCCCTGAGCCGCTTGATGGTGGTGTCAGAGCAGTACCCGAGCCTGAAGGCCAATGAGGGCTTTCGAGACCTTCGGGTGCAGTTGGAAGGCACCGAGAACCGGGTCACGGTGGCGCGTAACCGTTATATCCAGGCGGTGCAGGCCTACAACGTTCTGGCTCGCAGCTTCCCAAGCAACCTGACGGCGATGGTATTCAGCTACCCACCCAAGCCGGCGTTTACGGTAGCGAATGAAGCCACCATCAGCGTGCCGCCGGTGGTTGATTTCACCAAGAGGTAGGCCCCTTGCGGCTACTGACTCTGCTTGGTTTTAGGCGTCAGACTCACTGGCTCGCGGGATGGGCTTTGGCCCTGTCGCTGCTCTGTCTGCTGGCGGTCTCGCCGGCTTGGGCTCAATTGACCGTGCCGGTGCTCAGCGGCCATGTGGTCGACACCACAGCGACCCTGTCGGCTCAGGCGCAGCAGCAGATGGCGCTTAAGCTCGCCGCCTTTGAGCAGCTACGCGGCACCCAGATCGTGGTGCTGATGGTGCCGTCCACCCAGCCTGAGGATATCGCCAGCTACGCCAACCGGGTTGCCAACACCTGGAAGATCGGGCGCCGCGATATTGGCGATGGACTGCTGCTGGTTGTGGCCCTTAACGACCGTAAGGTCCGGATTGAAGTCGCCAAGACCCTTGAAGGGGCGATCCCCGACTTGGCCGCCATGCGCATCATCGACACCGCCATTACGCCAGCCTTTAAACAAGCCGACTATCTGGGCGGTCTTAACGCCGGCGTGGACCAACTGATGGCGCATGTTACAGGTGAGAAACTGCCTCTGCCCACGCCTTCAAAAGAACGCTCCGGTGATAGCTTTCAATGGATGGATTTGCTAATTTTCCTCTTCGTCGCTATGCCGGTGTTGGGTTCAATGGCACGCCGAACGCTTGGCGCCTTACCTGGCGCTATAGCGACCGGCGGACTGATGGGCTTTGTCGTTTATCTGGGTACAGCCAGCCTTATTCTGGCGCTCCTGGCGTCCTTGCTGGCCATGGTGCTGACTTTGGTCTCGGGTGCCAGTAGCGCTATCAAGTCACAAGGCTGGCGTCGTGGCGGGGGCGGCCCCGGCGGCTGGTCAGCGGGTGGCCGTGGTGGTGGCCTCGGAGGCAGCTCGGTGGGTGGCATGCGTTCGGGCGGAGGTGGTGATTTTGGAGGCGGCGGCGCCTCGGGGCGTTGGTAATGATGGCCCGCCTGTCACTGCTGTTGAAGCACCGTTGGCGCGAGGCCACCTTAGCCCGAAACAGCCTGCCTGAAGCCCTGCTGTCGCGCCTTGCGCAACAGGTGAGCGCCAGCGAAGAGCAGCATTCTGGCGAAATCCGCGTCATGGTGGAGGCTGGCCTGCCACTGAGCTACCTCTGGCACGACGCGCCATTGGCGCAACTCATTCGCCAACGGGCAATTTCACAGTTTGGCAAGCTACGGGTCTGGGACACAGCGCAGAACAATGGGGTACTGATCTACCTGTTGCTGGCAGAGCGTCGCATCGAGGTCTTGGCAGACCGGGGACTGAGCGAACGTGTTCCGGGCGAGGTGTGGCAAAGCGTGGTGTCGCGGATGGGGGCTGCGTTTGCCGAGGGGGACTTCGAGACCGGCCTGACGCGAGCGATCGAGCAGGTGTCAGCGCTGCTTCAGCAACACTTTGCCCTGGAAGCCGGCGCCAACAACCCCAACGAACTGCCCGACCAGCCCCATCTGGGCTGATACCGGTCTTATTTTTTCTGACGGTATTTGCGCAACGCGGCGATCTGCGCAGCCATGACAGCCAGCTCGGACGTCGCCCGAGCCAAATCGAGCTCGGTCTTGGCATTCTTGACCGCTTCTTGCGCGGCCAGTTTGGCGGCATTGGCTTTCTCGTCGTCCAGGTCCTTGCCGCGAATGGCGGTGTCGGACAGCACGGTCACACAATCAGGCTGGACTTCCAAAATGCCGCCGGCGACGAACACGAACTCCTCGCTGCCGTCGGCCATTTCAATGCGCACCGAGCCCGCCTTGATGCGCGAGATCAGTGGCGTGTGGCGCGGGTAGATGCCCAGTTCGCCCGCCTCGCCGGGCAATGCGACAAAGCGTGCCTCGCCCGAGAAGATGGACTCTTCTGCGCTGACCACATCGACGTGGATGGTGTTCATTCGCGCCGTCCTTTAGATTTTCTTGGCTTTTTCGAACGCTTCGTCGATCGTGCCAACCATGTAGAACGCCTGCTCAGGCAAATGGTCGCACTCACCGGCCACAATCATCTTGAAGCCGCGAATGGTCTCAGCCAAGCTGACGTACTTGCCGGGGGAGCCGGTAAACACTTCAGCCACGTGGAAAGGCTGGCTCAAGAAACGCTGAATCTTGCGGGCACGGGCCACGGTCAGCTTGTCTTCGGGGGCGAGTTCGTCCATGCCGAGAATAGCGATGATGTCGCGCAGTTCCTTGTAGCGCTGCAGCGTGCCCTGCACTGAACGTGCCGTGTTGTAGTGGTCTTCGCCAACCACATTCGGGTCCAGCTGGCGACTGGTCGAGTCCAGCGGGTCCACGGCGGGGTAAATGCCCAGCGAGGCAATGTCACGGCTCAGCACCACGGTGGAGTCCAGGTGGGCAAAGGTGGTGGCAGGCGAAGGGTCGGTCAAGTCGTCGGCAGGCACATAAACCGCCTGGATCGAAGTGATGGAGCCGACCTTGGTGGAGGTAATACGTTCTTGGAGGCGACCCATTTCTTCGGCCAGGGTAGGCTGGTAGCCCACAGCGGAAGGCATCCGGCCCAGCAGCGCCGACACTTCAGTACCGGCCAAGGTATAGCGGTAGATGTTGTCCACAAAGAACAGCACATCACGACCTTCGTCGCGGAACGACTCAGCAATGGTCAGTCCGGTCAGGGCCACGCGCAAACGGTTACCCGGGGGCTCATTCATCTGACCATAGACCATGGCTACCTTGGACTCTTCGAGCTTTTCAAGGTTAACCACGCCAGAGTCGGCCATCTCGTGGTAGAAGTCGTTGCCCTCACGGGTACGCTCACCGACGCCGGCAAACACCGACAGACCAGAGTGGGCCTTGGCAATGTTGTTGATCAACTCCATCATGTTCACAGTCTTGCCCACGCCGGCACCACCGAACAAGCCGACTTTGCCGCCTTTGGCGAATGGGCACACCAGGTCAATCACCTTGATGCCGGTTTCCAGCAGTTCCTGCGACGGGCTGAGGTCGTCATAGGCGGGCGCCTTGCGGTGGATCGACATGTGCTTTACCGCGTTGACGGGGCCACGCTCGTCGATCGGTGCGCCCAGCACATCCATGATTCGGCCAAGGGTGGCGGTCCCGACGGGCACCATGATCGGCTCAGCGGTATTGCTGACCATCAGCCCGCGGCGCAAGCCGTCTGACGAACCGAGCGCAATGGTGCGCACGATGCCGTCGCCGAGCTGCTGCTGAACTTCCAGAGTCAGTGTCGAGCCTTCGAGTTTGAGGGCGTCGTAAATCTTGGGCATTTGATCTCGTGGGAATTCCACGTCAACCACCGCGCCAATACACTGAACAATTTTTCCTTGGGCTTGAGCCATTTTGTTTGCTCCAATAAATTTAAATCTTGCGAGCTGCAAGGTGAACGGGGCCTAAGCCCCAATCGCCGCAGCGCCTGAGACGATCTCGGACAATTCCTTGGTGATCGCTGCTTGACGGGTTTTGTTGTAGATCAGCTTCAATTCGCCGATCACGTTGCCCGCATTGTCGGTAGCGGCTTTCATGGCCACCATGCGGGCCGCGTGCTCAGACGCCATGTTTTCGGCCACGGCCTGGTACACCAATGCCTCAACATAGCGCACCAGAAGGTCGTCGATCACCGCCTGGGCATCGGGCTCATAGATGTAGTCCCAGCCATGTTTGGTGCCGGCGGCGGTCTCGCTGGCGTTGGAATCCGCCTGCATCTTCTCGGCTGACAAGGGCAACAGCTGTTCCAGCACCACTTCTTGTTTCATGGTGTTGATGAAACGTGTGTATGACAGATAAACCGCATTGATCTCGCCGCGTCCGTAGGCGTCGAGCAAAACCTTCACGGGACCGATCAGACGCTCCAAGTGCGGCTTGTCACCCAACTGCGTCACATGCGACACCACCTTGGCGCCAATGCGGTTCAAGAAGCCAAAGCCCTTATTGCCAATGGCCACCGCTTGGACGGCCACACCGGCTGCCTGCATTTCGCGCAACTTGTGGGTGACAACCCGCAGCACGTTGGTGTTAAGACCACCGCACAGGCCCTTGTCAGTGGTAACCACAATCATGCCAGCTACCCGTGCGTCGTTGGCCTTCATGAAGGCATGCACGTACTCAGGGTTAGCCTTACCCAGATTGGCGGCGATGTTTCGCACCTTTTCCGCATACGGGCGTGCTGCCCGCATGCGCTCCTGTGCTTTGCGCATCTTGGACACAGAGATCATCTCCATGGCCTTGGTGATCTTCTTCGTGCTCTCGAAGTTTTTGATCTTGCCGCGTATTTCCTTGCCTGTTGCCATAAAAAGGCTCCTTCGCTGTTACTTCAGGGGGCTTTCAGGCGAAAGACTTTTTGAAGGCAGCGATGGCGGTGTTCAATTCAGCCTCAGCGTCCTTGTCCATGGCCTTGGCGGCTTCGAGCTTGGCCAGCAGCGCGGCATGCTTGTCCTTGAGGTGAGCATGCAAGCCGTGCTCAAACGCCAATACCTTGTTGACAGCGATGTCATCGAGGAAGCCCTTATTGACCGCAAACAGGGTGGAACCCATCAGCGACACAGACAGCGGGCTGTACTGGGCCTGCTTGAGCAGCTCAGTCACGCGGGCACCGCGGTCAAGCTGCTTGCGTGTGGCTTCATCCAGATCGGAGGCAAACTGGGCAAATGCCGCCAACTCACGGTACTGAGCCAGGTCGGTCCGGATACCGCCAGAGAGGTTTTTGATCAG
Source organism: Comamonas sp. lk (assembly GCA_945925985.1). Classification (GTDB taxonomy): domain Bacteria; phylum Pseudomonadota; class Gammaproteobacteria; order Burkholderiales; family Burkholderiaceae_C; genus Rhodoferax. The sequence goes on along the minus strand of CAMELV010000015.1, from coordinate 10,458 downwards.
CTTGGTCTGCGCAGCACCACCGACGCGGGACACCGAGATGCCCGCGTTGATGGCGGGCCGAATACCCGCGTTGAACAGCGAAGTCTCCAAGAAGATCTGGCCGTCGGTGATCGAGATCACGTTGGTGGGCACGAAGGCGGAGACGTCGCCAGCCTGGGTCTCAATAATCGGCAGCGCGGTCAACGAACCAGTTTTGCCTTTGACGGCGCCTTTGGTGAAGGCCTCGACATAATCGGCATTGACACGGGCGGCGCGCTCCAGCAAACGGCTGTGCAAATAGAACACATCGCCCGGGTAGGCTTCGCGGCCTGGCGGGCGACGCAGCAACAAGGACACCTGGCGGTAGGCCACGGCTTGCTTAGACAGGTCGTCATACACGATCAGCGCGTCTTCACCACGGTCACGGAAATACTCGCCCATGGTGCAACCCGAATAGGCGCTGACGTACTGCATGGCGGCGGACTCGGATGCGGTGGCAGCCACCACAATGGTGTATTCCATGGCGCCAGCCTGTTCCAGCGAGCGCACCACGTTTTTGACGCTGGAGGCCTTTTGGCCAATCGCGACATAAACGCAGGTCATGTTCTGACCCTTTTGGTTGATGATGGCGTCAATGGCGACCGCAGTCTTGCCGGTCTGCCGGTCACCAATGATCAGCTCGCGTTGACCACGGCCCACAGGCACCATGGAGTCAATCGACTTGAGGCCGGTCTGCATCGGCTGGCTCACCGACTCGCGCGCAATCACGCCAGGTGCGACCTTTTCGATCACGTCGGTCATTTTGGCATTGATCGGGCCTTTGCCGTCGATCGGCTGGCCAAGTGCGTTCACCACGCGGCCTTTGAGCTCTGGGCCCACGGGTACTTCAAGAATACGGCCCGTGCATTTGACGGTGTCGCCTTCCGAAATGTGTTCGTAGGCACCGAGCACCACAGCACCGACCGAGTCGCGCTCCAGGTTGAGTGCGAGGCCGTAGGTGGGCATACCGTCGCTACCGGCAGGGAATTCCAGCATTTCGCCCTGCATCACGTCGGACAAGCCGTGGATGCGGCAGATGCCGTCGGTCACGGACACGACCGTGCCCTGGTTGCGGACATTGGCACTGGCGGACAGGCCTTCGATCCGGCTCTTGATCAGTTCAGAGATTTCTGCGGGATTGAGTTGCATGACTCTTTCCTTCTTTCTTTAGTTGGGCTGGCAATCCGGGCTTTGGGCCTCAGGCTGTCAATGCCACTTTCATTTGTTCCAGACGGGCTTTGACCGAACAGTCAAGGACCTCGTCCCCCACCACCACACGAATGCCGCCGATCAACTCGGGCTGCAGTTCGACAGACAGATTGAGCTTTCGCGCAAACCGCTTTTCCAGCGTGCTGCCGAGCTCAGCCAAAGCAGCGCTGTCGATGGCAAAAGCGCTGTGCACCACGGCATCGGACGAGCCACTCTGGGCGTTTTTGAGTGCCCTAAACTGAACCGCGATCTCCGGCAGGACACTCAAGCGGCCGTTCTCAATCACGGTGCGCAAGAAGTTCTGCGCCATGTCCGGCATCGCGACCTTGGCGACACCGATGATCAAGTCATAGACCTGCGCAACGGTCACGTTCGGGCTGTCGGCAAATTGCTGCAGTTGCGCATTGCCGGCGATGTCCTTCAGGGCTTCGACCCAGACCGACGCGGCTGCGAGGTCTGCCGAGGTGGCCTTGAAAAGGGCCTCAGCGTAAGGACGGGCAATGGTGGCGAGTTCGGCCATGGTTGTCCTCTTACAGCTCAGTCTTCAAGCGGCCCAGCAAGTCGGCATGCACGCTGGCATTGACTTCTCGGCGCAGGATCTGCTCGGCACCCTTGACCGCTAGTGCGGCTACCTGCTCACGCAGGGCTTCACGCGCCTTGACGGTCTGCTGCTCGGCTTCTGCCTTGGCGGCAGCCACAATTTTGCCGCCCTCGTCTGCCGCGCGCGCCTTCGCCTCTTCAATGATGGCAAGGGCTCGCCGCTCGGCGTCAGCCAAACGGGCAGCGTTCTCGGTGCGCGATTTGACCAACTCGTCCTCCACCCGCTTGTTGGCAGATGAGAGTTCGGCTTTAGCCCGGTCGGCGGCAGCGAGACCGTCAGAGATTTTCTTGGCACGTTCGTCCAGCGCGGTAGCGATGGGCGGCCACACGAATTTCATCGTGAACCACACCAGGATCGCGAAAACGATGGCTTGGACGAACAGGGTTGCGTTGATACTCACAGCAACACCCTTTCAGTCAGTTGGGTAAAAAAGCCGCCGATTACTTCAGCACGAACGGGTTGGCAAACGCGAACATCATCGCGATACCGACGCCGATCAGGAAAGCCGCGTCGATCAGACCGGCCAGCAGGAACATCTTGGTTTGCAATTCGTTCATCAGCTCGGGTTGGCGGGCTGCCGCCTCAAGGTACTTGCTGCCCATGATGCCGATGCCGATACAAGCGCCAACAGCGCCCAGACCAATGATAAGACCGGCAGCGAGTGCAACAAAGCCGAGTACGTGTTCCATTTATAGCTCCTGAGGATAAAGTTAATGGTTAAAGGGAAAGGGAAACTCTGGGGAAAGATGTCAATCAGTGCGCGTCATGGGCTTGACCCACGTACACCAGGGTCAACATCATGAAAATAAAGGCTTGCAGGGCGACGATCAGAATGTGGAAGATGGCCCAGATCGAGCCAACGATAACCTGGCCGATGGGCAGCAGAATACCCGACAAAGACAGCGCCGCACCGCCACCCATCAAGGCGATCAGCATGAACACCAGTTCGCCGGCGTACATGTTGCCGAACAATCGCATGCCGTGCGAAACCGTCTTGGCAGCGAACTCGATCATCTGCATCAGGAAGTTGACGGGCCAAAGCAAAGGGTGCGCGCCAAACGGGGCGGTGAACAATTCGTGCACCCAGCCGCCAAAACCCTTGATCTTGATGTTGTAGAACAGGCACACCAACAGCACCGACGTGGACAGGCCGAGCGTGGTGGACAGGTCTGCGGTGGGCACAACGCGCATATAGGCATGGTGAGGGTCATGGCCAGCAGCGCCGTAGATCAGCTCCCAGATTTTCGGGATGAGATCGACCGGCAGAAAGTCCATGGCATTGAGCAGGAAGATCCAGACAAACACCGTCAGAGCCAACGGGGCCACCAGCTTTCGACTTTCGGCGTTGTGAATGATGCCCTTCGCTTGGGTGTCGACCATTTCAACCAATATCTCGACCGCGGCCTGGAACCGGCCTGGCACCCCAGCGGTCGCTGATTTGGCGGCCCGCCAGAGGATGAAAGTGCCCAGTACTCCCAGCAACACCGACCAAAAAATGGAATCGAGGTTGTAAACCGAGAAATCGATCACACCCTTCATGGGCTGGTTTTGCAGATGCGTCAGGTGGTGACCAATGTATTCACCTGCAGTCGGTCCGTGTTCAGCAGCCATCTGTTTTCTCGTTGTTCAGTTAGAGGCGCCCGTCAGGGCACCTGCTTCATTATTTTTTGGACGCACCAACAGCGCCACCCAATACACCTTCATCGTCACCACCAAGCCCACCAGCATGGCTGGCCAGCTCAGTCCTGACACCAACTTGGGCGCGGCAACCAGCATCGCCAGCGTCAAGCCGATCTTGACCATTTCCCACACAAAAAACCCCGCCACTGCCGCCCCCGGACTACTCAGCGCCACACGACTCAACAAGCCCCGCGCAAAAAGCGCCGCGGGCAGAACCACCGCCAAACCACCGTAAGCCGCCGACCATGCCGCTGCAGCGCTCTGCGTCAGGCCCCATGTGGCCAAGGCCACCAGCACCGCTGTCAATCCTTGCCAGCGCAGCACCTGCCACGCCGACACAGACGGATCTCTCTCACGCAGAGCCTGCGCCTCTTCAGCGGTCAGCGCTCGACTCTGGGAGACTCCGGGCTCTTCAGTGTCAAAGCCATTTGCAAGCCCGATTATCGGCATTTCAAATTACACCCAGGTTACAGCAGGCGATTGTCACAAAGCCTTGGAGTATACGTAATAACCCGGTGTATCGGCAAGGTGTTCAGGAAGCCCTCATGGCGTTGCAGTCACACCCGCCCCATCGCGCTGCTGGAGACGCCTGGTGTGTCGACCTAGTACTGCAAGATTTTTGAAAGAAAATTACGTGCCCGCTCGTGGCGCTCCTGCGGCTGTCCGAAGAAGGCTTCGGTCGCGCAGTCTTCGACGATGCGCCCCTGGTCCATGAACACCACCCGGTTGGAGACCTTGCGCGCAAAGCCCATCTCATGGGTGACGCACATCATGGTCATGCCCTCTTGCGCCAATTGCACCATCACATCCAACACCTCGCCCACCATCTCCGGGTCCAGCGCCGAAGTGGGCTCGTCAAACAGCATACACACCGGGTCCATCGACAAGGCTCGGGCGATCGCCACGCGCTGCTGCTGACCGCCCGAGAGCTGACCCGGGAACTTGTCGCGCTGCGCCAGCAGGCCGACCCTGTCCAGATACTTGAGCCCGCGCTCAGCGGCTTCGTCCTGGCTGCGGCCCAGTACCTTGACCTGGGCGAAAGTGAGGTTTTTGAGCACGCTCATGTGCGGAAACAGCTCGAAGTTCTGGAACACCATGCCGACCTTGGCACGGAGGGCTGGCAAATTGGTGGACCGGTCGCCCACCGAGACGCCGTTGAGCTGAATGTCGCCCTGCTGGAAGGGCTCGAGCCCATTGACGGCCTTGATCAGGGTGGATTTACCCGAACCGGAGGGCCCGCAGACCACCACCACATCGCCCTTGTTGACCACCGTGCTGATGTCGGCCAGCACCTGAAAGCTGCCGTACCACTTGCTGACATTGTTGATTTGAATCATGACGGGCTGGTAAACAGGTTCTGGGGTTCAGCGGATGATGGCAATGCGGCTTTCCAGCCGTTTGACCAGACTGGACAGGGCGTAAGACATGACAAAGTAAACCAGGGCGACAAACAGGTACATCTCGACCAAGCGGCCGTCGCGCTGCGCCACTTTGGAGGCGGCGCCCAGAAAGTCGGGCATTGACAGCACGTACACCAGCGACACATCCTGGAACAGTACGATGGTCTGTGTCAACAGCAGGGGCGCCATATTGCGAAAGGCCTGTGGCAACACCACATTGCCCATGCACTGCCAGTAGTTCAGGCCCAGTGCATAGCCGGCGGCCACCTGCCCACGCGGGATGGACTGGATGCCGGCGCGCATGATTTCGCAGTAATAACAGGCCTCAAACAGGATGAAGGTGATCAGGCAAGAGGCGAAGGCCCCCACGCGCACCGGCTGGTCCGCCCCGGTCACCCACTGGCCGATGTAGGGCACCAGAAAATAAAACCAGAAGATCACCAAAATCAGCGGAATGCCGCGCATCAGGTTGACATAGGCGCCCGCCACCATCGACAACGCCCGAAAGCTCGACAGCCGGGCCAGAGCCAGCAGTGTGCCCAGGACGATGCCACCGCTCATGGCCATCACCGTGAGCTGCAGCGTGAAGGTCATCCCCGTAAAAAACAGGTAGTGCCAACTGCGCTCGATGACGTTGAAGTCGAACTGGCTGAACATGATGGCTGCCTGTGCTGCTCAGTGGCCGCCCGTTGCGCTGCCGGCAATCAGGCCAGGCACTGCCACCCGGCGCTCGAGCCGGCGCATGCCCTGCACCACCACCAGGTTGACCAGCAGGTAAATCACGGTGGCGGCGGCAAAAGCCTCGAACACTTGAAAGGTGTACTCCTGCATCGCCCGGGTGCGGGCGGTGAGCTCCATCAGCCCCACCGTCAGCGCCACCGAGGTGTTCTTGATGATGTTGAGGAACTCGCTGGTCAACGGCGGCAGGATGATGCGAAAGGCCTGCGGCAGCAGCACGTAGCGGTAGGTGGCCGGCAGCGTCAAACCCAGCGCGGTGCCGGCCATGGCCTGACCGCGCGGCAGTGACTGGATGCCGGCCTTGAGTTGCTCGGCGATGCGCACCGAGGTGAAGCAGCCCAGGCAGACCACCGCGGTGAAAAACGGGGCATTGGGCATCTGCTTGAGCGCGTCGCCCCAACGCACCGGCAGCAACTCGGGCAAGACAAAAAACCACAGGAACATTTGCACCAACAAGGGGATGTTGCGGAACAGCTCGACGTAGGCATTGCCGAGGCGCACCAGCCAGGGCTTGGGCATGGTGCGGGCCACGCCCACCACGGTCCCCAGCAGCAGGGCCATGGTCCAGGCGCACAGGGCGGTGCCCAGCGTCCAGCCCAGTCCTGAGACCAGGGTAGAAAAAAACGTGCCCGAGCCTTCCGGGTTATCCGCCCAGAATATGCCCCAATTCCACTTGTAATTCACCGACGGCTGCCCGATTCGGCGGCCAGAGCCGCCGCCCCAAACTTATTCGTAAACCTTGGGTTCTGGGGAGTCGGTGGGTTTGGCAAACGTCCGCTTGAGCGCCGTGCTGATCGGCAGGTTCAGGTTGACATTTTTCGGCGGCACCGGGGCCAGGAACCATTTGGCGTAGATTTTTTCGATCTCGCCGCTCTGCATCAGGCCCGACACCGTGCGGTCGACCAGGGCTTTGAAGCTGGGGTCGTCGCGGCGCAGCATGATGCCGTAGGGCTCGGTCGACAAGGCTTCGGCCGACACCACATAGTCGGCGGGCGTCTTGGCCGTGGCCACCAGGGAGTACAACAGGATGTCGTCCATCACAAAGGCGACGGCGCGGCCGGTCTCGACCATCAAAAAGGCCTCAGCATGGTCCTTGGCGGCCATGATGTTCATGCCCAGGTTGCGCGCGGCGTTAAGTTCGGTGGCCTGTTTGATGTTGGTCGAGCCCGAGGTAGAGACGATGGTCTTGCCCTTGAGCCCGTCAAAGTTGGCCACATTGGCGGCCTTCTTGGTGACGAAACGGTTGGCGGTGATGAAGGTGGTGGGCGCGTAGGCCACCTGCTTTTGCCGGTCGGCATTGTTGGTGGTGGAGCCGCACTCCAGGTCAATCGTGCCATTGGCCATCAGCGGGATGCGGGTGGCCGAGGTCACAGGCGCCATTTTGACCGCCAGGTTGGGCAGCTTGAGCTCAGCCTTCACCGCATCGGCAATCTTCAGGCAGATGTCCATCGAATAACCGATGGGCTCCTGCTTGTCATTGAGGTACGAGAAGGGGATGGAGGAGTCGCGGTGGCCGATGGTGATGGCGCCATCCTTGCGAATCTTGTCTAGGGTTTGGGCCTGCAGGCCAGCGGCGCCGAGCAGCAGTGCGGCGGCGGCCACGGCGGAAAGTAGGGTCTTCATGGGTGATCTCCTGAATGGATTGAGACGGGTGTGGACGTTTCGCCACAGCAGTTTATCGCCTCAGAGCGGGCCGCCCGCTAGTGTTAAACCCTCAAATCCGCCCGGCATAATGGCAGGATGAACAACCTACCCTCCCTCCCTTGCTACCTTAACGGCGAATTTACCCAGCTTCAAAACGCCAAAATCAGCGTGATGGACCGGGGCTTTATCTTCGGCGACGGCATCTACGAGGTGGTGCCGGTCTATGGCGGCCAGCCTTTCCGCTTTGCCCAGCACATGGCACGGCTCGAGCGCAGCCTGGCGGAGCTGCGCATCGCCAACCCGATGAGTCGGGCTGAGTGGGCCGCCATTGCATCCAAATTGATAGCGGACTATGCCCAATCCACGGGGGCTAGCGACCAAAATGATGCCCAGATGATCTACATCCAGGTGAGCCGCGGGGTGGCCATGCGCGACCACGTCATGCCAGAAAACATCACGCCCACCGTGTTTGTCATGAGCAACAAGATGAGCGTGCCCAGTGAGGCCGTGCGCCAGCAGGGCGTGGCCTGCGTCAGCGCCGATGACTTCCGCTGGGAAAAAGCCCACATCAAGAGCACCAGCCTGCTCGGCGCCGTGTTTTCGCGTCAGATCAGCTTTGACGCCGGCGCCACTGAAACCGTGATGTTCCGCGACGGTAATCTGAGTGAGGCCGCCGCCAGCAATGTGTGGGTGGTGAAGAACGGCCGACTGCTGGGCACGCCCAAGGACAACCTGGTGCTGGAGGGCATACGCTACGGGCTGATCGAGGAGCTGTGCCAGCAGCAGGGCATCGGGTTTGAGCTGCGCCGCATCAGCCGGGCCGAAGTACTGCAGGCCGACGAACTGCTGCTGTCCAGCGCCAGCAAAGAAGTACTCGCCATCACCACCCTCGACGGCCAACCGGTTGGCAACGGCCGACCCGGCCCGGTGGGTGAGCGGCTGTATGCTGGCTACCAGTTGGCCAAGCAGGCCTCGGGCACCGCGTTGACCACCGCTGCGTAAATGCCGCCATGACTTCTCCGGTCCCGCCCGATGCGACGCCCCAACCGTCGCTGATCACCTACCCGTCGAGCTTTCCGATCAAGGTGATGGGCGTCAAGGTGGAGGGCCTGGTGCACGCCGTCACCACCATTGCGCTGGCTTTTGACCCCAACTTTGACGCCAGCACCATCGAGCTGCGTGAAAGCAAGGGCGGCAAGTACCTGGGGGTCACGGTCACCATCACTGCCACCAGCCGGGAACAGCTCGACGAGCTGTACCGCACCCTGTCCACCCACCCGATGGTGAAGGTGGTGCTCTAGCGCACCATGGACGTGGCGCTCTCGCCCCAAACCCTAGGCCAGGTTCCTTACCTGCCCACCGTGGAGGCGATGCAGGCCTTCACCGCCGATCGCGGCGCCGAAACGCCGGATCAGCTATGGATTTGTGAGCATCCGAGCGTTTATACACAAGGTCTGGCGGGCAAAACCGAGCATATCTTCAACCCAGGGACCATTCCCGTGGTGCAGACCAACCGCGGCGGTCAGGTCACCTACCACGGCCCGGGCCAGGTGGTGGCCTACCCACTGCTGGACCTGCAGCGTGCCGGTTACTTTGTCAAAGAATACGTCTACCGTCTTGAAGAGGCGGTGATCCGCACCCTGACCCACCTGGGCGTGACCGGCCACCGGGTGGGTGGCGCGCCTGGCATCTACGTCCGGTTGGACGACCCGGGCTCACACGCCCTGCTGCCGCAACGCCCCGCCAAAACCGACGGCCCGGCCGCGGCGCCGGTTTTCACCGGGCTGGGCAAAATTGCCGCGCTGGGCATCAAGGTCAGCCGCCACTGCACCTACCATGGGGTAGCGCTGAATGTGGCGATGGACCTAGAACCCTACTCGCGCATCAACCCCTGTGGCTATGCTGGCCTGGCCACGGTGGACCTTTCTACAATTGGCGTCTCGGTGCCCTGGCAGGAGGCCGCTGACCTGCTGGGTCGCAAGCTGGCTGCTTACCTGGCGCCCTGATGGCCCCATCCCTCACCGCAGGACTCGAATGACCACCCCCATCACCGTGCGTGACGCACAAAGCACCGCCAGCTACGACGCCAGCGCCAAGCAAAAGGCCGGCGCCAAACTGTCACGCATCCCGATCAAGGTGCAACCCGGCGAGGTGCTGAAAAAGCCCGAGTGGATTCGCGTCAAGGCCGGCAGCCCGAGCACCCGGTTTTATGAGATCAAGGACATCCTGCGCACCAACAAGCTGGTGACGGTGTGTGAAGAGGCCTCCTGCCCCAACATCGGCGAGTGCTTTGGCAAGGGCACGGCCACCTTCATGATCATGGGTGACAAGTGCACCCGGCGCTGCCCGTTCTGCGACGTCGGCCACGGCCGACCCGACCCGCTCGATGTGAACGAGCCTGACAACCTGGCTAAAACCATTGCCCAGCTCAAGCTCAAGTACGTGGTGATCACCAGCGTCGACCGCGATGACCTGCGCGACGGTGGCGCCGGCCATTTTGTGGATTGCATTCAAAAGACCCGCGCCCTCTCACCCACGACCCAGATCGAGGTGCTGGTGCCCGACTTTCGCGGCCGCGACGACCGGGCGCTGGAGATCCTGAAAGCTGCGCCGCCCGATGTGATGAACCACAACCTGGAGACCGTGCCGCGCCTGTACAAAGAGGCGCGCCCGGGCAGCGACTACCAGTTCTCGCTCAACCTCCTGAAAAAGTTCAAGGCCATGTTTCCCCAGATACCGACCAAAAGCGGCCTGATGGTGGGTCTGGGCGAAACCGATGAGGAAATCCTGGCGGTGATGCGCGACATGCGGGCGCACCAGATCGACATGCTGACCATCGGCCAGTACCTGGCGCCCAGCAGCTCGCACCTGACGGTGAAACGCTATGTGCACCCCGACACCTTCAAGATGTTCGAGACCGAGGCCTACGCTATGGGCTTCAAGCATGCGGCAGTCGGCGCCATGGTACGCAGCAGCTACCACGCCGACCAGCAGGCTGGGCATGCCATGGGCCAATGATGCTGGGCAACGGTCTGTGGTTTGACCCCCGCTCGCTGCAGCGGCTCGTGGACGACCCCACCTGGTCCCGGGGTCTGATGCTGTACCGCAACCAGCAGGTGGAGAGCCTAGACATCGAGCCCGGGCCCGGTTACTGGCTGCTGCTGGGCG
>CAMELV010000014.1 GCA_945925985.1 Comamonas sp. lk | reverse complement strand
AAAGTTGATGGTGTCTATACCGCCGACCCTAAAAAAGATCCATCTGCAACACGCTTCCATAGTCTCTCGTTTGACGATGCTATGGCGCAGAACCTGGGCATCATGGACGCCACTGCCTTTGCGTTGTGCCGTGACCAAAAACTACCCATTAAGGTCTTTTCTATCTTTAAGCACGGCGCCCTCAAGCGCGTGGTCATGGGGCAAGATGAGGGCACACTGGTGCATGCCTGAACGTGGCAAAATGCTGGCGTTGAACAACCCGGCCATGGTGATAAGCGCAAGGAAATAACAATGTCAATCCTAGACATCAAGCAAAACACCGAAGCCAAGATGGACCAAACCATCGAAGCGTTCAAAAACAACCTGATGAAGATCCGCACCGGACGTGCCAATCCGGCCCTGCTCGACAGTGTTCACGTGGATTACTATGGCGCCTTGGTTCCTGTCAGTCAGGTGGCTAACGTGTCACTTTTGGACGCTCGAACCATCAGCGTTCAACCATGGGAAAAGGGTTTGGGGGCCAAAATCGAGAAGGCTATTCGGGATAGCGACCTCGGGCTCAATCCCTCCTCAATGGGGGACCTGATTCGCGTTCCAATGCCTGCGATGTCGGAGGAGCGTCGTAAGGAACTCACTAAAGTCGTGCGGGGGGAGGGCGAAGGTGCCAAGGTAGCGGTTCGCAATCTCCGACGCGATGCCAATGACGCGGTTAAAAAGGCAGTCAAAGACAAAGTTGCTTCTGAGGACGACCAAAAACGTTCCGAAGGTGAGATTCAAAAAGTCACTGACCGCCACATCGGGGTCATTGATCAAATAGTGGCCGCCAAAGAGCAGGACATCATGGCGGTCTGACCGCCTAGGTTGCCATGCCTACGCGCTATCACCCCTGGCCGCTCTCAGGTACGGCAATCATCAGCGGCTGGCGTTTTTCTGGTTCGGCAAACCAGTTATTGGATCTGTTGCAATGCTGAGGCAGCGAGTCATCACTGCGTTGGCACTGCTGGCGTGTTTTCTGCCGGCTCTTTTTTGGCGTGATCCCAATCCGTTTTGTGGCTTGATGCTGCTTTTGATTTCAGCAGGTGCATGGGAGTGGGCGCGACTCAATGGCTACCGCCAAACAGCGGCAGTGGCCGTGGCGCTGGGTTGTTGTGTCCTCTGCCTGGTCAGTTGGTCCTTGGGTGTGCTCAATCAGCAAATGCCCTGGCTCTGGTGGTTGTCGTGCGCAGCGTGGGTACTGGGTGGCGGCCGTTTGTTGCGGGGTGGTGTGGGAGCTTGGTCCACCATCGACCGTAGGCTGCGACTCTGCATCGGCATTGCAGTGTTGTGGGTGGCATGGCTCGCTGCTGCTCAGGCGCGAATGATCGGCTCTAATTTTTTGTTGTCTGTGCTTGCGCTGGTCTGGGTTGCGGACATCGCGGCTTATTTCGCAGGACGGGCCTGGGGTGGTCGATTTACGTCCAGAAAACTAGCCCCATCTATAAGCCCTGGTAAAACTTGGGAGGGTGTCTGTGGTGGATTGACTGGCGTTTTGATTGTCGCGCTGCTCTGGCGATCGATCGATAGCCAATGGGCGCTGAGTGTGCCGAGTTTGTACACCCACTTGTCGCAACAAGGGCTGCCAATACTCATCGTTGGCGTGATTTTTTTGGTAGCGATGAGTGTGGTGGGTGATCTGCTGGAGTCCCTGGTAAAACGCAGCGCCGGGATGAAGGACAGCAGTGGCTTGCTGCCAGGGCACGGGGGGGTCTTGGATCGCCTGGATGCCGTGTTGCCCGCAATGCCGCTCGCCATGATGCTATTTTCCTATTGAAATTCCGGATGACAATCTTGACTCACCACATCAGAAAACGGGTTGCGATATTGGGTTCGACGGGATCAATCGGAGGCAACACCCTTGATGTGATGGCTCGTCATCCTGACCGGTTCGAGGTCTTTGCCCTAAGCGCGTCGACTCGTGTCGAAGTAATGCTGCAACAGTGCATTCAATATCGACCGGTGTTTGCAGTTATGGCCAGTGAGCCACATGGGGCTGAGTTAGCGCGTCAATGCAAGGCGCTAGGTTTGTCAACCCAGGTGCTCTGGGGATCGGACGCGATCACGATGATCGCTTCGCATGAGTTGGCAGATATTGTCATGGCCGCCATCGTGGGCGCCGCTGGGCTTGCATCCTGCTTGGCGGCTGCCAGGGCGGGAAAGAGGCTTTTGTTGGCTAACAAGGAAGCATTGGTGGTTGGCGGCGATTTCTTTTTGCAGGCGGTCAAGCAAGGTGGAGCCAAGCTATTGCCGATTGATAGTGAGCACTCTGCGGTCTTTCAGTCCTTGCCTGATGACTCGTCGGTATGGGCTGAGAGGATCGATAAGATCATATTGACAGCCTCAGGCGGGCCGTTTCGCAAGCGTGACCCTTTGACACTGCGAGACGTTACGCCGGAGCAGGCTTGTGCGCATCCCAATTGGGTCATGGGCCGGAAGATTTCCGTTGATTCGGCAACCATGATGAACAAGGCGCTGGAGGTGATTGAGGCGCATTTTTTGTTTGGTGCTAGGCCAGAACAGATTGAAGTTGTCATACACCCGCAAAGTGTGATCCATTCCATGGTGCAGTATGTCGATCACTCCGTCGTGGCCCAGTTGGGCACGCCAGACATGAAGGTGCCGATCGCCTATGGTTTAGCGTGGCCAGACAGAATGACTTCAGGCGCAGTCGCCCTCGACTTTCGAGCTATGGAGGACATGACCTTTGAGGCCTTGGACAGCCATGGTCATGGTCAACGCTTCCCCGGGTTGAAGCTTGCCTGGAGCGTTCTGAAGGGGCCGGCGGGGTCCACTGCGGTATTGAATGCCGCCAATGAAGTCGCGGTGGAGGCCTTTTTGCAAGATCAAATCCGTTTTGACCAAATCCATGCGGTCAACCTTGGCACTCTGGAGTCGCTACCGACGACAGCACCGCAATCGCTGGATGATCTTTTGGAACTTGATGCCAGGTCCCGCGAAAAAGCCAGAGGCATTGTTGGACGTCTTCGTAATTGATGGCCTCTGTAGATTTTTGATGCTTACTTTTCTTGCTTTTGTATCGGCATTGGCCTTGCTGATTGCCGTCCATGAGTACGGGCATTACCGGATGGCCGTGGCTTGTGGCGTGAAAGTCTTACGATTTTCCATCGGTTTTGGCAAGACTCTCTCGCGTTGGCAGCCCAAGGGTTCCTCGACCGAATTTGTCATCTGCCTGCTTCCGTTCGGCGGCTACGTTCGAATGCTCGACGGGCGAGAAGCGCCGGTTGAGGAAGGCGAAAAGCATCTGGCATTTGATGCCAAGCCTTTGCTTTCTCGTGCGGCTATTGTGGCGGCGGGGCCAGTGGCCAATTTGCTGCTGGCGGTCTTGTTGTACGCGGTCGTTAACTGGACCGGCACACAGATGCCTGCGGCGGTTCTTGCCAGCCCAGAAACTGATTCGATCGCGGCCAGAGCGGGCTTGCTGGGCAATGAGCGTGTGCTTAGCGTCGCAGTTGACGACGGTGATTGGGAAGCAGTGGAATCGTTCGAAGCACTTCGCTGGACTTTGACGCGAAGTGCGCTTGTGGAACAGGATGTGCGCCTGCTCGTGCACGGTGAGAGTCATGGGACGGGGCAGGAAATCTTGCTGAGGCTTCGTGGCTTGGAGCATCGCGACGTGGATGGTGAACTGATGCGGCAAATTGGGCTGAATGGGCCCTTCACTTTGCCCCTGATTGGTGATCTGACCGCTGGGCAGGCCGCAGAACGGGCCGGGCTTCAAAAAGGCGATTTGGTCAGGCAGGTTGGAACCACGGCCATTGTTGATGGGCAACAACTCAGGCGGGTCGTTAGAAATTCACTTCAGGATGGAAATGCTGTTGCGGCAGACTGGACAGTGGTTCGGGCTGGTCGGCCACTGGTGCTGGTGGTGGTGCCTGATGCCCGAGATGACGGGGGTGTCCGCGTCGCCCGTATTGGGGCCATGGTGGGCGCAGCCCCTGAAATGGTGACTGTTCGATACGGTCCTTTGGACGGGGTTTTGCGGGGGGCTCAGCGCACCTGGGAGGTCTCCTCATTGACTCTGAGAATGATCGGAAAAATGCTCCTAGGGCAAGCCTCGTTGAAAAATCTCAGTGGACCGGTCACCGTGGCGGACTATGCCGGTAAGTCCGCCAACCTTGGACTCACACAGTACCTTTTGTTCTTAGCCCTGATCAGCGTTAGCTTGGGGGTACTTAACTTGCTTCCATTGCCTGTTCTGGATGGTGGCCACCTGATGTATTATCTTTGGGAAGGGGTTACGCGCCGGCCGGTGTCTGAGCTTTGGATGGCACGTTTGCAGCGCGTTGGCGTCGCGGTGCTTGCCCTGATGACGGCTGTCGCCCTTTATAACGATATTGTCCGGCTGTTCGACTGAAAACAAAAAATGCTAATCAACCCTTCACGTGTACGTACCTGGATCCTGTTGTTGATGATGGCTTTGGGTGGCGCGTCTACTGCCTGGGCGGTCACGCCCTTCACCGTCCGGGACATCCGAATTGAGGGACTTCAGAGGGTGGAGCCAGGGACCGTATTTGTCTCCATCCCGCTACAGGTCGGCGATGTTTACAGCGACGAAAAAGGAACGGCGGCTATTCGGGCATTGTTTGCGCTTGGGCTGTTTAAGGACGTCCGCATCGAGGTTAGCGGCGACATTTTGGTGCTGATCGTCGAAGAGCGTCCAACGGTTGCCGCCATGGACTTTGTCGGGACCAAAGAGTTTGACCAAGAAGTTCTGCGAAAGGCCCTTCGCGACGTTGGGCTGGCCGATGGCCGTCCCTTCGACAAGGCACAGTTGGATCGCGCGGAGCAGGAACTCAAACGTCAGTACATCAACCGTAGCCTGTACGCCGCTGAAGTGGTGACCACCGTCACGCCCATCGAGCGCAACCGGGTTAACCTGACATTCACTGTGAATGAGGGCGACACAGCAAAAATCAGTGAGATTCGGTTGGTTGGGAATAAGGCCTTTTCTGAATCTGCCTTGCGCAGTTTGTTTGATCTCGACACCGGTGGATTGCTGAGCTGGTATACCAAATCTAACCGTTACTCGCGTGCCAAACTTAACGCAGACATTGAGACGCTGCGCTCTTTCTACTTAACGCGTGGTTACCTTGAGTTCAAAGTCGACTCAACGCAGGTATCGATACTTCCCAACAAGACAGACATTGCGATCACCGTCAACCTCTCCGAGGGAGACCGGTTTGATGTGAGTGTCGTCAAGTTCGAGGGTAATTTCCTGGGACGGGACGATGAATTCAAATCGCTCGTGTCGATTCGGCCTGGCCAGCCCTATAACGCCGATGACGTCGCTAAGACAACCAAGGCCTTTATTGACTATTTTGGGAATTTTGGCTTTGCGTTTGCGAGGGTCCAGGCGCGATCTGAGATTGATCGCGCGAACAACCGAGTGGCCATTACGCTCCAAGCTGATCCTTCACGTCGGGCCTATGTCCGAAAAATCAACATTGCGGGCAACAGTCGGTCGCGCGACGTGGTCGTACGCCGTGAGCTTAGGCAGTTCGAGGCGTCTTGGTATGACGGGGACAAGATCAAACTGTCTCGGGATCGGGTTGATCGACTCGGGTATTTCGGTTCCGTTTCTGTTGATACCCAAGAAGTACCTGGGTCTCCAGATCAGGTTGACCTGACTTTTGATGTGGTGGAGAAACCCACGGGAAGTCTCAGCTTGGGCGCTGGCTTCTCCAGTGGCGACGGCCTGGGGCTCTCATTTGCCATAAAGCAGGAAAACGCCTTCGGATCTGGTAACTCCTTGGGTGTCCAACTGAATAGCAGCAAGATTAACCGGGTGCTTGATTTCAATACCACCGATCCGTATTTCACTGCAGATGGTGTGTCACGAACTTTGAGCCTCTATTACAAGACCTTCAGTCCTTACGAAGACCAAAGCTACTACAAGCTAGTCACTTCGGGTGGCAGCGCCAGGTTTGGCGTACCCTTAACAGAAAGCGACACGGTCTACTTCGGGGCTGGCGTCGAAAATACGAGCATCGTGCCAGGTACGTCGCTGCCGACGTCCTATCTTGACTATGCCAATCAATTCGGTTACGACAGCAGTGCTTTGCCCTTGACGCTGGGTTGGTCGCGTGACCGCCGCGACAGTTCCCTCGCGCCCAATTCGGGGCGATTGCAACGCGCCAACGCAGAGTGGTCGGTGGCCGGCGATGCCCGGTACTTCCGGGCGTCTTACCAGTACCAAGAATATTTTCCGTTGAATAAGCAGTTTACCGTGGCTGTGAACGGGGAAGCGGGATTCGGTGTGGCCGTTGGAGAGCGGGCATACCCTGTGTTTAAGAATTTTTACGGTGGCGGCCTTGGCTCGGTTCGCGGCTTTGAGCAGGGAAGTCTTGGCCCCCGTGACGTGAATGGCGCGGTGGTGGGTGGCGCGCGCAAGGTCAACCTGAATGCGGAGTTGCTGACACCATTTCCCGGAGCCGGCAACGACAGGACGCTCCGCTTGTATGGCTTTGTTGATGTTGGCAGCATCGCAGGGCCCGACGGAGGTCTGGCGTCAAATGCCACCGCAAATGATTTGAGATCATCAACCGGGGTTGGTATCAGCTGGATCTCGCCTGTAGGCCCCTTGCGTTTGGCATTTTCCTGGCCCGTCAAGAATTATGAAGGGGATAAAATGCAGAGTGTGCAATTCCAGATTGGATCAAGCTTCTAATGAATCATCTTTTGCAACGGATTGGCGCTAGCGTCTTTTTGAGCACAGCTGTACTTTTGGCACAGGCTCAGGAGTTCCGCATCGGCTTTGTGAGCACTGACAGAATTTTCAAGGAGGCGGCGACTGCTAAGGCCGCCCAGACTAAGTTGGAGCAGGAATTCTCCAAGCGGGAAAAAGACTTGGTTGACCAGGGCGCGAGCGTGAAGTCTGCTGCAGACAGATTGGAGAGGGAAGCACCCACCCTGTCTGAAAGCCAACGCGCCAACCGGCAAAAACAACTGGTAGATCAGGATCGGGATTTTCAGCGGAAGCGCCGGGAATTCCAGGAAGACCTCAATGCCCGCAAAAACGAAGAGTTGCAGCAGGTGCTGGAGCGCGCCAACAAAGTGGTCAAGCAGGTGGCAGAAGCAGAAAAATACGATCTGATCTTGCAGGAGGCGGTTTATGTCAATCCCAAGCATGACATTACCGAGAAGGTCATCAAAGTTCTGAATTCGGCTGCTGCCAAATAAGGTCGCGCAAGGCGTTCGACGTGTGGCCCTGCGATTAGGTGCGATTGTTGAAGCCTTGGGTGGCGAGCTGCACGGTGACCCCGACACCTGGATTGTGGCGCTCGAACCTCTCGAGACTGCTGGACCTGAGACGCTGAGCTTTCTCAGTCATCCAAAATACCGGGGTTTACTGGCTGTTTCTCAAGCCGCCTGCGTGATTGTGAGCCCCGAACACCTGGTTCCGGCATGTGAGCGGGGGTCATGTATCGTGGTAACGCAACCCTACCTCTATTTTTCCCGTGTGACCCGGCTCTGGAAGTCTGCCACGCAACGACCGCTGCGCCACAGAATCCATCCCAGTGCGGTGATTGACCCGGAGGCCCGGGTGCATCCCAGCGCGATCGTGGGAGCCCTGTGTGTCATTGAGCGCGGCGCTACCATCGGCGCTGACACGGAGTTGCGTTCTCGTGTGACAGTGTCGGAAGACTGTCATATTGGCGAGCGCTGTCTGCTTCATCCCGGCGTTGTGATAGGTGCTGATGGGTTCGGTTTTGCGCCTAACGACGGTGTTTGGGAAAAGATCGAGCAATTGGGCGCGGTACGAATCGGCAATGACGTCGAAATAGGTGCTAACACCTGCATTGACCGGGGCGCCTTGAAAGACACGCTGATTGCCGATGGCGTCAAGCTCGACAATCTTGTGCAGATCGGCCATAACGTCCAGATTGGCGCGCACAGCGCCCTTGCCGGCTGTGTCGGTGTGGCTGGGAGCGCCCGTATCGGTGCTCATTGCACACTTGGTGGTGGCGCCATCGTGCTGGGACACCTGGAGCTGGCTGATCATGTGCACATTTCAGCGGCCAGCGTGGTCACCCGATCGATCCCTAAACCGGGACACTACACCGGGTTTTTTCCGATCGATGACAACCCGGCTTGGGAAAAAAATGCGGCCTCGCTGAAACAGCTTAGCGGCCTGCGTGAGCGGGTTCGCAGCCTGGAAAAAATATTCGACAACAAGGAACCACCCTGATGGACATCCATAAGATTCTTAAGCAATTGCCACATCGTTACCCGTTTCTGCTGGTTGACCGGGTGCTGGCTATTGACAAGGGCAAAACTATTCGGGCGCTGAAAAATGTGACTATGAATGAGCCGTTTTTCCAGGGCCATTTCCCACATCGCCCAGTCATGCCGGGTGTGTTGATGCTTGAAGCCCTGGCCCAGGCGGCCGCATTGCTGGCCTTTGACGCGCTGGACGCATCACCCAGCGACGACACCGTGTATTACTTTGCTGGGATTGATGGCGCGCGTTTCAAGCGGCCGGTGGAGCCCGGTGATCAACTCATTCTGGACGTGGCGTTGTTGCGCATGAAAGCCGGTATTTTCAAGTTCAAGGCTCGTGCGCTGGTGGGCGACGACCTTGCGGTCGAAGCTGAATTGACCTGCGCAATGCGGGCCATCGTCTGAAGGAACCACAGTGACCGCGATCCATGCCACCGCATTGGTTGATCCTTGCGCTGAGCTTGACAGTTCGGTATCGGTCGGCCCCTACACGGTGATCGGCCCTCATGTGCGGATTGGTGCCGGCACCACCATCGGTCCGCACTGCGTGCTGGAGGGGCACACCACGATCGGCCGGGACAACCGTATTTTCCAGTTCAACTCCCTCGGCGCTATCCCGCAGGACAAGAAGTATGCCGGTGAGCCCTGCGAGTTGGTGATCGGTGACCGCAATACCGTGAGGGAGTTTTGCACCTTCAACATCGGCTCTCCTGGAGACAGCGGTGTGACCCGGGTTGGCAACGACAACTGGCTGATGGCCTATGTGCACTTGGCGCACGATTGCGTGGTCGGCGACCATACTATTTTTGCCAACAACGCCCAGCTGGCGGGTCATGTGCAGGTTGGGGATTGGGCAATTTTGGGCGGATTCACGGTGGTGCACCAGTTCGTGAAAATTGGTGCGCACAGTATGACCGCCATGTGTTCGTTGCTGTTTGCCGACTTGCCTCCCTTTGTCATGTGCCAAGGGCAGCCAGCGCAGGCGCGGTCCATGAACTACGAAGGTTTGCGCCGGCGCGGGTTTTCGGCCGAGCGACTGGCCGTCGTCAAGTCCATGCACAAGGCACTGTATCGAGATAATCTGACACTCGACCTGGCCCGCCAAGCGATTGCCGATTTAGGCGAAAAAGGCCTGGAAGCCCTGTCAGATATAGAGATGATGCTATCATTTTTATCAAAAACGTCTCCGCAGCGTGGCATCGTGCGCTGAGCCGGGTCAGGCTGGCATGAATGCCCTTAATTTGGCCATGGTCGCTGGTGAAACCTCTGGCGACCTGTTGGCTGGTTTGATGCTCGATGGCTTGCGGGCCCGCTGGCCTGAACTGCGCGCGTCCGGCATCGGCGGGCCTCAGATGGCCGCTCGCGGCTTCACCGCCTGGTGGCCACACGAGAAACTGTCGGTGCATGGCTATGGCTGGGAGGTGCTGCGTCGCTACCGTGAGATCGTGGGAATCCGGCGCCAACTCAAGACGCGTTTGCTGCTACAGCGCCCGGACCTGTTGATTGGCGTCGACGCCCCGGATTTCAATCTGGACCTGGAAGCTGCACTGAAGGCTACTGGCGTCAAGACTGTGCATTTTGTTTGTCCATCGGTCTGGGCATGGCGGGCCGAGCGGCTAAATGCTATCCGCCGAAGCGTTGACCATGTGCTTTGCCTCTTTCCGTTTGAGCCGGCGCTGCTGGCCAGCCATGGCATCGCGGCCACTTATGTTGGCCATCCCTTGGCCCAGGTCATCCCACTCGAGCCAGATCGGGCTTCTGCGCGAGTGAAACTTGGACTTCGGCAGGATGCCCCGGTGCTGGCACTTTTGCCCGGTAGCCGGCAATCTGAAATTGCGCACTTAGCAGTGCGGTTTTTTCAAACAGCAGCGCTGGTCCGGCAGGCGCAAGCAACCATGCAGTTCGTGGTTCCAGCCGTGCCTGCTTTGATGCCGGCGATTGAGCAGGCGGCACGGGCCAGCGGTATGGCGGAGCACCTCACCATCGTGGCTGGGCAGTCGCATACTGCGCTGGCCGCCTGTGATTTGACCCTGATTGCCAGCGGCACCGCGACGCTGGAGGCTGCACTTTTCAAACGTCCCATGGTCATCGCGTACCACATGAGCGCGTTGTCCTGGCAGATCATGCGGCGCAAAAAATTGCAGCCCTGGGTCGGCTTGCCCAATATTCTTTGCCAGGATTTTGTCGTGCCAGAACTGCTACAGCAGGCTGCCACCCCCCGCGCTCTGGCCGATGCCATCTTGACAGGCTTGGCCGCCAAGCCTGCCCAAGTGGCGGGTTTACACCAGCGCTTTACCGAGTTGCACCTGCAATTGCGTCAGGACACGCCGACAATAGCTGCCCATGCGATCGAAAAAATCCTCCAAACCTGAACAATCGGCCCTGTCCTGGGACATCGCTGGCTTGATCGCCGGGGTGGATGAGGCCGGGCGCGGCCCTTTAGCCGGGCCAGTGGTCGCGGCGGCCGTGATTTTGGACGAGCGCAAACCCATCAAAGGTCTGGCTGATTCGAAAAAACTCACGCCGTTACGTCGCGAGCGCCTCTTTGACGAGATCAAAGCCAAGGCCCTGTGCTGCTCAATTGCCGAAGCCAGCGTCGAGGAAATCGACCGGCTCAATATCCTTCAGGCGACCCTATTGGCCATGCGCCGGGCGGTGGAGGGCCTGCGCCTAAAACCCAATAAGGTGCTGGTTGATGGCAACCGCCTGCCCGTACTTGGGGTGCTGGCTGAGGCCATCGTTGGTGGCGACGCACTGGTACCAGCGATTTCTGCAGCCTCCATTTTGGCTAAGGTTCACCGTGACAGGTGGTGCCTTGAGCTTGATCAGCACTACCCGCAGTACGGCTTTGCGCGACACAAGGGCTACGGCACGGCGGCTCATTTGGCAGCCTTGCAGGCGCATGGCCCCTGCGCCCAGCATCGAACCAGTTTCCGACCGGTGGCCGTACTCCTGTGATGCCTGCTGCGCCAGCCCAATTTGTCAGTTCGCGTGACAACCCCCTGCTCAAAGAACTGCGTCGCCTGACGCAGGACAGCACAGCCTATCGCCGGCAGGGACGGATCTGGGTCGAGGGCGATCACCTGTGCCATGCTGCGCTGTTGCGCGGTGTAACCCCTGAGTTTGTGATTTTCTCTGCATCATTTTGGCCGTTAGCCCCCGCCGAATGGACAAAGTGTGCTTCAAAAAACATAGTAATTCCGGATGCTTTTTTTGCCGATATCAGTGGCTTAGCCTCGCCGGCTGCGATGGGCTTCCTCATTGACTTACCGGGGGACCTCTCCGTGCCGCGGCAAGTGCCGACGGTCATTCTGGATCGCGTGCAAGATGCCGGCAATGTTGGCGCTATTCTGCGCAGTGCCTCAGCCTTCGGCTTCGCCCAGGTGATCGCACTCAAAGGCACGGCTGCGCTGTGGTCGCCTAAAGTGCTGCGTGCCGGTATGGGTGCGCACTTTGGTCTGACCTTGTTTGACGGCGTCGAGCCCGACGTTCTCAATGCGCTCCATGTACCGATCGTTGTCACCAGTTCCCATGCTGGAATGGCGTTGCACCAATTGCTGAGCGGTAGGAGACTGCCCATGCCCTGTGCCTGGGCCTTTGGTCATGAGGGACAGGGTGTCAGCGGCCACCTGGCCGGTCGGGCCGGCCTGCAGGTTCGCATTGCCCAGCCGGGTGGCGAGGAATCGTTGAATGTGGCCAGTGCCGCAGCGATTTGCTTGCACGCCAGTGCCACGGCGACCTTTCCATGAAGGCCGGTTTAGCGCACGCCCCTCAGCTATAATCTCTGTCTAACCTGCACGCCCGTACGCCTAGCGCAACTCAGGCCAAATCCCACCGTTAAGTCTTTCAGGCGCTGTTCCTGAGGCGCATTGGGCGTACCCGTAACTTACTCGGAGAACCCCGTGCTTGTGTCTCTTAAGGGAACCGCCCCTCCCGCCATCCTGGCGCTCGCAGACGGCACTGTCTATGTTGGTGATTCCATTGGCGCCCCAGGCGTCACGGTCGGCGAGGTGGTGTTCAACACTGCCATGACCGGCTACCAGGAAATCCTGACAGACCCTAGCTACTGCCAGCAAATCGTTACCCTGACCTATCCCCATATTGGCAATTACGGCATCAATGCGCAAGATGTAGAGGCCTCCCGTGTTTACGCGGCCGGACTCATCATCAAAGACTTGCCGCTGGTGGCCTCCAACTTCCGGCAGGACATGAGCCTGGAGCGCTACCTGCAACGAGAGGGCACCGTGGCCATCGCCAATATTGACACCCGCAAATTGACGCGCCAGTTGCGTACCCAGGGCGCGCAGAACGGTTGTATTCTGGGCTTGTCCGCGGGCGAGGCGGTCACGCCAGCCGTTATCGACCGTGCTAAAGCCCTGGCGCTGGCCGCGCCGAACATGGCCGGACTCGACTTGGCCCGCGTGGTGTCGGCTAAAGCCCCCTACGCGTGGACACAGACCGAGTGGCAACTGGCCCACGCCAGCCTAGACGGCAAGCCTGGTTACGGTGAGCAGATGCATGGCCGATTCCACGTGGTGGCCTATGATTTTGGCGTCAAACACAATATCCTCCGCATGCTGGCCGAGCGCGGTTGCCGCGTCTCGGTCGTGCCGGCCCAGACCTCTGCCGCCGATGTGCTGGCCTATCGGCCCGACGGCATTTTTCTGAGTAACGGCCCTGGCGACCCACAGCCCTGTGACTATGCCATTGCCGCCGCCGCGACCTTGATCGACAGCGGGATTCCTACCTTCGGCATCTGCCTGGGCCATCAGATCATGGCGCTGGCCAGCGGAGCGCAAACCTTCAAAATGAAGTTTGGTCACCACGGCGCCAACCACCCTGTCAAGGAACTCGGAAGCGGACGTGTCAGCATCACCAGCCAGAACCATGGCTTTGCGGTAGACGACACATCGTTGCCCGCCACGCTGCGGGTCACCCATGTCAGTCTGTTTGACAGCACGGTACAAGGGCTGGAGCGCACCGACCGCCCGGCCTTCTGCTTCCAGGGTCACCCCGAGGCCTCACCAGGCCCGCATGACATCGGCTACATGTTTGACCGTTTCATACGGGAGATGGAGTCGCGGGCATGAGCTTTTACGGGGTGACCGACCTGTGGACCTATGCGATCGGTGCGTTTGGCATCATTCTGCTGCCCGGGCCCAACTCGCTGTTCGTACTATCGGTAGCCACTGCGCGAGGCGTGAAGGCCGGTTTTCACGGTGCCTTGGGCGTTTTTTTGGGTGACGCCCTGCTGCTGGTTATGGTGGCGCTGGGGGCGGCAGGCTTGCTGCGCACCACACCGGCGCTGTTCATGGTCGTGAAGTACGCCGGTGCCGCTTACTTGGGATGGGTCGGGGTGCAATTGCTGTTTGCGGCCCTTCAGAAATGGCGTAGGGTCGATGACACCGCCGCCAACGCTGTGCAGGTCGTTCCGGCGCACCTGGCCAAGCCGTTTCAGCGCGCGCTGCTGGTGAGCCTACTGAACCCAAAGGCCATTTTGTTTCTGCTGTCGTTTTTTGTGCAGTTCATCGACCCGAACTACCCGACACCAGCAGTCCCCTTTTTGATTTTGAGTGCGATCGTTATGGGCTTTAGTGCGGTCTATCTGTCAGTGCTGATTGTCATGGGCGCGCGCTTGGCCGATGGTTTTCGCGAGCGGCATAACTTGTCCGCCATTCTTTCAGGTGCGGTGGGCGCCGTATTTGTCTGGTTTGGTGTCAAGCTGGCTACCGCCAGCCTGGCCTGAGCTGTGCGGTCAGCCCCAGCTTGTGTCGGTAGCCATCACTGCAGCGCCGTATCGCGTTGCCACTAAAAAATAGAGAGCAGGAAAGAACATGCCAAAGCGTAGTGATATCAAAAGCGTACTGATCATTGGCGCCGGTCCGATCATCATCGGCCAGGCCTGCGAGTTCGATTACTCGGGCGTGCAGGCCTGTAAGGCGCTGAGGGAAGAGGGTTACAAGGTCATCCTGATCAACAGCAACCCTGCCACCATCATGACGGACCCGGCGACGGCCGACGTGACTTACATCGAGCCTATCACCTGGCAGACGGTCGAAAAAATCATTGCCAAAGAGCGTCCAGACGCGATTCTGCCGACCATGGGCGGCCAGACTGCGCTGAATTGCGCGCTCGACCTCTGGCACCAGGGCGTGCTGGACAAGTACCAGGTGGAACTGATCGGCGCCAGCCCGCAGGCCATCGACAAGGCGGAGGACCGGCTAAAGTTCAAGGATGCCATGACTCACATCGGGTTGGGGTCGGCCCGCTCTGGTATTGCCCACTCGATGGAAGAGGCCTGGACGGTGCAGAAGACCCTGGGCTTTCCCACCGTGATTCGTCCTAGCTTCACCCTGGGGGGGACGGGTGGCGGCATTGCCTACAACGCTGAGGAGTTCGAGGTGATCTGCAAGCGTGGCCTGGAGGCCTCGCCCACCAGCGAGTTGCTGATCGAAGAGTCCCTGCTCGGCTGGAAAGAGTATGAGATGGAGGTGGTGCGCGACAAGGCGGATAACTGCATCATCGTCTGCTCGATCGAAAACCTCGACCCCATGGGCGTGCACACCGGGGACTCCATCACGGTGGCGCCGGCGCAAACCCTGAGCGACAAGGAGTACCAGATCTTGCGTAACGCCTCTTTGGCGGTGCTGCGCGAAATTGGTGTAGACACTGGCGGCAGCAATGTGCAGTTTGCTATCAATCCGCAGGACGGGCGCATGGTGGTGATCGAGATGAACCCGCGGGTGTCGCGTTCGTCGGCATTGGCGTCCAAGGCCACCGGCTTCCCGATTGCCAAGGTGGCCGCCAAGTTGGCGGTCGGCTACACGCTAGATGAACTCCGCAATGAGATCACCGGCGGCGCCACCCCGGCCAGCTTTGAGCCCAGCATCGACTACGTGGTGACCAAGATCCCACGCTTTGCCTTTGAGAAATTCCCGACCGCCGACAGCCGACTCACCACGCAGATGAAGTCGGTGGGCGAGGTGATGGCCATGGGCCGCACCTTCCAGGAGTCGTTCCAGAAGGCATTGCGCGGCCTGGAAGTCGGCGTGGACGGCATGAACGAGAAAACCCAGGACCGCGAAGTGCTGGAGAAAGAGCTTGGCGAGCCCGGCCCCGAGCGCATCTGGTACGTGGGCGACGCCTTCGCCCAGGGCATGAGTGTGGACGAGGTGTTTGCGCTGACCAAGATTGACCCCTGGTTTCTGACGCAGATCGAGCAGATCGTCAAGATCGAGTTAGAGCTTGAAACCACAACCCTGGACGCCATCGACGCGCCCACCCTGCGGGCGCTCAAGCAAAAAGGGTTCTCCGACCGGCGCTTGGCACGCCAGCTCAAAACCACCGACACAGAGATTCGCAACCTTCGCCGTGCGCTGGGTGTGCGCCCGGTCTACAAGCGGGTTGATACCTGTGCCGCGGAATTTGCCACCAACACAGCCTACCTGTACTCGACCTATGAGGCCGAGAACAGCGAATGCGAGGCCGAGCCCACCACCCGCAAGAAGATCATGGTGCTAGGCGGCGGCCCGAACCGGATCGGGCAGGGCATTGAATTTGACTATTGCTGCGTGCACGCCGCGCTGGCCCTGCGCGAAGACGGTTACGAGACCATCATGGTCAACTGCAACCCGGAAACTGTCTCGACCGATTTTGATACCTCGGACCGCCTCTACTTTGAGCCTTTGACGCTGGAAGATGTGCTCGAAATCGTGGACAAGGAAAAGCCGTTTGGTGTGATCGTGCAGTACGGCGGCCAGACGCCGCTCAAACTCGCGCTCGATCTGGAGGCGAACGGCGTGCCCATCATCGGCACCTCTCCCGACATGATCGATGCAGCGGAAGATCGCGAACGCTTCCAAAAGTTGCTGCACGAGCTTAAATTGCGGCAGCCACCCAATGCCACCGCCCGCACCGAGCCGGAGGCGCTCGAGAAAGCTGCCGCCCTGGGCTACCCGTTGGTGGTGCGCCCGAGTTACGTGCTGGGTGGACGCGCCATGGAGATCGTGCATGAGCAGCGCGATCTGGAGCGCTACATGCGCGAGGCCGTCAAGGTCAGCCATGACTCGCCGGTCTTGCTGGACCGCTTCCTCAATGACGCGATTGAGTGCGATGTCGATTGCCTGCGCGATGCGGGTGCCGATGGCGAGCCGGGCCGCACCTTCATTGGCGGCGTGATGGAGCACATCGAGCAGGCCGGCGTGCACAGCGGCGATTCGGCCTGCTCGTTGCCGCCCTACAGCCTGAGTGCCGCCACCATCGCCGAGATCAAGCGCCAGACCGCCGCGATGGCGCAGGCGCTGAACGTGGTGGGGTTGATGAATGTACAGTTTGCGATCCAGAACATAGATGGCCAGGATGTCATTTATGTGCTGGAGGTCAACCCCCGCGCCTCACGCACCGTGCCCTTTGTCTCCAAGGCCACGGGCATCCCCTTGGCCAAAGTGGCGGCGCGCTGCATGGTTGGACAGTCCCTGGTCTCGCAGGGACTCAAGGACGAGGTGACCCCGCCTTACTTCAGTGTCAAAGAGGCGGTATTCCCCTTCGTCAAGTTCCCGGGTGTGGACACCATCCTAGGTCCGGAAATGAAGTCCACTGGTGAGGTTATGGGTGTAGGCAAGACTTTCGGAGAGGCCTTCGTCAAGTCCCAACTGGGCGCGGGCACCAAGTTGCCCCGGCCAGTGACAGCCAAGGGTGAACCTGCCGGTAAGGTGTTCATCTCGGTCAAGAACAACGACAAGCCACGCGCTATCGAGGTGGCGCGGTCCTTGTCTGCGATGGGTTTCGCGTTGCTGGCCACCAAGGGCACAGCGGCGGCCATCAATGCCTCTGGTGTGCCCTGTGGCGTGGTGAATAAGGTGACCGAGGGGCGACCGCACATCGTAGACATGATCAAAAACAATGAAATTGCACTGGTCATCAACACGGTAGAGGAGCGACGCAACGCCATTACCGACTCACGCCAGATCCGCACCTCTGCACTGCTGGCGCGCGTGACCACTTTCACCACCATTGCCGGTGCCGAGGCCGCTGTGCAAGGCATGCCCTATCTGGACCAGTTGGGTGTGATTTCAGTCCAGGAAATGCACGCGCAATTGGCCAGACCTTGATCAGTCGCCTCCAGCCACGGCATAATTGGGATGCAAGAATACCGCCGACCGGCAACGCTCGGCGGTTTAGTTTTATGTATTCACTTCATTCCCCTTAGGGAGCACAACGTGGCCACCATTCCCATTACCAAGCGCGGCGCTGAAAAGCTCAAGGCGGAATTACACAGGCTTAAAACCGTTGATCGCCCCTGGGTCATCAACGCCATTGCCGAAGCTCGGGCCCAGGGCGACCTCAGTGAAAACGCCGAATACGATGCGGCCAAGGATCGCCAGGGCTTCATCGAAGGTCGAATTCAGGAAATCGACGGCAAATTGTCTGCGGCCCAAATCATTGATCCCGCCGAACTCGATGCCGGTGGCAAGGTGGTGTTCGGCGCCACGGTTCAACTCGAGGATGAGGACTCGGGTGACCAGGTCACTTACCAGATCGTCGGCGAGGACGAGGCTGATATCAAGCTCGGGTTCATCAACATCGGCAGCCCGATTGCTCGTGCCCTCATCGGCAAGGTCGAAGGTGACACTGCCGAAGTACAGGCACCGGGTGGAGTCCGCCGCTACGAGGTTGTAGCGGTCAATTACGTCTGACATGCGCCATCGCTTGCTGTTCCTGGCGGCCGCTTTGTGGTGGGGCAGTCTCACGGCGCTTGGGGCATGGATCGTGCCGCTGCTGTTTATCAACCTGCCTACGCCTGCTCTAGCCGGCGGTATGGCCGCCAAGCTCTTTACAGCGCAGACTTGGGCTGCCTTGGTCTGTGGTCTGTGCCTGTTGCTGTTCCTTAGACCAAATCAGGCTCTAGGCCTTGTCGCGCCTTTATATCCTGCTACTATTTTGATAGTGTCAGGCATGTTGCTGGCGCTGCTGGTCGAATTTGCAGTGGCGCCTCGCATTGCGCTAAGGGAGAACTTACGCCTATGGCACAGTTTGGGCAGCGGCATGCTTTTGCTGCAGTGGTTGTGCGCTGCCGGCACAGTCTGGGTTTTGAGCGGACCGCCTGTCCGCGCTCAAGTCTGACTGCGTTTTTTGACGCTGATCTGTTTGCGTGGCTTGGCGCGTTTGACCTGGCCACCGGCAGTAAGGCGTTGATTGCCCAGGACGCGCAGGGTTTTTACTTCAGGCCGCTGGCCGGACTGCTTGCTGTACTTGAGCACCTTGACATCGCGCGGTCCTGCCATCCTGTCCTCGTTGATGGGCTTGTCGCGGGTTGGCATAGGTCGCCAAAGCACCAGCAACTTGCCGATGTGTTGGATAGATGCAGCGCCGAGTTCAGTGGCCAGCGTCAGTAGCATGGCCTCGCGCGAGGCGCGGTCGTCCGAGAATACCCGTATCTTGATCAGTCCATGGGCATTTAGGGCCGCATCAGCTTCTTTTTTGACGGCATCGGTCAGCCCGTCTCCACCAACCATCACCACGGGATCCAGGTGATGGGCTTCTGAGCGATGAACTTTGCGTTGGGCGGGGGTCAGTTGAATCAGGGGCATACCGTTATTATCGGCGACGAAGGTAAATATGAAAGCCAGCAACAAAAGCAGCAAAGTTAACCGGGCCTGGCTGAACGACCACGTCAATGACACCTACGTGAAGTTGGCTAAAAAAGAAGGCTATCGAGCCAGGGCCGCCTACAAACTACAGGAGATCGACGAGACGTTCCGCCTGATCAAACCGGGTGACTTGGTGGTTGATTTAGGATCGGCGCCGGGGGCCTGGAGTCAGTACGCACGCCGTCGCATGTCGCCCAAGACCGCGACCGGTGGCGGGGCCGCTGTTGGCGCGCTGAACGGCAGGATCATCGCGCTCGATATCCTGCCCATGGAGCCAGTTGAAGGGGTACTTTTTCTGCAGGGGGATTTTCGAGAGGACGCGGTCCTGCAGCGGCTGACGCTAGAACTGCAGGGCCTCAAGGCCGACTTGGTTGTGTCTGACATGGCGCCTAATTTGTCCGGCATCGATTCGGCCGATTCGGCCCGGATCGAGCATTTGGTCGAACTGGCCATTGAATTTTCCACCATGCACCTCAAGATCCAAGGGGCGTTGGTGGCCAAGGTGTTCCACGGTGGCGGTTACGATCAACTGGTCAAGCGTTTCCGGGAGACCTTTGAATTGGTCAAGCCGTTCAAGCCCAAGGCCTCGCGTGATCGATCGTCCGAGACCTTTTTGGTCGGGCTAAGGTTGAAGCCCAACTGAGGTCAAGCCAGGGCTAAAGTCGGTAAGCTGTAGGGCTAAGCTGGCGCTGCCTTGAAACCACTAAAATAAGACCTAAGTATGTCAAGTCATGACATCATCGCCTTAACTGGAGCTTCGCTTGAATAATCAGTGGTTTTCGAAAATTGCCGTCTGGCTTGTGATTGCCCTCGTGTTGTTTACTGTATTCAAGCAGTTTGACACCCGTGGCGCATCGGGATCCGGTTATCTCGGTTATTCCGATTTCCTGGAAGAGGTTCGCGGCAAGCGCATCAAAAGTGCGGTGATCCAGGAGGGGCAGGGTGGTACCGAGATCATTGCGGTGACCAATGACGACCGCAAGATCAAAACGACGGCCACCTACCTAGATCGTGGCTTGGTCGGCGACTTGATCGCCAATGGCGTCAAGTTTGACGTCAAACCCCGGGAAGAAAGCTCCCTGTTGATGACTTTGCTGGTTAGTTGGGGCCCAATGTTGCTCTTGATTGGGGTTTGGGTGTACTTCATGCGGCAAATGCAGGGCGGTGGCAAAGGCGGCGCCTTCAGTTTTGGCAAGAGCAAAGCGCGCATGATGGACGAAAACACCAATCAGGTGACTTTTGCCGACGTGGCCGGATGCGATGAGGCCAAAGAGGAAGTTAAAGAAGTGGTCGATTTTCTCAAGGATCCTCAGAAATTCCAAAAATTAGGTGGTCGCATTCCTCGTGGACTGCTGCTGGTAGGCCCCCCAGGTACGGGAAAAACCCTGTTGGCCAAGGGGATTGCGGGCGAGGCGAAAGTTCCGTTTTTCTCAATTTCCGGCTCCGATTTCGTTGAAATGTTTGTCGGGGTCGGCGCGGCCCGCGTACGGGACATGTTTGACAACGCCAAGAAAAATGCACCCTGCATCATTTTCATCGATGAAATCGACGCTGTGGGTCGGCAGCGTGGTGCCGGCTTGGGCGGTGGCAATGATGAGCGTGAACAGACCCTGAATCAGATGTTGGTCGAGATGGACGGTTTCGAAACCAATGTTGGCGTGATTGTCGTAGCTGCCACCAACCGCCCAGATATTTTGGATGCGGCGCTGTTGCGCCCAGGTCGCTTTGACCGCCAAGTCTATGTTACGCTGCCTGATATTCGCGGTCGGGAACAAATTCTTAATGTGCATATGCGCAAAGTTCCCTTGGGACAGGATGTCAATGCAGGCGTGATCGCCCGAGGAACACCGGGCATGTCTGGTGCCGACTTGGCCAATCTTTGCAACGAGGCCGCACTGATGGCCGCTCGTCGCAACGCGCGCACTGTGGAGATGCAGGACTTCGAGAAGGCCAAAGACAAGATTTTGATG
Source organism: Comamonas sp. lk (assembly GCA_945925985.1). Classification (GTDB taxonomy): domain Bacteria; phylum Pseudomonadota; class Gammaproteobacteria; order Burkholderiales; family Burkholderiaceae_C; genus Rhodoferax. Next base: position 79,363 of record CAMELV010000014.1, on the reverse strand, counting down.
GGCCCTGAGCGCAAGAGCATGGTGATGCCTGAGGGTGAGCGCAGGAACACGGCCTACCACGAGTCCGGCCATGCCTTGATAGGCAAGCTGCTGGCCAAATGTGACCCGGTCCATAAAGTGACCATCATTCCTCGCGGTCGGGCGCTTGGAGTGACCATGAGTTTGCCGGCGCAAGACCGCTACAGTTACGACAGTGATTACATGCTGCATCAAATCAGTATGCTGTTTGGCGGGCGTATTGCTGAAGAGGTGTTCATGAACCAAATGACCACTGGTGCAAGTAATGATTTTGAACGAGCCACGCACATAGCACGCGATATGGTTACGCGATACGGCATGACTGATGCGCTCGGCCCCATGGTTTATGCTGAAAATGAGGGTGAAGTTTTCTTGGGTCGTTCGGTGACCAAGACCACCAACATGAGCGAGCAGACCATGCAAAAAGTCGACGGCGAGGTGCGGCGCATCATCGACCAGCAGTACAGCCTGGCCCGCAAACTGATCGAGGACAACCGCGACAAGATGCATGCGATGGCCAAGGCCTTGTTGGAGTGGGAAACCATTGACAGCGAGCAACTCGACGACATCATGGCTGGCAAGGAGCCTCGTCCGCCGAAAGACTGGACACCGCGTATCCCATCCTCGGGCAGCGACAGCGGCGGCAGTGCGCCAACTGTCAAGCCGGATGCTGCGCCGACGGCTGCCTGAGATCTTCTGATCGAGTAAGGGCTTGCCCCGTCGGCACACCGGCATTGTGCCGACCGGTTTGCCAAATCGTTTCGACGCCGTTTTCTCGCCCCCCTCCCGATGTTCTGGCGTACCAGCCGCTTTACCGTCGACTTGGCCTCGCCTAAGGTGATGGGCATTGTCAACATCACGCCTGACTCGTTCACAGACGGCGGCCACTACCTTGATGTGCATGCCGCACTGCGTCGCTGTGAGCAATTGCTGATGGATGGTGCTGACCTGCTTGATTTGGGGGCTGAATCTACCCGCCCAGGAGCCCAACCCCTGCCTGCGGACGAAGAGTTGAGCCGCCTGCTGCCAGTGCTGCAGGGGGCTGTCAAGCTCGGTGTGCCCATTTCGGTAGACACCTACAAGCCTCGGGTCATGCAGGCGGCGCTCGATTTAGGGGCTGACATCATCAATGACGTCTGGGCGCTCCGTTGGGCCGATCCATGCTTGGTGCGACCCGCCGCCAGCGGCCAACAGGTGGTGGCAGCTCACCCTGGATGCGGCATCTGCCTCATGCATATGCACCTCGAGCCACAAACCATGCAATTGACTCCCATGGCGGGCGATGTGGTGCCACAGGTGCTCGCTTTCTTGACCCGGTCGGCGTATGAGTTGGAGGCCCTAGGCGTAGCCAAGCAACGGATCATGCTTGACCCAGGCATCGGCTTTGGCAAGTCGGTGGCCCAGAATTTTTCGCTGTTAGCGCAGCAAGAGGTCCTGACCCGGAGCGGTTTTCCAGTGCTTGCTGGATGGTCACGAAAATCATCGCTCGCGGCCGTGCTGGCTTCGGTGGAGCCGCCAGCTTCCGCCGCTGGCACGCACCCGCGGCTGATCGCCAGCGTGGCCGCTGCACTGTTGGCGGTCGAACGCGGCGCCTCTGTGGTCCGGGTGCACGACGTGGGGGAAACTGTCCAGGCGCTGAAAGTGCTAAATGCTATAAAATAGATAGCGATATACTTAGTAACGGTAAGGGCTGGAGGTAGTTATGACTCGAAGATATTTCGGTACAGACGGTATTCGAGGGATGGTGGGGCAGGCGCCAATAACGCCTGACTTTATCCTTCGTCTGGCCCATGCCGTTGGCCGGGTGTTGAAGCAGCAGGAGGCCCGCCCCACTGTGCTGATCGGCAAGGACACTCGTATTTCTGGCTACATGCTGGAGAGTGCGCTGGAGAGCGGCTTTAATTCGGCGGGCGTTGACGTAGTTCTTTTGGGTCCGTTGCCAACCCCTGGGGTGGCTTACCTGACCCGGACACAGCGCGCCACCTTGGGCGTCGTGATCAGCGCCAGCCACAACCCTTTTTTCGACAATGGCATCAAATTTTTCAGTGCGCAGGGCGCCAAACTTTCCGACGCCTGGGAGCGTGATGTGGAGGCTGCTCTTGACCAGCCCCCGGTGTGGGCAGACTCAGCCAACCTTGGCAAGACCCGTCGCCTTGAGGATGCAGCCGGCCGCTATATTGAATTTTGCAAAAGCACTTTCTCCAATGACCTGACGCTCAAAGGTTTGAAGTTCGTGGTCGATGCTGCACATGGTGCCGCTTACAACATTGCACCCAAGGTGTTCCACGAATTGGGTGCCGAGGTGGTCGCTATTGGCTGCCGGCCCGATGGTCTGAACATCAACCATGAGGTTGGTGCCACACATCCGCAAGCCTTGGTTCAGGCTGTTTGCGCACACCATGCGGACTATGGCATCGCGTTAGATGGCGATGCCGACCGACTTCAGTTCGTTGACGCCGAAGGTCGTTTGTACAACGGTGATGAATTGCTGTACCTGATGGTGGATGAGCGTTTGAATCGTGGCGAGGTGGTTCCTGGGGTGGTCGGCACCTTGATGACTAATATGGCCGTGCAATTGGCACTTGAGGCCCGTGGTGTGCAGCTCCTACGCGCCAAGGTGGGCGACCGCTATGTGCTTGAAGCCTTGGAAGCCCAAAAGTGGCTCCTGGGGGGCGAGGGCTCCGGCCATCTGCTGGCGCTGGACAAGCACACCACTGGCGATGGGCTGGTTTCCGCTTTGCAGGTACTCGAGGCCTGTGTTCGCAGCGGCAAAACGATGGCTGAGCTCCTGGCTGGGGTCCGGTTGTTTCCGCAGACGTTGATCAATGTTCGCATCAGGCCAGGCCAGGATTGGCAGACCGCCCCTGGCTTGGCCAATGTCATCCGGGCCGTGGAAGTCGAATTGGTGAATCACGGTCGTGTCCTGATCCGCGCCAGCGGCACCGAGCCATTGGTTCGCGTCATGGTCGAAGCACGTGATGCCGGCCAAGCCCAAGCGGGCGCCGAACGCATTGCCGCTATGTTGACTTTATGAACCTCGCCGCTACGCCGTTAAGCCGTGTTCAACAGGCTGAATACGCCAACCCTGAGCATGCTGCGGCTATTGTGTCTCTGTTGGATGCCTACGCCCGCGACCCGATGGGCGGAGGGCATCCACTCAGTGATTTTGCACGGGCACATCTGGTGTCCGCCCTAGCGGCTCGACCCCAGGCCTTCAGTGTGTTGGCCTTTGGCAGCATTGCAGGTGATCAACCGCTGCAACCCATCGGACTGGTCAACTGTTTTGAAGGTTTCTCAACCTTTGCCTGCCAACCGCTGGTCAACGTGCATGACGTGGTTGTGCTTCCAGCGTACCGTGGCCGGCAAGTCGCAGAAAAAATGTTGGACCTGGTGACCGAAATTGCCCGAGAACGCGGCGCGTGTAAACTCACGTTAGAGGTGTTGCAGGGTAACCGGGCCGCAGTCAAGCTGTATGAGCGCGTAGGTTTCAGCCACTACCAACTGGATCCGGCCATGGGGCAAGCCCAGTTTTTCCAGATGTGGCTCAGTTAGGCGGTTGCTGATAACCCTGTGACATTCATTGATGCCAACTCAATCGCCTTTTTGGCGTCCACTGGCACAGATGTCGCTGCCATCTTAGTGACACATAATTGCCGAACAATAGACAATTGTGTAACAGGGCAATAAGCAGGGTTTATACATATGGCAACACCTGATCCAGTCTTAGCGCAGCCTGTTCAAGTGCTGGCATTGCCAAACTTGCTCGATCGCGATCACAGCATCTTGGCGTTCAATGAGCGAGTTCTAGACTGGGCTTACCGCACGGACGTTCCCCTTTTGGAGCGGCTCCGTTACCTGTGTATTGTGTCGTCCAACCTGGATGAGTTCTTCGAGGTGCGCGCTGAGTCTCACCTGGTCGCTAATCAGCCCCAGAATGACAAAGGCGTTTACACGGTGGCCTCCTTCGAGCGATTGGCGCAGGCGGCCCACATGCTGGTGGCGCGGCAATATGCACTCTTCAATGATGACCTCATACCAGCCCTTGAAAAAAAGGGAATCTGGATCATCGCGCACGGCGATCGGACTGAGGTTCAGCGGCAGTGGGTTAAGCAATACTTTCATCGGGAGGTCCAGCCTCTGCTGATTCCCGTCGGGCTGGATCCCTCGCATCCTTTTCCACAGGTGGCCAATAAGTCGCTGAATTTCATCGTGCGTCTAAGTGGTCCGGATGCATTTGGCCGCGCGAATGAGATTGCTATCGTTAAGGTGCCACGCGTGCTGCCACGCATGATTCAGATGCCAGCCAACGTGTCAAGCGGCCCTCACTCATTTGTCTCGCTCTCCAGCGTAATTCGCGCTCACTTGGCAGATTTGTTTCCGGGCCGGCAGGTGGGTCAGTTTTCCCAATTCCGCGTGACCCGGCATTCGGATCTGGCGGTCGATGAGGACGATGTCAAGAACTTGCGTAAGGCCTTGCGACAAGGCTTGCAGCACCGACATTTTGGCCAAGCCGTCCGCCTGGAAGTCTCGGCGGGCTGTTCAGATTACTTGGCTGATTTTTTGCTCAAGCAATTTGAGCTGCCGGTGCTTGCGCTATACCGGGTGCCAGGCCCGGTGAACCTGGTCCGACTGACGCAATTGGTCGATCTGGTGCGAGCGCCCGAACTGTGCTTTCCGGTCTACAAACCTTGTCACCCGACCCAATTGACGCCTGGCATGTCATTTTTTGACCGACTCAAGCAAGGTGATGTTCTGATTCACCAGCCATTTGAGAGTTTTGGGGGTGTGCTCGACTTCTTGCGCGAAGCGGTTCATGACCCGCAGGTCTTGGCCATCAAGCAGACTATTTACCGCACGGGCAGCGACTCCGAACTGATGGACTTGCTGCGCGAGGCTGTCCGCAGCGGCAAGGAGGTCACCGTGGTGGTTGAACTCAAGGCCCGGTTTGATGAAGAGGCTAACATCAACTGGGCTGAGGCCCTTGAGTCGATCGGCGCGCAAGTTCTGTACGGCGTGGTCGGGCTGAAGACTCACGCCAAGATGATGCTGATCACACGACGTGAAGGAAGGCAACTGAAACGTTACGCGCATTTGTCCACGGGCAACTACAACCCACGTACGGCTCGGCTCTACACCGATTGGAGCCACTTGACGGCAGATGCTGCATTGACGGCCGATATCGAACATGTGTTTGTTCACCTCGCGAGTCACAGTCGGTTGCCCCGCATGAACCGGTTATGGTTGGCTCCGTTTCATTTGCATCGTAAGCTGCTTGGCCGTATCCAAGAGCTCGGGACGGCAGCCCTCGCGGGTGCGCCGACCCGTATCGTCGCCAAAATGAACGCACTGACCGATGAGGCTTTGATTCATGCGCTGATCCGCGCCAGCCAAAAAGGGGTCAAGATCGACCTAATTGTTCGCGGTGCCTGCATGTTGCCGGCACAAGTGGCTGGGCAGACCGACAATATACGCGTGCGGTCAGTAATTGGTCGGTTCCTAGAGCACTCTAGGGTGTTTTATTTTCGCAACGGCGATACAGAGGCCTTGTACTTGTCCAGCGCTGACTGGATGAACCGCAACATGATGCGGCGCGTGGAGTTGGCTTGGCAAGTGACAGATCCGATGCAGCGCCAACGTGTCGTCGACGAGTCACTCGTGGCCTACCTGCAGGATGACATTGACGCCTGGGATATGGCCTCGGACGGAACGTACACACGGTTGAAGGCACAGGTACGCCGCCGCCGCACGCACGGCGCGCAAGCGGCTCTGATGGCGCGCTATGGCGGTGCTGGGAGCACGTGACATGGACCTGGTGCTGTGGCGGCATGCTGAAGCTGAGGACTGGGTGCTGGGCTGCAATGACAGGCAAAGAGCCTTGACACCGCGTGGTGCCAAGCAAGCTGCCAGAATGGCTGCTTGGCTGGATCGTCAACTGCCTGACGGGGCCCGGGTGTTCGTTAGTCCGGCGCTCAGAACGGAGCAAACAGCTACGGCTCTCGGGCGAAAATACAAAATTAAATCTGAATTAGACAGCGATGCGACAGCCGCGCAACTCCTGTCTCTTGCCCAATGGCCTGACGGCAAAGGCACCGTTTTGATCGTTGGCCACCAACCCGTGCTGGGTCAGGTCATCGCCCAGCTACTCGGCCTAAACGCAAGCGATTGTGCGGTCAAGAAGGGGGCGGTGTGGTGGTTGCGTAACCGTGAACGTGAGTCCACGGCGCAAACCGTGGTGGTGACGGTCCAGGCTCCGGAAATCGTTTAAGCCATAGCCTGACCCTGTCGCTGCCACGCAAGGGGTGGGTGGTTGAATAAGCCGCTCTTGTTACACAATAACAGCCTTTAACGGGCGCCCAGTCTTGATGGCCGGCACTGCCGCCATGGCAGTGAGAAATTCTGCATCCGACATCTGTGCCAAGGCCTTGATGCCAGCTCGAATCAATTCGCTTTTTTTAGCCGCGTGGCTAAGAGCCATAGCGCGTTGCTTTAGCTCATCGAGCACTGTGTATTCAACTTTAGGCATAGTGAAGCTGTCTCGCACCATTTTGGCCTTCTTCGGTTTGGTGGCCTTCAAGCCAGTTGCAGCGGGTGGCGTTTCAGAGGTCGGATTTTTCAGTGTTGTTGCGTCAACATGGGGAACGACTGAGACGGTTTTTTTGATCGCTCGAGCCGGCTTGGGTATTGAAGCCGCAGGGCTTGTTGTGCTCACAACAGCCTTGGCTTGCAGACTGGACTGCCGTCCTTGACGAGGAGCGATAGTGGATTGAGATCGGGTAACCATTGGACGTCTCCAGTAAATAACGATGCATACAGTTTATACCGTTATTTTCCAACTTGTCAAATCCACGACTGCTGGGAGCTACCGATCACGTTGCATTCGACTGCTCTCGCAGCTCAAAAGCCCATGGCGTTTTTTGCCAGGCCAAAACTTCCTCTCTCAGCAGATGGGCAGATTGAGGGAAAGTCCGATCCCAACCCGTCGCGTGCTGGAGTTCAAAGGTATTGCTTGCCTTGCGAGGGGCGGATAAGAACAGGCCTATCGTGACAGGGTCTCGGCGCGCGTGACAAAGGATCACGGCGAGTCTCAGAGCCAACAATTGGTGAACGAAGGGGGTATCAGTGAAGTCAGCCTCTAGTTTGCGCAATTTACCTCGATGGCCTAGCACCAGCAGGCTGAGCTTATGCAACTCCGACTGTGTAAAGCCCAAAGCGTCAGATTGGTCAAGGATATAGGCGCCATGCTTGTGGTAGTCGCTGTGCGAAATATGACTGCCAATTTCATGCAAAGTCGCAGCCCACACAAGCTTTCTGTGTAGTCGCTCGAAATCCATGGTTGTGTGGGCCGTTGAGCCTGCCCGAAGCTGGGTGAGGAGCAAGGTCGCTACTCGAGCAACGCGTTGACCGTGGGTGGTATCTGAGCCAAATTTTGCGGCGAGCCTTTCGACAGACTTGGCGCGCACATCGGTTTGCTCATGGTCTTGCCCCATCAGCTCACAGAGCAAGCCATGCCGAAGGCCGCCAGACGCAACCCTCATTTCGTCGATCTGCAACAAGTCGAACAAGGCGCGCAAGATACTCAAACCGCCACCAATGATGGCCCGCCGATCATCCTTCATGCCTGCAATGCGGATCTTGTCTGCGCTCTGGGCACTTAACACTTTGTCGAGCAGCCAGTCCAGCCCGGCTTGGCTGATTGATTCAGTTGGCCAGCCCGCAGCCCCGAGAACATCACCCACCGCGCCTACGGTGCCGGCTGACCCATACGCAAAGTCCCAACCATCGCGCGGGTAGGCATTCAGGACTTCGTCGAGCACGGCTTTGGCGCCAATCTCCGCCATCCGAAATGCTTGTTTGGAGAATTGTTGATCGGGGAAGTACCGGTTGGACCAGGTGATGCTGCCCACTCGGCAAGACTCCATGCGCAGGGGTGTCAGACCCTGACCCAAAATAAGTTCTGTCGAGCGCCCACCAATGTCCAGCACTAAGCGTCGCTCTTGTCCTGGCGGCAGACCTTGGGCGACACCTTGGTAAATCAGTCGGGCTTCCTCTCTGCCAGAAATCACATCTATTGGGAAACCAAGAACGCTGTTGCCTCGCAGCAAAAACTCTTCGCGATTGCGAGCTTCGCGCAGGGTCTGCGTAGCTACCGCGCGGACTTCATGGTTCTTGAAGCCAGCCAGCCTTTCGCCGAACCGCGCGAGGCAGTCCCAACCTCGTTGCATGGCCTCAGGGGTTAGCCTGCGGTCTTCGTCTAGGCCGTTGCCTTGGCGAACAGTTTCCTTGAGGTACTCGAGTCGGTGAAATTGTCCGTGGTCAATCCGCCCGATTTCAAGTCGAAAACTGTTTGATCCGAGGTCGACTGCTGCCAGTCGAGTGCCATTCTGCATTCTTGGTGTCGGTTATAAATTGAGCAGCCAGCATAGCACCTGAATCGGCTACCGACCCAGCAACTCCAGACGGCATTCTTGCTCAGTAAACCTCAGGCACCATAATGTGCTCTGGGATAGGGTGGCGCACGTAGTCCTCGTGGCGCTCGCGAGGTGGCAAGACGATCGTTGGATGCTCTATCTCGCTGTAAGGGATCTGTCCCAGAAGGTGATGGATGCAATTCAGGCGAGCCTTCTTTTTGTCGACGGCCTGAACTATCCACCATGGTGCCTGTTCGGTGTGGGTCCGCTCCAGCATAACCTCTTTGGCCTTAGTGTAGTCCTCCCAGCGTCGGCGTGATTCAATGTCCATGGGGCTGAGTTTCCATTGCTTTAGCGGATCATGGATACGGCCAAGAAAGCGCGCGTATTGCTCGTCGTCAGAGATAGAAAACCAGTACTTGATCAACTGAATGCCGGAGCGCACCAGCATTTTTTCGAACTCGGTTACTGACCGAAAGAACTCCTCGTACTGCTCGTCAGAGCAGAAACCCATTACGCGCTCGACGCCGGCGCGGTTGTACCAACTGCGATCAAAAAGCACCATTTCACCAGCGGCCGGCAAATGCGCAACATAGCGCTGGAAGTACCATTGTGTTTTCTCCCGGTCATTGGGCGCCGGCAAGGCGGCGACGCGACATACGCGCGGATTGAGGCGCTGCGTGATGCGTTTGATGACGCCGCCCTTGCCAGCCGCGTCTCTACCCTCAAATAAGATGACTGTTTTTTGGCCGCTTTTGACGACCCAGTCTTGCAATTTGACCAGTTCAGCCTGCATCCGGAACAGTTCGCGAAAATAGAGGCGTCGGCTGTCCTTGACTTCGGCCAAACTCAGATCGTTCGCCCGGTCTGATACTGAATCGAGCACCCGATCTTCAAGTTCCAGCTCGTACTCCTCGTCGTAACTGTCCAGCAGGTCCTGCGCGATGCGGTGCGCCAAAGTGTTGTCGTTGGGGTTCAAAGGGTGGTCCCGATCGCGATATGTTTGTTAACTCGACGTTAGTTAGACTTTATGACAATTTCGTGTCGTTCAGGCGCTATCTGTCCACAGCGTTCTTTCCCATGGCGTTTTAAAATTGTCACAACATTGACACATTGGGCGCCTAGAATTCACAGCAACTTGTGAGCCGGTTTTGCAACTTAACCCCAAAGGACTTTAAATGACATTCAAACTAAATTACACGGTAGCGGCTTCGGGCTGCCTGCTGTCCCTATTGTCAGCTAACACTGCGTTTGCACAGGAAATAACCGGTGCTGGCGCTTCTTTCCCTGCGCCCATCTATTCAAAGTGGGCAGCCGATTACAACAAGTCGACTGGTGTCAAAGTTAACTATCAGTCTGTTGGTTCTGGTGCAGGCATCAAACAAATTGACTCCAAGACGGTCGATTTTGGCGCGTCAGACATGCCTTTGACTGATGATGAGTTGGCCAAGAAAGGGCAAATTCAATTCCCTACCGTCATCGGTGGTGTGGTGCCGGTGATCAACATCAAAGGCATTAATCCAGGCCAGTTGAAGCTCAGCGGACAGGTGCTTGGTGACATTTTCTTGGGCAAAATCACGAAGTGGGATGATGCGGCGATCAAAGCGCTCAACCCGACGCTCGCCTTGCCTGACGCCGCAATTGCGCCGGTGCGCCGCGCCGATGGTTCTGGAACCTCATTCCTCTTCACAAATTACCTCAGCAAAGTGAATGCTGAGTGGAAAACCAAAGTGGGTGAGGGCACAGCAGTCAATTGGCCCACCGGCGCTGGTGGCAAGGGTAATGAGGGAGTGGCTGCATTTGTAGGCCGCCTGCCGAACTCGATCGGCTATGTGGAGTATGCCTATGTCAAGCAGAACAAGATGACCTACGCCTTGATGCAAAATTCAACCGGGGCTTTTGTTTCCCCTGACGACACAGCTTTCAAAGCGGCGGCAGCAGGGGCGGACTGGGCTAAGACCTTCTATCAGATTTTGACCAATCAGCCTGGCAAAGATTCTTGGCCAATTTCTGGCGCGACCTTTATCTTGATGCACAAACTGCAGGAGAAGCCAGTGAATGGCAGCGAGTCGCTTAAATTCTTCTCTTGGGCTTATAAAAATGGTGATAAGGCCGCAGACGATCTGGACTACGTTCCTATGCCAAAGCCGGTTGTTGCCGCCATTGAAAAAACCTGGGGTGAGCTCAAGGATGCATCTGGCAAGCCAATTGCTTTCAAATAATTAGACCAGCTACAGCGGCTGCCTTTCTAGAGGTGTGATTGTGTCATCTACATTGCCTGTTTCCGAAATATCCCTTGACCGCGCAACCGGTGAAACAGGACGTGCCATGACCAATCCACCACCCCGAAAAAGACCGATTTCGGGCCCAATAGCGGATCGAGCCTTCGGTTGGATCGCCAAGGGTGCAGCGGTGTTCACCTTGGCCATCTTGCTAGCTATCCTCGCGTCGCTCACCATAAGCGCCTGGCCTGCCATCAGTAAGTATGGTTTTGGTTTCCTGGCCAGCACTAATTGGGACCCCGTTAAAGAAGATTTCGGTGGTCTGGTCATGATCTATGGGACTTTGATGACATCGCTGATTGCGCTGATCATCGCGGTCCCGGTCAGCTTTGGTATCGCTATATTTCTGACAGAGCTTTCCCCTGCCTGGCTGAAGCGCCCACTGGGTACCGCCGTTGAATTGCTGGCAGCTATTCCGTCCATCGTTTACGGGATGTGGGGGTTACTGGTATTTGGCCCGTTGCTTGCCACCTATGTGCAACAGCCTTTGCAGTCCCTGTTCGCAGGAGTCCCCTACCTCGGTGCTTTGGTGTCCGGCCCCCCGGTTGGTATCGGTATTTTGTCGGCTGGGATCATTCTGGCGATCATGATCATTCCGTTCATAGCCGCAGTCATGCGGGACGTATTCGAGGTCACTCCAACGTTGCTCAAAGAATCAGCCTACGGCCTCGGTGCTACGACCTGGGAGGTGGTTTCTAAAGTGGTGTTGCCCTACACGAAGGCGGGCGTGATCGGCGGCATCATGCTGGGCTTAGGCCGCGCTATTGGCGAGACGATGGCTGTGACCTTTGTCATTGGCAACTTTAATCAATTGGATTCTCTCAGTCTGTTCCAGGCTGCTAACAGCATCACCTCGGCGCTGGCCAATGAGTTCGCGGAAGCTGGGCAGGGCCTGCACCAAGCTGCGTTGATGTATCTAGGTCTGGTACTTTTCTTTATCACTTTTGTGATTCTCAGCCTGTCTAAATTGCTATTGGCGCAGCTCAAGAAAAATGAGGGTTCAAAGACATGAGTAATGGTGAACTCCTGTTGAAAAACGCGGATTTAGGAGCCACCCGCCGCGCCAACTACGGCCGAAGGAAACTGGTCAATCAGGTTGCGTTGACGCTTTCTCTGCTAGCAATGTCATTCGGCCTGTTTTGGTTATTTTGGATCTTGTTCGATACCATCGTGCTTGGCATTAGCGGTATAACTTGGACCACAATGACTCAGATGACTCCGCCGCCAAATGACGTTGGTGGTCTCGCTAATGCGATTTTTGGCTCTTTCCTGATGGTTGGGCTAGCTGCATTTGTAGGCACACCAATCGGAATTATGGCCGGCATTTATTTGGCTGAATTCGACACACGTGGCTGGTTGGCTTCGGTGACCCGTTTTGTGAATGACATTCTTCTGTCTGCGCCTTCGATAGTGATTGGCCTTTTCGTTTACTCGGTGGTGGTGGTGCGGTTTAAGTCCTTTTCGGGCATAGCCGGCGTGATCGCTTTGGCCTTGATTGTCATTCCTATCGTGATCAGAACGACGGAGAACATGCTGCAGTTGGTGCCGTCTGGCCTCCGTGAGGCCGCCTATGCACTCGGCGCACCCAAGTGGAAGGTTATTCTTAGTATCACGCTGCGTGCTTCAAGAGCTGGGATTGTGACTGGTGTGTTGTTAGCGATTGCAAGAATTGCTGGGGAAACCGCACCACTATTGTTCACAGCGCTTAGCAACCAGTTTTGGACAGCCAGTTTGGGGGAGCCGATGGCAAGTTTACCAGTGACCATCTTTAAGTTTGCCATGAGTCCTTATGAAAACTGGCAAAAACTGGCATGGGCAGGCGTTTTCATTATCACGGTCACCGTTCTCGGGCTGAATGTTTTGGCACGGGTACTAACCCGCAGCAAGAACTAGCCCTGTCAACGATTAAAAAACAGACCATCATCGATTGGATTGCTATGAATGTTGTAAGCGCAACTCTTGATCGGCCGAAGATCGCCGTCAAAAATCTGAATTTTTATTACGGCAAGTTTCATGCACTAAAAAGTATCAATCTCGAGATTCCCGAGAAAAAAGTAACGGCTTTTATTGGTCCATCAGGTTGTGGGAAGTCGACATTGTTGCGGGTTTTTAACCGCATGTTCGAGTTGTATCCCGAGCAACGTGCCGAGGGGGAAATTCTTCTGGACGGGGACAACTTGCTGACCAGCAAAGAAGATGTTGCCTTGCTGCGTGCCAAAATAGGCATGGTGTTCCAGAAGCCTACGCCATTTCCCATGTCAATCTATGATAACGTGGCTTTTGGCGTCAAGCTGTTTGAGTCACTGAACGGCACTGATCTAGAAGAGCGTATTGAATGGGCCCTGCGGAAGGCGGCTCTATGGACTGAGGTGAAGGATAAACTGCACCAAAGTGGTTCTAGCTTATCGGGCGGACAACAGCAGCGCTTGTGCATTGCAAGGGGTATCGCGATCAAGCCCGAGGTACTGTTGCTAGATGAGCCATGCTCTGCCTTAGATCCTATTTCGACTGCCAAAATTGAAGAGTTGATCACTGAGCTAAAGTCTGATTACACGGTGGTGATCGTGACTCACAACATGCAGCAAGCTGCCCGTTGCAGCGATTACACCGCTTATATGTACCTGGGGGACCTGATTGAATTTGGTGCTACGGAGCAAATCTTTTTCAAGCCTAACCGCAAGGAAACTGAAGATTACATTACCGGTCGCTTTGGATAGGGATTTGTCATGCCTGAAAAACATCTTTCGACCCAATTTGACAGCGAGTTGAGCGCTGTCTCTAGCCGTGTAATGGAACTCGGTGGCTTGGTTGAATCGCAGATTCGTCAGGCTATTTACGCTCTGTCTCAATTTAGCGTTGAAGTTGCCAATGAGGTCTCGGCAACGGAGGCTCGGGTGAATGCGATGGAAGTGGACATTGACCGCGAACTCTCAAGCATCATTGCCCGACGGCAACCGACGGCTCGCGATTTACGTCTGTTGATCGCTATATCTAAAACGACAGCTAACCTGGAAAGAGTTGGCGATGAGGCGGAAAAAATCGCCCGTATGGTTCGATCCAGCATTGACAGTGGCGCGCCACGTTCTCTGCCGTCTCTTGAACTGCGGGTTGCAGCTGATCTCGCCTCTGGGTTGCTGCGTAAAGCGCTGGACGCATTTGCTCGCCTGGACACGCAAGCAGCGGTGTCTATTTTGAAAGAAGACGATCAAATCGATCGCGAGTTTGATGGTTTTGTACGCAAGCTGGTGACTTATATGATGGAAGACCCTCGTATGATTTCACCCAGCTTAGACTTGCTTTTTCTCGCAAAAGCGATCGAACGCATTGGTGATCACGCGAAAAATATCGCCGAGTTCATCATCTATGTAGTCAAAGGCGCAGATGTGCGTCATACGTCAATGGAACAAATTGAATCGGTGGTGAAATGAGGCAGCAACCCGGTGTGCTGATTGTTGAGGACGAGCCCGCTATCGCCGAATTAATCGCCGTGAATCTGCGGCACAACGGCTTCAGACCGATTTGGGCCATGGACAGCAGTTCCGCACAGTGCGAGCTCGATGCAGTGCTGCCAGACGTTATTTTGTTGGACTGGATGCTGCCCGGTGAAAGCGGCCTGACCTTGGCCAAGCGATGGCGTGCCAATCCACGCACAAAAGCTGTCCCTATCATTATGCTCACGGCGCGCGGGGATGAGGTTGATCGCGTGGCTGGGCTGGACGCTGGCGCAGACGATTACATTGCCAAACCCTTTTCCACAAAAGAGTTGTTGGCGCGGGTGCGTGCTGTACTGCGGCGACGTGCGCCTGAACAGGTTGGTGGTACGGTGGCTATTGCTGGCCTGTCGCTTGACGCCTCTACCTACCGCGTGACTTTCATGGATCAGATGTTGAAGCTAGGTCCGACTGAGTTCAAACTGTTGCACTACTTTATGAAACATGCTGAGCGTGTGCACAGTCGGTCACAGCTGTTGGACAAGGTGTGGGGAGACCATGTATTCATTGAGGAGCGCACGGTCGATGTTCACGTCAAGCGATTGCGTGAGGCGCTTGGCGCGACCGCTGGACAAATGATAGAAACTGTTCGTGGCGCGGGTTATCGATTGACGGCGCACGTCGCTCCAGTGTCACGTCCACAGGTGAATGCATAAGAGCAGCTTTGCTATGAGCCCGGCCGATCAAAAAACGGCCGCAGCATGATCTGGCGTGCCATCGGGTTTATTGGGGTTCAGTTGCTGGGTGGCCTTTGTGTGTGGCTTGCCCTGCCTGACCACACTACTATTGGAGCGCTGAGTGGAGCGCTTGTCGCCGGCCTTGCTTGGTTTGTGGTGGATACGTTAAGGGGCGCTCGCTTGCTGCATTGGGTGCGAGCTGGAGATGCATCACAGCCAGCGCTGACCAGCGGGCTGTGGGGCGAGATTGCTGAGCGCGTGCGACGTTTGGTCAATATTCGGGAGAGAATGACCAGCGACAGCCAAGACAGGTTGAATGACTTTTTGGGCGCCCTGCAAGCATCTCCAAATGGTGTCGTGTTGCTCGATCATCAGGGAAGAATCGAGTGGTTTAATCATACAGCGTCGCAGCAGTTCGGGCTCGACGCCCGGCGCGACCTGCAGCAGTATTTGGGTAATCTGGTCCGCGACCCTGGTTTTGTGGCCTACCTGGCGGGCCGTGACTACAGTCATGAATTGGCCATGCCAGGGCGCGACAGCACAGCTTTGCGTCCAGTTAGCCTGTCCATCCAACTTCACCCGTACGGTGAGGGGCGTTTGCTCTTGCTTTCGCGAGATGTGACAGCGCTTCAGCAGGCCGAGGCGATGCGTCGGGATTTTGTGGCAAATGTTTCCCATGAAATACGCACCCCGCTGACTGTACTCTCTGGCTTTGTCGAGACACTGCAGACCCTGGCGCTTACTGAACCTGAGCGCGAACGCTACCTTGGCACGATGGCTTTACAGGCACAACGAATGCAGACGCTAGTGAAGGACTTGCTCACGCTCTCTAGGCTAGAGGGTAGCCCGCCGCCTGGCCTGACAGACTGGGTGTCAATGTCCAGTTTGATGGCCGAACTTGAACGCGAGGCGCGTGAGTTGTCTGCAGTGCTGACTGCCAAAGCGGGTCGTGTGTTGACACTTGTGTTTCAAAGCCAATACCGATGCGAGCTGAGTGGGTCTGCGAATGAACTCCTGAGTGCTACCAGCAATCTGGTTAGTAACGCCGTCAGGTATACGCCACCCGGCGGTGAGGTGCATGTGTCGGTGACGCTCTTGCCAGACGGTGCTGTTGATTTTTCTGTGCGGGACACTGGCCCTGGCATTGCCCCTGAGCATATTCCCCGGCTAACGGAGCGCTTTTATCGCGTTGACCGTAGCCGCTCTCGAGACACAGGCGGCACCGGGCTAGGCCTTGCTATTGTCAAGCACGTGGTGCAACGGCACGGAGCGGAGTTGACTATTGCAAGCACGCCAGGTCAAGGTTCCAGGTTCGGAATCATTTTTCCTCCGGAGCGGGTTCGCCAACTCGGCTGATGCCTTTCTCGCCTTACGGGGTGGCTTGCGCCTGACGCTGGTAGATCAATAAGTTGTCATTGCTGTCGGTCGGATGGCTTTGTAAGGAGGAAAGCCTCCATGAAGACAGATCCAAGGGTGGAATAAACGGACCAACAACATCCCTATTGACAATCAGCCAGCGACAGCTGGCCATGTCGCCGACCGGCTTTATCACCAGCGCACCATGGAACTCAAGCGCAGTGATCTGGCCCACGGTCAAGCCAAAGTTGTACGCACACTCTCCGGCCTGTGCGGTGTGCATTGCGAACAGCGTGCGGTTGACCAGGGGCACGTAACTTCGCGCGTAGTCCAGCAAGGGCAACCACAGGGTCATGAGGAGCAGCCAACAAAGCGCGGCGCCACCTGCGGGCAGAACCATGCTTTTCCAGATGGCGGCCCGATGTCGGCCTGAGCGCCATTTAACCAGCCATAACCAGGCGCCACTGGCCGCGAGGGCGATCAGAAATGGGGCATACGAGAAGCTGGGGACAAAGCCGGGCGCTAGTCGTTCCACATTGGCGGCTGGTTGCCACGGTACCCCGGTTTGCATCGCGATCCAAACTAGCCAAATGATAAATGCACAGCCCGAAAAGAACAGAAGCGTGAACCAATCAATGAGGGCTGCAACGGTCCGCTTCAGCGTGGGCAAGGCAAAGGCTGCCATGGCGGCTAGACCCGGCAGCGCGAGCAGCAGGGTGCGTTCTGGTGAGGCAGTTGCGACGGTTGATCCTAGTGTCACCAGGACAAACAACAATGGCAAGGCCAGGTGCCGGCTGGGGTTACTTAATTGGCGCACCAAATGACGCCGCCACCGCCACAAGGTCCAAATGGCAAGTGGCCAAGCCGGCCAGGTGAACCAGATCAAAAGGTTACCTATGCCAAGCCAGCGTTGTCCTACCGTCGACGGCAAGGCGATGTGCCAATGCCAAAGCTGTAGCGTGCTAGCCAGCAATGCAGCCAGCACCGTCAATGCGGCCATAGTCGCAGCCTGAAGTCTGGCCGAACGGGTCTCGGCGAGTCCTTCGCCTGATTCGAGTAATAAGGTCAGCGAACCGCCTAAGCCCAGCAGGACCGCGATGGTAGGTGCGCCCGAGAGCACCAGTCCGCCCAAACCGACGGCTGTCGCAAACAGCGGGAGGCTACGGCGATTTGGAAATGCTGCGAAGCCATAAAACGCCAAGGCAGAAAAACCGAGTTGCGCTTGAATTGGCGTCGTCTCGTGGGCGGGTTGGGCCAGCCCGAGGCAAGCAATTAGTGCCAATAGGGCGCCATCTGCCAGTGCACGGGCGTAATCGGTCGGCATGGCTTCGCCGCCAAAGGCGAAAGGCAACGGCTGCGCCTGCGGGCTTCGTGCCAACTGGTAAGTGCCGTACCAAGTCCCGATCAATGTGACGATCAGCAGCCCAACAAATGGGACTCTGGCTGCAAGGTCAGCATCCACCCAGGACGGTGTCACTTGTATGGCCCAAGCCCCGAGCCAATAGGGCAAAAGAGCATGTACTTCGGGCGGGATACCCATGATTTGGGGTGACATCCAAGAGGTAGCGCCACCTGCCAATGCCACCATGTACCCAAAAGCGGTGATGTCGTCGGACCGCCAGGGCGCTCGACCTATAAAGCCTGGCAGGACGTACGTCAGGCAAAATAGTGCCAGCACTGCCCGCGGCAGCCGCCGCACAGCTGCCTGAGCCACGATCGCTGGATTAGGTCGGTTCATATCAAAGAAAAAAGGCAGCACGGTAAACCGGGCTGCCCTTACTCGGGAAATGTTTTGCCGGATTATTTGGCCGCAGTTTTCCCGAAACGATTACGGAAACGCTCGACGCGGCCGCCCATGTTGTCCACCGACTTTTGAGTGCCTGTGTAAAACGGATGAGATTCACTGGAGGTATCAAGTTTGTAAAGCGGCAGTTCTCGTCCATCTTCCATCTTGATCATCTCTTTGGCGTTAGCGCATGAACGGGTCACGAACTTGAACCCGTTGGACAGATCCATGAAGCACACTTCGCGGTAATTGGGGTGAATGCCGGTTTTCATTGATTCTCCATCAGTTGCGTCAGCCGCGACAGGCCCTCGAGCAGACTGTTGCCCAATTCAAAACCTGACGTACTTCTCGCGAAAAGCCTGTAATTATAGTCTAGCCACCGCGGCGCATCATGTCGAAGAATTCGCTATTGGTCTTTGTGGCACGCATCTGCTTCAGTACCATTTCCATGGCCTCGATCTCATCCATGTTGTACAAAAATTGCCGAAGAATACGGGTTTTTTGTAATATTTCCGGTTGTAGCAACAACTCCTCTCGTCGGGTGCCGCTTCGGTTGAGTTGGATCGATGGAAACACGCGCTTTTCGTAAAGGCGGCGGTCAAGGTGTATTTCGGAGTTACCAGTACCCTTGAATTCCTCAAAAATCACTTCGTCCATGCGACTCCCTGTGTCGATCAAGGCTGTGGCAATAATGGTCAGCGACCCGCCTTCTTCAACATTGCGCGCGGCGCCCAGGAATCGTTTGGGCCGTTGCAGGGCGTTGGAATCGACGCCGCCCGTCAGAACCTTGCCGCTGGAGGGCACCACATTGTTATAAGCGCGGGCCAGTCGGGTGATGGAGTCAAGCAAGATCACCACGTCTTTTTTTAGTTCAACCAGCCGTTTGGCACGCTCGATGACCATTTCGGCCACATGGACGTGTCGTGCGGCCGGTTCGTCAAAGGTCGAGGCAATTACCTCGCCTTTAACGGTGCGCTGCATCTCGGTCACCTCTTCAGGGCGCTCGTCTACAAGCAGCACCATCATGTGGATGTCCGGATAGTTGGCTGAGATGGCGTGCGCGATGTGCTGCATCATCACCGTCTTGCCGCTTTTCGGCGGCGCCACCAGCAGGGCGCGTTGACCTTTGCCAATCGGGGCAATGATGTCAATTACGCGCCCCGTGATGTTTTCCTCTGTTTTGACATTTTCCCGCTCCAGACGCATCTGCACCTTAGGAAACAGTGGGGTCAGGTTTTCAAACATCACTTTGTGTTTGTTGTCCTCCGGCCCACCGCCATTCACCCGATCAAGCTTGTTCAGGGCAAAGTAGCGCTCACCATCTTTGGGCGTGCGGACTTCACCCTCAATCATGTCGCCGGTGTGCAGGTTGAAGCGGCGCACCTGGCTGGGGCTGATGTAGATGTCGTCGGTGCTGGCGGTATAGCTGGTGTCAGGGCTGCGCAGGAAGCCAAAGCCATCTGGCAGGATTTCAAGCACACCATCGGCGATGATCTGTTCGCCGGTACGAGCCCGCTTCTTGATAATGGCAAACATTAGCTCCTGTTTGCGCATTCGCCCCGTGTTTTCGATTTCAAGCTCTTCGGCCTGTTTGAGGACTTCGGACACGTGAAGTGCCTTGAGTTCGTTTAAGTGCATGAAATAGCCCTGAATGGGTTGAAAACAAATGCCGGGGGGAGGTTTGGGGAGTGGCGGAACGGTATCCGCAACCACAGCGTTCTAAACCAAGAACTCGGACCGGCTCAGGTTGAAAGCCAGCACTCTCATTTGATTATGACAGGAAAACAGGGCTATGAGGTGGCAGAAGGTGAAACTGCGACCTTAACAATCAGCGAGGCCCCGACTAAACTTAGTGAAGATCTCGGGTAACCCCATCGCTAACCGGTTGCATTATGCCAATTGTTGGTCAATAAACGCGGTCATCTGGGCCTTGCTCATAGCGCCCACTTTGGTCGCAGCCAATTGTCCGTCCTTGAAAAGCATGAGAGTCGGAATGCCACGGATGCCGAACTTGGCCGGAATGTCCCGGTTTTCGTCCACATTCATTTTTGCAATTTGCAATTTGCCTGCGTAAGCGGACGAGACTTCGTCTAGGATGGGCGCGATCATCTTGCAAGGGCCGCACCACTCCGCCCAGTAGTCCACGAGGACGGGCTGGCTCGACTGCAGCACCTCTGTTTCAAATGTTGCGTCTGTGACGTGTTTGATGAGTTCGCTAGCCATGGTGTTTCCTCAAGTCGGGTGATCGGTACAGTTAAAGTGGGGAAATTGTGACAGAAACCAAGCCCCACCACCGCGCCTCTTTGACCTATGCCTGAATTAGCCAAAAAGCATCACGCCGAATTGGCTTGGGACCGGGTGATGAACCGACTGTGCATTGAGTTGGAGCGCCGCCGTGTGCATCCGACCCGTGTCGTTGTGCTGCTTCCGTTTGCGCAGTTGATGGCAGAGGCGATGCTGGCCTGGCAGCGGCGCCTGGCCAGCACACCGATGGAGGCGCATTTCGCACCTCGATTTGAAACCACCAGCAATTGGTCGCGTAGTCTGGGCGCGCCTGCTTTCGACCCGAACGACTTGCGACTGGATGCGGCGCGTGATCTGCTGACGGCAGCGGCCTTGTTAAAACGCACTGGCTTGGGCGAATACCAGGAGTCTCTAACGCCCAAGCTGATGGAAGCTGCCTGGAGTTTGGCCAGGGTCGGTGCGTCGGTGTTGCCAGTGCGGCGGGCTGCATGGGCGGCATCATTGGCGCCGCTGCTGACGGCCGGTATGGCAGAACCGGTCCTGTCCCTGGAAGCGGCAGCAGCGCAACTGGCGCTGGCCTGGGTCGGCAGCTCGAACTACCCCACTGATCAGGTGTTTGGCTGTGAGCCTGAGATGTTGGTGGTATTGGAGGGTTTTCAGGATGAGGGTTTGACCCAGGCTCTGCTGACCCTGCGCGGCAACAGGGCGATGGCGCTGTCGCTGCTGCCTGATCAGTTGCAGTCGCCTACCGAGGGGCAGATCACCTTTCATGCGGCGCAAGATTTACACGACGAGGCCGAGCGGGCGAGTGCATGCGTGCTGAACCACATTGCGGCGGGGCATGCCCCGGTGGCGCTGGTGGCGCAGGACCGTGTTCTGACGCGCCGGGTGAGAGCCATGTTGGCCGGACGCGGCGTGGCCGTCCGCGATGAGACTGGCTGGACCCTGTCGACGACCCGCGCGGCTGCTTCGCTAATGGCGCTTTTGCGCAGCAGCCTCTGGGACGCCAGTGCTGACCAGGTGCTGGATTGGCTGAAAAACGCCCCGGCGTTCGATGCCGCGCAGGTTTCGGTGCTGGAGACCCGCCTGAGGCGTGAAGGGGTGCGTGACTGGCAAGCGCCGGGTCCAGACGAACCATTGGGCCCGCAAATTCAAGCCGTCCGCGACAGCTTGCAACCGGCGCGGCCACTGTCGCAATGGCTGGCCGCTCTGCGCTTGGCCTTGCAGGCCAGCGGCCAGTGGCCACTTTTGCTGGAAGACGCGGCGGGGCAGGCAGCGCTCGATATATTGAGGTTACGCCAGGGCGCAGAACAAGAATTTGAGGATCTGGCGGCTCGCATGGGCTTGCCGGCATTTATTGGCTGGGTCACCCAAACGCTGGAGAGTGTGAGCTTCTCGCCGCCTCACCCGGCCCAGGCCCAAGTGCACATTTTGCCGCTCACGCAATTGTTGGGGCGACCGTTTGCGGCCGTGGTGTTTCCGGGATGTGATGAAGTGCGGCTGCCAGTATCGCCTGAGCCGCCAGGGCCGTGGACACCCGCACAACGGCTGCTGCTGGGGTTGCCGTCCCGCGAGCGCCTGGCGCTGGCACTCAGGGATGCTTGGCGCTACGCCCTGCAGTTTCCGTCCATTGATATTCTTTGGCGAACCAGTGAAGGTGGTGAGAGCTTGCTGCCCAGCGGCTTGGTGCAACAACTACAGTTGGATCGATCGCCTGTCCTGGCAAAAGACCCGCGAGCGCTGCACCGGCTTGTGCCACAGCCTGGCCTCCGGCCACAGCCGAGCGCTCAGAGCCTGCCATTGTCCCGGTTGTCCAGTTCGGCCTATGAAGACCTTCGGCGCTGTCCGTACCGGTTTTTTGCCCTGCGCCAGTTGCGGCTGCAGGAGGCCGATGAACTCGACGCTGGACTGGATAAACGTGATTTTGGCAATTGGCTGCATGCGGTACTGGGGCATTTTCATGTGACCCTAGCGGCTGCGCCGAGCGCTGAAATGTCGGCACGACTGGCCCTGATGCAATCGGCAGCAGAAAAAAGTACGCTTGATTTGGGTTTGTCGCCTGCTGAATTTCTGCCTTTTGCCGCAGCTTGGCCGCGTATTCGGGCCGGCTACCTCGCTTGGTTGGCAGAGCACGAGTCCGCTGGCGCGCGCTTCAGTGCGGCAGAGGTCTGGCGAGAGCAGCCGTTGGGTCAGTTGACCTTGGTTGGGCAGATTGACCGCGTGGACCGACTGGCTGACGGCAGCGCCCTGGTGCTGGACTACAAAACCGAGGGTCGTCAAACCACGGCTCAGCGGATCAAGGCGCCGTCGGAGGACACCCAGCTGGCTTTTTATGCGGCCTTGTTGGGTCAGGATGCCGTGACTGCGGGCTATGTCAACGTGTCTGAGAAGGAGGGCACCCGGAGCTACGCGCAGCCTGGCATTGAGGCATTGCGCATGCAACTTTTAGCGGGGATTGCATCGGATGTGGCGCGAATGGCAGAGGGCGAGGTTTTGCCGGCGATTGGGGCTGGGCAGAGCTGCGACTACTGCGCGGCGCGTGGTCTGTGTCGCAAAGATTTTTGGCATGACGGCTTGTCGCAGGATGTTCTGCATGAATGAGTTGCAGGCCGCTTACGAACACAACGGGCGTCCGGTCAGCGCTACAGCTTTTTACGCCGTGGCCTGTGACCCCCGGCGTAGCGTTGCCGTAGAGGCCTGCGCTGGTGCTGGCAAAACCTGGATGCTGGTGTCTCGCATTGTGCGTGCCCTGGTCGAAGGGATGGACCCAGAAGGCGGTTGCCTGCACGTACAGCCCCACGAAATACTGGCGATCACCTTTACCAAGCGCGCTGCCGGAGAGATGCGCGAGCGCCTTCAAACTTGGTTGGCCGAGTTTTCAGCGGCCAGCCCCGCAGAGCTCGCCGAAGCGCTGCAAACCCGTGGCGTTGTGAGTCAAAATGGCCCTGAGCCCTTGTCCAGCTTGGCTAAGCAGCTATCAAATTTATATCAACAGGTGCTTGCCAGTGGCCGGCAGGTGCAGGTGCGGACCTTTCACAGCTGGTTTGCTGCCTTGCTGCGCAGCGCTCCCTTGGCTGTGCTCCAACAGATGGGCTTGCCCACCCAGTATGAGCTGCTCGAGGATGATGCGCCTGCCAATGCGTTGGTGTGGCGGCGGTTTTACGCGGCCCTGGCCGCTGAGGGAACGGAAGCAGCACAGCTGAAGGCTGATTTTGATGCCGTGGTCTTTGCGCATGGCCGCTTCCAGACTGAAAAGGCCTTACAGGCTGCGCTGGATAAGCGGACCGAGTTTGGCCTTGCCGATGCGCATGCCGTGGTGCTGAGTTCAGTGCGCCATTTCACCGCGCAGTACCCAGATTACGCGGGCTTGGCTGAGCCTGACGACCTGCTGCGCCAACGCCTGCCAGAGCGGCAGACGGTGCAACAAGCTGCGTCGGCCCTGGGCCGTGCGACGGCCAGGACTTTTTCCGAGAAGGGCATTGCCTTGGAGGTCGCCCTGGCCGCGAGCGAGGTCGATGGGATCATCGCGGCACTGCTGACTGACAAGGGCGAGCCACGCAAGTTCAGCGACAAACTCTTGGATATCGAGCAGGTTCGGGACGCTCAAGCCCTGGTGATGCGCTTGATGAAGGCGCGCCAGCAGCATGCCGCCTGGCTTTACCAGCAGCGCATGACCCGCCTGACGCGGCGGCTGATTGAAGATTTCTCCAGTCTCAAGCGACAGCGCGGCTGGGTGGACATGAACGATGTCGAACGTGCGGCACTGGTCATGCTGGGGGATCCGGTGTTGTCGGGCTGGGTGCAGGAGCGGCTTGATGCTCGTATCAAACACTTGCTGATTGATGAGTTCCAGGACACCAACCCCTTACAGTGGCAAGCGCTGCGCAGTTGGCTCAGCGCCTATGCCGGTGCTGGAGGGCAGCGGCCGAGCGTTTTTTTGGTGGGCGATCCGAAGCAGAGCATCTACCGCTTCCGTCGGGCGGAGCCACAGGTGTTCCAAGCGGCGCAAGCCTTTGTGCGGGATGGCTTGGGCGGTGACTTGCTAAGCTGTGACCATACGCGGCGTAATGCCCGCTGTGTGGTCGACAGCGTCAACTTGGTGATGGGGCAGGCCGCTCAGAGCGACAACTACCCGGGATTTCGAGCGCACACGACAGATTCAGCGCAGGTGGGTTTGGTGTGCAAGCTGCCACAAACCCCACGCCCAGCACCGTCGATTAACCCGACCAACGACGGCATGCCAGCGGAGAATTCGGGCTGGCGTGATAGCTTGCGCACGCCTCGCGAATTGCCAGAAGACAGCCTGCGAGCCCAAGAGGCGCGGCGGGCAGCTGCCTGGATTGCACAGCAGCTGGGCGACTGGCAGGCCCAGGGCAAGGACCTGGGCCCTGCGAATGTCATGGTGTTGTCGCGCAAACGGGCTGGTTTATTGCCCTTGCAGGACGAGCTGCGCCATTTACAGATTGCCGCCTATGTTGGCGATAAGTGCGATTTGATCGAGTGCTGTGAGGTGCAGGACGTCGTCGCGCTGCTTGATGCGCTGGTGTCACCGCAGCACGATCTGTCACTGGCCCGTGCTTTAAAGTCACCCTTGTTCAATTTGGACGATTCTGTGCTGGTGTCCCTGGCTTTAGCGCGTCGTGATGAGCCGCTCTCTTGGTTTGAACTGCTACAAAAATTGCAGCTGAAAACCCATGATGGGCGGGGGGTATCGGCTGATTTGACTCGTTGGAAAGGGTGGTTGGACACTCTTCCGCCCCACGACGCTTTGCAAGCCATTTATACCGACGGCGACGTGTTAACCCGTTTCGCAGTGGCCGCACCACCGAGTCAGCGCGACGCGGTTCTGGCCAATTTGCGGGCCGTTCTGGGCGTGTCGCTGCAGCTCGGGGGTGGTCGCTACGCCACGCCCTATGCCTTTGTACGAGCCCTCAAGGCTGGCGGTGTGCTGGCGCCACCAGTGGCGGCATCGCAGGCCGTGAGGTTGCTCACCGTTCATGGCGCCAAAGGCCTTGAGGCGCACACTGTGCTGCTACTTGATACCGACTCACCAGAACGCAAGGCCGAAACCATGGGTGTCTTGGTCGACTGGCCGGGTGAGTCGCCAGCCCCGGTTCGATTTGTTTTTCTGGCCAGCGAGAGCCAGCCACCGGCCTGTGCGGTAGACGCACTGTCTGCCGAGCGGCGTGAGCGGGAACGAGAAGAACTCAATACCTTGTATGTGGCGATGACGCGGGCTAGACATACCCTGGCTGTCTCCAGCATCGAACCCTATCAGTCGACGGGGCGCAGTTGGTGGAGTCGGTTGGCGCCGCTTGCCGATGAAGTCGCACCGGGGGAGCAGGGCCTCACCAAGGCTCCGGTGCCTCTGGCCGATGGCTTTGACTTGAAGGTCTTGCCTCTTGGCCTGCCGCGGGCCGTGTCGGCCGATGCGAGACCCGGCACCCCTGGGGTTGCCGTGGGCCTTGCAGATGTGTCCCCGACCGATCCGGTGCTGGCGCGACTGGGCTTGGCTATGCACCGCTTGTTGGAGTGGGGGGACGGCTCGATAACTGCGATTCGCGCTGCGGCGCAGGAATTCTGCCTGGACGTGGCGCAGGGCGCGCAGGCGGCGGCGATGGCTGAGGCGATTATGCACGGCGAGGGCGCCTGGGCATGGGACCCGCAGGTATTGAGTTGGGCAGGCAACGAGGTGACTCTGGTTTATTGCGGCCAAACCCTCCGGTTGGACCGATTGGTACAGCGGCGTGATCTGGGCCACGCCGGTCACTGGTGGGTGCTGGATTACAAATCGGCTACGGCACCGCTGCAACAACCCGGTTTGGTGGCGCAGTTGCGGCAATATCAGAAAGCGGTGCAATCCGCCTACCCAGGTGAGGTGGTGCACGCTGCTTTTTTGACCGCGCTTGGCGCTATGGTGGTATTGGAAAAACAAAATGAGTTCTGAAAGACCACGCAAAGTGCTGGTGATCGGTGGTGGCCCGGCTGGATTAATGACTGCGGAAGTGTTGTCTGCCGCCGGCGTGGCGGTGGAGCTGTTTGACGCCATGCCCTCGGTAGGGCGCAAGTTCCTGCTGGCAGGAAAAGGGGGGCTCAACCTCACCCATTCAGAGCCGATAGACCGCTTTGACAACCGTTTTGGCGTGCGGCAGGCCGAGCTGGCGCCGCTGTTACACGCTTTTGGCCCAGCCGCCCTGCGCGATTGGGCGAGTGCACTGGGGGTCAGCACCTTTGTTGGCAGTTCGGGGCGGATTTTCCCGACCGACATGAAGGCGGCGCCTCTGCTGCGCGGCTGGCTGCAGCGGTTGCGGCACCCGGTGAGCGGTTTGGGTGTCCGGTTTCACATGCGGCATCGTTGGACTGGCGCGCTGGCGCAGTCTGATGTGACTGGCTTCACCCTGGTTTTCGCCACCCCGATGGGACAGGTGGAGGTAACAGGCGATGCTGTGGTCCTGGCTCTGGGTGGAGCCAGTTGGGCTCGACTCGGGTCCGACGGCGCATGGGTCCCGAATTTACTTGCCTTTGGTGTGTCTGTCGCGCCACTGCTGCCCAGCAACTGCGGCTTTGACCGCGCCGGGGGATGGAGCCCTTTTTTCCGAGACCGCTTTGCGGGGCAGCCTTTCAAATCGGTGGCGATAGGAGTGACGCCGCCGTCGGGTCCTGCATTCCGGCGCAAGGGGGAGTTCGTGGCCACCGCCACTGGGGTGGAAGGCAGCCTGATTTATGCCGCCTCCAGTCTGTTGCGGGAAGGTATTCTGGAGAACGGGCGAGCCGAGTTTAAGTTAGACCTGTTGCCAGATATGCGGGAGGCGCGGGTGGCGGCTGAGGTCAGCCACCCGCGGGGCTCACGGTCATTGTCAAGCCACCTTAAAAGTCGCCTTGGCTTGGACGGTATCAAAATGGCTGTGCTGCACGAGTGCCTGACCAAGGCGCAGTTGCAGGATTCCGCGGCCTTGGCCACCGCCATCAAGGCCTTGCCCATTCAGCTCGCAACACCCCGCCCGATTGATGAGGCGATCAGCAGTGCCGGTGGCGTGCGATTTGAAGCACTGAACACCGAGTTGATGGTCGATGTGCTGCCGGGAGTGTTCTGTGCAGGTGAAATGCTCGACTGGGAAGCGCCCACGGGCGGTTACTTATTGACCGCCTGCTTCGCCACGGGCCGGCGAGCTGGGCAGGGCGTACTCAGCTGGTTAAACAGGGCGAGCCAATAAATCAGGTACTTTTTTAGTCTTTGTGTGTCATGCTGGGCATATCTTGCGACGGGTCAGCACGGTAGCCAAACAGGGTCGGATCCAGCATGCCAGTCACCATGGCGATATGACCAAACACCAAGAACAAGGCGACGCAAATCGCATGTCTCTGGAGCGTTTTGTCCACAGTTGCGTGAGCGTTGACCCATCCGAACTCTTGGAGCGCGATGTAAATCAGCGGTAATCCGCCGATCAAATAGCAAGCCACGGCGATCACATCGACGGCCGTTCGCCATTCGCCTGCTTGGGTAATCGGCAGAACGGCACTTACCATCAAGAAGCAGATGATCCCAACAAAGTAAATCCCGACAATGATGCCGGCAGCACGATTGATGCGGTGCACCCAGCCTGCGAAGTTGCGTGTGAACAGCAGGTAAAACTCTGTTATCTCCAAGGTTTCGGCCAAAACGACCGGGCCGGCCATAAAAATCAACAAATTCCAAGGCTGGTTAACGGCCAGCAACTCCATGTAATGCGTCATGTTCATAAGATTCTCCAGTGAATGAATAAAAGCCCAGCGGGCAAGTGTTTACTTAAACTGAAAAGTCAGATTTTGGCGGCTTGAACACGCGAGAGGAACGGGTTTGAAGTTGAAGCGTCGAGACGATCGGATTGATCAACGCGCCACCAGTGGCATCCAAACACGGCTTAGATTCAGAAATGAATGCCGTCATGCCACTACAACAACGATGCGCGTCAGGCGCAGATTTGACGGCAGAAGGTTCTATGCCTGGCTGTTCGTCGCAGTGGTGTTTGAGAGTGATGGTGAAGTCGACGCCCGTTGTCGTGGCCCCAGTGACCAAAATTGGTGGCGTAACAGCCAAATGGAACAGGCTACTCAACAGGGCCAAGCAGATCACGAGGCAAATTCTGCGCATGGGCCGATTCTAGGAGTGAGTCTGTGCCGGTGCGACAACTCACTCTGGCAACTGTTGACCCCAGTCATACTTGTGAGCTAGACCCGTTGTCATAAAACGAGTTGGAAAATGAGGTTGACGAGCCTGACCCCGGCACTGGCTCCACAGTTAGGGCTGCTTGGTTCCCCACCTGACCCGGTTGGCCGCTTCACCATGCGGGAAGGCCCGTCAGCTCTGATTGTAAGGCCGTGTGGCCTGGCTTCAGGACGCCGCCTGCCACCTGGCACGGGCCGTAGAATCCGACCATGTCATACCTTGTGCTCGCCCGTAAATACCGGCCCCGCAATTTCACCGAAATGGTGGGGCAGGACCATGTCGTGCAGGCGCTTGGTAACGCGTTGACCACACAGCGGTTGCACCATGCTTACCTTTTCACGGGCACCCGCGGCGTCGGTAAAACCACGGTGTCGCGCATTTTGGCCAAGTCGCTCAATTGTCAGGGGCCGGACGGGCAGGGTGGCATCACAGCGACTCCCTGTGGGGTATGCCAGGCCTGTACTGACATTGACAGCGGTCGCTTTGTCGACTACACCGAATTGGATGCTGCCTCGAACCGTGGGGTGGACGAAGTGCAGGCTTTGCTGGAGCAGGCCGTCTACAAACCGGTACAGGGGCGCTTCAAGGTTTTCATGATTGACGAGGTCCACATGCTCAGCAACACGGCCTTCAACGCCATGTTGAAAACACTGGAAGAGCCCCCCGACTATCTGAAATTTGTGCTGGCCACCACGGACCCGCAAAAAGTGCCAGTGACCGTTTTGTCCCGTTGTTTGCAATTCAATTTGCGGCCGATGGCGCCTGAAACCATCCGTGAGCACTTGCAGCGCGTGCTGAAGGCTGAAGCAGTGGACGCCGACGCCCAATCATTGCGGCTGTTGTCGCGCGCCGCGCGCGGCTCCATGCGTGACGCTTTAAGCCTGACCGATCAGGCGATCGCTTTTGGTGCCGGCCGGCTGCAGGAACCCAATGTCCGTCAGATGCTGGGCAGTGTTGATCGCAGCTATGTTTTCAACTTGTTGCAAGCGCTGGCGCAAAGCGATGGCAAAGCCGTGGTGCAAACCTCAGAGGCATTGCGTCTGCACGGTTTGAGCGCTGCGGCCACGCTGGAGGAAATGGCCACGGTGTTGCAACGCATGGCAGTATTGCAGGCTGTGCCCAGTGAAGCCGACGAGACCCACCCGGAAGCCGCTGAATTCGCTGCCCTGGCCTTGGCCATGCCTGCCGACGAAACTCAGCTGCTGTACAGCCTGTGCCTGCACGGGCGTGGCGAACTGGGCTTGGCGCCGGACGAATATGCGGCGCTGACCATGGTGCTTTTGCGCCTGCTTGCTTTCAAGCCACGCCGACCATCAACAGCAGAGCCGGAAAAAAAAACTCTAAAACTGGCGCCTGAGCCCGCGACTGTATCGCCGCGCACCGCTGCGGCCACGCTGTTGGCGGTCGAACCGGTTCAAGTTTTCGTGGCCCCAATTGCGGTAAAGCCCGCTACCAGGCCGGGCCAGCAACTGCCCGTGCGCAGTGACTTGCCAGGCGCGCGTCCTTCGTCCGCTTCTTTGTCAAATCCGCTCCTAGCCCCCGTGGATACTCAGGTGTTAGCTACAAATATTGAAGCAATACCGGTTCGCGTACAGGCTGTTTCACGTGCTGAAGCTGTGATCACGCCGAGCTCGACCGCGCTGGTGCCGACCGAGGACGGCGCGTTTTGGCATGCTCTGGTGCAGCAGCTGATTGAGCAGGAGGCCATTGCGGCACTGGTGCGTGAACTAGCGCTGCAATCGCAGTTGGTGGCACGGGACACCGACCAGTGGCTGCTGCGGGTAGACCGCGAGTCTCTCAACCAACCCGGCGCCCGGGACCGACTCGTCACAGCCTTGCAGGGGGCCGGTCATGCCGTGCGACTGGTGGTCGAAGTAGGCCGGGTCGGCGACAGCCCGGCTCGCCGCAACGCAGAAGCTGTTGCCGAGCGACAACTGGCGGCGGAAAAAATCATTTTTGATGATCCGTTTGTGCAGTCGATGATGCGCGATTTTGGGGCGAAAATCGTCCCGGGCAGCATCAAGCCGGGTTGAGCTGGGGAACCGACGGCGGCAGTCGGTATCGGACCCTCACCGTTGCTCAAAGCTTTTTTACCCAAGCAATTACCATCCACTACCCAAGGAATACCATGTTCAACAAAGGTCAACTCGCTGGTCTCATGAAGCAGGCCCAGGCCATGCAGGACAACATGAAGAAAGCCCAAGATGAGCTCGGCTTTATTGAGGTCAGCGGCGAGTCCGGCGCTGGCCTGGTCAAGGTCACGATGACCTGCAAACACGATGTCAAGCGCGTAACGATTGATCCGAGCCTGCTGGCAGAAGACAAAGACATGCTGGAAGACCTGGTTGCCGCCGCTTTCAATGCGGCCGTGCGCAAGGCTGAGGAAACCTCCACTGAAAAAATGGGCAAACTGACGGCCGGCATGCCTGGACTGCCCGGCGGCATGAAATTCCCGTTCTGAGCTGCGATAAAAACGTGGCTGATGCCAACGCGCTAGAAGTCTTGGTTCAGGCTTTACGCCGGTTGCCAGGGGTGGGCGTCAAGTCGGCTTCGCGCATGGCTTTTCACTTGCTGCAGCATGATCGTGCCGGCGCTCTGATGCTGTCCCGAGCCCTCGCAGAGGCAGCTGAACAGGTGTGCCATTGCGAGCGCTGCCACACCTTCACCCAAAGTCTGGTCTGCGCGACTTGTCTTGATTCACAACGTGACGCGGCTAAACTTTGCGTGGTTGAGACCCCGGCCGACCAGTCAGCAGTTGAACGTACCGGGGCCTACCGCGGTCTGTATTTTGTGCTGATGGGCCGCCTCAGCCCGCTGGATGGCATTGGCCCCAAGGACATTGGTCTAAAAAAACTTTTTGACCGGGCCTGCGACGGACTGGTCCAAGAGGTGATTCTGGCCACCAATTTCACTGCAGAAGGCGAGGCGACGGCGCATGTGATCAGCGACGCGCTCAAGGCCCGGGGCTTGAACTTGACCCGGCTGGCGCGCGGTGTGCCGGCCGGAAGCGAACTGGAGTACGTGGACCTGGGCACAATCGCCCATGCCCTGGTCGATCGTCGCTAGTACAGCGCTGCGGATCGGCTGGTATAAACTGATTTATTTTGGATTCACACCTACCATGATGACCCAATTTTCCCTGGCGCACTGGTGTGTCTTGGTGGCTGCATTGTTACCTATCGTCTGTGCGGGCATAGCCAAATCAGGTGCAATTGGCAAGTCACGACGGGATGGTGGTTATGACAACGGCAACCCAAGGGCCTGGCTTGCTGTACAAGCAGGTTGGCGCGCACGTGCCAACGCCGCGCAGGCCAACAGCTTTGAAGCCTTGCCATTTTTCATGGCAGCGGTGGTCATTGCCCAGCAGTTGGCGGCCCCGCAAAGCCGCATCGACGCCCTGGCCTTGGTATTCGTTACGCTACGCTTGGCGTATATCGGCAGTTATGTGGGGGGATTTGCCACGGCGCGCAGTATATTGTGGGTGCTGGCTTTAACGGCCAATATCGCCATACTGATGCTGGGTTGGCGCGTCTAGCCGCCGCCGGGTACTGCGGTGGTCAATAACCTTTTGATGATCACCGAGGCATGGATGCCCCACGCAGCTTGGCCGCGCATCGTGTTCGTGAACGAAGCTTTTGTCCGTTTGACAGGCTACAGCCGCAATCAGGTTCTTGGCCAACCGTGCAGCTTTTTGCACGGGGAAAAAACCGACCGAAATGAACTTGACCGCCTTCAGTTGGCTATGGCCTGCGGTGAACCTGCTCGGTCCGAGCAGCTCAACTATGCCAAGGGCGGGGGATCATTTTGGACTGATGTTGACATGGCGCCCATTCGCAGCAAGGCAGGCGACTGTACACACTGGGTTTTTGTGCAAAGCGACCTGTCGCGTCGCCCGCGCCCCGGGTCTGATATTGAGCATCTAGCCCATCATGATGAGTTGACCGGGCTGGCCAATCGCACCCTCCTGTTTGACAGGCTACAACAAACCCTCGCGGGCTGTGCCCGGCACCCTATTTTTTGCGGCCTGATGTTTATTGATCTTGACAACTTCAAGGAGGTCAATGACGCATGGGGCCATGTGCAGGGTGACCAACTCCTGCTGGAAGTGGCCGCAAGGCTGCAAACCTGCGTGCGTGAAGCAGACACTATCGCCCGCTTTGGCGGTGATGAATTCGTGATCCTGTTGCAAACCCTGGGCTCTGATCCGGCAGAGGCAGCCGCCAATGCTGAGACCGTTTACCACAAAATCGCGGCGTTACTGGCCGAACCTTTCCAAAGCCAATCCTTGCAATTTCGGGCAAACGCCAGTGTCGGCATTAATTTGTTTGGCCAGCTGCCGACGACGGTGGATGAGGTAATCCGGCATGCCGATTTGGCGATGTATCAGGCGAAAAATGCTGGGAAGAATACCTATCGTTTTTTTGACTCGGATATGCAGAAAATGGTAGATGAGAGGGCCTGGATGGGTAACGAGTTGCGTCACGCGGTGCAGCGGCAGCAGTTATCTTTGCACTACCAGGCTCAGTTTGATGTCCAGCAAGGACTGATTGGCGCGGAAGCGCTGTTGCGCTGGTCATTTCCTGGGCGGAGCCTCGTGCCTCCGGAGGTTTTCATTCCTTTGGCAGAGCAAATCGGCGTGATACGGGAGCTTGATCGTTGGGTTTTGGGTGTTGCCTGCCTGGAGTTGGCTCGTTGGGCCACCATCCCGGCGATGGCACATCTCGTTATGGCGGTCAATGTCAGTTCCCAGCAGTTCCAGCTGGCCGGTTTTGTTGATGCCGTTTTCGATGTGCTCTTCCGTACCGGCGCCCGACCAGATCGGTTGAAGCTTGAGCTGACCGAGAGTGTCCTGATTCAGGATCTGCCGGGCGTGCGGCGCAGCATGGCGATGCTCAAAGCCCATGGTGTCGGCTTCGCGCTGGACGATTTCGGCACCGGTTATTCATCGCTCAAGTACCTGAAACAACTCGCGCTGGATCAGCTCAAGATCGACAAGTCATTTGTCGCCGATGTGATGACGGACAGCCATGACTCAGCCATTGCTCGCACCATAGTGACCCTGGGCCATTCATTGGGGCTACAAGTGATCGCCGAAGGTGTTGAAACCGTGGCTCAACGCGATTTTCTTATCAGCATTGGCTGTCATATTTTTCAGGGTTACTTGTACAGCGAGCCGCTTGCGGCCAACGAGTTTGAGGTCTTCGTCCGCTTTCAGCAGCAGCGCGCGAACGCGCAGGTCTGATCACACCCGGTCGGGCTCAACGCTTGGCGATCGGGGCTGAGCCTGGGCGCGGTTTTGCAGCGATTTGCCTCGGAGCAGCTTTTTTGCGCGGCTCGGCCCGTGCCGGAAGGTACAGCACCACGGTTTGGCCGGCTTTGAAGGTGGCCGATGTGCTTACCTTGTTCCATTCGGCGATCGACGCCGGGCTGATCCGGTATCGTTTGGCCAGACTCGCCACCGTTTCACCCCTGACTGCCTTTAAGGCGCTGCGTCTGAGGACCTGCTCGGGTGACAGCGAAAGTTGACCTTGATCCGCCACCCTTTCGGCCACATCCGCGCTGAGGGTGCTGGAACGTGGCACCAGCAAACTTGAGCCGGCCCGAATCAGCATCCGCGGAGGGATGCTATTGATATGGCGCAGCTCGGACTCAGACATGCCAACATGCTTCGCGACATCGGCTGGCCGCATGTTGGTCGGCACCATCCAGACGGTCCAACTGGCTAGCCGACCACCACCAAAGGCCACCAAGTTATCCTGAAAGGTCTGCGCATTGTCCCAAGGCAACAGAATCTGGGGTGTGCCCGCAGCTAAGATCATCGGCCGACTGGCAGACGGATTCAAAGCCTTGAAGTCGCTCACACTGACGCCGGCCAGCCTTGCCGCAAGCGCCACATCAATGTCACGTTTAATGTCTACCGTTTGAAAAAATGGGTGATTCTGAATCGGCGGCAGTTGCGTGCCAAAAGCTTGCGGGTTAGTCACTATATTTTTGATGGCTTGCAGCTTGGGCACATAAAAGCGGGTTTCCATCGGCATGGCCAGGTCGACATACCGGCTGGGTTGACCGGCTTTCTGGTTTCTGAGTATCGCCCGGCCCACACTGCCCTCACCCCAGTTGTAAGCAGCTAGCGCTAAATGCCAGTCACCGAACAGCTCATAGAGCTTCTGCAGGTAGTCCAGTGCCGCCCGGGTAGATGCCAGCACGTCGCGCCGATCATCACGAAAGGCATTTTGTTTGAGCGCATATTGTTTGCCCGTGGCGGGCATGAACTGCCACATGCCAGCCGCCTTGGCTGACGAGACCGCTTGGGGGTCAAAGGCACTTTCAACGAACGGCAACAAAGCCAGCTCGCCCGGCATGTTGCGCCGCTCAAGCTCTTCAACAATATGGAATAGGTACTTGTGGGAGCGTTCGGCCATGCGGAACAGGTAGTCCGGGCGGACGCTGTACCACTGTTCCCGGCCGCGAACCAGGTCGTTATCGAGGTCGGGCATCGCAAAGCCTCGCCTGATCCGCTCCCAGAGGTCAATCGGTGTTTGTAAGGGAGCCACGGGACGCGCATAAACCTCAGCCAGCCCGATCGACAATAAGTCATCCGGCTCGGCGGTCGGGGTCGTTGGCAACGGGTCAATGGGTCTTGGCCTCAATGTGGGCGTCAACGTTGGCGTCGAGGTTGCCGTCGGAACAATGTCAACCGATGGCACGGCAGCACCTTGAGCAACTCGGATGACTACGCCCGCGGGTACGCCTTGATTGACTGCAGGTATCGCATTGGGCGCTGGCGACTCAAGTTGTAAGGGCTGAGCGACAAGGGCATCGCCGGGTAGCCAGGCCAAGCAGCAACCCATCAGCAACAGATAAACTCTGGTCACTCGGTATACGCTAGTGTCAAACAGGGCAGCACCTTGCGACCCACAGGGCCCCTTACCTGCTCGCTCATTCGCCCTGCGTAGGGTGTTTGAATTCTGACCCTTGTCTCGATGGTGGCTGATTTAAGTTTCATGAGTATTCAAATTATAGGTTTGCAGGATTGGCTTAGTTCCCCGCTGGGGCAGTACCTGCTGGCGTGGGAGCGGCAGCAGTTTAATTTGGCAGTGGCCGACGTGTTCGGTTTTCATGCGCTGCAGCTCGGTTTACCGGAGATCGATGCCCTGGCTGCCAACCGCATGCCGCACCGTTGGCTGGCATGCCAGGCACCTCAGGCTCGCGCCCACCTAGTGACTGAATTTTCAGCATTGCCTTTTCCCGCCAACAGCCTGGACTTGGTTGTGTTGCCCCACGCACTTGAATTGTCGATGGACCCCCATGCCACTCTGCGAGAGGTTGAAAGGGTGCTTGTGCCAGAAGGACGTGCGATCATCACAGGTTTGAACCCGCTGAGTCTTTGGGGATTGAGGCAGCGTCGCGTCCGCGCTTACCAAAGGCTAGGATTAGCGCAATCTTTTTTTCCGCAGGATGAGTTGATTGGCTACCTGCGGCTCCGCGATTGGGTGCGTCTATTGGGTTTTGAGGTCGAGGTAGGCCGTTTCGGCTGCTACCGGCCAGCGTTTCAGAGCGGGGCTTGGTTAGAGCGGATGGATTGGATTGACCACGCCGGCGCGCGCTGGTGGCCTATTTTCGGTGCGGCCTACTTTGTAGTCGCTGTGAAGCGGGTACGTGGTGTGACCTTGCTGAGCCCAACCTGGAAGGCAGCACGCATACCCCAGCGCGTACCGGTTTCTGTAGCCAACAGTGCCGTGTTAACCGGGCCCAAGAAACACAAGGTTGAAAACCGAAGGAGTCTGCATTGAACCGGATAGAGATCTATACAGATGGCGCATGCAAGGGCAATCCTGGCCCGGGCGGTTGGGGTGCGCTACTAAAGTCAGACGA
This sequence comes from Comamonas sp. lk, assembly GCA_945925985.1. Lineage (GTDB taxonomy): Bacteria > Pseudomonadota > Gammaproteobacteria > Burkholderiales > Burkholderiaceae_C > Rhodoferax. The sequence goes on along the minus strand of CAMELV010000014.1, from coordinate 43,020 downwards.
TACCCAAAAAGAATTGTTTGGTGGCGAGCTGGACACCACAAATAATCGAATGGAGATGTTGGCCGTGATCGAAGCGCTGACCGCCTTGAAGCGACCCTGCCAAGTGATCTTGCACGTAGACAGCCAATACGTGCTCAAGGGAATGACTGAATGGCTGCCAGGGTGGAAGGCCAGAGGGTGGAGGACCGCCGCTAAGCAGCCGGTTAAAAATGTTGACCTCTGGCAGCGACTGGACACCTTGGTCTATGGCGCCGGCCACGCGATTGAATGGCGCTGGGTGAGGGGGCATAACGGTGACCCAGGTAATGAGCGTGCCGATAGCTTGGCCAATCGCGGCGTCGCTCAGGCGCTAAAGTCGCGCTGAAGCTAAATTGTTAATGAGCCGCCGTATCGGGGGACGAACGCCACGCCAGTGGCGCCTCCCAGTGGTTTATGTGCGGGTCTGTCATTGATTTAGCGCAAGGGCTGCTACATTTGCGGTTTTGTTGATCGGCGTGAAACCGCCGTCGTCATCGATAATTTTTAGTAACAGCAAGCTCATGGTCAAAAAAATAATCTACCCGCTGGTCGCCGTTGTTGGCATCGCGGCTGTATCGGGAGCGGCGTGGTGGTACCAGTCCAAACCGATAGGGCCAAAGGAAATGCCGGCTGGTGCGGCGGCTTCGGCTCCCGGTGCGCCAGCAAATGCGGCTTCTGGCCCGGCTGTGCCTCGCCCGGCAGGTGTGGAGGTTGCCAAGGTTGAGACCATGTCTCTGCGCGATGACGCACAGGCCGTGGGAACCCTTCGATCCCGCCAGAGCGTGATGCTGAGGCCCGAAATTGCGGGCCGAATCAAGGAGTTGGGCTTTACCGATGGCTCTAGGGTACGCAAGGGGCAGATGCTGGTGCAGCTCGATGATGCGTTGCAACGCGCTGACCTGCGTCAAGCGCTGGCTCAGGTCTCTATCGCCAAAGCTAATTTGAAGCGAAATGAAGAGTTGGTGGCCCAAAACTTCGTGGCTAAGAGGGTACTGGATGAGAGCGCCGCCAGTTTGCAGGTGGCAGAAGCCCAACTGGGTCTGTCTTGCGCTCGTTTGTCGCGCATGGTTCTGCTGGCGCCCTTTGACGGCACCCTAGGGATCCGAAACATCAACCTGGGTGATTTCGTCAAGGATGGGGCTGACCTGGTCAACCTAGAGGACACCAGCAGCATGTATGTGGATTTCCGCCTGCCTGAGCGTTTTCAGGGAAAGTTAAAGCTTCAGCAACCCGTCGAGTTGCTACTCGATGCGGTACCGGGGCGTAAATTCAAGGCGCGGATCGAGGCGCTTGACCCCTTGCTGGACGCCAACGGTCGCTCGGTAGGTGTCCGAGCTGTTCTGCCGAACACGATGGGTGAGGCTGCCGCTCCCCCTGGCGCTGCGTCCGGTGGCGGTGGAAGGCCGGCTTCTGCACCTCTAGCTGCAGCCTCGACCCCCAAAGCGCGTCCCGCGCGCCCGCCCGCGGCCCGCCCTAACGCAACGCCAGAGTCTGGCCCTGTGTCGCGTGCAGCCAGCCCTTATGAGGCGCTGGGTTGTCCGCCGGACGCGATTACCCCAAGCGCTCGGCCGGCAACGCCAGTCGCTGCAGCCGGACGCGCGGCCCCTGCGGGGGGCCCCGCACCGCTGCGGCCTGGCATGTTTGCCCGGGTGACCGCTGTTTTCTCGGTGAACGAAGCGGCCTTGGTGGTGCCTGAGGAGGCCATTGTTCCTCAGGGCGGTCGTCAATTTGTGTTTAAAGTTGTCGAGCCTGGCGCTTTGCCGCCAGCGCTAGCTGCATCTGCGCCGGCTCTTGCGCCCGATACCAAGTTTGTCTCCCAGCGGCAGGAGGTCAAACTTGGTGCTCGCCGGGCTGGCAAAGTTGAGGTTACCGATGGTCTGAGCGAGGGCCAGACAGTGGTGGTTGCTGGGCAACAGCGACTCCAACGTGATGGCACCGCGCTACGTGTGGTGGAGCTTGGTCGGCCACCTCAAGCTGGTGCGCCCGCCGCTGGCGCCAGCGTGCCTGGTGCGAGTGCGTCCGCTGCTTCTGCAACCGCAAGCCGCTAATTTCCGGGGCGCTGCACCATGCAACTTGCTGAAACCTCCATTCGTCGCCCGGTCTTCGCCACCGTGCTCTCGCTGCTGATCGTGCTGATCGGAGCGGTGTCTTTCGACCGGCTTACCGTTCGTGAATATCCGAAGATTGACGAACCTGTCGTCTCTGTTACTACCGTGTTCACCGGTGCATCTAGCGAGGTCATGGAGAGTCAAGTGACTAAGGTGCTGGAGGACTCGTTGGCCGGCATTGAAGGGGTTGATGTCATTACATCGTCCAGCCGACAGGAACGCAGTCAGATATCGGTTCGATTTGCCCTGACCCGAGACGCAGATTCGGCAGCAGCCGATGTCCGTGACAAGGTCACTCGTGTCCGTCAGAGGCTGCCGCAGGGCATAGATGAGCCTGTGATCGCCAAAGTGGAGGCCGATGCTTTCCCTGTGATTTTTCTGGCCATGAGCTCGGACACGCACAATTCCCTGCAGTTGTCTGAGATGGCCAATACACTGGTCAAGCCAGTCCTGCAAACGGCCAAAGGTGCGGCCGATGTTGTCGTCCAGGGCGAGCGCAAGTTTTCTATGCGAATCTGGGTAGATCCAGACAAACTTGCCGCCTATCGCCTGACCATTCAGGACCTTGAGGATGCGCTTCGCCGGTCGAATCTGGAGGTGCCAGCCGGACGCATCGAGAGCCGATTGCGCGAGTTTAATGTGACTGCTGCGACCGATTTGCAGCGGCCCCAGGATTTCGCGCAGGTTGTCATTCGCACAGTCAACGGGCTACCTATCCGTATTGCCGATGTCGCCCGAGTACAGCAGGGGCCCGTCGACGAACGCTCAAGCGTGCGATTGAATGGCCGGGATGCCATCGGCGTTGGGGTGATCCGCCAGGCGACGGCTAACCCGCTTGAGTTGTCTGCGGGCGTGCGACAACTGATGGTGAAAGTGCAACGCGACCTGCCACCGGGTGTGTTGATCGAGGTGGCTAACGACAACTCTGTTTTTATTGACCGCTCGATCAAGGGCGTTTTCATGACCATCGTGGAAGCTTCGGTGTTGGTGGCACTGGTGATCTTTGTGTTTTTGCGTACCTTGCGGGCGTCCATCATTCCCTTGCTGACCATTCCGGTTGCGCTCATCGGTTCGTTTGCTTTGATGGCACTGGCTGGTTTCAGTATCAATACTCTGACACTGCTGGCGCTGGTGCTGGCTATCGGATTGGTGGTGGACGACGCCATCGTCATGTTGGAGAACATCTACCGCCATATTGAGGATGGCATGGCGCCATTCCAGGCCGCGATTCGCGGTGCGCGAGAGGTTGGCTTTGCCATTGTGGCCATGACCATGACGCTGGTGGCGGTTTATGCTCCGCTGGCCTTTGCGCCAGGCCGTACCGGTCGACTGTTCACAGAGTTTGCGCTGGCCTTGGCTGGCGCTGTGGTGGTATCGGGCATTGTGGCGCTGACCCTGTCCCCCATGCTGTCGTCGGTGCTGTTGCGCCACAACCCTAAGCCCTCATGGTTTGACCGGGGTATGGAGAACGTTCTCCAGGCCATAACCCGTGGCTACAACCATACGCTTAACTGGACACTGCGGCACCGGTGGGTGGTGGTGTTGGTGATGGTGGGCAGCGGCTTTGTTTCTTGGTTCGTTCTGGGGGACCTCAAGCGAGAACTGTCACCCGTGGAAGACCGCGGTGTGGTAGTCGCCCAGATTAACGGACCAGACGGATCTACCCTGGACTACACCAACCGCTATGCCAAGGCGATTGAGCGCATCGGCGAGGGCTATCCTGAGTTTGACCGGGTGTTCGCCACAGTTGGTAACCCCACCGTGTCGCAGGGGAATATTTTTTTCCGGGCCGTTCCCTGGGAAGACCGCAAACGAACCACGCTTGAGATGGCGCGAGAAATGACGCCACGTGTCTCCAGCATGTCTGGGGTGACAGCATTTCCCATTACGCCACCGTCACTGGGTCAGGGGTTCACCCAAAGGCCGATCAATTTTGTCATCATCACGTCCGATAGCTACCAAAATCTGGCGCAGACCGTGCGGGCGTTTCAGGATGAGTTGGCCAAAAACCCTGGTTTCGTTCAGGTCGACACCGATTTGCGTCTGAACAAACCTGAGATTAAGCTGGAGGTCGATCGGGAGCGTGCGGCGGATATGGGGGTTGGCGTAGATCTGATTGCCCGTGCAGTGGAGACGATGCTTGGCGGGCGAAAGGTGACTCGTTACAAGCGCGATGGAGAGCAGTACGATGTGATCGTGCAAACCAATGCCAGCGGCCGTGCCACACCGGACGATATTGAGAAGATATTTGTACGTGGTCGAAACGACACCATGATTCCGCTTGCGGCGCTGGTCAAGATCCGTGAGGTGGTCGTACCGCGCGAACTGAACCACTTCGGGCAACGTCGTTCTGCCTCGATTACTTCAAACCTGTCGGCAGACTACTCGGTTGGCGAAGCGCTGGACTTTATGGATGCCACAGCCAAGAAAGTACTCAAGCCAGGTTACGCCACCGACCTCAATGGCTCTAGTCGAGAATTCCGCAAGTCGGCCGACTCTCTGTCACTGGTGTTTGTGCTGGCTATGGTGTTCATTTTTCTAGTCTTGGCGGCGCAGTTTGAGAGCTTTGTCGACCCGTTTGTCATTCTGCTCAGTGTCCCGTTGTCAATGGCCGGTGCCCTGCTCGCTCTCAAGTATTCGGGGGGGACCTTAAACGTCTTTAGTCAGATCGGTCTGATCACCCTGGTGGGCTTGATTACCAAGCACGGCATTCTGATCGTCGAGTTCGCTAATCAGTTGCGCGAGCAGGGGCTCGATGCAGTAGCGGCCATCAAAAAGTCGTCGTCGCAACGCCTACGTCCGATCCTAATGACCACTGGGGCTATGGTGCTGGGGGCACTACCCTTGGCGCTTGCAACGGGCGCCGGTGCCGAAAGCCGCCGCCAGATCGGCTGGGTCATCGTGGGTGGTATGAGCTTGGGGACCTTATTGACTATTTTTGTCGTGCCGACCATGTACACCCTGCTGGCACGCAAGCATGCGCCTGGCGCGAAGAAAGAGGCGACGATTGACCCAGATGCGGCGCACCATCCAGCGCAGCACGACGCGGTTGTTATCCCTGAGCCTGAGGCGGCATTGGCCAAATAAATGCCGCCGGTTCGGCGGCGCGTTTAGATTGCGCCGTCGAACATCATGACGTCAACAGTGTCACCGGGAGCGACGTGGTCCTGCTGGTGGTGCAATACGATCAAACCGTTGGCCTGCACCATGGAACTCAAGACGCCAGAGCCCTGGTTGCCGGTCGTTCTAACCATCAGTGACCCGTCGGCAGCATTGCTGACGATGCCCCGTTGGTATTCGGTGCGGCCCGGTTTTTTGCGTAATGTCTCCAGGCTTTGCGCCTTTAGTAAGGGCGGCAATAGGGCAGTGCTGCCCATCAGTCGGAGCAGCGCGGGGCGCACAAAAGCCAAAAAAGTCACCATCACGGCGACCGGGTTGCCAGGCAGGCCAAACAGCAGCGCGTTGCCAATTCTCCCGACTGCCATCGGCCGCCCAGGCCGCATGGCGATTTTCCAAAATTCAACATCGCCCAGTTTTTTCATCATAGCTTTGGTGAAATCTGCCTCGCCCACGCTAACGCCGCCGCTGGTGATGATGGCGTCGCAGCGTTCGGCGGCTTCAGCAAAGGCAGCTTCCAACAAAACGGGATCGTCAGGGACCACGCCAAGGTCAATCACCTCGCAGCCAAGCTTGCTCAGCATGCCAAACACCGTGTAGCGGTTGCTGTCATACACCGCCCCCTCGCGCGGCAACTCGCCCAGACTCAATATCTCGTCGCCGGTGGAAAAATAGGCCACCTTCAAACGGCGATAGACATGGATTTGCCTAATCCCCAAACTGGCCACCAGCCCAAGAGCTGCGGGGCTTATACGCTCACCTTTTAATAGCGCAGCGTATCCCTCTTCGAGATCTTCACCCTTGAAGCGGCGGTTGTCGCCCTGACGCAGGAATCCGGCGGGAATGCTGATGTGTTCCCCTTCTAAGGTCACCAACTCTTGAGGCGCCACCGTGTCGAGACCATTCGGCATAACGGCTCCGGTCATGATCTTCAGACAATCTTCAGGGCCCAGTTCGCCGCGCCAGGCAACGCCTGCCAGCGCAGTACCCACTACTTTGAGCTCCAGGGCCCGATCAGGTAATAAAGTGGCGCCACGGAAAGCATAGCCGTCCATAGCAGAGTTGTCGTGCGCTGGAACACTGATGGGAGAAACCAAGTCCTGCGCCAGAATCCGGCCCAGCGACTGGAACAGGTCAATGTGCTCTTGCCCCGTCACGGGTTCTGCGAGCCGCGACAAGAAGGCATTGACCTCGTCCACCCGCAAGGCCTGCGGGTCATAACCTTGCAGTTCGGCTGCAATGGCTGCCAGCGACGGCCTCAACTGCGGCCCTCCAAATCACGTAACTCGGTCAAGGTGTTGGCATTGAAAAATGCCTGCGGATCGTCGCCAGGCAGGTTAAATGGGACCATCACCGTTTTGTGTTGGCTGGTCCAAGCATCAATTTTCCGCCCGCCCTGGTGGGTGAACGTCACCAAACTTTCAAGCAGCGTGACACGGAGCAGACAGAACACTGGCTGAGCACGAAGGCTTAGGGCCCCGTGATGGTCCACCTCGGGTGCGGCAACCATGGCGATATCGGCATCTTGGTCGGTCAGTGCCTGCGCCAGACGAGGCACCAGGTCAAGCGGCAGCCGTGGGGTGTCGCAGGGCACGGTCATCAGGAAGCGGGTTTCGCAGCGTTCCAGACCGGTCAGAAAGCCGGCCAGCGGCCCGGCATAGTCAGCCAGTACATCTGGCCACACCGAGGCGCCAAAGGACTCATATGCGGCAAGATTGCGGTTGGCATTGATCAGAGTTTGACCCACGAAGCCGCCCATTTGCAGCCGCGTCAAGGCGTGAAGCGCCAGCGGCAAGCCGTTGAAGCTCTGCAGCCCTTTGTCCACGCCACCCATCCGCGAACCTCGGCCACCGGCCAGGATCAGCGCCGTAATGTCGTCAGGCCCAATCAAGTCAGCCACCGATGTAACTCATTTCGACCCGCCGCAGCCCGGCCCCGGTATCCGGCTCCTGAGAGCTGCGCAATTCGGAATAGCGGTCAGTTCTACCCCGCCAGATATGGCCGATGGCCGACTCAAGGTCAGTGTGTGGCGCCTGGCTGCGCAGCAGAGCACGCAGATCATGGCCCTGGTTGGCAAAGAGGCAGAGGTAAAGCTTGCCCTCAGTCGACAGCCGGGCCCGGTTGCAGTCCGAGCAAAATGCTTGGGTCACACTGCTGATAACCCCAATTTCACCGGCAGACGCATTCCATTGGCCGTTGGCGTCAGCGTAGCCCCAACGCTCGGCGGTTTCACCAAGGCTTGATGGGCTTAGCTGTACCAAGGGCATGGTGTCAGATATCAACTTGATGACCTCACTGGACGGTAACACGTCATGCATGCGCCAGCCATTGGTGGCGCCCACGTCCATGAATTCAATAAAGCGCAGCACCATGCCGCTGCCTTTAAAGTGCCGAGCCATCGGCAAGATTTCGTCTGCGTTGGTCCCTCGTTTGACCACCATGTTGATCTTGATTGGCCCCAGGCCCGCCTGACGTGCGGCCTCAATGCCTTCCAGAACATCAACAACGGGAAAGTCCACGTCGTTCATGCGCCGAAACACCGCGTCGTTCAGTCCATCGAGACTGACTGTCACGCGCTGCAGACCAGCGGCCTTGAGCGCTGTGGCCTTGCGCTTGAGTAAAGACCCATTGGTGGTCAGGGTCAAGTCCAGAGGCAGGCCCTGCAGTGTGCGCAGGCTGGCAAGTTGCTCAATCAGGAATTCGATATTTTTGCGCAATAGTGGCTCGCCACCAGTGAGACGAATTTTTTGTACGCCGTGGGCGATGAAGGCCTTGGCAACACGGGTAATCTCCTCGAACGACAACAGTTCGGCGTGCGGAAGGTAGGCATAATCTGTGTCGAACACCTCCTTGGGCATGCAATAACTGCAGCGAAAATTGCAGCGGTCCGTGACACTGATGCGCAGGTCGCGCAGGGGGCGACCACGTGTATCGGTCAGCAGGCCATCGGCCGTCAGGCGTGTTGTCGGCGCAAAGGCCGCTGCTGGCGGCACCAAGACCGTGGCGCGCAGGTCGATCACCGGAATCACACGTTCAGACATGGCAGATGGCGTCGATGGGACGATGCCAACACAATTGCGTCATACGCAACGGGCTCCGTCTACTTCGAGGCAGACACCGCTGATAAAGCTGGCCTCATCGCTGGCAAGATACAGCGCTGCGTTCGCGACATCAAGGGCGGTTGAGAAGCGCCCCAGCGGGATGCTGGCGCGAAATAGGGCTTTACGGTCTTCTGTCAGCTGACCACCTGCAAATTCGGCGGCTAGACCAGTATCGGGGTTAAAGACCGGGTTGATACAGTTCACCCGGATGTTGTCTGGTCCGAGCTCGGCTGCCAGCGACTTGGAGGTGGTGATCACAGCGCCCTTGGAGCCGTTGTACCAGGTCAGTCCAGGACGTGGCCGCACACCGGCCGTCGAGGCAATGTTGATAAAGCTGCCCCCGCCCTGGGCGCGAAACACGGGCGTCGCGTGTACTGTGGCCAGGTAGATGCTTTTCACATTCACAGCGTAGCATTTGTCGAACTCTTCTTCGCTGACTTCTAGCGCCGGTCGGTTGCGGTGGGTCCAGCCCGCGTTGTTGACCATCACATCCAGCCTGCCGTGGCGTGTTACCGCTGCAGCGACCAGGGCAGCCACGTCGGCCGAGCGCGTTACGTCAGCGGCAAAAAAAGAGGCTCGGCCCCCTATGGCTGTGATGCTGGCAACCACTCGTTCGCCCTGAATGATGTTGATATCGTTGACGATCACAAGGGCGCCTTGCTCAGCCAGGCGTCGGGCGATGCCTTCGCCAATGCCACTACCAGCGCCGGTCACAATGATGGATTTGTCTTTCACACGCTGGGTCATGGCTTATCTCATGGTTGCAATGGGGGGCCGATTGACATGGCGTGCGCTCTAATTCGCCACGCGCTCTGGTCATTGTGCTCTGATTTTGGCACGACTCAGGGTCAGTATCAGCCGTGCCTTATGGCCACTGTCTTCAGGGTGGTGAAACCAAGTAAAGCTTCAAACCCTTTTTCACGCCCGTAGCCACTGGATTTGACACCGCCAAAGGGCAACTCCACCCCACCGCCAGCGCCATAGTTGTTGATGAAAATCTGGCCGCTGCGAATGCGCCGCGCCATTCTGAATTGTCGGGCGCCGTCTCGCGTCCAGACGCCAGCAACCAGACCAAACTCGGTCGCATTGGCGAGTGTCACCGCCTGGTCTTCGTCCTTGAATGGCATGGCGCACAGCACCGGTCCAAAAACCTCTTCTTGCGCAAGTCGATGGTCGAACGGGACGTCGCGCAGCAAAGTGGGCGCCTGGTAGAAGCCGCTTTGGGGCGCTTCATCGACGACCCGGCCCTGCGCCACCATGGGAATGCCCGCCACTTGGGCATCGCTCAGGAAGTCCCAAACTCGTTGCTGTTGACTTTGCCGGATCAAGGGGCCCAGATCAAGATTCAAGCTGGCAGGACCGACCCGCAGATTTTCAAACTCTGCACCCAGTCGGGCCAACAAGGGCTCATAAATCGCCTGATCGACGAGCAGACGTGATCCGGCAGAGCAGGTCTGTCCAGCATTTTGCACAATGCCATTCAGAATGGCCGGCACAGCAGCATCCAGGTCGGCATCAGCAAAAACAATCTGGGGGCTTTTGCCGCCCAACTCCAACGTAACAGGGCAATGCCGTAGCGCCGCAGCCTGCTGGATCAGCGTGCCGACGCTTGGGCTACCAGTGAAACTGATGTGGTCGATGCCGGGGTGGCGAGCCAGGGCGTCGCCCGCCTCATGGCCATAGCCTGTCACGATGTTGATGACACCGGGTGGAAAACCTACCTCTGCGGCCAGTTGCGCCACACGGAGCAGTGACAAGCAGGCGTCCTCTGCAGGTTTGACTACACAGGTATTGCCGGCGGCGAGGGCGCCGCCGACACTGCGGCCAAAAATTTGCATGGGGTAATTCCAGGGAATGATGTGCCCCGTTACCCCGTGTGGCTCGCGCCAAGTCATTACACTGTAACCGTCTAGATAGGGAATAGTTTCGCCGTGGAGTTTGTCGCAGGCACCCGCATAAAACTCAAAATAGCGCGCCAATGCCAAGGCGTCTGCTTTTGCCTGCCGCGTGGGTTTGCCACAATCTCGCTGCTCGATTTGACTTAACTGTTCGGCATACTCGGCAATTTTGCTGCTTAGGCGCATCAACAGCCGTCCGCGTTCTGTGGCACTGAGCTTGCGCCACACGCTTTCCAACCCTTCGCGCGCGGCACGAACTGCCATGTCGATGTCGCTGGCGTTGCTTCGTTGAATCTGTTCGAAGGTCTGGCCATCAGACGGATCAAGGACAGCGATCGTTCGCCTGGAGGAGGATGGGACGGAGGTATTGGCGATGTAGTTGAGATGCATGCGGCGATTTTCCTGCAAAAAACTGGTGCCGCGCTCCTGAAGAGTCATGAGCTCAAACAAAACCAGTAATTTGCGCTGAGTTACCTCCTCAATACTACCCAGCCAAACTCTCGGAAGCTTCCTCCCGAACTGCCTCACGAACTCAGCGAACTACCGACCTCGTCAGTGCGCGGTCTAATGAAGGTCAGCAACTTTGGTCAGATCGGATCTGGTATTTTTTCGGTGTCTTGAGGTTGCACTTAGGCCGGTTGCGTGAGGCGTCCGTTCACTTCTGCAAAGGCGTGTCGATTGGCCTGCAACCAAGTATCCGAGAGGTCATTGTGCAGATGATTTGGGTGAAACCCTTCGCGTCGATAGGCCCACCAAGGTTTGAAAATCTCTCGGATCATGCCGCGCTTGCCGAACAAAAAGCTGATACCACTGACCCACGTACGCCATTTCCACAGACTACCGTCACGGTACAAGTTGCTGACAGTCTGTCGCAGTAAGTCGATAAAAAATACCAGACTGGTGCGGTTGAACCAAATCACGCGCCACTTGTGCGAACCGCCCAGCGCCAAGTAAAGGTCGAAAGCCGTGCACTTGTGTTCTGACTCCTCGGCGCTATGCCAAAGCCACATCGTCTTCAGTCGGTCTTCGCTACCTTCAAACCATTCCGGGTTGCTCAGCAACCAGTCAGCGAAAACGGCTGTGAAATGTTCTGTAGCCGCAGTGATCGCCAACCAATGCCGGGGATGAAAGTTGGCCAACATCTTGAGTCGTTCTCGTGCTCGGGGCTCCCAGTGGTTCATCAGCCCATGTTTTTCAATCTGCACGTTGAACAGCGTATGAATACGCCTATGTGTCGCCTCCTGGCCGATGAAGCCCTGGGCTTCGGCAGCAAACGTCGCTTGTTCATGCGGGGGCAGTGCCTTAACCCCAGCGCGTACCGAGTCCATAAAAAATTGCTCACCTAAAGGAAAGCTCATCGATAAGGCGTTAAATAAGGCCGTTCTGAAGGCATCACCACCAAACCAGTGGCGAGCCACAGGCGCTTCCAAATCGATCAGTAAACGGCGGACGACCAGCTCAGACATTCAGAATTCCCTCTAGTGTGTGATAGTCGGTACGATCGCGTACCAATCGCTAGTGTGCCGAAGGTACTTGATATTGTCAAGTACCATTTGAGTTGCGCAGTACTGTTACAGACGTCTGTTTTATAAGCGTTCAATGATCACCCGACGTAAAATGCGATCAACTTCACTTCCTATAGAGCATCAGGCTCACCGTCAGCGCCTACTTGAGGGCATGGCCAGAAGCGTAGCCGCCAAGGGCTATGCCGGTAGCACAGTGTCTGACATAGTGCGCGAAGCAGGGGTGTCCCGCAGGACCTTCTATGAACATTTCCCTGACAGGGCTGACTGCCTGATCGCCCTGTACGAGGCGGCCAGTTTAGTTGCATTAAAGGTGTTGCGATCTGCCCTAGACCCCAAGCGCAGTTGGCAGACTCAGGTGGAGCAGGCGCTCCAGGCCTATTTGGAGTGCTTGGCCAGTGACCCCGTGTTGCTGCGTACCCTGTACGTTGAAATCTTGGGTCTTGGCGGGTCGGGCCTTGAGGCGCGACGGCGGGTCAACCAGGACATTGCCGACTTCATGCTAACGGTCATCAACGTAGATCCGTCGCGTGTCTTGCTTTCGCCAGATATGGCTGTAGCGGTGGTGGGCGGCGTCAATGAATTGATTTTATTGGCTATAGAGAAAAATAACATTCATCGAATTCCGGCAATCGCCGCGACAGCCGCCGCAATGGTCCGCACCGTCGTGGAGGGACCCGCGGCAGGGCAAAAAAAGGGCGTTATTTGTCCTCGAAATTCGTGACGCCGTCCCAGTCTCCCCCCGGTGGGGTGTTGACCAGGGCCTGGATACGGCCTGCATACAGCTCGTACAAATAGGCGCCTGGCGCCATCACCTGCAGTTTGGCCAGGCAGTCACGCGCATCAGCCCAGCGCTGTTCACGATAAGCCACCAGGCAAAGTTGCCACTGCGCCAGTTCAAGGTTCTGTGTCTGCGAGAGTTCGCCCTGCTGCGCCAGTGGTTCGTAAATTGTGACCGGCTCGCTTTTGCCCTTGACCCGCACCCGGTCAAGTTCCTTGAACACCACATCATCGACCAGTCGTGCCGTTGCTTGGCCCACCAAGATGCCGACGCCATATCCCTTGGTACGGCCTTCCAGTCGCGATGCCAGGTTCACGGCATCACCCATGACTGTGTAGGCCTTGCGGACCTTTGAGCCCATGTCACCCACCCGCACATCGCCCGTATTCAGGCCAATACCGATTTTCAGTTCCGGCCAGCCCCGTGACCGAAACTGTTCGCGCAGGATAGCTGTGGCTTTCTGCATTTCAAGGGCGGCAAGTACGCCTTGGCGGGCATGGTCGTTCATCGGTACTGGCGCGCCCCAAAATGCCATCACGGCATCGCCGATGTACTTGTCCAGCGTGCCATTGTGCGCCGATATAGCTGCCGACATGGCACTCAGATACTCATTGATGTATAGGGCCAGATCGCGCGGTGACAGGGTTTCCGAGATGGATGTGAAGCCGCGCACATCGCAAAACAGTGCGGTTATGTTCGCACTCTTGGGTTCCATGCTGTAGGCGGTTGGATCACGCGCCATTTCGCTAACGAGTTCCGGTGGCACATATTGGCCAAACAGGCTCTGGAACTGGCGTTTACTACGACTTTCGACAAAGTACCCGTAGGCGGTGTCAGTGATGAACACGACCAGCGCAGCCAACAGGCCGCTGGCCATGGGTAGCATCACACCATTAATATAGGCCGTGTAGTTGATCCCGATGATGGCCAACCCCACAACTAGAAAAAGGCTGATACCCATAACCGGCGACAGGAATGGCAGCGCGAAGATCAAGGCTGCGCTGGTGATCAGCAGCAGAATCAGCTCGGCGCCGACCACGTAGGCTGGCTGCTCCTTCAGATCTTGCAACAAAATTCCCGAAATCAAATTGGCATGAATTTCTACGCCAGGGTAGGTCGTTCCAACGGGGGTAGAGCGCAGATCCACTAGGCCCGGCGCAGACGTCCCAACCAAAGTGATCTTACCTTTGAGGTCGGCGAGCAGTGTTTTGCCAGATGCAACGTCTGCAAGTGAGATGTACTTGAAGGTGCCGCCGTTGGGGCCGCCATCACCACGGTAGGGGATCAGCATGCTGGCCTCGCTGTCCACAGGAATCCGCAGCGGACGCTGGCCGGGGGCTTTGATTGTCATCCACTCAATATTCAAGTAGCCGGCAGATTGCGCCAAAGCACCGCCGGCAGTTGCGCCGGGCATGGCGGGGGGCGCGTTGAGTTTGGATCTCAGCACCGCCACTGAAAGGGCCTCGTAGTAGCCGCCCTGGTATTTAAAAACTGCCGGCGTGCGTCGTACGACGCCATCGTTGTCGACTACGGTGTTGAATATGGCTGTGCTGGCTGCAGCTCCAGCTAGATCGGGCAAATTTCCGCCGTGGCCAGACCACTGGTACCAGTTCACCCCCAGTTCTGGAAAACCGGTTGCGGGCGTTGGGGGGGCCGAGAGTGTGCCGCTTTTGGTCGCGCCTTTGTCGCCACTGAGGTAGGCGCCCATGACGACATTACGCCCCTTGATTGATTCTGCAAATCGGGCATCGTAGTCCAGGTCGGGCGCCAGTCGCTGCAGCGATGCGGCAAAACCTGGGCTGTCTTTAAGCGGGCCTCGCTCAAGTGCCTTCAACGTATTCAGGCCTGAGCTGGTGTCTGGTTCTGCAAATACGACGTCAAAACCGAGCACCCCAATTTGGTACTTGTCAAACAGCAAGTCCATGATATTTGCCAGTTTGTCGCGACTCCAGGGCCAACGGCCCAGATCGGTGAGGCTTCGCTCATCAATATCAAGAATGACGATGGAGTCGACCACCGCCTTTTTTACCGGATCCAATTTAAAGCTTCTGAACTCGTTGTCCAGACGCATCCGGATGTCTGCGACTTTTTGGTCGATCTGGTCCAGCATATCCAGGCGAGGCATATGCAGCATATGCAGCACAAATGGCAGTGTGACGCATAGTCCGAGGACGATTCGGATGAAACGTTGATTCATAAAAATACCGACTTCCTTGCAAGGCGAGCAGACAGCCCGGATCTCATTGCAGCTAGTCAAAGCTGACTAACAATGGCCAGCATGTTGCACTTTCGTCCAATGTAATCGATTCTTGGATTCCCATCGGACTGAATTGGTGCTCGCGTTGTGGTGTAAGCGCGGGGCAAAAAAAAGGCCCGCCGAGGCGGGCCTTGTCCGCAAGCGAACCGATTCAACCGCCGTGAATTTTCATCATCACGGGAACAATCAGCAGCGCTACGATGTTGATGATCTTGATCAGCGGATTGATTGCCGGGCCAGCAGTGTCCTTGTAGGGGTCGCCAACCGTGTCACCAGTGACGGCAGCCTTGTGCGTTTCAGAGCCCTTGCCACCATGGTGACCGTCTTCGATGTACTTCTTGGCGTTATCCCAGGCGCCTCCGCCGGTACACATGGAAATCGCCACAAACAAGCCGGTCACGATGGTGCCCATCAGCAAGCCGCCAAGGGCGGCAGGGCCGAGGACCAGACCCACCAAAATCGGAGCCACCACGGGCAGCAGTGAGGGAATCATCATCTCTTTGATGGCAGCCGTGGTCAGCATGTCGACCGCTGTGTCGTATTCGGGTTTTCCGGTGCCATCCATGATGCCTTTGATGTCCCGGAATTGCCGCCTGACTTCAACCACGACGGAGCCTGCCGCACGCCCAACGGCTTCCATGGCCATGGCGCCGAAGAGGTAAGGAATCAGGCCGCCGATGAACAGCCCGATGATGACCATGGGGTTGCTCAAGTCAAAGGTGATGACTTTGCCGTAGCTTTCCAGCTTGTGGGTGTAGTCAGCAAACAGTACCAAGGCCGCCAAACCGGCAGAGCCGATGGCATAGCCTTTTGTCACTGCCTTGGTGGTGTTGCCCACAGCGTCCAGCGGGTCGGTGATCTCGCGGACGCTGGCGGGGAGTTCTGCCATCTCGGCAATGCCGCCCGCGTTGTCGGTGATTGGTCCATAGGCGTCCAGAGCCACCACAATGCCAGCCATGCTGAGCATAGACGTTGCGGCAATCGCGATGCCGTACAGACCGGCCAGTGAGTATGAGGTCCAGATAGCAACGCAAACAAAGATCACGGGCCAGGCGGTCGATCGCATGGAGACGCCGAGGCCGGCAATGATGTTGGTGCCGTGACCGGTAGTCGACGACTGAGCAATGTGCTGTACCGGCGCGTATTGGGTGCCGGTGTAGTACTCCGTGATCCAAACCAATGCAGCGGTCAGGACCAAGCCAACGGTGCATGCGCCAAATAGCTTCATCTGGCTGCCACTGGCGGTGATGGCGTTGTCCGGCATCAACCATTGGGTGACGAAGTAGAAGGCGATCAAAGACAGGCCACCGGCGACCGCCAAGCCTTTGTAAAGCGCCGGCATCACGTTCTTCATTCCTGGGCTTGCCTTGACGAAAAAGCAACCAATGATGGATGCAATGATCGACACAGCGCCGAGAGCCAGAGGGTAAATAACGGCACTGGTTCCAGCGGAAGTCACCAGCAGTGCGCCTAGCACCATGGTGGCGATTAATGTGACCGCGTAGGTTTCAAAAAGATCTGCGGCCATGCCTGCGCAGTCGCCAACGTTGTCACCCACATTGTCAGCAATCACGGCAGGATTTCGGGGGTCATCTTCTGGAATACCGGCTTCAACCTTGCCCACCAGGTCGGCGCCCACGTCGGCACCCTTGGTGAAAATACCACCGCCCAAGCGGGCAAAAATGGAAATCAGCGAAGAACCAAATGCGAATCCGATCAGTGGATCCAGCAACTTGGCCAGATTCTTGTCGGGCGTGAAGTTGCCATTGCCCACCAGAAACCAGTAGAAAGCAGTGACCCCCAACAACCCCAACCCAACCACCAACATGCCCGTGATGGCGCCGCCCCGGAACGCGACGTCCAGTGCCGGGCCAATACCTCTGGTAGCAGCTTGTGCCGTGCGCACATTGGCGCGCACAGAGATGTTCATGCCAATGAAGCCGCAAGCCCCCGACAGCACCGCGCCCACCACAAAGCCGAGAGCGCTGAGTCCGTCCAGAAAGATAGCGATAAGAACCGTTAACACCACACCGACGATGGCGATGGTCTTGTATTGCCGCGCCAAATAGGCTGCTGCGCCAGTTTGAATAGCTGCTGCAATCTCTTGCATGCGCGCATTGCCGGGATCTTGAGAAAGAATCCAGCTGCGAGCCCAAATGCCGTATGCAACGGCTATAAATCCACAAACGAGCGCCAAAATTAACGCTGAGTTGCCTGCCATAGTTGAATCTCCAGTTGTTTCGCTGAAGGTAGGGCAACGTCATCGGCCCTACCGCTGCGTTGCTTCCTCGCCGTGAAGCGCCCACTGCTGAGTGGGTGCCTCCGATTGGCCAACCGGCGGACTGTAACGTGAAAACGGAGAGTTTCCAGCCCGAGCAAGTGGTGAGTAAGTAAAATCAGGGTTAATCCTTAGGCCAGACCGATTCAACGTAACCAGAACCACCACCATGTCCCTCGACAACGTCACCCCCGGCAAAAATGTCCCACAAGCCTTCAATGTGATCATTGAAATTCCAATGAATGCAGACCCTGTCAAATATGAAGTTGACAAGACCACCGGCGCAATTTTCGTGGACCGCTTTATGAGCACATCCATGCATTACCCGACCAACTATGGCTACGTTCCCAAGACCATTTCAGGTGACGGTGACCCGGTCGACGTGTTGGTCGTGACCCCCGTGCCACTTATCCCGGGCGTGGTGGTCACTTGCCGCGCCATCGGCATTCTGAAAATGCAGGATGAAGCCGGAGAGGATGGCAAGATCCTAGCTGTTCCTACGAACAAGATCCTGTCGATTTACTCGCAATGGCAAAAGCCAGAAGACCTCAACCCTCTGCGCCTGAAAACTATTGCCCATTTTTTTGAGCATTACAAGGATTTGGAAGAGGGCAAATGGGTCAAGATTCTGGGATGGGAAGGGCCCGAGTCGGCGCAGCAGGAAGTCATGGACGGCATTGCCAATTACAACAGGGCAAACGCCTGAGGCGGGCATCATTATGCGTGTTGGGCCAGTGAGGCGGACGTGGTGCGCGTGTATCATGAGGCCAATGCCTCCCGGCAGTACCAGGAGTCGACGTGACGGAACCGATGCAAATCAGAAATTCGAAATCTTTCCAGTCGGCAGGTTACGCTCGGAGGAACCTCATTGAGGGCAGCCAATACCTGACACTGCGCCTGGGAGAGGAAGACTACGCGATTGATATCCTGCGAGTGCAGGAAATTCGATCTTATGAAGTCCCCACTCGGATGGTGAATGCCCCCGAGTTCATTAAAGGCGTGATTAATTTGCGTGGCGTGATCGTTCCAATCGTCGACTTGCGCCTCAAGCTCAACATTGAGTCTGTCGTATATAACGAGTTTACGGTGGTCATCATTCTAAATGTTCGGGGTACTTTGCTTGGGGCGGTGGTGGACGCCGTGTCCGATGTGGTCACTCTGGCCTTGGACGCCATCAAGCCTGCGCCTCATTTCGAGACGGCGGTCGATGCAAGGTTCATCACTGGGCTAGCCACTGTTGGCGACAGGATGCTGATCGTCATCAACATGGATGCCCTGATGAGCAATGCCGAAATGGGATTGGTGTCAAGCATCCCGCAGGACTGAGTGGCGCTAGCTGTCAGCTTTACGCATGGGGCTGCGCTGGCGCAGGTCGTCGAGGTATTCGCTGACGCCCTCGCCCTCTCGCTCCAAAAATTTCTCGACCGCATCGGCGAACGCCGGGTGAGCCAGCCAATGTGCACTGGTGGCCATGACTGGCAGCAGTGCACGCGCTAATTTGTGCTCGCCTTGGGCACCACCCTCAAAGCGCTGGTAACCGTTTTCGATGCACCATTGCAGTGGTTGGTAGTAGCAGGCTTCGAAATGCAGGCAGTCCACCCGCTCCAGTGCTCCCCAGTAGCGGCCGTAGGCTACAGCGCCCTGCCTATCAGGATAAAATTCGGCTCTAGCCCTTGCCCCGCTTGGCTTTATAGCTATCAAACTTGAAGCGATTGGCCTTCCATCACGTTCGGCAATAAACAGCAGCCAGTTTTCTGGCATCGTCGTTGCCATATCGTCGAAGAAATGCCGGTTTAGATAGGGTGCATTGCCATGTTCAATGTAAGTGCGTTCGTAGCAACGGAAAAAAAACTCCCAGTCAATGGGACTGATTGCCGTGCCTTTTGACCAGCGGAAGCTGACGCCTGCCTCGGCCACCTTGCGTCGCTCCTGTCGGATTTTTTTTCGCTTGTCCTGAGATAGCGAACTTAGGAAAGCGTCGAAGTCAGCGTAGCCGGGCTCGCTGTTGTTCCAATGAAACTGCACGGTGTGTCGTAGCATCATCCCGGCCTGGACACAGGCTTCTTGATCCTGCGGGCTGCAAAACAGCACATGCAGCGACGACAACTGTCGCGACCGGCACCATTCCACCAGTCTGGCGGCGACTTGTGCGCGATCCGCGTTGTTGCTGGCTAGCAAGCGGCCTCCCGGTACGGGCGTGAAAGGCACAGCGACTAAGGCCTTCGGATAATAGGGCAGCCCGTTTTGAGCATAAGCGTTCGCCCATGACCAGTCAAACACATACTCACCGTGAGAATGATTTTTTAAGTAAAGTGCACAGCCCCCGACAAGTCGGTGCCCCTTCTCCAGCAGCAGAAATTGAGCGTGCCAGCCAGTGGCTGCCACGGCGCTGCCACTCGCCTCAAGTGCTGCCAGGTATTCGTGGCTCATGAAGGGTGTGGCATCGCTTTGTGTCGCTAACAACGCATTCCATTGCCCGGCATCAATGCAAGCCGTGGAATCTACAACTCGGATGACATAATCGTCAGCATCATTTGCCACTGAATCTCCAATCTTTCTAAACGCGTTCAATGACACTCAAAATCTGTGTTGCCCAACTGAATTTGGTGGTGGGCGACTTGACTGGCAACTCTCAAAAAATCATACAGGCAGCACGCGCCGCCTATGCCGATGGCTCAAGGCTGCTGCTGACACCCGAACTTGCCATTTGCGGGTACGCTGCCGAGGACCTGTTTTTGCGGCCCGCTTTCATCGCCGCCTGTGATGATGCCGTGAAAACAGTGGCCCGTGAGCTCGCCGGGTTAAAAGATTTGAGCGTCGTGATTGGCCACCCCACCGGTGGTGACTCTCGGACACGTTCAGTAGCCGTGCAAAACCGACACAACTCCGCCAGCGTGTGGCGCGAAGGCGTGATGGTGGCAAGCTATGCCAAGCGTGAATTGCCGAACTACCAAGTGTTCGATGAGCGTCGCTACTTCACGCCGGGCGATGGGATCTGCGTATTTGAGGCGGGTGTGGCTGGATTTTGCGTCAAAGTCGGACTGTTGATTTGTGAAGACGCTTGGTTCGAGCAGCCGGCTCAAATGGCGAAAGAAGCTGGTGCAGAATTGCTGGCGGTGATCAATGCATCACCATTCCATGCGGGCAAAGGTCGTGAACGTGAGATCATGATGTCCCATCGGGTCGAAGCCTGCGGCCTGCCCATGGTCTATGCCCACCTGGTCGGAGGTCAGGATGAAGTGATTTTTGAAGGGCACTCGTTTGCGCTGCAGTCCGACGGTGCACTGGCTGGACGCGCGCCGAGCTTTGTAGAAAGTCAATTCAGCGTAGTGGCCGAGCGGGACCCCGGTGGCCTAAATTTGAACGCGCTGATCGAAGCCGAGCGGTCGGTCGATGCAGACCTTTGGGACGCCCTTGTGCTGGGCGTGCGGGACTACGTCGGAAAGAATGGATTCCCCGGTGTGATTCTTGGGCTGTCGGGTGGCATCGATTCCGCGCTGGTGCTGGCAGTGGCTGTTGATGCGCTTGGCAAGGACAAGGTCCGCAGCGTGATGATGCCTTCGCCCTATACGGCGGCTATCAGCTGGATCGACGCCCGGGAGATGGCGCTGCGCATGGGTGTTCGCTATGATGAGATATCGATCAAACCAGAGTTCGACGCTTTCCGGGCTTCTCTGGCGCCCGAGTTCGAAGGCCTTGCGGAGGATACGACCGAAGAAAATATTCAGGCGCGTATCCGCGGGACCCTGCTTATGGCGATGTCAAATAAGTTCGGAACCATCGTGTTGACCACTGGCAACAAGTCCGAAATGGCGACGGGCTATTGCACTCTTTACGGCGACATGGCTGGTGGATTTGCCGTTATCAAGGACCTGAGCAAAACCACGGTGTTCCGATTGGCGCGCTGGCGCAACGCCCATGACCCTTATGGATCTTGTGCCCAACCTATCCCTGAACGCATCATCAGCCGGCCACCAAGTGCTGAACTCAGGCCAGATCAGACTGATCAGGACAGCCTGCCCCCCTATGAAGTGCTGGATGCCATTCTTGAGCGCTACATGGAGAATGACCAGAGCATTGATGACATCATTGGCGCGGGGTTCGCCCCTGCCGACGTGGAGAAAGTCACTCGGTTGATCAAGCTCAACGAATACAAACGCCGTCAATCTCCTGTGGGAATTCGGGTGACCCA
Organism: Comamonas sp. lk; assembly: GCA_945925985.1. GTDB lineage: Bacteria > Pseudomonadota > Gammaproteobacteria > Burkholderiales > Burkholderiaceae_C > Rhodoferax. Next base: position 21,747 of record CAMELV010000014.1, on the reverse strand, counting down.
TCGCAGCTTTGGCAAAGATTGGCGTTATCCTATTACCAATCGCTTTAGAGCATGAACCATGAGAACGATCCGATGAAACAGATCACAGCCATTGTCAAACCTTTTAAATTGGAGGAGGTCCGCGAGGCTCTCGCTGAGTGCGGTGTTACCGGGCTCACAGTGACCGAGGTCAAAGGTTTTGGTCGCCAAAAAGGGCATACCGAGTTGTACCGTGGTGCTGAGTACGTTGTAGATTTTTTGCCCAAGGTGAAGGTCGAAGTCGCTGTCAAGACCGAGGATGTCGACCGTTGTGTCGATGCAATTGTCAAGGCCGCTCGCACCGGGAAGATCGGTGACGGTAAGATCTTTGTAACCAGTGTCGAGCGAGTGGTGCGCATTCGCACAGGCGAGGAAGACGAATCGGCAATCTAAATCTGGTCCAAGCAGGATGCCGGCGCCATGCCGCCAGACTGCACCAAGCTTTCTAACAGAACATTGCACTGATCGCTGCTGTGCACTAAGGCCATTTGCCAATCGCCCAGAAACTGCTCTGTGACCGATGACGCAAGGAAGTTGAGCAGGCCATCGTAATAGCCTTTAATGTTAAGGATGCCAATCGGCTTATCATGGTAGCCGAGTTGGCGCCAAGTCCAGACTTCAAACAGCTCCTCAAAGGTGCCGATGCCGCCCGGTAAGGCTAGAAAAGCGTCAGCGCGTTCGGCCATCATGCGCTTGCGGTCATGCATGGTGTCAACGATGTGCAGCTCTGTGCAGCCCCGGTGTGCCCATTCTTTTTCAACCAACGCCTTGGGGATCACTCCCACGACGTGGGCGCCGCTTTGCAAAGCGGCATCGGCGACAATACCCATTAGCCCTCTCTTGCCACCGCCATAGACGAGTTGGCCGCCATGCTCGCCGATCCAATGTCCGACCTGTGCAGCCACTGCAGCGTAGTCTGGGTTTAGTCCAGGCCGAGACCCACAATAAACGCAAATTGAAAAAGTAGGTCTCATCCTTTGACTCGGCCTTTGGGCGTATCTGAAACAAGCCGGGTCCCCGCTAGTACATCATGCAGAAATTGCTGCTCAGGATGGAATCGACTCAGAACAGCCCAAATTGCCACCCAGCCCAGGACGACAACAACAACTTCTCCAGCGGGTAAGCTAAACGGCGCCACAGCCCCCAGAGCAGGCAGTAACCATAGCCAACTTAGGCCGTAGCGTAGTAGCGCCCTTGGCTGGGAAATCGCCCGCCCGGCCGTGTCAACAATTCGTATGTTCCAAGTCTTCATGGCGAGGGTTTGCCCCCGAGACCAAAGCCATACGAAGTAAATTCCGAATATCAGAAAGAGGAAGGCTTGCAGTGCGTGTCGGTTATCCAGGGCGTGCCGGGTTTGCGTCAGGGTGCCGAACAAGTAGCCGAAAATGAACACAACGCCAAAAAGCAGGATGCCTTCATAGACCCAGCAAGCCATTCGCCTCGCCAGGCTAGGAGTTTGCAACTGTGCGGGCGTCATTAGGTTCCTCGAGGCTCAGTTCTTTGGCAAGACAGCGGGATCAGCCGGAGAGGGTAGCAGAGTGTTTTGGTCCACTGCCGGCTTTGCCGCAGCCATTTTCAGGCCTTGTTTAGGCGCAGGTCGGCTGAGAGGAATGGAGACTAGTTTTTGCGGTGAGACTGGTCTGGCTACAGCGGCAACTCCGGATCCCTTGGTGGCCGCCAGACTTCCCAGTTTCTTTTTTTCAGCCGGACTGAGCGCTTGATAGGCCTGCCATGTGGCAGTTTTCTGACTCGGTGTGGCCAGTTTTGTTTCAGCGAAATTCAACCGGGCTTGTGCTCGTTGGTGTTGACTCAACGCAGCCCAGTCGGTCATCCGGCTATGGAGCTTAACCTGCTCTGCGTTGGAAAGCTTGGGGTAGCTGGTTGCAATAGCTATCCATTTCCTCTTTTGTGCTTCGCCAAGACTGCTCCAGTTGGCGGCCAACGGTTTCAAAGAGATCTGCTGTGCTGCAGTCAACTCATGCCAATTTGGTTTCGAATTTGCTTTAAGTGGGGTCGATGAGTTGGGCGATTCGGTAGTCTTCGCTACCAACGCCTTCATGGAAGTCGCAGGTGTCAGTGCACTGCTCGCTTGGTCGGTTGGAGTCACTGCACCTATAGCCGCTGCCGAGAAGCACACGGTCGCACCAATCATCCCAGCCCGAAGAACAGCATGTGTAACGAAGCCTTGGTGAAGGGGCATCAGAAGGGCGATACGTGTTGACATTGTCGGTTAGGGCGTGCGTGACACATTAAGTTTCAAAAAATGCGTAAACCCTGGATCGGCGTAGGCAGTCGGTGGCAGGTCGTCCGTTAGGATGGCAGCATCAATTTCGGCCAGATCTTTGGTGCGCTCATCGCCTTGTATCGCATCGATCATGATCAGGCCTATCGACAATGCCAGCAACGGAAGGGTGGCCGCCAGTCGTCCCCACCAAGCTGATTGGCTGCTGCTCCCCAACACCGCGCCAGCACTGGCCCCGACAACAGCCGTTGGATTGTTTGCTGCTATCGATTTACGGTTAGCTGTTGCTCTTACACGCGCTGCCCGCAAACGTTCGGTCGTGTCGCGTGGCAAAGCGATGACCCCTTCAGAAAGTCGTGCTGTGACCTTCAAACTGAACCTGTCGGCCGCCAGTTCGCACTGATAGTTAGGTGAATTTGTCATGGTCTTATCCCTTTCGCACGTAGCGCTCTTGAAAGTGCAGCAACCGCTCTTGAGCAATGGGTTTTTACACTGCCTACCGAGCAGCCCATCGCGGAAGCGGTTTCAGCAACATCCAACTCCTCCCAGTAACGCATCAGAAAGGCTTCTCGTTGACGTCCCGGCAACTCTTGGATTGCAGCTTCGATTGAGAGCAAAATCTGCGCCCTCTCCGCCGCGCTTTCCGCGCTTTCCGTTTGATTGACATCCTCCGCAAGGTGCAATGTCTCCAGAAGGTCAAAGTCGCTATCGGTACCTTCATGCTGGAAGTCACCCAGATTACTGATCAGTGACCGTCGAACCTTTTGCCGCCTGAAAAAATCTAAAGTGCAATTCGACAGTATGCGCTGAAAAAGCATAGGCAGCTCAGTCGCTGGCTTATGCCCATAGTGCTCTGCCAGCTTCATCATGCTGTCCTGCACAATATCCAGTGCTGACTCTTCATTGCGAACATGATAGAGGGAGCGTTTGAAGGCTCTTGTCTCAACGCTTTTAAGGAAATCCGCGAGTTCTTGTTCAGTGCACAAGCGTAGGAGCTACAGAGAAGCGGTTGGTTGGTATAGCAGCGATAGGGCTCAATGCCTGAATTGCAGATCGTTTGACTCCTTAATTATGGCATCTCGCCTTTGTGCTTTTTCGTTGGTTGGCCGGGACGTGACAGGCAATGTCATAATCCTTCTCGCAAATCAAAAGGCAAACGGGTCATAGTCCAGCGCCAGAATTCCGGCGCTCATGGCTTTGACCTTAAGTTCCAACGCGATGCCACAAGCATGCGCACAGGGGCACCCTAGGTTTTTCGTTAGAGAAATTCACAAAGGTTCATCATGGAAACATCAAAAATTGACAACACATTGGCGTCGAACATTGCCGCCCCTAAAGCTACGCTTGTTCTGCGGACTGGTAAGACTACTGGCTCCGAGGAACTCCGTGGCGCGGAAATTTTGGTTAAGGCGCTTCAAGCCGAAGGAGTGAAATACGTCTGGGGCTATCCTGGTGGGGCCGTGCTCCACATCTATGACGCTTTTTACAAGCAGGAATCAATTCAGCATGTCCTAGTTAGGCACGAACAGGCTGCTGTCCATGCTGCGGACGGCTATGCGCGGGCAACTGGGGAGGTTGGCGTCGCCCTCGTCACGTCTGGGCCAGGGGTTACGAATGCGATTACCGGTATCGCGACGGCGTATATGGACAGCATTCCAATGGTGATAGTCACCGGTCAGGTCCCGACCCACGCCATCGGCCTGGACGCCTTCCAAGAGTGCGACACGGTGGGCATCACTCGGCCGATTGTCAAGCACAACTTTCTTGTCAAAGACGCTCGGGACATGGCTGATGTCATGAAAAAGGCTTTTCATATCGCACGAAGCGGTCGCCCTGGCCCGGTCGTTGTAGATATACCGAAAGATGTGTCTTTTAAGAAAACTCCCTACGCGGGCTATCCAGAGTCGGTCGAGATGCGTTCATATAACCCCGTGCGCAAGGGGCATGGCGGTCAAATTCGCAAGGCCTTGCAACTGCTGCTAGCGGCCAAGCGCCCCTACATCTACACAGGGGGCGGTGTGCTGCTGAGCAATGCCTCAGCTGAGTTGCGTACATTGGTGGATATGCTGGGTTATCCCTGTACCAATACCTTGATGGGATTGGGTGCGTATCCGGCAAGCGACAAGAAGTTTCTTGGAATGCTTGGTATGCACGGCACAGTAGAGGCCAACAATGCGATGCAAAACTGCGACGTTTTGCTTGCGGTGGGCGCTAGATTTGATGACCGTGTGATTGGCAATCCCAAACACTTTGCACAGAATGAACGCAAAATCATCCATATTGACATCGATCCGTCCAGCATTTCAAAACGTGTCAAAGTTGACATTCCCATTGTGGGCGACGTTAAAGATGTGTTGTCAGAAATGATCGCAATGATTAAGGAAAGCAGTTTGAGGCCAGACGTCAGCGCTTTGGTTGCTTGGTGGGACACCATAGACGGATGGCGCAAGCGCGACTGCTTGAAGTACGACCATGGCAAGGGCGACGTGATCAAACCTCAGTATGTGGTCGAAACGCTCTGGAACATGACCAAGGATGTTGAAACTTACATCACCTCCGACGTTGGACAGCACCAAATGTGGGCGGCACAGTACTATCGGTTTGACCAACCACGCCGATGGATTAACTCGGGTGGGCTTGGGACCATGGGCGTTGGTATTCCTTACGCCATGGGCATCAAGTTGGCCAAGCCCGAGGCCGAAGTGTTCTGCATCACGGGCGAGGGCTCGGTCCAAATGTGCATTCAAGAACTCTCGACTTGCCTGCAGTACAACACTCCGATCAAAATAGTCTCCCTGAACAACCGCTATTTAGGCATGGTCCGCCAGTGGCAGGAAATTGACTACGAAGGTCGTTACAGTCACAGCTACATGGATGCGCTGCCAAATTTTGTGAAACTAGCTGAAGCGTATGGACATGTGGGTATGCTCATCGAGAAGCCCCAGGATGTCGAGCCGGCGCTGCGTGAGGCGCGTAAACTGAAGGACCGTACAGTGTTCATGGACTTCAGGACTGATCCGACCGAAAACGTGTTCCCCATGGTGAAAGCCGGTATGGGTATCACTGAAATGCTGTTGGGCTCCGAAGACCTTTAACCCTTATTTGACGAATCTATTGCCTGCTGAGCCTAGCGGTTACCGCCGCGAGGGGAGAGCAGCGAAAAGAGGAATCACATCTATGAAACACATTATTGCTGTATTGCTTGAAAACGAACCTGGCGCGTTGTCCCGAGTAGTTGGACTTTTTTCCGCTCGTGGCTACAACATCGAGTCCCTGACGGTGGCGCCGACGGAAGACGCCAGTTTGTCGCGCATGACCATCCAGACCACTGGCTCTGACGACGTTATTGAGCAAATTACCAAACACTTGAACCGGTTGATCGAGGTCGTCAAAGTGGTTGACCTGACCGAGGGCGCTTACATCGAGCGTGAACTGATGATGGTCAAGGTTCGTGCTGTGGGTAAAGAGCGCGAAGAGATGAAGCGCATGGCGGACATTTTCCGTGGGCGCATTATTGACGTGACTGATAAGAGCTACACGATAGAGTTGACCGGGGATCAGTCTAAAAACGACGCTTTTCTTGAGGCGATCGAACGGGGCGCGATTCTTGAAACGGTGCGCACTGGATCCAGCGGCATAGGGCGCGGCGAGCGTATCCTGAGAGTTTGATTTTTACAACGGAGAAAGAGCAATGAAAGTTTATTACGACAAGGACTGCGACCTTAGCCTGATCAAAGGTAAGACAGTGGCGATCATCGGCTATGGTAGTCAAGGGCATGCACATGCTCAGAACCTGAATGACAGTGGTGTCAAAGTGGTCGTTGGACTGCGAAAGGGTGGAGCGTCTTGGTTCAAAGTTGAAAAAGCTGGGCTGCAAGTGGCGGAGGTCGCCGAGGCAGTCAAGTCCGCAGACGTCGTCATGATGCTCTTGCCCGATGAGCAAATTGGTTCTGTTTACAGCCTTGAGGTCGACCCTAACATTAGGCAAGGCGCGTCATTGGTTTTTGCGCATGGCTTTAACGTTCACTATGGCCTGGTGAATCCGCGGACTGACCTGGACGTATGGATGGTGGCGCCAAAGGCCCCGGGTCATACTGTCCGCGGTACTTATGCGCAAGGCGGCGGGGTTCCCCACCTGATCGCCGTGCATCAAGATAAATCGGGACGTACACGCGAACTTGCCCTAAGCTACGCCATGGCCAATGGCGGTGGCAAGGCTGGCATCATCGAAACCAACTTCCGGGAAGAGACTGAGACCGATCTTTTCGGTGAGCAGGCCGTGCTGTGTGGCGGTACAGTTGAGCTGATCAAAGCAGGGTTCGAGACACTTGTAGAAGCGGGCTATGCCCCAGAAATGGCATACTTCGAATGCTTGCATGAACTCAAACTGATCGTCGATATGATTTATGAGGGTGGTATTGCCAACATGAATTACTCGATTTCCAACAATGCAGAGTACGGTGAGTACGTTACGGGTCCCAAGATTGTGACCGGCGCAACCAAAGATGCCATGCGGCAGTGTCTTAAGGATATACAGTCGGGAGAGTATGCCAAGAGCTTTATTCTCGAAAACAAGGCGGGTGCACCTACCTTGCTGAGTCGTCGACGACTGATGTCAGAGCACCAGATTGAAACGGTCGGCGAAACGCTTCGGGCGATGATGCCATGGATCAAAAAGAACAAGTTGGTTGATCAGACCCGTAATTGAGAGATTTTTGCGCTATCGCAAAGGCCACTCCGGTGGCCTTTGTTACTTTCATTCGAATCGTGGCTGGAGTTTATTTTTATGCATGATGGAGTCGACCCAGATATCGCTGAGGGTGAGGCAGTCATGGTTCGGAAACGGCGCAAGGGTATCTATATCTTGCCCAACCTATTCACGCTGGCCGCATTATTTGGGGGCTTCTACGCGGTGATCATGGCCATCAACGGCCGGTTCGATATGGCAGCAGTGGGTATTTTTTGTGCCATGGTGCTCGACAGTCTGGACGGTCGGGTGGCCCGCATGACCAATACCCAAAGCGCATTTGGGGAACAAATGGATTCGCTTTCCGACATGGTGTCATTTGGCGCAGCCCCAGCTATCATTTCGTACGTCTGGGCTCTGCAGGGCTTGGGTCGATGGGGCTGGATTGCAGCATTTGTCTACTGCGCTTGTGCAGCATTGCGGTTGGCTCGGTTTAACGTGAACACCGGCGTGGTGGACAAGCGCTATTTTCAGGGTCTGCCGTCCCCGGCAGCCGCGGCCCTAGTTGCTGGTTTCATCTGGTTGATGACCGATCAGGGCGTCAAAGGCAGCAGCGTGGCTTGGCCCATGTTCGCCTTGGCACTTTATTCGGGACTAACGATGGTGACCAATGTCCCGTTTTACAGTTTCAAGGATGTGCACATGAAGAAAAGCGTCCCTTTTGCGGTGATTGTTTCGATTGCCCTTGTTATTGCCATCGTCAATATCGATCCGCCGATTGTTATGTTCGGCGTGTTTGTGCTGTATGGATTTAGCGGCTATGTGATTTACGCTTGGCGTAGGACAAAAGGTGTCCAGACTAGTGTCATCAGTACCTCGACCGAAGAGCCAGATGAAAGAGGACTCCACAAATGAAGCCGGTCGAGTGGGCGTCGGATTCACTTTCTCTTGCTGTTAAGCCATGGTGTGGTACAGTTTAAACATGACTTTTCCAATGCACAAATTGCTATTGCTATCGCTAGCGCCAGACGGGCGGAGAAGGTAGCGCACGCGCGCACCCAAACCAAAAGCCCGTATGCACCTGCTACGGGCTTTTTGTTTGGTGTAAATCTGTTCAGACAGCCTTTCGGAAACCATCAGGAGAATGAGATGAGCGACAAATTAATTATTTTTGATACCACGTTGCGGGATGGAGAGCAGTCCCCTGGCGCATCGATGACCAAGGATGAGAAGCTGCGAATCGCCCGGCAACTTGAACGGCTTAAAGTGGATGTGATCGAGGCCGGCTTTGCTGCCAGTTCTAATGGGGATTTTGAGGCTGTACAGGCCATTGCCAATGCGATCAAAGATTCGACTGTTTGCTCGCTCTCGCGTGCGAATGATCGAGATATTTCGAGAGCTGCTGAAGCCCTCAAGGGGGCTGACAGGGCACGCATTCATACGTTTATTGCGACGTCAGCCTTGCATATGGAAAAAAAGCTGCGAATGACACCAGACCAAGTGTTTGATCAGGCCAAACTGGCTGTTCGCTTTGCCCGAAACCTGGTTTCCGACGTGGAGTTCAGCCCTGAGGATGGCTACCGCAGCGACATGGATTTCCTGTGTCGGGTGCTGGAAGCGGTCATCAAGGAGGGTGCCACAACGGTCAATGTGCCTGACACAGTTGGCTATGCAGTTCCCGAACTTTATGGTCATTTCATCAAGGACCTGCGGGAGCGCATTCCCAATTCGGACAAAGCTGTTTGGTCAGTTCATTGCCACAATGATCTTGGTATGGCTGTTGCCAATTCGCTGGCTGGGGTGAAAATCGGCGGTGCACGACAGGTCGAGTGCACGATCAATGGATTGGGCGAACGGGCGGGTAATTGCAGTCTGGAGGAGGTTGTGATGGCGGTCAAAACCCGTCGCGACTATTTTGGACTGACATTGGGCATCGATACCAAGCATATCCTCGCTGCCAGCCGTATGGTGAGCCAGACCACCGGTTTTATTGTGCAGCCCAACAAGGCGGTCGTCGGTGCCAATGCGTTTGCGCATGCATCTGGTATCCATCAGGACGGCGTGCTCAAGGCCCGCGATACCTACGAAATCATGCGTGCCGAAGATGTGGGCTGGAGCGCGAATAAAATTGTGCTTGGCAAACTCAGCGGGCGCAATGCATTTAAGCAGCGGTTGCTGGAATTGGGTGTGCAACTTGATAGCGAGACTGCAATAAATGCGGCATTCGCCAAGTTCAAGGAACTGGCGGACCGCAAAAGTGAGATATTTGACGAGGATATTCTGGCCCTGGCCAGCGACGGCACTGTCTCACATGAGGACGAACAGTTCGTTTTTGTCTCTTTGTCGCAGCACAGTGAGACCGGTGAACGGCCACAGGCCAGCGTGGTTTTTACAGCGCAAGGCAAAGAGGTCAAGGGTTCTTCGGACGGGAACGGCCCAGTGGATGCGTCCTTGAAAGCGATTGAGTCTCATGTGAATAGCGGCGCCGAAATGGTGCTGTATTCAGTGAACGCGATCAGCGGCTCGACGGAAAGCCAGGGCGAGGTGACAGTTCGGCTTCAGAACAGTGGACGCGTGGTCAACGGGGTTGGCTCAGACCCAGACATTGTGGTCGCGTCGGCCAAGGCCTACTTGAGTGCACTTAACAAGTTGCACAGCAAAGCCGAGCGAGTCGCAGCGCAAGGCTAGGTTCTTCACCTAAAGTCACGATTTTGATTAAGAAAGACCTGCAAGTATTTGATATTGAGAGGTTTTTTTGGATAAACTCAAGGTTGATTCATTGCCAGAAGGTGGGCGCATGCCAACAATCAAGCCGCATTCGTGGGGAGGTCTCTTGAACCTTGGGTTCATTAGGTCAGGTGTCATCGCGTTTGCGTTGGGGATGTGTCAACCTTTGGCACTTGCGGCACCGTCCCAGGGTCAGGGTCAGGTAAAAGCGATCATCTCGAAAGCAAAGCCCGTCAAGCGCAAGGTCATTGTTCAGCCTGTCGCCAAAGCCAAAGCCAAAGCCAAAGCCAAAGCCAAGGCTGGCTTTGCGAGGGCCAATTCTCGTCCGCTGAAGCCTTCCCACGGCCAACTTGCTGGCTTGCATGCTTCGCGCGATATTCTTGAGCTTAAATCAAGCGTGGCTCTGGTCATCGACCAAGAGACCAGCGAAGTGCTTTTCAGTAAAAATGATAAAGCGATCCTGCCTATCGCTTCGCTTACCAAACTGATGACCGGATTGGTGGTGAACGAAGCCAAATTGGCCATGGACGAGAAAATAGTGATTTCTCAGGCGGATGTGGATACCGAGAAGGGAAGTTCTTCACGGCTAAGTGTTGGAACGGAATTGAGCCGCGAAGAACTCTTGCACTTGGCATTGATGTCCAGCGAGAACCGGGCGGCTCACGCGCTCGGACGCAGCCATCCGGGGGGCTTGCCTGTTTTTGTGGCCTTGATGAATGCCAAAGCCAGGTCCCTTGGCATGAGCGATACCAGCTATGTAGATCCGACTGGTTTGTCCAGTAAAAACCAGTCCAGCGCCAATGACCTGGTCAAACTGGTCAATATCGCCTCCGCTGATGCTCTGATACGTGAGTTTTCCACTTCTCCAGGGCATCAGGTTGAGGTCGGGCATCGCACTCTGCAGTACAACAACACCAACCGATTGGTTAAGAACCCTGCTTGGGATATTGGTCTGCAGAAGACTGGCTACATTTCTGAAGCTGGTCAATGCTTGGTCATGCAGGCCCGGGTGGCTGGCCGCAAGCTGATCATGGTTTTCCTGGACTCTGCAGGAAAGTTGACGCGCCTTGCAGATGCCGAACGGGTTCGGCACTGGGTGGAGGCTACCTCCGGACGTGCGCCGCGGTCAGCGTCCACTTTGGTTGGCGCTAACCGAGAAGCACTGTTGGCAGTCCGTTATTGATTGAATTCGGCGCTTACCGAGAGGCTTCAGCCCGATAACCCAAGCTAGCTGAGATCTCTTTAGCAGTCTCTTGCAATTTGGGCAGCCAGGCTTCTTCAAGGCGCTCTGCAGGTGCCGATATCGACAGGCCTGCAACCAGCTTGTGCTGGTCGTCATAAATGCCCGCTGCAATACAACGAACGCCAAGTTCAAGTTCCTCGTTATCGCGCGCAACACCGTACTGACGGACTTTCGCCAAATCGCGCTCGAGAACTGGTAACTGAGCGAGGCTGTTTTTGGTGTGTCCAGCTAAGCCGGTACGACTGGCATAAGCCCGGACCCGCAGTGGGTCATCGGCTGCCAAAAATAACTTCCCAACCGACGTCAGGTGCAGTGGTGCCCGGCCGCCAATCGCCCGAACCACCTGCATACCCGACCGTTCACTGTAGGCGCGTTCTACGTAAATGATTTCGTCACCTTGACGCAAGCTGAGATTAACTGGTTGTTGGATCAGTTTGTGTAACTCGCGCATCGGGAGCAAGGCAGCATCGCGGACGTTGAGCCGGCTTTTCACCAGATTGCCCAGCTCGAGCAGCCTCATGCCAAGACGGTAGCTCCCCGGCTGCGGTCGATCCACAAATCGGCCTGTCGCCAAGTCGTTGAGAATCCTGTGCGTGGTGGAGGGGTGAAGCCCTGTTTTTTCGCTAATCTCTTTAAGTGAAATAGCGTCTTCCCGAGATGCCAGTACATCAATCAAGGCAAACATACGTTCAATGACTTGTACGGTTGGCGTGGTCGGCGTATGGCTATCTGACTTTGACACTTCTACTCCTGAATAGCGAATTCTTATTTTACCATATGAAAAATTACCGAGCTGTTTGGAACAACCGTGTCCGCGGTTCACACATGTCTAGCCGGTTCCATGACCCAGCAGCCATCTATCAGCAGCGCCATCGGCAAAAAGCGGGACTTGTAGCTCATTTTCTGGCTGCCCTCAATCCAATAGCCTAAATAGACGTAGCGCAATTGGAGTGTCCGGGCCTGTTCAATCTGCCAAAGTATGTTGTAGGTGCCATAGCTGCAATGAGGCTCAGGGTCGTAGAACGTGTAGACCGCTGAAATGCCGTCGTCGAGCACATCGAGGATGGACACCATCTTTAATTGACCAGGCCTGCCATCAGACCCTATTTCCCGAAACTCCACCAACTTGGAATTAACGCGGCTTTGTAGAAGAAACTGGGTGTACTGATCGACGCTGTCCTGATCCATCCCACCGCCGGCATGACGACCGCTTTGATACTTCAGGTACAGCTGGTAATGCTCTTCGACGAAGCAGAGCTCAAGTACCCTGGTCTGCAATGTGTTGTGTCGAGCCCGGGCCCGGCGCTGGCTTCGGTCTGGTTTGAATTCTTCCACCAAGACGCGTAGCGGGATGCAGGCGTGGCAGCCATCGCAATAGGGGCGATAGGTAAACATGCCACTGCGTCGGAAGCCCTTGGCAACCAGTCCCGAATATGTCTCGTTATTGATCAGGTGGCTGGGCGTTGCCACTTGGGACCGTGCTTGCTGATCAGCCAAGTAGCTGCACGGGTAGGGGGCCGTTGCATAAAACTGCACGGTTTGCAGTGGAAGGTCTTTGAGATGCGTCATGTCTTTGCCGGCCCTTATGGCAGGATCAATGCCCAGCAAAGGGGGTTAAAGTGCCAGCTTGGCTGAGCGCGTTTTAGCGCAACAGAAACACCTGCCAGGAACTGCTCCCGGTGTATTTCTCTCGCACCGAGAGATGCCAGATGCGCGGTGTTTTGCTGACAGTCGATCTGCTCAATACCGTTCTGGCGACAAAAGGCGACGAGTGCTGCCAGTGATATCTTCGAAGCGTCCGAGGCTCGGCTGAACATAGACTCACCAAAAATGGCCCCGCCTAGCGCCACGCAATACAGCCCGCCGACTAACTTGCCCCTGATCCAGCTTTCAACACTGTGGGCTAAGCCAGCACGGTGGAGTTCACAGTAGGCCTCAATCATGGGCGGCAGTATCCATGTCCCGGGCCGCCCTGAACGCTCACTCCCGGCGCAGGCCTGGATGACTTCACGGAATGCGGTGTCAAATCGAATCTCACAGTCAGGCGTCCGTATAAATTTGCGGATCGTTTTTTTCAAGGACGGGTGGACGACGAACTGGGTGGTCTGCAACACCATCCGCGGGTCTGGACTCCACCAAAGTACGGGTTGCCCCTCGCTGAACCAGGGAAATATGCCTCGGCTGTAGGCTCGTTGCAAGGTCTCGATATCCAGGTGGCCGCCAGCGGCCAATAAACCTGGCGCTGGTGAGCCAACTCCCCAGGCCTGGTTCGGTTCTGGGAAGCTTGCTCCGGGGGCGAGCCAGGGCAACTGCGGGGCAGGGAGTGGCATGGGTGAACTGTAGCTCAGCCGTGGGGGTGTTGGCGCGCAGGTCGCATCTGCAGCTTCCATTTATCAAGCGGGCCGGTGGTGATTCTCCTATCAGTGCAGGGGATAGGGAAAACCGCGCCTGCCAACAGCTACAATACGATCTAGTCGGGGTGTAGCGCAGCCTGGTAGCGCATCTGGTTTGGGACCAGAGGGTCGAAGGTTCGAATCCTTTCGCCCCGACCATCATAAAATTGAAAACGGGTTTTGGGCGTCGTGTCCAAAACCCGTTTTTCGTGCAAATTGACCCCAAAAGGGAGACAGCTGTGATTCGTTTCAAAGTGAATGGACAGATGGTTGAGTCGTCTGCCCCGCCTACAGAGCCACTGCTTCAGATTTTGGCCAACGACCTTGGTCTTAATGGCCATAAATACGGCTGTGGCAAGGCGCAATGCGGCGCTTGCACTGTGCTCGTTAATGGCGATCCGCAGCGCAGTTGTGTGGTCCCGCTTTCAGCCGTCAGCGGTCGGTCGGTGGTGACTCTACAAGGCCTGAGCGAGGGCGGCGCACCCAGCCGACTCCAACAGGCCTTTGTGCAAGAGCAGGCCGCCCAGTGCGGCTACTGCACCTCCGGCATGATCATGCAGGCCCAGGCGCTGCTGGATCGCAGCCCGCGGCCTACCGAATCTGAGGTCCGCATTGCACTGGATGGTAATTTGTGCCGTTGTGGTGCGCACAACCGAATTGTTCGTGCCGTGATGCGCGCGGCGCAAGGAGCCTGACATGACACGATTGGCTTCTGATTCGCGTCGTCGTTTTCTGAAACGCGCTGGATTTCTGGCACTTGGCTTCACCATCCCGCTGCTGGACGTGCACTCCCAGCAGGCAGCATCTGTAGACAAACCCCGGCTCCCTGGTGACTTACAAGTCAACCGTACCTTGAGTGCCTGGATTCGTATTCAAAGCGAAGACCAGTCTGTGTTGTTGATGGTTGGAAAAGTTGAGCTTGGGCAAGGCATTCTGACTGCGGTGGTACAGGTCTGTGCAGATGAACTCGATGTGGAAATGGCGCGTGTGAAGGTTGTATCCGGTGATACCGCCCTGGTGCCGAACGAAGGCACTACAGCGGGCTCCTTCTCAATGCCCAATTGCGCCACTGCGGTTAGACAGGCTGCAGCAGAAGTCCGCGCCATTTTGCTGGGTCTGGCGCAAGTCCGGTTGGGTCAAGCTACAACTGGCATGAGCGTGCGGGATGGCATGATACAGGCCAGTTCCGGGGCCAAGATCAGCTATTGGGATTTGCTCGTCGGCGAGTCGCTGCAGCGTGAAGCGACAGGACAAGTCAAGCCCAAACCCCTGGGCGAGCATCGCCTGGTTGGTCGCTCCGTGCACCGACTGGACCTGACCCCCAAGATTCTTGGGCAAGCCATGTTTGTGCAGGAGTTGCGGCCAAAAGGCATGGTTTTTGGCCAAATTGTTCGGCCGCCAACCTATGGTGCTCGGCTGATCGCGGTAGACGTCGCCTCCATCGAGCGCATGCCCGGCGTTATCAAGGTGCTGAGAGACGGTAGTTTTTTGGGTGTCATTGCGACACGTGAAGGGCAGGTTCAAGCCGCTGCACAGGCGCTGCAACTGAGTTGCCAGTGGCAGGTGCCACGAGAATTACCAGGTACAGATGGCATGCCTGATTGGCTGCTCAAGACCAAGCCTGATCGCATCATCGAGACCAAAAAACAGGCTCGTATCACGCCGGGCCAGGTCACGCAAACGGTCGAAGCCAGCTACTACCGGCCCTATCAGATGCATGCCTCCATTGGTACCTCTGCTGCACTGGCGACACTGGGTGCCGACGGTGTCTTGACCGTGCAAACTCACAGCCAATCGGTGTTTGAAACAGGTCAAGCCATCGCCAAGATGCTAGGGCTGCCTTTGGCTAAGGTGCGGATGCAGCACGTGCAGGGCTCCGGCTGTTATGGCCACAACATGGCTGATGATGCCGCAGCCGATGCCGCTCTGCTGGCGGTCTCCGTGCCGGGTACCCCGGTGCGCTTGCAGTACACGCGGGAGCAGGAACACTTGTGGGAGCCTTACGGCTCAGCCATGGTGATCAAGACGCGAGCTGGGCTGGATGCCCAGGGTAATGTGTTGGACTGGGATCTCGCCATCTGGTCTACCCCGCACGGTACTCGACCGGGCGGCGATCCCGGCAACTTGCTGTCGGCCCGGTACCTTGAGAAACCTTTCCCCATGCCCAAGCCCCAGAACGGCGGCGCGCCCAATTTTTCGGCAGATCGCAACGGTATCGCGCTGTACGATTTTCCGGGGCACAACGTGCTCACCCATTTCATCACCGAGATGCCCTTGCGGGTGTCGTCTACCCGTGGACTTGGGGCCTATGCCAATGTGTTTGCCATCGAGTCGTTCATGGATGAGTTGGCGCACTCGGTAGGTGCGGACCCGGTCGCCTATCGCCTGAGATTCATGAAAGATGAGCGTGCCCGTGATGCCATCGTTCGGGCTGCCGAAAAATTTGGCTGGTCGCAATGGCAAAAATCGCCTGGCCGCGGCCGGGGCATTGGTTTTGCCAAGTACAAAAATATCGCTGGCTACTGCGCCGTGGCGCTAGAGGTTGAGGTCAGTCGCCAGAGCGGCAGAATTCGCGTGCTGCGCGCGGTGGCCAGTGCGGACAGTGGGCACATCGTCAACCCCGATGGTGTTAGCAACCAGATTGAAGGCGGATTGATCCAGTCTTTGTCCTGGACCCTTAAAGAAGAGGTTCAAATGGACGACACCCAGGTGCTGTCGCAAGACTGGAACAGCTACCCGATCCTCACCTTTACTGAGGTGCCGCCGGTCGAGGTGGTGCTGATTGATCGACCTGGCCAACCTTTTCTGGGTACTGGGGAAGCATCCCAAGGCCCAACTGGTGCCGCGCTGGCCAATGCCGTGTTTGATGCTACCGGGGTGCGGTTCCGGCGCCTGCCGCTCACGCCTGACAGGGTGCTGCAGGGCCTGCGGACATGAGCACGCGCGTCAAGGCGGCGGCCGAGCCCGCCTTGCGCATTGGCATATTGGGGTGCGCCAACATTGCCCGGCAGTTTGCCCGCGATGTCTCGGGTTGCCCCGATGCCAACGTCGTCGCCGTTGGCAGCCGAAGCAAGGAGACAGCCGATGCCTTTGCCGTAGCCTGTGGCATTGCGCGCAGTCATGGCAGTTACGAGGCCTTGCTGGCGGACGCTGATGTTGATGTGATTTATCTGCCTCTGCCCAATAGCCTCCACGCAGAATGGGCGATCAAAGCAGCCGAGGCCGGAAAGCACGTGCTCTGTGAAAAACCGCTGGCGATGGGGCTGGGGCAGGCACAGACGATGTTCGAGGCGGCGAGCCAGCACGGGGTCATGCTGCTGGAAGCGTTTCCCTACTACTTCCAGCCGCAGACTGGGGCCATGCTTGAGTTGGTGCGCGGCGGAGACATTGGACGCGTCCGCTCGGTGCAAGCAAGTTTTGGGTTCACGCTCAGCAAGCCGGTCGGCAATATCCGGCTGAACCCGGCGCTGGGCGGCGGTGCCCTGCTGGATGCCGGTTGCTATGCGTTAAGCCTGATCCGGCTTGTCATGGGCGAGGCCCCTCAAAAAGTCATGGCGGATGCCGTTTGGGCAGATTCGGGTGTCGACATCAGTCTGTTGGCAACTTTGTTTTACGCGGACGGGCGGCGCACTCAACTCTCGTGCGCCATGGACACGGCCAATCACCGTCGCGCCACCATTGTGGGCACTGAGGGCACGATCGAAACCGAATACCTGAACCACACCAGCGAGCAGACCGGCGGCCATGCTTATGGCTTCCTGCCGAGCCAACTGCGCCTGCGCCGCGGTATTGCCAACACCATTCCCTTTGAAGACATCATCACCGGCACCGGAAGTGGTTTCAGGTTTGCTGCCGAGGCATTCGCCCGGGTCATCCGCGCTCAGGACTTTGAGGCTATTGAACGCGCAGCCCAGGCTAGTCTGGACAATGCAGCGACCCTGGAAGCTTTGGCAAAGAGTGCGCGTTTGGGCCAAGCCGTCGTGCTGTAGCGCCAGGGTGCAGGGTGGGGCCCCTACAATGCATCGCGCCGATCGCTGCCCGTAGCTCAGTCGGATAGAGCAACAGCCTTCTAAGCTGTGGGTCGGGGGTTCGATCCCCTCCGGGCAGACCAATTCAGCGTATTACACCGTGTCAAATAGCGCCTAAATCAGTGGTTTCTCCTCTGGAGGGCAGTTCTCTGTTGTCTCATGCCGGTTTACGACTTGTCATGAATGACCTTGCTGACCTTGCACCCCGAAGAACGTACGGCTTAGCTGGTGGTTAAAAATCAGTTCAAGGAGAACTCAAGGAGTAAAACGAGAAAGCGGGCTGTGAGTCCAGTCCAGAACAAACGGAGCTTGCTCCGTCTCAGAGCGCTGCTGACCCGTGTGACGATAGAGCGCGACTGACCTAGCATGGGCGGAAACCCCATAGACTTTGCCGGTGATCGCGGCTATGCTACTTTAGCCTCAAGCGGCGGCGGAGGCCGCAACTCGCTTGTAGAGCCGAAAAGGGTTCTTTAAGGTCTTCTGGTATCCGCTCAGTTTTATCGGAGTGTCTGTTCATGCCCTTTCATCTGCTTGCGCCGCGACGTCGATGGCTTCAAAGGTTGGGCGCTTGGGGGATGGGGATGAGCATCCTGCCGTCAGGCTGGACACAAGCAAATACACTCCCCCCCAACCCTCGTCTCACACCCATTGAAGAAAGCCCCGAAACGGCGATAAAAAAAATTTTGCGAGGCGCAACAAGCCGACGGGGTCGCATCGAGGTGCAATTGGCTTCGATAGCAGACAGCGGAAACTTGGTGCCCATCAAAATCCATGTGCCCAGCGCGATGACCGCAAGCGACTATGTGTGTGAAGTGCACATTTTGGCCATGCGCAACCCCAAACCTTGGGCTGCGACCTACGAATTCACACCGAGCAGCGGTCGCGCCGAAGTGGAAACCAACTTGCGACTGAGTGACACCCAAGATATTTTGGTGCTGGCGCGCATGTCAGACGACAGTTGGTGGCATGAAACCTCACATGTGGTTGTGTCGATTGGCGCCTGCGAATCCATGGAACTGCGCTACTGATGACAGTACTAAGCACCCGATTGCGCGTACCTAGCCAAGCCCGCAAAGGCGAGATCATTACTTTGCGCTGCATGATTTTGCACGCCATGGACAACGGCTATCGCTTCGACACGCAGGGCACTTACATCCCCATGCACATCATCGACACCTTTATTTGTCGCTACAACGGCGAAGAAATTTTTAGAGCCTTCCAAGGCACCGGGATCTCGGCCAACCCCTACCTCACCTTTAGTGTGCGAGCCACCGAGTCAGGTGTATTTGACTTCATTTGGCAGGATGACCGCGGCGGTGTCCATACCGCCAAAGCACACATCACCGTCACTGCATAAAAAAAACCCGCTCACCGGTGAAGGGAAGCGGGCTGAACTTCGAGGACGTTCTAAAACTGAATCAGGTCCAGCTCAGGTCTTGCAGGCGGAAAGGTTGTGTGCGCACACGCTTGCCCGTGGCCTTGAAGATGGCATTGCCAAGCGCAGGACCGACCACACCAACCGGTGGCTCTCCAATTTCAAAGATGCGGCTATGGCCCGACAAGCCACCAAAGTGCACATTGATTTTTCGTGGCATATCACCAATGCGAAGCATTGGGTATTCGTGGTAGTTGCCTTCCACGATACGGCCGTTTTGAATGGTGAGTTGCTCGTTCAGAGCCATGTTCAAACCATAAATGACACCGCCTTCAAGCTGGGCGGCAACTGCATCGCGGTTTAGTATTCGACCAGTGTCAAAAGCAATATCAATTGAATCGACTCTCAACACGCCATTTTTGGTAACTTCAACAGTTGCAACGGCAGCCACCGTGGTGCCGGCTTCTGCTTTACCGCCCATACCCCAGTTGGCAATCGCAACGCCTTGGCCCCAGCCTTTGGGCATTTTTTTGCCCCAACCCGATTTGGAGGCCACTTCTTTCAGGCACATGGTCCAACCTTTATCAGGCCATTTAGCGAACATCTTCAGGCGATATTCCATGGGGTCCATGCCAGCAGCATGAGCGCATTCATCAAAGAAAGTTTCCATGAAAAATGCATTGGAGTTGTACCCTGGGCCACGATAAGGACCGGTCAAAACGTGTAGCGGGATCACATTAGACTCAACCTGCACACTATCGATTAGCCCTGAAGCATGAGGTCCATCCGTAAAGTAACGAACTGACATACCAGGGCCACCGCTCACACGGCCATGAAACGCAACTGGCATACCACTTGCGTCCAAAGCTGTTCTAATTTTCGCGGCTTGCAAATAACGGAAACGGCCCTGACGGGTGGATTCCTCACGTGACCAAATCACCTTGACCGGCCGGCCAGGGAATTTTTTGGCCACAGCCACGACCATACGTACGTCATCACCGTAGACTCGACGACCAAAACCACCGCCAACAAAAGTCTGATTAAAGGTTACTTTTGACAAATCCAAGCCAGTTTCATGCGCAGCGATGAAAAAGGCGTTTTGACTATGCTGAGAGGGATGCCAAACTTCAACACTATTGGCAGTCACTTTAGCTGTGCCATTGAGTGGCTCCATCACGACGTGATCACAGTAAGGCGTGAAATATGTGGCCTCGACAACTTTGCCTTGCTTGTTGTCAATCATCTCAAGCGGCTTACCTTTGATGATTTCGATTTTCTTGCCTTCTTGTTCTAAAGAGTCCAAGACAGCTTTGTTGACTTGCTCATTGGTTTTCCATTGCCCACCGGGGCCGTCATCCCAAACGACAGGCAGAGCCTCGAGCGCTTTTTTGGCCTGCCAATAATGCTCAGCAATGACCGCAATGGCGCTTTGTGGCGCAGACAAGCCCAGAGGGAAAGGAGGTAACTTAGGGTCAATCGCGGCTCGGGGCTCCGAAGGATCCACCACGGCCACACCTAAAACGCCAGGCATGCCCTTGATTTTTTCAAAGTCATAGCTTTTGAGCGTTCCACCGTGAACGGGTGACTGCAACAATGCTGCGTAGACCATGTCAGGCAGGATCACGTCAATGCCGTAGACAGCAGAACCATTGGTGATCAATGGCAATTGCAATTTAGCCGGGGAGGCTTTACCCAAAAACCACCAATCTTTGGAATCCTTGATGGCGGGTTCGGGTGACAGAGCAATCGTTGCCGCTTTGTCCACCATATCACCGTAGCCTACTGAACGTTTAGATTTTGCATGCGTGATAACACCATTCTTAACTGTCAGCTCAGACCGGGGAACACTCCACAATTGAGCCGCTGCTTCTTTCAAACGCTCACGCGCACTGGCGCCTACTTGCAGCAGAACCTCCATACGCGCAGGACCCGTAGAACGGCCACTGAAGTAACCAAGGCTGCCGCCAGGCTTGGAGTAAACATTATTTTCCAAATAATTACGCAGTGGAGGCGCATATTCAACTTTGACTTTGGACCAGTCACATTGAAGCTCTTCGGTCATCGTCATCGCAAACTGTGTGACTAATCCATTTCCAAGGTCAGGCGAAGTGACCCTAACGGTACATGTGCCATCACGGCCAATTTGTAACCAAGGTGTGAACTCGGGTGCAGTCGTGACACCGCCCCAGGGTTGTCCATTCACCGTAGCAGCTTGCACCTCTTCGGGCATCAGTGACATTCCCATCATCATTCCGCCGGCTACGGCAGAAACTTTTATCGAGAACTCGCGTCGATTCATAGTCATCGTCATGATTTTTCTCCTTATGCCTTGGCCGATTTAGCCGATTTAGCCGCTTTGTGGATGGCCGCACGGACGCGGGGATAGGTTCCACAACGGCAGATGTTGTTGACTTGAGCGTCAATATCCGCATCCGTGGGGTTGGGGTTTTTCTTGAGTAAGGCAGCAGCGGCCATCAACATGCCGGACTGGCAGTAACCGCACTGGGCCACGTTCATTTCAACCCACAGCTTTTGCAGGGGATGATCATTTTTGAGCGTCAAACCTTCAATGGTGGTGATTTGGCGATTGGCAGCGGCATTTAAAGGTAGTTGACAAGAGCGCACCGCCGCACCGTCAACGTGTACGGTGCAAGCACCGCACTGCGCGATACCGCAACCGTATTTGGTTCCGGTCATACCTAGGTGATCACGCAAAATCCACAAAAGGGGCGTAGTGGGGTCAGCATCAACCGACTTACGCGCACCATTAATATTGAGGTCGACAGCCATTGCTAAATCTCCTAGTAGTTTTATTTTTTGATACTATGAGTCAAAAAGTGCTTAGTCAATGAGCATTAAGGTCAATTTACTAGGGCTTTACCCTAGGGATGCTCTGAACAACCGCTAACCAAATGGAGTAGCGGTCGGCTAATTTTCAGATAGTGAGATTTCACGAGTAATCCCGCGAAATCGCGTCGTTTTCTGTTCCTCTACGGGCTGTTTTCGCGCTTTGTAGCGCCTTCGCCCGGTTTGC
>CAMELV010000013.1 GCA_945925985.1 Comamonas sp. lk | reverse complement strand
GTTGCAAGCCGGCCAAGGCCGGCATGCGTACGCCGTCCAACAGCAGTTCACCTTCGCCGATCAGGGGCAGGCACAGGTGGGCCAGCGGCGCCAGGTCGCCCGAGGCGCCGACCGAGCCCTGGCAGGGGATCACCGGGGTCAGTCCCCCGTTGTACAGCGCCAGCAAGGCATCGACCACCGCCTCGCGCACCCCTGAGTAGCCGCGCGCCAGGCTGGCAGCTTTGAGCAGCAGGATCAGCCGCACGACTTCGGGCGCTAGCGGCTCCCCCACGCCGACCGCGTGCGAGCGCAGCAGGTTCAGCTGTAGCGTGGCCAGGTCGTCATGACCAATGCGCTGGTTGGCCAGTTTGCCAAAGCCGGTGTTCACGCCGTACACCGCGGCGTCGCCCGCCGCAGCTTGTTGCACCAGCTTCGCGCTGGCGCGGATGCCAGCGCGGCAGGCCTCATGCAAGGCGATGACGTGCCCTGCAGCGCCCAGGTCCCGCAATTCGGCCAGTCCAAGCTGGCCCGGCAGCAAGGTATGGGTGACGGCGTCGGTCATGTGCCCACCATCGGCAGGTTCAGGCCGTTGGCGCGGGCGCTGGCTTTTGCCACCTCGTAGCCCGCGTCGGCGTGGCGCATGACGCCGGTGGCCGGGTCATTGAACAGCACGCGGGCCAGCTTCTCGTCGGCCTCGGAGGTGCCGTCACAAACAATCACCACGCCCGAGTGCTGCGAGTAACCCATGCCGACGCCGCCGCCGTGGTGCAGGCTGACCCAGGTGGCGCCGCTGGCCGTGTTAAGCAGGGCGTTGAGCAGCGGCCAGTCGCTGACCGCGTCGCTGCCGTCTTTCATGGCCTCGGTCTCACGGTTGGGTGAGGCGACCGAGCCGCTGTCAAGGTGGTCGCGCCCGATCACGACGGGTGCCTTGAGCTCGCCGCTGCGGACCATGGCGTTGAAGGCCAGGCCGGCCAGGTGGCGCTCGCCCAGCCCGATCCAGCAGATGCGTGCGGGCAGGCCCTGGAAGCTGATGCGCTCACCCGCCATGTCCAGCCAGCGGTGCAGGTGCGTGTTGTCGGGGAACAGTTCCTTCATCTTGGCGTCGGTCTTGCGGATGTCCTCCGGGTCACCGCTGAGCGCCACCCAGCGGAACGGTCCCACGCCGCGGCAGAACAGCGGACGCACATAGGCCGGAACAAAGCCGGGGTAATCAAAGGCGTTGGCCACGCCAAAATCTTTCGCCACCTGGCGCAGGTTGTTGCCATAGTCGACGGTCGGGATGCCCATGGCGTGAAAGTCGAGCATGGCGCGCACATGGGTGACGCAGGATTCGCCCGCAGCCTGCGTCAGCTCGGCGTGCTGAGCCGGGTCTTTGCGCGCAGCCAGCCAGCGCGCCACGCTCCAGCCGGCTGGCAGGTAGCCGTTGATGATGTCGTGCGCTGAGGTCTGGTCGGTCACGATGTCGGGACGTGGGCCGCCGGCCTTGGCGCGCCGCACGAGCTCGGGCAGCAGCTCGGCCGCGTTACCACACAGGCCAATCGACACGGCCTCGCCGGCTGCCGTATGGTGCGCAACCAGCGCCAGTGCTTCGTCCAGGTTGGCGGCCTGCTTGTCGAGGTAGCGGGTGCGCAGCCGGAAGTCAATGCTGCTTTGCTGGCATTCGATATTGAGCGAGCTGGCGCCGGCAAAGCTGGCGGCCAGCGGCTGCGCGCCGCCCATGCCGCCCAGGCCGGCGGTCAGGACCCAGCGCCCGACCAGGCTGCCGTTGTAGTGCTGGCGACCGGCCTCGACAAAGGTTTCGTAAGTGCCCTGCACGATGCCCTGCGTGCCGATGTAGATCCAGCTGCCGGCGGTCATCTGGCCGTACATCATCAGGCCAGCGCGGTCGAGCTGGTTGAAGTGTTCCCAGTTGGCCCACTTCGGCACCAGGTTGGAGTTGGCCAGCAACACGCGCGGCGCGCCGGTGTGGGTGCGGAACACGCCGACCGGCTTGCCCGATTGGATCAGCAGGGTCTCGTCGGGTTGCAGCTTGCGCAGGCTGTCGAGGATGGCGTCAAAGCAGGGCCAGTTGCGCGCGGCCTTGCCGATGCCGCCGTAGACCACCAGCTGGTCCGGGTTTTCGGCTACCTCGGGGTCGAGGTTGTTCTGGATCATGCGGTAGGCGGCTTCGATCTGCCAGTTGGCGCAGCTGAGGGTGGTGCCGCGCGGCGAGCGCACGGGGCGCGCCTGGCTGTCAAAGAAGGGGGTTTGCGACAAATCGGACATGGAGGGGCTCCGTTCGGGTGGGGTGGTGGTACATTGTAGTTGTCTATACAACTAGTGCCATCTCGGGGAAACCCGGGGGCGTAACAGGGGCATTTTCTGCACAATCGACAGATCAAGCGCACTGCCACCATGAACCCGCTGACCACCGACCAAACTGCCTGCTGGCACCGCCACGTCCCCTGCCATGGCTGAAGATGCCGTCGTGCCAGCCTACGAGCGTGTCAAGGCGTTCATCAAGGCACAGGTCAACCAAGGCGTCTGGCGGCCCGGTGCGGCCGTGCCGAGCGAGGCCGCCTTGCAGCAGCAGTTTGGCATCAGCCGCATGACGGTTAACCGGGCTCTTCGCGAGCTGGTGGTGGAGGGGCTGGTCACGCGCACCCAGGGGTCTGGCACGGTGGTGGCGCAGTTGCACCGCATCTCCAGCACGCTGGCGCTGCGCGACATCCATGACGAAGTGCTTGCCCGGGGCCATGTGCACAGCACTCGGCTGCAGCATATGGCGGCGGTGCGTGCCAGCGCGGCCTTGGCCGAGGTGTTTCGCCTGCGCCGGGGCGCTCGCTTGTTTCACTCGGTGCTGGTGCACTGCGAGGACGGGTTGCCGATCCAGTATGAAGACCGGCATGTCAACCCCGCCGCCGCGCCCGACTACCTGGGCGTGGACTTTGCCCTGACCACCCCGACCCGCTACCTGCTGGAGCACGCGCCGCTGACCGAGGCCAGCTACTCGATCGAGGCCAGTCTGCCTAGCGTGCAAGAGGCGGCGTGCCTGGCGATTGCGCCCAGCGTGCCTTGTCTGGTGATGACACGCCGTACCGTCAGCGGCCCGCATGTGGCCAGCCTGGCGCGCTTGGTCTACCCCGGGCTGCGCTACAGCTTTAACGGAAAGTTTCAACTATGAACTGGCAGCTGATACGCCTGGACGATGTGCCTGCCAGCCCCTGGCGCAATGGCGGTGGTGTCACACGCGAGTTGTTGGCTTGGCCCGCGGCGGCAGACTGGACTTGCCGGCTGTCGGTGGCCGAGGTGACGCAAGACGGCCCGTTTTCGCGCTTTGAGGGCGTGCAGCGCTGGTTTGCGGTGCTGGGTGGTGCCGGTGTCCGCCTGGGACTGAACGGGCAGTGGTTTGAGCTGGACCGCCACAGTGCGCCCTTTGCCTTTGACGGCGCCGTTCCCGTAGATTGCCAGTTGCTGGGCGGGCCGACCCGTGATTTCAACCTGATGGTGCGCCAGCCATTGGGCCCGGCGCTGATGCGGCGAGTCGCAGGCCATTGGTCCACAACGCTCGACAAATCAAAATTGATAGCAATGTATTCAATAACGACGGGGGCTGAGGCCCGATTTGGCTCAAAAATAACTGCGCTACCCGCCGGCTGCCTGGCCTGGCAGCGGGTGCCGGCGGGCGTTGAAATTGGCCTGTCTGCCGCTGAGGCCCTGTGGATGGAGGTTCCCTTATGACAACACAACTCTGGACCGACTGCACGGTAGCCACGCTGCAGCCCGGCACTGACCGGCCCTATGGCTTGATCGACGATGCCGCTCTGGTGCTGGACGGCGAATGCGTGCTGTGGGTCGGCCCCCGGTCCGAATTGCCGACCGAAATTCGTGCGCGCTGCCAGCATCAGCACGAGGCCGGTGGCGCTCTGATCACGCCCGGCATGATTGACTGCCATACCCACTTGGTGTATGCCGGAGACCGAGCGCGCGAGTTTGAGCTGCGCCTGAACGGCGCCACCTATGAGGAAATTGCCCGGAGCGGCGGTGGCATTGCCTCCACCGTGCGAGCCACCCGCGCCGCCAGTGCCCAGGCCCTGCAGGCACAGAGCCGGGTGCGCTTGCAGGCACTGGTGGCGCAAGGCGTGACCACGGTCGAGATCAAATCCGGCTACGGCCTGGCGCTGGAGAGTGAGCGCCGCATGCTGGAGGTGGCGCGTGCCTTGGGGCGCGAGTTGCCGGTGTCGGTCTGCACCACGTTTTTGGGTGCGCATGCGGTACCGCCCGAGTTTGCCGGGCGCAGCGACGACTACGTGGCTGCCGTGCTGGCGATGCTGCCGCAACTGCACGCCGAGGGCCTGGTCGATGCGGTGGACGCGTTTTGTGAGGGCATCGGTTTCAGCCCGGCGCAAACGGAGCGCGTTTTTGCTGCGGCGCAGGCGCTGGGCCTGCCGGTGAAGCTGCATGCCGAGCAGCTTTCAGACAGCGGCGGCGCGGCGCTGGCCGCTGGCTTTCAGGCGCTCAGTTGCGACCACCTCGAGTGGTTGTCGGAGGAGGGCGCAGCCGCCATGGCGGCCGCCGGTACGGTGGCGGTGCTGCTGCCGGGGGCCTTTTATTTTTTGCGAGAGACCCGGCTGCCGCCGCTGGCGCTGCTGCGCCAGCACGGCGTCCCAATGGCGATTGCCACCGACTGCAACCCGGGCAGCTCACCTTGCACCTCGCTGCTGCTGATGCTCAACATGGCATGCACCCTGTTCCGGATGACGCCCGAGGAGGCCCTGGCCGGCGTCACCCGCCACGCCGCACGTGCCCTGGGCCTCACTGACCGGGGTGTGATTGCACCGGGCAAGCGTGCCGACCTGGTGATGTGGGACGTGCGCCACCCGGCCGAACTCAGCTACGCCATCGGCGCCAACCCGCACCGCCAAACGATTTTTGGAGGGAAACCCCTGTGAGCTTTACCCTTCACCAGGGCCAGGTGCCGCTGCTGGTCAGCATGCCGCACCTTGGCACCGAGATCCCGGCCGAACTCCAGGGCAGCTATATGCCCCGTGCCCTGGCCACCGAAGACACCGACTGGCACCTGGACCGGCTTTACGACTTTGTGGCCAAGATGGGCGCCAGCGTGCTGATGCCGCAAGTCTCGCGCTACGTGATCGACCTGAACCGCCCGCCTGATGATGCGCCCATGTACCCGGGTGCCTCCAACACCGAGTTGTGTCCGACCCGGTTTTTCAATGGCGACCCGCTGTACCAGCCTGGTGCCGAGCCCGACGCGGTCGAGCGCCTGCGCCGCCGCGAGGTCTATTGGCAGCCCTACCACCAGGCCCTGGCCACCGAGTTGCAGCGCCTGCAGACCGTGCATGGCTATGCGCTGCTGTGGGACGCCCACAGCATCCGCTCACAGATTCCCTGGCTGTTTGAGGGCCGGCTACCCGGCCTCAACCTGGGCACGGCGAATGGCGCCAGCGCCGACGTCACGATTGCGGACGCCCTGGTGCAGGCCTGTGCCGGTCAGCAGACGGTCAGCCACGTGCTCAATGGCCGCTTCAAGGGCGGCTACATCACCCGCCGCTATGGGGCCCCAGCACAAGGCGTGCACGCCGTGCAGTTGGAGATGTGCCAAGACCTGTACATGCAGGAGCACAGCCCCTACGCCTTCGATGCTGAGCGGGCCGCCGCAATCCGGCCACTCCTGCGCACCCTGCTGGACACTGCGCTGCACAGCTGCGCCAAGTTGTATGGTTGAGCGCTTCTACGCAGCGCAGGCCTGGCTGGGCGGCGGTTGGGCACGTGACGTGCTGCTGTCGGTGGGTGCGGATGGCTGCTGGTCGGGCCTGCAGGCCAATGCCTCGGTCGCTCAAACGCAAGGGGCGACGCGTCTGGCCGGCCCGGTGCTGCCTGGCCTTGTCAACGCCCACAGCCATGCCTTTCAGCGCGCCATTGCCGGTCTGACTGAGCGTGCCGGCGCGGCTGGCAGCAGCGATGACTTCTGGAGTTGGCGCGACCGCATGTACTCGGCTGCCCGGCGCATCACGCCGAGCCAAATGGAGCACATCGCGGCCTGGCTGTATGCCGAGTTGCTGGCGGGCGGCTACACCCAGGTTTGTGAATTTCATTACCTGCACCAGCCTGCAGACGCCGCTGGCGGCGATCCGCTGGATATGTCATTGGCACTGGTACGCGCGGCCGAGCGGGTTGGCATGGGCCTGACCCTGCTGCCCACCCTGTACATGCGCTCGGGCTTTGGCGCGACTGGCCTGCGCGAAGACCAGCGGCGTTTTGCATCCTCGCCTGACAGCTTGGTGCGGCTGGTCGGCGAGGTGCAAGCCGCTTGCAGAGATCTGCCCGGCGTCAACCTGGGCTTGGCTATCCACTCCCTGCGCGCAGCCGGCTTGCCAGCCATGACCGAGTTGGCGGCTTGGGCCGGCGCGCAGCAACTGCCGGTGCATATCCACATCGCCGAACAGACCCAGGAGGTGCAAGACTGCCTGGCCCACACCGGGCAGCGCCCGATCGAATGGCTGCTCAATAACCTGCCGGTCAACGCCCAGTGGAACCTGGTGCACGCCACCCACGCCAGCCCGTCGGAGTTGCAAGCGGTAGCCCAGCGCGGCGCGGCCATTGTGATCTGCCCCAGCACCGAGGCCAACCTGGGCGACGGCGTGTTCGATTACCCGGCCTATGCCGCCGCCGGTGGCAACTGGTCGATCGGTTCTGACAGCCATGTCAACCGCAACTGGCCGCAAGAGCTGTGTCTGTTGGAGTATTCGCAGCGGCTGACACTGCGCCGGCGCAATGTGGCGGCCCAGCCCGGTGGTAGCTCGGCGTCAGCGCTGTTCAATGGCGCGCTGGCCGGCGGGCGGGCTGCCAGTGGTCTTCCGCTGGGGTCAATCTCGTTGGGGCACCGCGCCGACTTCGTGGTCCTGGACGCCCAGTCGCCCGCCTTGCTGGGCGTGCCCGGCGCCCAGACGCTGGACGCCCTGGTGTTTTCCAGCCCGCACACAGCGCCGGCCCAGGTGTATCAGGGTGGCCAATTGCGCCTAGATGGCGGCGAGCTGAGCCACCCTGGCGCTGAGCCCGGGCTGCGACAGCGTCTGGCGCAGGACTTTGCCAGGACGATGGGAGAGTTGTGGGGCTGAGTTGTTGCTATGGCTTTTTCGTTGGCGTTGGCGTTGGGCGGGGCTGGCGAGGCTGAACATCCGAATGCCCCTCTAGCCCGTCATTCCCGGGTACGGGAATCCAGGAAGTCATAGATCCCCGATCAGGTCGGGGATGACGAAGGACAGCCGCGGAGCCTCTCAGCCCGGCGCCGCCTTGACCGGCGTACCAAAGCCTAAGTTAGCCCCTTGCCCGGCGCCGCCTTGACCGGTGCGTCCACTCATCCACGGATTCATGTCGCGACCCGGACAAACATGGCGCCTGGCTCGGGCGCAGTGGCCACCAATGTCTTTATAGTGCAAGGTCCCCAGCCCGATAGAAATTATCCATGAGCCAACCTGACCCCTTCCACCCGTTTGACAATTCCGGGGTCCCTTTGCCAGACGATATTCCGGCCGGCTTTAGGCGCATTTCGCTGGGCGGTGGCTTCCTGGTGCACAACGGGCCCCTGTACGCGCGCTGGACCGGCGAGCGCGTGCTGTTGGGCTTTCGGGTGGAGGAGCGTCACACCAACCCGCTCAAGATCTGCCATGGCGGCATGCTGGCCACGTTTGCTGACATGCTGGTGCCCTGCGCCAACATGTACCAGTCCACCTTGGAGCGTCGTTTTTTGCCCACCATCAGCCTGCAGATTGACTACATGAGCCCGGCGCCGCTGGGCGCGTGGGTACAGGGTCAGGCCGATATTCTGCGTACCACCCGCAACATGCTGTTTGGTCAAGGGCTGGTCACGGCCAATGGCGAGCCCGCGCTGAGGATGAGTGGCATTTTCAAGATGGGGCCGCTGTTGACCCAGGGTTCGTCGACCGATCCGCTCGGGCTCAAAACTCCATGAGTCAGACCATCCCTTTGCCCCTGGCGCAGCCCGTGCCCTTTCGCCAGGACGCGGCTGTGGTCGGCTTGGTGGGGCTGGCCCATGCCAGTTCGCACTTTTCGCACCTGCTGTTGCCGCTGATGTTCCCAGTTTTTATGGCGGAGTTCTCCTTGAGCTACTCGCAAGTTGGCCTGCTGATGACGGTGTTTTTTGTCGTCTCCGGCATCGGTCAGGCCGCTGCTGGCTTTGCGGTGGACCGGCTTGGGGCGCGGCCCCTGTTGTTTGCGGCTCAGGCCATTCTGGCGCTGGCCTGTGCGGCGGCCTCGCTGGCCAATGGTTACCCGGCGCTGCTGTTGGTGGCGGCGCTGGCCGGTCTGGGCAATGCCACTTTTCACCCGGTGGACTTCACCATCATGAACCAGCGGGTGTCGGCGCCGCGGCTGGGCCATGCTTTCAGCGCCCACGGCCTGACCGGCAACCTGGGCTGGGCGGCAGCGCCCTTGTTCCTGGTCGGCCTGACCCGACTGTCTGACTGGCGCACCGCCTACCTGGCCGCTGCCCTGATGTACCTGGCTATTTTGGCCCTGCTTTGGCTGCACCGGGACAAGCTGAGCACGCGGGCGGTGGTACGCCCGGCTGGTATGGCCGAGGAGCACAAACTGGCCTTCATGAAGCTGCCGGTGGTGTGGTTCTGCTTTGGGTTCTTTTTGCTGTCGACCATGACGCTGGCGGTGGTGCAGAGCTTTTCGGCCTCCATCCTCAAAGCCGTGCACGGCGTCAGCATCGAGGCGGCCACGCTCACGCTCACGGCCTACATGCTGTGTGGCGCGGCGGGCATGCTGGCGGGCGGCTTTGTCGCTGGGCGCGCCGCTCACAGTGACCGGGTGGTTGCGATCGCCATGACCGTCGCAGCCCTGTGCCTGGCCCTGTGCAGCACGGGGCTGCTGGGCGGCACCGGCACCATGGTGGTGCTGGCGGCCACCGGTCTGGCGGTGGGCATCGGCGGACCGTCGCGGGACATGATGATCAAGCGGGCGACGCCGCGCGAGGCCACCGGGCGGGTGTATGGCATGGTGTACTCGGGGCTGGACGTCGGCTTTGCGCTGTCGCCCATGGTTTTTGGCCTGTTCATGGACCGGGGTTGGTACGCGGCAACCCTGCTGGGTGCCGCTGGCACCTTGCTGTTGAGCGTGGCTGCGGCATTGGCGGTAGGCCGCCAAAGCCCTGGGACCGCCACAATGGCCTGATTCATTGGCATGGCTGGATAATGGGTCTCCGAGGTGTCTGGGTGTGTAGGCGCCATGAGGTTTTTTCATTTTTCCGGGTGATCTTCATGAAAATTTCGACGCGTTTGATGCTGCTGGTCGGTTTGATGTCGGCGTTGCTGATCGGTGTTGGCGGCCTGGGCTTATACGGCATCGCCGCCAGCAACGCAGCCTTGCAAACCGTCTACGACGACCGGCTTGTGCCCTTGGGCCAGTTGGCAGAGATCCAGCGCATGATGGTGACCAATGGGTCTGAGCTGACGTCTGCTGCACTTGAAGCCACGCCCGAGGCTGCCAGCAAACATGTCGCCGTCATTGAAGGCAATATTTCAGCTGTTAACAAGGTCTGGGCTGCTTACATGGCCACCAAGCTGACGCCTGAAGAAGAAAAAACCGCGGTGCTGTTTGCGACCCAGCGCAGCCGCTACGTGAGCGAGGGCCTGCGACCCGGTCTGGCAGCGCTGAACACAGGCGACTTCAAAGAGGCGCAGCGCATCGCCATCTCAGTGCTGCCTCAAGTCTATGCGCCCAGTTTTGC
This sequence comes from Comamonas sp. lk, assembly GCA_945925985.1. Taxonomy (GTDB): domain Bacteria; phylum Pseudomonadota; class Gammaproteobacteria; order Burkholderiales; family Burkholderiaceae_C; genus Rhodoferax. Next base: position 90,758 of record CAMELV010000013.1, on the reverse strand, counting down.
CAGCATGGCGGTGCTGATCCAGATCCAGCTCAAAGAAGCCAAGCTGGAACACGATGCCGCATTCACCCGGTATGAATCGATCCGCCTTTGGTCTATCTTGTTGGTGGCGCTGGGTGTTCTGGCTGCCGCATTGCTGGGCTTTTTCATGATTCGCGGCATCTCCCGCGCCATCCGCCAGGCGACAACCATGACCAGTGCCGTCGCATCGGGCGATCTCACCGTGGACGCGCAAATCCATGGCGAGGACGAGATTGCCGTGTTACTGAGGGCGTTGGCAGGCATGAAAGACAGACTGATCGGGGTGGTGGCAACGGTGCGCCAGGGGTCCGAGAGCGTGGCCACAGCCAGTGCGGAAATTGCCCAAGGCAACCATGACCTGTCTGCCCGAACCGAAAGCCAGGCCAGTGCGCTGGAGCAAACCTCGGCTGCCATGGAGCAGCTGGGGGCTACGGTGGTACAAAACGCCGATAGCGCCGGTCAGGCCAACCAACTCGCTCTGAATGCCTCAACGGTGGCGGTGCAGGGGGGGCAGGTGGTGGGCCAAGTGGTAGAGACCATGAAGGGCATCAATGACTCCTCGCGCAAGATTGCCGACATCATCAGCGTGATCGACGGCATCGCCTTCCAGACCAATATTCTGGCCTTGAATGCAGCGGTTGAGGCCGCACGAGCGGGCGAGCAGGGCCGGGGGTTTGCCGTGGTGGCGAGCGAAGTCCGTTCGTTGGCGGGCCGTTCGGCTGAAGCCGCCAAAGAGATCAAAGGCTTGATCAACGACAGCGTCCAGCGTGTCGAGCAGGGCAGTGCGCTGGTCGACCGAGCCGGCGTTACCATGACTGAAGTGGTGAATGCGATCAAACGGGTGACCGACCTGATGGGCGAGATCAGTTCCGCCAGCAAGGAGCAAAGCATCGGCGTGGCACAGGTCGGCGAGGCGATTACGCAGATGGATCAGGCGACCCAGCAAAACGCCGCCCTGGTTGAAGAAATGGCGGCTGCGGCCAGCAGCCTCAAGGCGCAGGCGGGCGATCTGGTGGCCACTGTTTCACTGTTCAAACTGCCGGCTGGTCGGAGGCTGCACACCCCTACCTCGGGCAGCAGCCCAGGGCGCAGCCTGACTTCGGGTGCGTCCGCCAAGCCCCGAGCTCAGTTGCCAAAATCGCCCAGCCGGCCGGTGTTGGCGAGACCGGCGCCCGCCCCAAGCGCTGCGCTCGCGGCCCCGCGCGCCAACCCGAAACCGACACCAGCAGCCCCTGATGACGGAGATTGGGAAAGCTTCTAAAGATCGCCATAATGCGCCCATGAACAGTCAAACAATCGGCGGCCACCTGTTGGTCGAGTGCCTGGTGGCGCAGGGTGTCACACATGCGTTTGGTGTACCGGGCGAGAGCTATCTGGCCGTGCTGGACGGCTTTCACCGTCACGCCGACCAGATTCGCTTCATCATCAACCGGCAGGAGGGCGGCGCCGCCTTCATGGCGGAGGCCCATGGCAAATTAACAGGCCGTCCTGGCGTGTGTTTTGTGACCCGTGGCCCGGGCGCTACCAACGCCTCGATCGGTGTGCACACCGCGTTCCAAGACTCTACGCCCATGGTGCTGTTTGTCGGCGACGTGGCGAGCGACACACGGGACCGCGAAGCCTTTCAGGAGGTCGATTACCTGAGTTTTTTCGGCCCCAGCACCAAGGGCTTTGCCAAGCGGGTGGAGCGGATTGACGATGTGCGCCGAATCCCGGAATACGTCGCCCGTGCCTTTGCCACCGCCATGAACGGCCGCCCCGGCCCGGTGGTGGTCGTGCTGCCCGAAGACATGCTGACCCAGGCTGTGGTGGCTCACCCGGTCACGGGCCTGACGCCGCAAGGATTACCCCGCCTGGCCCCGGTTGAGGCCTGGAGCGACCCGGGCGCTTTGCGTACCTTGCGTGAACTGCTCCTGAAAGCAGAGCGCCCCATGGTGATTGCGGGCGGCGGCGGCTGGACGGTGCAGGCGGCGCAGGCGCTGCAGCGCTTTGCCGAGAACTGGTGCCTGCCGGTGGGCAACGCCTTTCGCTTTCAAGATACCTTTGACAACCACCATCCGCTGTATGCCGGTGATGTGGGCATCGGCATCAACCCCAAATTGGCCGAGCGCATCCGCGCCAGCGACCTGATTCTGGCGATCGGGCCGCGCCTGGGCGAGATGACCAGCGGCGGCTACACCCTGTTCGAGGTGCCCCGGCCGCGCCAGACGCTGGTGCACATTCACGCCAGCGCAGAGGAACTGCACCGGGTCTACCATGCAGACTTGGCCATCAACGCTACCATGAATGCCGCCGCTCGCTCGCTGGAGGTGCTGACCGCGCCAGTGACACTGCCCTGGGCCGACTGGAGTGCGGCCTGCCATGCCGACTACCTGGCTAACCTGGAGCCACAGCCACTGCCCGGTCTGATTGACATGCCAGCCATAGTGGCATGTCTGCAGACGCATTTGCCAGCCGATGCCGTGCTGACCAATGGCGCTGGCAATTTTGCCAGCTGGGTGCACCGCTTTTACCGTCACCATGGCCTGGCCAAGGGCTGCAAGACCCAACTGGCCCCGACCAATGGCGCCATGGGCTACGGTGTGCCCGCCGGGATCGCCGCAGCCATCACCACCGGCCGACTGGCATTCACCATGGCGGGCGATGGCGATTTTTTGATGAATGGCCAGGAGCTGGCCACGGCGGTCCAATACGGTGCCAAAACCATCATCGTGCTGCTCAACAACAGCATGTTCGGCACGATCCGAATGCACCAGGAGCGCGAGTACCCCGCCCATGTGGCCGGCACCGGTCTTAAAAACCCCGATTTTGTGGCACTGGCCCAGGCCTATGGCTATGCCGCGCAGCGCATTACCCGCACCGACGAGTTTGAGCCAGCCCTGCTGGCGGCCTTGGCGCGGTCGCAGGGCAGCCTGATCGAGGTGATGCTGGACCCCGAGGTCATCAGCACCCGCGGCACGCTGTCGGCGATACGGGATAAGGCCTTGGCGTCTTTGCTACCAAAAATGTAGCTGTTGGACCAGGCCTGACAAGGGCTAGAGTGCTATTTCTCACTCCTTGATGTCAACGCCGTAGAAATTGTGGCGGCCAAACGGGCTGAGCTTGAAGTCGATCACTTCTTTGCGCACCGGCTTGAGCTGCACAGCGTGGGCGATGGTGAACCAGGGCGCCTGTTCCTTGAAGATCACCTGCGCCTGCTCGTACAACTTGCCGCGGGCGGTCGGGTCGGTGATGGTCTTGGCTTTGAGCACCAGGTCTTCGAAGGGCTGGAAGCAGAACTTGGCCACATTGCTGCCACCGGTCTTGGCGGCGTCGCAGCCCAGCAGGGTGTGCAAAAAGTTATCCGGGTCACCGTTGTCACCCGTCCAACCCAGCATGCCCATCTGGTGTTCGCCCGCCTGCAAGCGCTTGCGGTACTCGCCCCATTCAAAGCTCTTGATCTCGGCCTTGACGCCAATCTTGGCCAAATCGGCTTGCATCAGCTCAGCAATGCGCTTGGCGTTCGGGTTGTAAGGGCGCTGCACAGGCATCGCCCACAGGTCGGTGGTGAAACCATTGGGCAGGCCAGCAGCGGCGAGCAGCTTCTGTGCGGCAGCCGGGTCAAACGCGTCGTCTTTGATGGCGTCGTTGTAGGACCACTGGGTTGGCGGGATCGGGTTTTTGGCCGCAACACCGGTGCTCAGGTAGACCGCATCGATGATGGCCTGCTTGTTGATCGCCATGTTGATGGCCTTGCGCACCCGCACGTCATCAAACGGCTTTTTCGTGGTGTTGTAGGCCAAGTAGCCCACGTTCAGGCCCGGCTGCTCCAGCACAGAGACCTTGGGGTCCTTTCGCATGGCGTCCAGGTCGGCCGGGTTGGGGTAGGGCATGATGTGGCACTCGCCCTTTTGCAGCTTGGCCCAGCGAACCGAGGCATCGGTCGTGATGGCGTACACCAAGTCGTCAATCTTGGCCTTGCCAGCGTAAAACTCGGGGAAGGCCTTGTAGCGGATGACCGCATCTTTCTGGTACTGCACAAGGTAGAACGGGCCGGTGCCGATCGGCTCCTGGTCGATTTTCTCGGGCGTACCGGCCTTGAGCATGGCGTCGGCGTACTCCTTGGACTGAATGCCGGCGTACTCCATGGCCCAACCCGACAGGAACGGCGCCTCGGGCTTGTTCAGGGTGATTTTGAGGGTCATCGCATCAATCTTGTCGACCGATTTGATCTGCTTGTCCATGCCCATGCCCATGAAGTAGGAGTGGTTGGAGCTGGTGACCTTGAAGTAAGGGTGGTTTTCTTTCCACTGGCGTTCGATGGCAAAAATGATGTCATCGGCGTTCATGTCGCGCGTGGGCTTGAAGTTTTTGTTGCTGTGCCACTTGACGCCCTTGCGCAAGAAGAAGGTGTATTCCTTGCCGTCAGGGGTGACGGTCCAGCGTTCAGCCAGACCCGGTACCACGGCAGTGCCGCCGCGCTCAAATTCAACCAGGCGGCTGTAGATGGGCGACAGGGCGTCAAATGAGGTCCCCGTGGTGTTGATGCTGGGTGAAAAATTCTCGGGACTGCCTTCTGAGCAGTACACCAGAGTTTTGGCTGAGGCCGGTGCCAGTGCCAGCAGGGCCGGCAGCGCCAGGGCGCAGAGCAGGGCGCTCTTGCTGGGTCGCATGCGGCGGGCGAGCTTGGGGGATTGCGTCATCGTGAAGACTCCTCTGGGGTTAATGCTGCGGCGCAGCGGGTTCGACAAATTGTTCGGCCAGATGGCAAGCCAACAGCCGCCCGGCAAGTTCGCGCAAGGCCGGGCGCTCAACGCGGCAGCGCTCGGTGGCCTGGGGACAGCGGGTGGAAAACACGCAGCCCGGTGGCGGATTCAGGGGCGAGGGCAACTCGCCCTTGAGCACTGTTCGCGTTACGGCCGCACCGCTGCCTACCAGCCCCGGCGTGGCGCCCAGCAGGGCCCGGGTGTAGGGGTGCAGCGGTTGGGCAAAAATGCGGCCCTTGTCGCCCTGCTCTACGGTCTGACCGAGGTACATCACCAGCACATCGTGGGCGATATGGCGCACCACGCCAAGGTCATGCGAGATGAACAGGTAGGCCAGGCCAAGCTCGGCTTGCAGGTCGGCCAGCAGGTTGAGCACCTGGGCCTGGATGGACACATCAAGCGCCGAAACAGGCTCGTCGGCCACCACCAGTTTAGGCTTGAGCATCAGCGCACGAGCGATGGCTATGCGCTGGCGCTGGCCGCCCGAAAACATATGCGGGTAACGGTCATAGTGTTCGGGTCGCAGGCCCACCAGGGCCAGCATGGCGCGCGCCTGTTGCGAGCGCTCCGGGGCCTCGAGTCGGGTATTGATCTCGAGCGGCCCTTCCAGAATGGCACCCACCTTTTTGCGCGGGTTGAGTGAGCCATAGGGGTTCTGGAACACCAACTGCACCGCTTGGCGCAGTTCGCGACGTTGCTGTGGCGCAGCACTGAGCACGTCCACACCGCCCAGGGCAAGTCGACCACTCGTCGGCGCTTCAATCAAGGCCACCATGCGTGCCAGGGTCGATTTGCCGCAGCCCGACTCCCCCACCACGGCCAGCGTGCGGCCTGGCTGTATTGAAAAAGACACGCCCGCCACGGCGTGGAGCTGGTCCGGCTGCCGGAACAGGCCGCCGCCAATGCGGTAGACCTGGCGCAAGTCATGCGCTTCAACCACAGAGGTCATGCAAGCGCTCCCACGTTGGGCTGGCCGCTTAGGCTCAAGGGGTGGTGGCAGCGGACCGCAGCTTGCAGGCCGCCGACCAGGCTCGGGCGTTGGCTGCGGCAGTCGTCGTCGGCGTAGCTGCAACGCGGGGCAAACAGGCAAGCTTTGGGCCTGTCGTACAGGCCCGGGACCATGCCAGGAATGGTCGCAAGCCGGGCACTGCCGTCGCTGCGCTCGGGCAGTGCGGCCATCAGGGCTTCGGTGTAGGGATGGCGCGGCCGCTGGAATAGGGCTTGTGCGGGCTGCTGCTCCATGATTTGGCCGGCGTACATCACGGCCACCCGTTGCGCCATGTCTGACACCACGCCCATGTTGTGGGTAATCAGCACCAGCGCCATGCCGCGCTCGCGTTGCAGGCTGCGCAGCAGATCGAGGATTTGCGCCTGGATGGTGACGTCAAGCGCGGTGGTGGGTTCATCGGCAATCAGCAACTTAGGGTTGCAGGCGATGGCCATGGCAATCATGACCCGCTGGTTCATGCCACCCGACAATTGGTGCGGGTAGGCCTTCAGGCGAGTCTCCGGATCCGACATACCCACCTGCTCCAACAGCTCGATGGAGCGGCGCTTTGCCGCCTTGTTGTCCATGCCGAGGTGGACCCTGAGGGTTTCTGCCAATTGAAAACCGACCGAAAAACAGGGATTCAGGCTGGTGGTCGGTTCCTGAAAAATCATGGCCACATCTTTGCCGGTCAGGCGGTTGCGTTCTTTCGTGGACAGGCCCATCAGGTCGTGGCCATCAAAGCGCATCTTGCTGGCCGTGACGCGCCCGGGGTAGGGCACCAGGCCCATCAACGCCATCATGGTCACGCTCTTGCCCGAGCCTGACTCGCCAACGATGCCCAGCACATCACCCGCATCCAGCGACAGGCTGACGCCTTCTACGGCATGCAGCACGCTGCTGCGCGAGGGGAACTCGACGGACAGGTTTTCGATTTCGAGCAGGGCCATGGTGGGGCTTCAGCGTTTGGGTCAGCGTTTGAGTTTGGGGTCTAAGGCGTCACGCAGACCGTCGCCAAGCAGGTTGAAAGCCAGCACCGTGATCAAAATCGCCAGCCCGGGGAAGGTGACCACCCACCAGGCACGCATCACGAATTCGCGGGCGTCTGCCAGCATGGTTCCCCATTCGGGTGAAGGCGGCTGAGCGCCCAAACCCAGGAATCCCAGCGCCGCGGCGTCCAGGATCGCGGTCGAAATACCGAGCGAGGCCTGGACAATCAGTGGCGCCATGCAGTTGGGTAGCACCTCGTTGAACATCAGACGCAGGTGCCCGGCGCCGTTCATGCGGGCGGCGGTGACGTAGTCGCGCGACATCTCGGAGATCACTGCCGCCCGGGTGATGCGCACATAGTGGGGCAGCACCACGATCGCCACCGCCAGCATGGCGTTCATGAGGCCAGGCCCGAGAATCGCCACGATCACAATCGCCAACAGCAGGCTGGGCAGGGTCAGGATGATGTCCATCAGCCGCATCACGGCAATCTCGAAGACGCCGCGAAAATAACCGGCGGCCATCCCCAGCACCGTGCCAACCACCACCGACAGGGCCACCACCGCCAGCCCAATCACCAGTGACAGCCGGGCGCCATAGATCAGGCGGGACAGGATGTCACGGCCAATCGCATCGGTACCAAGGGGGTAGCTGATGGAGCCGCCAGCCTGCCAGAACGGCGGCTTGAGAAAGACGGTGTTGTTGGTCAGTTCGGGCGCATGCGGTGCCAGCAGCGGTGCAAACAGAGCGGTCAGCAAGACCAGCAGCACGATGAGTAAACCTGCCAACGCGCCACGGTTGGCACTGAAGTCGCTCCAGAACTCGCGCAACGGCTGGGCTGGCGCAGCTGGGGTGACGGTGGCGGCGACGCTGTTACTCATGACTGGTGCCGAATGCGCGGGTTGATGATGCCGTAGGTGAGGTCAACCATCAGGTTGACCAGCATCACAACGACACCCAGCAGCAGCATGCCGCCCTGCAGCACCGGGTAATCGCGGCGGCTGATGGCCTCGATCAACCACTTGCCCACGCCCGGCCAGGAAAAAATGGTCTCAGTCAGGATGGCCCCCGTAAACAGCACGCCCACCTGCAGGCCGATCACGGTCACCACCGGAATGAGCGCATTGCGCAGCGCATGCAAGGACACCACGCGCAAATTAGACAGACCCTTAGCACGGGCGGTGCGGATGTAGTCTTCGCCCAGCACCTCCAGCATGGCGGAGCGGGTCATGCGCGCGATCACCGCCAGAGGGTGGGTGCCCAGCACGATGGTCGGCAAGATCAGGTGCGCCACGGTCGACCAAAAGGCGCCCTTGTCTTTGGACAGCAGCGAGTCGATCAGCATAAAACCGGTGGTCGGCTCAATGAAATATTTGACGTCTAGCCGGCCCGACACCGGCGTCAGGTCCAGCCCCACCGAAAACAGCAGGATCAGCAGCAGTCCCCACCAGAAAATGGGCATTGAGTAGCCGGTGAGCGATACGCCCATCACACCATGGTCTAGGATGGAATTGCGCTTGACCGCCGCCAGGATGCCTGCCGGAATGCCCAGCAGCAGGCCAAACACCATGGCGCAGAGGGCCAATTCGATGGTGGCTGGAAACAGCGCCAAAAACTCATTCAGCACTGGCTCATGGGTGATGATGGACTTGCCCAGGTCGCCCTGCAACACGCGGCCGATATAAATGCCGTACTGCACCAGCACGGGTTGGTCTAAGCCGTAGGCCTTGAGCAGCTCCGCGTGCCGCACCGGGTCGATGCCGCGTTCACCGGCCAGGGTTTCGATCGGATCGCCCGGGACCAGGCGGATCAGAAAAAACGCCAACATTGTCATTCCGAGAAAAGTCGGGACGATCAGGCTAAGACGGGTTAGGAGAAAGCGTAACAAGGGATCACTGTATGGGCGTCAAGCATTCTACTCAGGCCGGATCACGCGACATCACGTTGCAGTTGGTCATCCAGCCCGGTCAGTTCCCACCGCACCAGCGGCCACGGAATGATGCCGGCGGCGCCCACATCCGTAAAAAAATCGGCAATTGCAAAGGCGTCACCCCGCTGGCTGGCGTAGTCGGCCAGCAGGCGATCAAGCAGGGCCTTGCCTGTGATGTAACTGCTGCCATAGCCGGGTTGGCGCAAGTACAGGTGTTGTTCGAACTGCAGCAGGGGAAGGTCGGCCCGCATCCAGCCGCGCGGCGTGTGGGCCACCTGGAAATCCATCGCCTGCTGCATTGTGAATTCGTTGGCATGCAAGAACAGCGATGCCAGGCCCCGCGCCGCCCGTTGCGCCAGCAGAATCCACACCACCTCGCGCGAGCGCGGGTTGTCGTCGTACAGGCCAGCCTGCATCATCAACTCCTCCATCGCGGTAGCCAGGCCCTCGGCGCGGCTGTCAAAGATGTTGTAGAGCAGGGCGCCACGGCGTACCCGGCTGGGGTGCGGGGATTCGCTCATCTGCGCCAGCTCGAACCAGTGGTACCAGTGGCACCACAGCGCCATGGGCTCGTGCTGCCGAGCTATCGCAAAGAAATGACGACTCTCTTCTGGAAAATAGCGCCCGACATGCGCGCTCAGGGCTGGCGCCATGTAGTCCTGGACGTGCAGGATGTGCTGGTCGCGCAAAAAGGCCATGTACTTTGCAACGCTCTCTGCCGCCCTGCGGTCGTAGTCCTCGGGGCTGTTGATCACCACCAGCGGCGGCAGGTGGCGATTGCGGTGTTCTTCCAGCCTGAGCGACGCCTGCGCCCGGGCCAGTTCGCGCTCCAGCAGCGCCACTTCCTCGTCCCAGGTCATCGGCACCAGATGAACATGGCGCTGGCTCCAACTGTAGGCTTCCCGGCCCAGGCCGGATAGACCGGTTTTGCCGGCACCTTGCAGCGCCAGCCAGTCGGCGAAGGCCAGGGTCGCCGCCCGCGCCTGCCCGATCGCCGTGTCGAGCTCTGGCGTCGCCGGGGCAGTTTGGGTGGCCAGCGCGTCTAGGTCTCCGAGCTGGTTGCGGAACACATAGATGCCACCCAGCCACAGGTCCTTGGCGTTGCCTGTCAGGTTGTCACGCGCCTGGGTCAAAAGTGGCGCGATGGTGCGCAGCGCTCTGGCGAGTCGTGCCGAGTCGGCGAGGCTGAGTGGGAAGGAGTAGGTCCAGAGCTCGACCAAGGCATGGTGGCAGGGGCCCTCGTGGTCGGGGGTGTCACTCTGCTCGCGCCAGATGGAGCGGTAGAAGGCAGGGTCTCGGGCCCAGGGTTGCAGGACCCGCAGGTTGAAATCGAGCCCGTTCATTTCGGCGCGCAGCAGCCAGTGGTCGACCTGATCCGGAACCGGCCAGTCGGTGGGCTTCAGTGCAGCCAGTCGCTGACGGAACGCCGGCAGCCTGGTCTGTTTCTCTTGCAGGGCGGGTGCGCGGTAGTCCGGCACGCCGTCGCTGAGCAGGGGCGCAGCCTCAAAGGCGCGCCAATCCGCAAACAGGGCCAGCAATTGGGCATTCATGAAGTGTCCTTTGTCAAATGGGTAGCACGCACAAAACCGGAGCCGGCGCTGGCCGCAAAAGCAACAAAAAAGCCGGCTCTCGCCGGCCTCTCTGCGTAGCAGCCGGGCTGCTTACTTGAGGTGCTTGCCGATCAGGCCGGCCATCTCAAACATGGAGACCTGCACTTTGCCGAACACTTCTTTCAGCTTGGCGTCAGCGTTGATCATGCGCTTGTTCACAGCGTCTTGCAGTTTGTGCTTTTTGATGTAAGTCCACAGCTTGCTGACCACCTCGGTACGGGGCAGCGGGCTGGCGCCAACCACAGCAGCCAGGTGGGCGCTAGGGGTTAAGGCCTTCATGAAAGCGGCGTTGGCCACGCGCTTTTTAGCGGGGGCGGCTTTCGCGACCGGAGCGGCTTTTTTAGCCGGGGCTTTTGCGGGTGCAGATTTGGTGGCTACTTTTTTGGCTGGCGCGGCCTTGGTGGCTGGCGCGGCTTTGGTCGCTGGCGCAGCTTTGGTCGCTGGGGCAGCTTTGGTCGCTGGGGCTACCTTCTTGGCTGGAGCAGCTGTCTTGGCTGGGGCTTTCTTTGCAGTTGCCATGATGTATTTACCTTCTAGGAGTTGAGGAGTCACCAGAAAAAAACCACTTCTTCGCTGGCAGACCGCATGCTACTGGAGAAAGCAGGTGTTTCATAGGGGAATATCCCTTTTTCATTGGAGAGGGCAGCATTTTTCTGCCTTTTTCGCTGCGATGGGGCCAGCGCCTGCTGGCAAAGTTGCCAGCACCACGCCAATCAGGGCTATTGCAAAGGCCAGCAATTGCAGGCCACCCAGTGTTTCACCCAGTGCCAGCACCCCGACCAGTGCCGCCGTAATCGGCAACATCACCGTGAAAACACCGGCCCGTGCGGCGGGCACTGACTGCAAGCCGGTCATCCACAGCCACACCGTACCCACGCTGGCCGCTAGCCCATAAAACAGCACCAGTGCCCAGATGGACCAGGACACCGCACCGAAGTCGAAGCCCAGGGCCAGGTAAAGCCCGACAGGCGTGCTCATTGCCAGGCCCCATAGATTGATCAGCGCCGTGATCCGTTTCGGACTGAGCGCGCCCGTGAGCTTCTTGCCGATCACGGCATAAGCAGCCTCGCACAGCACCGCACCGAACACCAGCAGGTTGCCCCATAGCCGGTTTTTTTGAACCAAATCGGCCTCTAGCCCTTGTCCCACTTGGCTTGATAGCTCTGGTTTTGATAGCGCTAGCAGGCTCAATCCCAACGCGGCACAGGCAATGGCCATGGCCACCCGAGGGCTGATCCGCTCGCCCAGCCACCACCAGCTCAGCAGCGCGACCATCGCCGGTATCGTCGCCAGAATGATGCCCGCCGATACGGCGCCGGTCATGCTGACGCCGTAAAGCATGCAGACTGAAAACAGAACATTGCCCAACAGGGACTCGAAAAACACCAGCCTGTGGGTGGCTGGCGAAATCGGTGCCTCCTGGGGTGGCTTTTTCAACCAGTGCACCATGGCAAGCGCGCCAATGCCAAAGCGAATCCAGGCCAGCAGCAACACCGGCAGCGCCATCACCAACGGTTTTGACAGGGCAACATAGCTGCCCGCCAAGGCCATGCTCAATGCCAGAAACAGGTAGGCGCTCAAAGGGCGAGCCGGCGGCTGCGTCGCGGGGCTTGGCAGAGTGTGTTGGGTGTGCGCCACAGGGCAGGTTGCAGATTGCGTTGCTTGTCTAGGTTCTCATCATGCCTGAGCTCGACCCAGTCATGTTTGGGGCCGGGTTGCTGCGAGGCCAGGTGAGCCGCTGGCAAAATTGTCATGATGATCCAACGCCATCTGAGGACAACACACTATGACTGATGCGGTCGATACCGCCCTGTTCCAAGCTCTGGACAGCGCGCATTTTTTGCACCCGTTCACTGATTTCAAAGAGCTGTCCGGCCGGGGCGCCCGGGTCATGGTGCGCAGCGAAGGTATTTACGTGTGGGACTCTGAAGGCGCGAGGGTGCTGGACGGGATGAGCGGCCTGTGGTGTGTCAATGTGGGCTATGGACGGCGCGAGCTGGCCGACGCCGCCCATCACCAAATGATGACCCTACCTTACTACAACAGCTTCTTCCAGACCACCAATGTGCCGGCAGTGCAACTTGCCGCCAAGCTGGCAAGCCTGGCTCCGAATGCGGGTGAGCGTCGCTTTCAGCACGTGTTTTACTCGTCCAGCGGCAGCGAGAGCAATGATTCGAATGTGCGCATGGTTCGCCGTTACTGGGACCTGCTGGGCCAACCGCAGCGCAAGGTGATCATCAGCCGCATCAACGCGTACCACGGCAGCACCATGGCCGGCGCTTCGCTGGGTGGCATGAGCGGCATGCATGCGCAGGGCGATTTGCCCATTCCCAACATCGCGCACATCGAGCAGCCCTACTTCTTTGAAAACGGCCTGCCCGGAGAGACGGCGGATGAGTTTGGCCTGCGCGCCGCCGGTTGGTTAGAGCAAAAAATCCTGGCTTTGGGGCCTGACCAGGTGGCAGCCTTCATTGGGGAACCAGTCCAGGGCGCTGGCGGAGTGATCATCCCGCCCGCCACCTACTGGCCCGAAATCCAGCGCATCGTGGACAAATACGGCCTATTGCTCATTAGTGATGAGGTGATCTGCGCCTTTGGCCGCTTGGGGAGCTGGTTTGCCTATGACAAATTTGGCTACAAACCCGATCTTGTGACCTTTGCCAAGGCCGTGACCAGTGGTTACGTGCCGCTGGGTGGCGTGATGGTAGGCGACCGGGTGGGCAAGGTACTGATCGAGCATGGCGGTGAATTCGCCCACGGCTATACCTACAGCGGTCACCCGGTGGCCTGCGCGGTCGGGCTGGCCAACTTGGCCCTCATGGAGCGCGAACAACTTCCGCAGCGGGTGCGCGATGACGTTGGGCCCTACCTGGCGCAGCATTACGTCGCCATTTCAGAGCACCCACTGGTCGGCCTGGCCGAGACCTGCGGCTTCATGGCCGGGCTGGTGCTGGTGAAAACCAAAGCCCCGGTTCAACGTTTCACTGAGGCGCAAGGCGTGGGTATGATCTGCCGCGGTTATTGCTTTGAACAAGGTTTGATCATGCGTGCTGTAGGCGACCGAATGATCATCGCGCCGCCGCTGGTGATGACCCACTCGCAGATAGACGAAATGGTCGCCTTGATTGTGAAATGTCTGGATCTGACCTACCAGGAGGTCAGGCGGCGGGGCTGGCTGGCCTAGGACTTGCATGTGGCGGGACGGATGGATTGCGGGTTTAATATTCTGACTTTGGTCGTGAGGCATTGTTTTTCAGGAGAAACAATTGGCTACTGTAAAAAAACACCAATTTTTTGGCATCAAGGTTCGATGCGACACTTTGGGCATCAACGAAATCGTGCGCGACAAACTGGTGGCTGGTCAAAGCGGTTGCGACATCGGGGTGCCATCTTCGGGTGGGGCCGGGCTCCAGATGGATGGCGGCCGGTGGCGCAACCTTGACACATCGCCGCCGCCTCACCTGAAAAACCTCGATCTCGACATTCAGGCGCAAAACGCCCAGGCCGTCATCAAAGGCATCATGCGGTGAGCACGTTGAAACCCTCTGACAAACTGCAGACCGGGGACGGTTCCCTCCCGTTCCTGCAGATCAAACGCATCATCAAGCAGTATGACGGTGTGTTTGCCGTCGACGATGTGTCCCTGAACATCCAGAAGGGGGAAATTTTTGCCCTCCTGGGCTCGTCGGGCTGCGGTAAGTCCACCTTGCTGAGGATGCTGGCTGGATTTGAGGTGCCCACCTCGGGTCAGATCGTGCTCGAGGGGCGCGACATTGTCGGTTTGGCGCCGTATGAGCGGCCAATCAACATGATGTTTCAGAGTTACGCGCTATTTCCTCACCTGAGTGTGTGGGACAACGTGGCGTTTGGCTTGCGGCGCGACCACCTGCCCAAGGCCGAGATCGAGGAGCGTGTGGCGCGCATGCTCGAACTGGTGCAGCTCAAGGCCTACGCCAAGCGCAAGCCGCACCAGTTGTCCGGCGGTCAGCAGCAGCGGGTGGCACTGGCGCGCAGCCTGGCCAAACGGCCGCGCTTGCTGCTGCTGGACGAGCCCTTGGGCGCGCTGGATAAAAAATTGCGTGAACGAACTCAGCTTGAGCTCGTGGACATCATCGAGCAGGTGGGTGTGACCTGTGTCATGGTGACCCATGACCAAGAGGAGGCGATGACCATGGCCACCCGCATCGGGGTCATGAGCGAGGGCAAAATCCTGCAAGTCGGTAAGCCTGCTGAAATTTACGAAACGCCCAATTGCCGCTTCGTGGCTGACTTTATTGGCAGCGTCAATTCATTCCGCGGCACGATCGTGGTGGATGAGCCTGACCATGTGGTGGTGGCATCGCCCGAGTGCCGGCATTTCATCAGCCACGGCATCACGGGCACCCTGGGCATGGCTGTGCACGTGGCGGTGCGGCCCGAAAAAATGACCGTGCAGCTCACGCCGCCGCGTGACGACGAACGGGAGTCGCCAGAGCAAATTGGCCATAACGTGGTGCAGGGCGTGATCGAAGACCTGGCCTACCTCGGTAGCCTGACCACTTACCATGTCCGGATTGAAGGTGGTTCGGTCTTGAAGGTGACTCACACCAATTCGGCCCGGCACACCCAGGCACCGCTCACCTGGGGCAGCCCGGTGTATGTGTGGTGGTTCGGCAGCGATGTGGTGGTGCTGACACAATGAGGCGTCTATGCGTTTGCCGCTGACCCCACGCGCCCTGTACGACCGAATCACCGGCTCTTGGGGCCGCAAGGCCGTGATTGGCGTGCCCCTGGCTTTCTTGCTGGTTTTTTTCCTGCTGCCCTTTTTGGTGGTCATGAAAATCAGCGTGTCCGAGATGGAAAACGTGGTCTTCAAAGACCTGGTGCTCTGGTCGGATGGGGTGCTGCAGCTCAAGATCAAACTCGGCAACTACCTGTTCATTGGCGAGGACGAGCTGTATTTGTCGGCCTACCTCAGCTCTTTGAAGTTTGCCGCCATCACCACGCTGCTGTGCCTGTTGATCGCCTATCCGTTTGCCTACTTCATGGCGCGCAGCCCCGCTGACAAGCGACCGGCGCTGCTGATGCTGGTGATGCTGCCTTTTTGGACGTCGTTTTTACTGCGTGTCTACGCCTGGAAAATCCTCCTGGCCGACAACGGCGTTTTGAATAACCTGGCGCTGCTGGCTGGCCTGCTGGACGAGCCGCTGAAGATGATGAACACCCCGTTTTCGCTGGTGCTCGGCATGGTGTACACCTACCTGCCTTTCATGATCCTGCCGCTGTATGCCAACCTGGTCAAGATGGACCTGCGGCTGCTGGAAGCCGCGCTGGACCTGGGGGCTACGCCCTGGCAAGCGTTCTGGCGCATCACGGTACCCCTGTCCAAGAGCGGCATCATCGCCGGGGCGCTGCTGGTCTTCATCCCTTGTGTGGGCGAGTTTGTCATCCCCGAACTCCTGGGCGGGCCGCAGACCCTGATGATCGGCCGGGTACTTTGGGACGAATTCTTCAGCAACAACGACTGGCCCATGGCCGCCAGTGTGGCGGTGGTGATGGTGCTGCTGATCATCGTCCCCATCGCTTTCTTCAACAAGTACCAGGCCGAAAACTCTGGAGGAGCGCGAGGATGAGGCTCAAGGCCGCCCGTTTGACTGCGCTGGGCTGGATGGGCTCGGTCTTCTTTTTCTTGTACTTGCCCATTTTTGCCTTGGTGATCCTGAGTTTCAACGCCAGCCCAATGGTGACCAGTTGGGGGGGGTGGTCGTTGCGCTGGTATGAGGCGCTGGCCGATGACACCGAGATCATCAGTGGCTTTGTGCTGTCACTCAAGATTGCGTTTTTGACCGCCTGTGCCTCTGTGGTGCTGGGGACGCTGGCCGCGCTTGCTCTCACGCGATTCAAACGCTTTCCCGGCCGCACCCTGTTTGTCGGTATGGTCAATTCGCCGCTGGTGATGCCCGAGGTCATCGTCGGCCTGTCACTGCTGCTTATGCTGGTGTCGGTGCAGCGTGCCTTGGGTTTCCCGGAGCGCGGCATGATGACCATCTGGCTTGGGCATACCCTGCTGGGCATGGCCTACGCCACTGTGGTGGTGCAGTCGCGCCTCCAGGAAATGAGCCAAAGTCTGGAAGAGGCTGCGCAAGACCTGGGCTGCCGGCCTTGGCAGGTGTTTTTTCTGGTCACGCTGCCATTGATCTCTCAGGCCATTGCGTCGGCTTGGTTGCTGACCTTCACCCTGTCGCTCGATGATGTGGTTTTGTCGGCGTTTCTGTCTGGGCCCGGCTCCACCACCATGCCGATCACCATTTTCAGCCGAGCCAGGCTGGGCCTGAGCCCCAGCGTCAACACGGTGGCCACTCTGACCGTCTTGGTGGTGGGCATCGGTGTGGTGATCGCCAGCCTGCTGATTGCCCGGAGCGAGCGACGGCGTTCGCGAGAGATGGCCGCAGCCTACAAGTCCGGCAACCCGTGAAATGGCACAGTGATCAAATCGAACGGATGGAAGTCGACGCTCACCACATCAGGGGCGACTTGACCTTGTAGGGTCAGCTGAGCCTTGGGCGTTTGACAGGCGGGATCGGCGGCACGGCTGATCAAGGCCAGGGCTGGGTTGGGCGGGTTTAAGGCAAACGGTGCCGATGGCGACAAGGTGCCGCCGGTTTTTGCCCCCTACACTGAGTGGCATACTGGCCGGATCAGCTTCTGCAATCTGGTGGTAGGTTAATGACTGACTGCCTATTGGAGACCACGACATGAACGCCATCCTGAAGCCACAACCCAGCCCCTCCAATGCAGACTGGCACCAGCGCCGGTTGGCCGTGACGCCACGCGGTGTCGCCGTGATGGCCGATTTCTTTATTGACCACGCTAAAAACGCCGAGTTCTGGGACATCGAGGGCCGTCGCTTTATCGATTTCGGCGGTGGTATCGCGGTCTTGAACACCGGCCACTGCCACCCCAGGATCCAGGCCGCCATTGCGGCGCAATTGCAGCGCTTCACCCACACCTGCTACCAAGTGGTGCCCTATGCTGAGTATGTGGCCTTGGCCGAGCGTATTGTGGACATCACGCCGATCGACGGCCCCAAAAAGGCAGCCTTTTTTTCGACCGGCGCCGAGGCCATTGAAAACGCTATCAAGATCGCCCGTTCGGCCACTGGCCGGAGCGGGGTGATTGCATTTGGCGGCGCTTTTCATGGGCGGAGCCTGTTTGCCGTTGCAATGACTGGCAAGGTGCAGCCCTACAAGGCCGGCTTCGGTCCGTTTCCGCCCGAAATTTACCATCTGCCATTCCCTTGCCATTGCGCGTCTTTGGATGAGACCAAGCGTGCCATGGCCCAGCTGTTCAAGAGTGACATCGAACCCACCCGCGTGGCTGCCATTGTGTTCGAGCCGGTTCAGGGCGAGGGTGGGTTCAATGTGATCCAGAAAGCAGCGGTGGAGTGGTTGCGCGAGTTGTGCGATGAGCATGGCATTTTGCTGATTGCCGACGAGGTGCAGACCGGCTTCGCCCGGACCGGCAAGATGTTTGCCATGGCGCATTTTGGTGTTTCGCCCGACCTCATGACCATGGCCAAGAGCATGGCGGGCGGCACCACGCTATCGGCCGTGGTTGGGCGCTCTGCGATCATGGACGCGCCGGCCCCGGGCGGCCTGGGTGGCACCTACGCCGGCAACCCGCTGGCGATTGCCGCCTCGCATGCCGTGCTGGACATCATGCGTGATGAACGCCTGCCGGAACGGGCCAATGTGCTGGGCGATCGCTTGCTTGGCAGGCTGCAAAAATTGCAAAAAACCAACAAAACCATGGGTGATGTGCGGGGCCTGGGCGCCATGATTGCCTGCGAATTTGTCGACGCCCAAACCGGTGCGCCCGATGCCGATCGCACCAAACAAATCCAGCAAGCGGCCCTAAAAAAAGGCCTGCTGCTGTTGACCTGTGGGGTTGACGGGAACGTGCTGCGCTTTCTCTTCCCGCTCACGATCGAAGACGCGGTGTTTGAGGAGGCACTGCTCATTCTTGAGGACGTGATTGGCGCCTGAGCCAGCGTAGCTGCAGGGGGTCGCCAAACACTGCCCCGTTTGCGGATCGAGCGTATCCCCTGTTGCTTAGCCAGGATGGCGATCGCATGGTCGTTAGGCTGCTGCACCGTGCCGATAGCCTGAGTGTTTTGTGTGCGCCTACCCGGGCGAAGGCGAGCAGGACAATCCTCTGGAGTCATTTTTCATAATTTGAAATATTGACGTGCTGCATCGCCGCAAAATTTCTCATAGTGATAAATTTAATTTCACATTGAAAAAAATAGGTGGTAAGTCTTTGATTTTAAATCATAAAATTAATGTCTTGTATAAGACATAAGATTAGATGCTAGTCTTCTATAAGACTTAAGATAACGCCATTGGGTACAGAACTTGCCAGCGAGTCAAAGCCCTCGTTTTATTAACTAAGGAGTAATTACATGCCACAAACTCTCACCGAACCCTTGAGCCGCGAACAGCAAATCTTGGCACTCGAGAAAGACTGGGCCGCCAACCCGCGCTGGAAGGGCATCAAGCGCGGTTACAGCGCCGCAGATGTCGTTCGCTTGCGTGGCTCGTTCCCCATAGAGCACACACTTGCGCGCCGCGGTGCCGAAAAACTCTGGGATCTGCTGGCGACTGAGCCTTATGTCAATTGCCTTGGCGCACTGACTGGCGGTCAGGCCATGCAGCAGGTCAAGGCGGGTGTCAAGGCAATTTACCTGTCCGGCTGGCAAGTGGCTGCCGACAACAACTCCTACGCGTCGATGTACCCCGATCAGTCGCTGTACCCAGTGGACTCTGTGCCGATCGTGGTCGAGCGCATCAACAACACGTTCCGCCGTGCCGACGAGATACAGCACGCCAAAGGCATTGATGCCGGCGACAAGGGCTACATCGACAACTTTGCCCCCATCGTGGCCGATGCCGAAGCAGGTTTTGGTGGCGTGCTCAACGCATTCGAGCTGATGAAGGCGATGATCAAGTCTGGTGCTGCTGGCGTGCATTGGGAAGATCAGCTGGCGTCAGTCAAGAAGTGCGGTCACATGGGCGGCAAGGTACTGGTGCCCACCGCGGAGGCCTGTCAGAAGTTGATCGCCGCCCGCATGGCGGCCGACGTATGCGGTGTACCTACCCTGGTGATTGCCCGTACCGACGCCGAGGCGGCCGACCTGCTCACCAGCGACTACGACGACAACGACAAGCCCTTCCTCACTGGACAGCGCACTGCAGAGGGTTTTTACAAAACGCACAAGGGCATGGCGCAGGCGATCTCGCGTGCCGTTGCCTATTCCGAGTACGCAGACCTGGTCTGGTGCGAAACCGGTACGCCCGACCTTGAGTTTGCCAAGAAATTTGCCGACGCTGTGCACGCGAAGCACCCCGGAAAAATGCTGGCCTACAACTGTTCTCCGTCTTTCAACTGGAAGAAAAACCTGGACGACGCCACCATCGCCAAGTTTCAGCGCGAACTGGGCGCCATGGGTTACAAGTACCAGTTCATTACCTTGGCGGGCATCCACTCCATGTGGTACAGCATGTTCGACTTGGCGCAAGACTACGTTAAGCGCGGCATGTCGGCCTATGTTGAAAAGGTGCAGGAGCCCGAATTCGCGGCCCGCGACCGCGGCTACACCTTTGTGTCGCACCAGCAAGAGGTGGGCACCGGCTACTTTGATGAGGTCACCACGGTGATCCAGGGCGGCAAGTCCAGCGTGACAGCGTTAACCGGCTCCACCGAAGAGGAACAGTTCCACTGATTCGGCGCCGCCCCTGACCAGCCGGGCTCGTCACAGGACCCGGCTTTTTTGTGTCTGCCTCGCGTTGACTGGGGTTAAACTAAGGTCTTTCCTAGGCTCAAGGGCGAGAAAGGGACTTGGTTCTTACACCACGACCCAAGCCACCCTCAGTCCTAGGCAAATAAGGCCGTAGCCCGCGTGTCTTATGGGCGAGCAGCTACTAAATTCATAGTGAAAAGCGCGGACGGTCCCGCGCTTTTTTTTGTACCCCCCTGATCCATTTGCGACACCATGATCCACATCACGCTCCCCGACGGCTCGCGACGCGAGTTTCCCGCCCCCGTCACCGTGGCTGAGGTTGCGGCGTCCATCGGTGCTGGTTTGGCCAAGGCCGCCCTGGCCGGCCGGGTGGACGGCAAACTGGTTGACACCAGTTTTACGATGGCCACAGACAGCGCGCTGGCCATCATCACCGCCAAGGATGCAGATGGCCTGGAGGTGATCCGCCACTCCACCGCCCACCTGCTGGCCTACGCCGTTAAGACGCTGTTCCCGGAAGCCCAGGTCACCATAGGGCCGGTGATCGAGCACGGTTTCTTCTACGATTTTTCTTACAAGCGGCCGTTCACCCCTGACGACCTGCAGGCCATTGAAAAGAAGATGGCCGAACTCGCAGCAAAGGACGAGCCGGTCACCCGCCGCGTATTGACACGCGACGAGGCTGTGACCTACTTTCGTGACATGGGCGAGCACTACAAGGCAGAAATCATCGGCAGCATTCCGGCCGGCGAAGACGTGTCCCTGTACCGTGAGGGCCAATTTGAAGACCTGTGCCGCGGCCCTCACGTGCCCAGTACCGGCAAGCTGCGTCACTTCAAGTTGATGAAACTGGCCGGCGCCTATTGGCGTGGCGACCATCGCAACGAGATGCTGCAGCGCGTCTATGGCACCGCCTGGGCCACCAAGGACGAACTGCAACAACACCTGACCATGCTGGAAGAGGCCGAGAAACGAGACCACCGCAAGTTGGGCCGTGAACTGGACCTGTTTCACATCGACGACCACGCGCCCGGACTGGTGTTTTGGCACCCCAAAGGCTGGACGCTTTGGCAGGGTGTGGAGCAATACATGCGCCGGGTCTACCGTGACAACGGCTACCTGGAGGTCAAAGGTCCGCAGATCATCGACAAGACGCTTTGGGAAAAAACCGGTCATTGGGAAAAATACCGGGAAAACATGTTCACGACCGAGTCGGAAAAGCGTGAGTACGCGCTCAAGCCGATGAACTGCCCTGGCCATATCCTGATTTACAAACAGGGCATCAAAAGTTACCGCGACCTGCCGTTACGCTATGGCGAGTTCGGCCAGTGTCACCGCAACGAGCCCTCCGGTGGCTTACACGGCATCATGCGCGTGCGCGGCTTTACCCAGGACGACGGCCATATTTTTTGCACCGAGGACCAGATACTGGGCGAGTGCGTGGCCTACACCACGCTGCTGCAAAAGGTGTACGCCGATTTCGGCTTCAAACGGATCATCTACAAAATCGCCACTCGCCCCGCGCAGCGCATCGGCTCGGACGACATCTGGGACAAGGCCGAGCATGCCCTGATGGAAAGCCTGCGGGCCTCGGGCTGCGAGTTCGAAATCTCGCCCGGTGACGGTGCGTTCTACGGTCCTAAGATCGAATACACACTCAAGGATGCGATTGGGCGGCAATGGCAGTGCGGCACCATGCAGGTTGATTTTTCCATGCCCGAGCGACTCGACGCGGACTACGTGGGCGAAGACGGCGGGCGTCACCGTCCGGTCATGCTGCACCGAGCCATTGTGGGCAGTCTGGAACGCTTTATCGGCATTTTGATCGAGGAAAGTGCCGGTGCATTGCCCGCTTGGCTGGCGCCGGTGCAAGTTGCCGTTCTGAATATCACCGACGCTCAACTTGATTATTGTCGTGAAATTGCCGAAAAACTGAAAAATTCGCTGCCGAATCAAGAGCTTAGGGTGATCACTGATTTTCGCAACGAAAAGATTACGTATAAAATACGTGAGCATTCGATGCAAAAGCTGCCCTACATTCTGGTCGTTGGCGACAAAGAGAAGGCAGCGGGTTCCGTCGCAGTGCGCGTCCGGGGTGGTCAAGACCTCGGTGTCATGTCCCTCGATGCATTCGTGCAAATCATCGCAGGTGATCTTGCCAACAAGTCGGTCGTTTAAGCTGTTTCAGCTTTTGGCGGCTTGTCCGCGTGGTGTGTGCGGCAGGGGCCACCGAGCTTGTGGTCGAATTGATAAAGGATTGAGCCATCGCTACTGAATTTCGTGACCGTCGTCACCGCGAAGAACGCAAACACCGCCTGAACCGGGAAATCATGGCCCCGGAAGTCCGCCTCTCTGGCATTGAGAACGAACCCCTAGGGGTCGTCAGCATCATGGAGGCACTGCGCATGGCGGGCGACCTGGATGTGGACCTGGTTGAAATTGCAGCAACAGCGATCCCGCCGGTTTGCCGGTTGATGGACTACGGCAAGTTCAAATACCAAGAGCAAAAAAAGGCGGCCGAGGCGAAGGCCAAGCAGACGGTGATTGAAATCAAGGAAATAAAGTTCCGGCCTGGCACAGACGATGGTGACTACAACATCAAAATGCGCAACATCAAGCGCTTTTTGGCTGAAGGCGACAAGTGCAAGATCACACTCCGATTTCGTGGTCGGGAAATCACGCACCAGGAAATCGGCATGGCTTTGCTGAATCGTATTCGGAGTGAACTGGGTGACACCATTTTGATCGAACAGTTTCCCAAGCTTGAGGGGCGGCAGATGATCATGATGATCGCGCCCGGCAAGAAGAAATCAGCGGCGAAAGCCGTGGCAGACGCGGCTCCAGTGGCGGCGTCTTAGGGGTTTGCAGATATCGGGTTAAATCAGCCCGGTGACTGCGACAGGGGTGAGGCGCTTCAGGGCGTCACCCCCAAAAGTGGCTCGGGGCCAACAAGGCTGCAAATTGTTTGCAGACGCCTCACGAGCACAATGTAAGAAGGAGCATGAAAATGCCCAAAATGAAGACCAAAAGCGCGGCGAAGAAACGCTTCCGCGTCCGTCCTGGTGGCACCGTCAAGCGCGGTCACGCCTTCAAACGTCACATTTTGACCAAGAAGACCACCAAAAATAAACGCCAGTTGCGCGGTTCGACCGCTGTGCATGAGACCAACATGGGTCACATGGCGCAGATGTTGCCCGGCCGTGGTATTTGATTAACGACGAACAAGGAGTACTCACATGCCTCGCGTCAAACGTGGTGTAACGGCTCGCGCCCGCCACAAAAAAGTTTTAGCCCTCGCCAAAGGTTTCCGCGGTCGCCGCGGCAATGTTTTCCGCATCGCCAAAGAAGCGGTAATGAAGGCCGGTCAATATGCCTACCGTGACCGTCGCACCAAAAAGCGGGTCTTCCGCCAACTGTGGATTGCCCGTATCAACGCCGCTGCGCGTCAATGCGGCATGACCTACAGCCAGTTCGCCAATGGCCTGAAGAAAGCCAATATCGAGATCGACCGCAAGGTGCTGTCCGATATCGCGGTGCATGACATGGCCGCTTTTGCCGGCATTGTGGAGCAGGTCAAAGCCAAACTGGCTGCTTGAGTCCGCACTGGCGCGCTACCTTATCGATAGCACGCCAATGAATAGCGACAAGGGCTAGCGCTTGCAAGAGCACTAGCCCTTTTTCAATGACGAGAGAATTTATGAACGAGTTGAATGCCCTTGCTGACAACGCCCGAGCGGCTTTTGCCCAGGCGGTTACGCCGGCCGAGCTGGAAAATGCCAAAGCGCTGTTTCTGGGTAAGTCGGGCCTCATCACGGAGCTCATGAAGGGCATGGCGGCCCTGTCTGTAGAGGAAAAAAAGTCTCGCGGGGCAGCCATCAATCTGGTGAAGCAGGCGATTGAAGCCGCATTGCAAGAGCGCCGTCAGGCGCTGGCCGACGCTGAGCTACAAGCCCAACTGCAGGCGGAAGCGTTGGACGTCACGCTGCCCGGTCGCCGGCGCGGGCAGGGAGGACTGCACCCGGTATCCCTCACCCTGGAACGCATTGAAGCCATTTTCGGATCCATGGGGTTTGACGTTGCAGATGGACCAGAAATCGAGACCGATTGGTTCAATTTCACCGCCTTGAATACCCCGCAAGACCACCCGGCCAGGTCCATGCACGACACCTTCTATGTTGAAGGCGGCACTGATGAGGCCCCTCATTTGCTGCGCACCCACACTAGTCCGATGCAAATTCGGTATGCGGTCCAACACGTCAAGCGCCACAGGGCTGCTGATGAAGCCGAGAGTCTTGCCGCAGACGGTCTTTTTTCAGGCGATATGCCAGAAATACGGGTGATTGCGCCGGGTCGCACCTATCGTGTGGACAGCGATGCTACCCATTCGCCCATGTTTCACCAATGCGAGGGGCTGTGGGTCGGTGAAAACGTCAGCTTCAAGGACCTGAAGTTTGTATTTACTGATTTTTGCCGCAAGTTCTTTGAGTCGGATGACCTGGTGCTGCGGTTTCGCCCCAGCTTCTTCCCCTTCACCGAGCCCAGCGCCGAGATCGACATTCAATTCCAGACAGGGCCATTGGCTGGTCGCTGGCTAGAGGTCGCAGGCTCGGGGCAGGTGCACCCCAATGTGATCCGTAACATGGGCCTTGATCCTGAGCGCTACATTGGCTTTGCCTTTGGCATGGGCCCTGACCGCTTGACCATGTTGCGCTACGGCGTCAGTGATTTGCGCCTGTTTTTTGATGGCGATATCCGCTTTTTGTCGCAATTTGAGTAAGACCGGTCAAGACCTATGCAATTTCCTGAATCCTGGTTGCGTGAGTTCTGCAACCCCCTGATGTCGACAGAGCAACTCGCCGAGACGCTGACCATGGCCGGGCTTGAAGTCGAAGAGCTCAAACCTGTGGCGCCACCGTTCAGCCGAATCGTGGTCGGCGAGATTGTTGAGGCGGTCCAGCACCCCAACGCCGACCGTCTGCGTGTGTGTAAGGTTGATGTGGGTCAGCCCCAAACGCTCAATATTGTCTGTGGTGCGCCCAACGCCCGGGTTGGCATCCGCGTCCCATGCGCCTTGGTTGGCGCCGAACTACCACCGGGCGACGATGGCAAACCCTTTCTGATCAAGGTCGGCAAGCTTCGTGGTGTTGAGAGCGAGGGCATGCTGTGCTCGGCGCGAGAGCTCAAGCTCTCTGACGACCATAGTGGCCTGCTTGAGCTTGCTGCCAGTGCACCCCTGGGCCAGGATATTCGGACCTGCCTCAACCTCGATGACACCCTGTTCACGCTCAAGCTCACGCCCAATTTGGCGCATTGCCTCAGCGTTTACGGCGTGGCGCGAGAAGTGGCAGCCCTGACGGGGGCACCATTGAAGGCGAGTCAATTCCCAACCATTTCGCCTGGCAGCAGCGAAACGCTGGCTGTCAAGGTCAGCGCGCCTGAGCTGTGCGGTCGTTTTTCCGGTCGGATTGTCCGCAATATCAACACCCGCGCGAGCACGCCGCAGTGGATGGTAGAGCGCTTAGCGCGTTGCGGCCAGCGCAGCGTCACGGCTTTGGTGGACATCTCCAATTACGTGATGTTCGAGCTCGGGCGACCATCGCACATCTTTGATCTGGACAAAATCCATGGCGGCTTGGACGTGCGTTGGGGCCGAGCGGGTGAGCAGCTCAAGCTGCTGAATGGCAGCACGGTCACGGTGGACGCTGAAGTGGGGGTCATTGCCGATGCACAACAGGTCGAGTCGCTTGCCGGCATCATGGGCGGCGACGCCACGGCTGTATCGGACGACACCCGGCACATATTTGTGGAGGCCGCGTTCTGGTGGCCCAAATCTATCGCCGGGCGCTCGCGTCGCTTCAATTTCTCGACGGATGCAGGGCATCGATTTGAGCGCGGTGTCGACCCAAGCCAAACGGTTGAGCACATTGAACGCATCACGCAGCTGATCATCGACATCTGCGGCACATCTGACACGGTCTGCGGGCCGATTGACGATCATCAGATGAGTTTACCCAAGGCCTCGCCGGTGCAACTGCGTGTGGCAAGGGCTGCAAAAATTATTGGTATGCCGCTGACCCAAGCGCAGTGCGTGCGCGCCTTGGCTCGCTTGGGCCTGCCCTTGACCGAGTCTGACGGCGTCGTCACCGTGTTGCCGCCGCCCTACAGATTTGACCTGCAGATCGAGGAGGACCTGATCGAGGAGGTGGCACGCATGGTGGGCTACAACCAACTGCCACATACGCCGCCTTTGGCGCCCATCACAGCCAAGATCCGACCCGAGGCGCAGCGCAGTTCCTTTGCCGTTCGGCGGAACCTTGCAGCTCTGGGCTACCAGGAAACCATCAATTTCAGTTTTGTTGAAGCGCGGTGGGAGCACGAGTTGGCGGGCAATGCCGAGCCGATCAAGCTGCTCAACCCAATCGCCAGCCAGATGAGTGTCATGCGGTCGTCCCTGCTCGGCTCGCTACTACAGGTATTGAAATTTAACCTGGACCGAAAGGCCCAGCGGGTGCGCGTGTTTGAACTGGGCCGGGTTTTTCTGCGCGATGCGTCAGTGCCAGACAGCGATGTCTCCGTGCAGGGCTTTTATCAGCCCATGCGTGTTGCCGGTTTGGCCTGCGGCAATGCCAATGCGCTGCAATGGGGACACCAGGAGCAGGGCGCCGATTTTTTCGACATCAAAGGCGATGTTGAGAGCCTATTGGCTCCGGCTCAACCTGTGTTCGAGCCGGCTGAGCATCCCGCCATGCACCCTGGCCGCTGCGCCCGCGTGTTGCTGGCGGGCCGCGCGATCGGCTTTGTGGGCGAATTGCATCCGCGGTGGCGCCAGGGCTACGACTTGGCGCAGGCACCGGTGATGTTTGAGCTGGAGCTCGACGCTGTTTTGCATCGGCAGGTGGCGGTGTTCAAGCCTGTTGCCAAACACCAACCCGTGCAGCGTGACATCGCGGTTTGGGTGCATGAGACACAGTCCCATGCCAACTTGTTGCGCGCCATTTGGGCGGCCCCTACTGGGGGCTTGCTGCGCGACGCCCTGCTGTTTGACATCTACCGTCCCAAACCTTCGGCCCAGGCCGAGCGGGCGATTGAGGCTCCTGTAGCCCACAAAAGTATGGCCCTTCGCCTAACCCTCAGCAGTGACGATGCCACTTTGACCGACGCACAGATTGAAGCCGCAGTGGATGCCGTACTGGCCATGCTGTTCCAGCAGGTCGGCGCGCGACAGCGGGCTTGACACACATCGCGAGCACCAGACACCACAAGGACGAGATGGATATTTCTGTTGATAGCCTGGAGACCCCGGCACTGACCAAGGCCCAACTGGCCGAGCTCCTGTTTGAACAGATCGGCTTGAACAAGCGCGAATCCAAGGACATGGTCGATGCCTTCTTCAACTTGGTGTCGGCGAGCTTGGTCAATGGGCAGGATGTCAAGATCACTGGCTTTGGTAATTTTCAGATTCGCACCAAGGCGCCGCGTCCCGGTCGAAACCCGCGAACCGGCGAGGCGATACCGATCAAAGCGCGTCGGGTGGTCACTTTTCACGCCAGCCAAAAACTCAAAGAGCAGATTCAAGATGATGGCGCCGTGTTTGAGATGGCGGGCCCACTGCGCTAATTGATTTGCCTGCTCGCGTCATTTGTGGCTTTACAGCTGGGCCTAGCTTAGAGTAACCTCACAACTTTCGCGTTCACTGCATTGATTTCAATGGAGATATCTCTCCCACCCATCCCCGCCAAGCGCTATTTCACCATTGGTGAAGTTGGGGATCTGTGCGGTGTAAAACCGCATGTGCTGCGTTATTGGGAGCAGGAGTTCACGCAGTTGCGGCCTATGAAACGGCGCGGCAACCGGCGCTACTACCAGCACCATGAGGTGTTGATGATTCGTCGCATCCGTGACCTGCTTTATGACCAGGGGTTCACCATCAGCGGCGCGCGCAACAGGATGCAGGACATCATCCAGTCCGAGCGAGACAAAAAACGCAACGGTGAAGTGCTCCTTGAAGGTGTTGAAGATTTCGAAGACATCGATGCCGGCCTGCCAGTGCATGAAGATTCGGGTGACGGCCGGCTTGAACATGTCACTGCCAGCGCTGCCGATAACCTGATGGCACTCAGGCGTGAACTGTTCGAAATTCGTGATTTATTGTCACCAGCTTACTAGCCGGGCCACGCTGGTTTTTGGCCGATTAGGCCTGCCAGACCAGCTATACTCGCGATTCGGATCGGTGTGTGGCGCAGCCTGGTAGCGCACTTGCATGGGGTGCAAGGGGTCGAAGGTTCGAATCCTTTCACACCGACCATATCAATCAAGGACTTAGCTTCGAAAGGAGCTAGGTCCTTTCCTTATTCTGACTCTGTTACGCCCCGTACGCCCCAAGAAAGCCCTCATGCTCCAGCCGGTTAACCCGCCCCTGTCACGCCGCCGAGAGCTGTGGCTTTTGTTCACCCTTGCTGGGATCCAGTTCACCAATATTCTGGATTTCATGATCATGATGCCGCTGGGGCCGCAGTTCACCCGTATCTTTGCCATCAGCGACGCCAGCTTCGGCCTGCTGGTGTCGGCCTATACCCTGGCCGCGGGCGTCTCAGGCCTGTTGGCGGCCACATACCTGGACAAGTTTGACCGTAAGAATCTGCTGCTGGTGCTGTATGCCTTGTTTGGCTTGGCTACATTGGCTTGCGGGCTGGCACCTGACTACTTGAGCTTGATGGCGGCGCGAGTTCTGGCGGGTATTTTTGGCGGGGTGCTGTCGGCGCTGGCCCAAACGGTCGTGGCCGACGTGATTCCGTTTGAACGGCGCGGCCGCGCCATGGGCATTGTGATGACCTCATTCTCGGTGGCGACCGTGGCCGGCGTGCCGACGGGTCTGTTCCTGGCGGCACACCTGAGCTGGCATGCGCCGTTCTTTGGCATTGCTGGGCTGGTTGGCCTGTTGTGTGTGTTGGCCTTCGTGACCCTGCCACCGCTCAATGCGCACCTTCAAGCAAACCATCGTCCCTCGGCGTTTGGTGCCATTCAGCAGGTTCTGCAGGACCGCAACCATCTCAAGGCGTTCGCCTTTTCTGCCCTGCTGATGTTTGCCGGGTTCACAGTGATCCCCTTCATCACCATTTACCTGCAAACTAATGTTGGCTGGCGGTCGGATCAGGTGTTTTACGTGTACCTGTGCGGTGGCCTTGCCACCCTGTTGAGCGCCCGACTGATTGGCGTCTTGACCGACCGGCGCGGCAAGGTGGCGTTGTTTCGTGTGATGGCGGTGCTGGTTATCGTGCCCATGGTTGCCACCACATTGACGGAGGGTCTGCCGATGTGGGCGGTCTTGATCGTTTCTACGCTGTTTTTCACTTGCATGAGCGGGCGCATGATCCCCGGCATGGCCATCATTGCCTCGTGCGCCAACCCGGCCCTGCGCGGCACCTTCATGGCGCTCAATTCGTCGGTGCAGTCAGCCGCCATGGGGGTTGCGGCCTTTATTGGCGGCAGCTTGATCAGCCGCGATGCCAATCAACTTGTGCAGAACTACTGGATGGCCGGCCTGGTAGGCGCTTGCGCCAGCCTGGCGGCCATGGCGCTCGCGGGTCGGCTGGACATGCACCAGCGCCCGGCAGGGTAATTCAGAAGGCGAAAAACGGGCCAGTTCCCGCCGGCGATGGCTCGTTTTCGATCCCCAGAAACACGCGACGGCCATAGAAAAACGGCAACCCCCAATCAAAGCCTCTCGGGTCGCCGAGGGTTCCTGCGAGTGTGGGCAAGACGGCCCTTGCCGGGCTGGCAAATAGGGTCAAGGCATTGTCCACGGCAAAGTTGACGGGCACTGTCGCGCCGTTGGTGCCGATGAGCGAGGCCGATCCATTGACGCGGGTAGGCGGACAATAAAAACGAATCGGGTCGCTGCCGGGGCACAAAGGGACCGAGGTGGCGTCAAAGAATACTGCGTTGGAGCCGGTGTCAAGAAAGCTGTTGGTCAACTGCAGTCCCGACAGGAGTGTTGTGATCCGGCCCGTGGTGCTGGTGTTGAGCACATTACCCGGCACATACTGGTTGTTGGCCTGAGTGCCAATGCCAAACACAAGAGTGCCATTGAGCCCGACGGCGCCCGATGGGTCCACCTGGGGCAGGTCCAACACCAAGCCGTTGTTGTCACTACTGAAACGAGAGACCGGGTTGCTGAGTTGCTGAGTCAGGTTAGCCACCGTAGTCAGTGCCGCCGTGCAATTGGCCGTGCTACAGCGGAAGTAGTACCCATTGCGCGGGTTGGTGACACAGTTGGCGCCGCAATCCTGTTTGAGCAGGCCGACGCCCAGCACCCCATTGGCGCCCAAGCTGGCGACCGAGTTGAGCGGCAGCCCGGTCGCGCAGTTGGCGCTCAGGGCCGCGGTCGAGGTGTACCCCATCAGCTGCGTTGGTAGGGCACTGGCCGTTTTACCACCCAACTTCAGGTCGAACCCGGCAATCGGACCCCAGGCAAAGCTGCTGTCTACGAACTGGATGCAGTTGAGCATAGGAAAGCCTTGCGCACTCAACTGAAGGTTTAGATTCAGGTCAGGGCGGATCACCGAGGCCAGGAGGCGCAAGCCGGTGGAGCCGCTGTCCACCAGCACATGGTCGATGGTCTGGCATTGGCTGCTGCTGCCCGGTTCACAAATGGTGACGCTGGTGTAAAGCCTGTTTACACTGTTCCCCGTCGGGCCCCGATTGACGATAACGGCAATCGCGTTATTGCCGACTGGCATCTCTACCGTCGGAAGGTTAGCCGGCACGCTGCTGCTGCCGCCACAAGCTGCCACCCAGACTGAAAGCAGTGTGACGGCAATCTGTTGGAGCAAGCCCTTAAATGAGCAACTCATGGATATTGACACCTTGGGGCACCAGGGTGGGTACATAGGCATGACCAGAAAAGTGCCCCATGCGGCCGCTGGAACGCAAGACCAAGCCATCTTGCGCCAAGTTAACCGGTCCGCCGCGAAGGCCGGCTTGGCGCGCTGCATCGGTGTGGCGTTGGAAAATGTTCAAGTAATCTCCCAGCAAGGCCCTCAGGTCGGGCAATACCGGGCCACGCCAGCTCACTGCAAAGACCCGTCCTGCGGGCGTGACAAATTCGTGCACCCGAGTCCCGTTGTCTAGCAAGCTTTCGGATATGGTGTAGGCGGTATTGACACCGATTGCAGCGTTTGCCGGGGTTGCAGGCGCTGCCCCCAGAGTCGCCAGGCCGGTGCGGCCAAAACACGCCAGCACCAGCGCGACCAACAGCCTGCGCCAAGGTAAGCCCGAAATGGTTGGGGAGTGGGCTGTTGTGTTCATAAGCCCAAATATAGCCTGCCAATGCCGTCTGAATAGCACTGTGGGTCTTGCAATTCGCACCGATCACGACGGCGTCAGCGTTTGCCCGCGTGTTTGGCGGTGTAATAGCAGCATGCACATCGAACCCTTGCCCAGCCTGGACGTCTGCCTTGAGCCCGCATGAGTTGACCCAAGCGTCTCTTGTCGCTTTTGAGCAAGTGCTGTCCGGAACACCGGGTTTTCGCGTGCGCACCGGCCAGCAAGCCATGGCCCAGCGAATTGCCGACGCCATGAGCGCCGTCACACTGGGCGAGCACTCTGACCCGGTTCGGGCGGTCAGTGTGATCCAAGCCGGTACTGGTGTTGGCAAGTCGGCCGCCTACGGGGCCACCATGGTGTCGCTGGCACTGGCGCTCAAGACCCGGCTGGTCATCTCCACCGCCACGGTGGCCCTGCAGGAGCAATTGATGACCAAAGACCTGCCTGCGCTGGCGGCAGTGCTGCAGACCCCATTTGTATTTGCACTGGCCAAGGGCCGTGGCCGCTATGTCTGCAAGTTCAAACTTGACCGCCTGAGCGGTGGCGCCGTTGAGGGCGCCGAGGACGATTTGTTCGGCCCAGACGACGATGTTCCCCCGCCCACCGCGGCTTATGGCCGCCAACTCCGCGGCGATGATCCGCAAGCAAGGCGCGACGCACTGTATGCCACGCTGTCTAACGCCCTGGCCGGAGGCCACTGGGACGGCGACCGGGATAATTTGCCCGATCAGCCCGAAGCCCAGGACTGGGCAACGGTAGCCGCCGAGCGTCACACCTGTACTGCCCGCCATTGCCCGCGTTACCGAGACTGCAGCTACTACCAGGCACGCAGCCGCTTGGCTGAGGCGCAGGTAATCGTGGCCAACCACGACCTCGTGTTGGCCTCGGTCGGCATGAAGACCCTGCCCGAACTCGACAACTGCTTGTTGGTCTTTGATGAGGGCCATCACCTGCCGGCGGTGGCCTTGCGCCAGTTTTCCAGCACCATGGACCTGTCCAACCTGCGCTGGCTCGACAAACTGCCCAAGGCCCTGCGTGAGGTCAGCGGCAAAGTTCAGATGGTCCTGGCGCAGGACGTCGACACACTGGCGCAGCAACTCAAAAGCGCATTGAATGACCTGGCACGGCTGTTGATGGACCGCCTGAGTGCCGAGTCAGCCGGGTACAACAGCCTGCATCGGCTGCGCCATGGTGTCTTGCCGCCTGAGCTGCAGGCGCCCCTGGCCTTGGTGCAAGGCCATGCCGCTGGCTTATCAGCCGTACTGGAGGAACTCGCCAGCGAGCTCAAACGCCTGGTTCGCGAAGACCCAGCTCAGGCGCTGGGTTGTGCTTTGATGTACGCCCGGCTGGGCCAGTTGGCGCCGCGCCTACTTGCCGTTACGCATACCAGTAGCCTGCTGCTGACCGACAGCGACCCGCCTATGGCCAAGTGGTTCGAGGCCGACACCAGTTCAGGCTTGGTGGTGGTGAGCGCTCATGCCTGCCCGATTGTGCCGGGCGATCTGCTGCGCCAGCACCTCTGGCGGCAAGTACGGGCAGCGGTGGTCACCTCAGCCACCCTGACCAGCTGCGGCAGCTTTGACTATTTTTTGCAGGAGGCCGGGTTGGACGGGCAGGACCAGGTCACAACGCTGGCGGTGGACAGCCCCTTTGATTACCAGACCCAGGGCCGGCTGGTGGTGGTGGAGACAGCCGCTGATCCGCGTGACGCCCCCGCTTACACGCGGGCCATGGTGGCTGAGCTGATGACGGACTTGCGGCGAGTCGGCCATGGTGCGCTGGCGCTGTTCACCTCCAGGGTACAGATGAAGGCGGCGGTCGATGCGCTGGCCCCGGCCTTGCTGGCTTGCGTTCTGGTGCAGGGCCAACTGTCCCGCAGCCGCTTGCTGGCGGCACACCAGGCCCGTATCGAGGCCGGGCAGCCGTCTATTATTTTTGGTTTGCAGTCCTTTGGAGAGGGCTTGGACCTGCCAGGCCGGTTGTGCGAAACCGTGTTTATCGCCAAGCTGCCGTTCAGCCCGCCGGCTGACCCTGTGGAGGAGGCCCGGGCCGAGTGGCTTAAAACGCTAGGGCGTGATCCCTTTACCGAGTTGGTTGTGCCGGCGACCGGTGTTCGCCTGCTGCAGTGGACCGGCCGCGCCATTCGCACCGAAGAAGACCAGGCCACCGTGGTCTGTTATGACCGACGACTGCTGCAACAGGGCTATGGCCAGCGAATGCTACGCGGCCTGCCCCCGTATGCGGTGTCTCGGCGCAGTGCCCAGCCCCAAGCCTGAAAGTCAAGATGTCGAACATTGAAACGCTAAAGCAATCTGAGCTATTCAAAGGCCTTCAAGATCACGAGTTGGCGCTGGTGGCTGCTACGGTGGTCAAGTATCAACTGCCGACTGATGTGGTCCTGTTGACCCAGCATGAGCCGGCGCCGGCGGTTTTCATTCTCCAGAGTGGCTCCGTCAAGGTGATGGTCAATGGCGAGAGGGGCATTGAATTCCTCAAACTGGTGCGAGCCGACAAACGATTGGGGCCAGTGCCCTTCATCATGATTACCGCCGAGAGTGAGCGCACCCTGGTGATGGACGCGGTCAAGGCTGGCGTCTCCAGCTACATCATGAAGCCGTTTACCCCGGCCATGCTGGAAGCCAAGATGAAAACCGTCTGGACCAAACTGCACCCTTAAGGCGGCGACTGGCCCCTCAGATCGGTGTCAGCTTACGGCCGGCCAGGTCAGCAAGGACAATCCAGCGCGCGCCGGCGCCGCCAGGTGCTTGAGCAGCAGGCGGTAAGTGTCCAGGTCAAAGGCCAGGTTGCTGCGGCTGGTATTGCCGGTGCCGCCAGCAAGAGCGTCTGCCAAACTGTCGTCGTCGTACACCGTGGCCAGGTGACACCACTGGTCAAACAGGTGGATCTCGGTGCGGCCGCGCACCGGGTCTACCTCCCGCAGGCCGATCGGTCCGGCAAAGGGCCAGACCCGCAGCTTTTGCGCGGCCAGTGCCAGTTCGAGCCGCAGCCGGTGCCGCTCGGGCTTTTCCTGGCCGCAACAGACGCCCTTGCAACGCCCCACTTGATGGGCAAAACAGCGGCCTTGGCCAGACTCCAAGCCCAGCACTTGCAGGCACAGGCCATGCGCATCGGCCAGCTCGCGCAGCGCCTCCTGGGCCTGCCGGCGGGAGCGGTAGACGCCGTAAAGGCAGCCAAATTGCGTTGGCTCAAAGTCGGCACCGCTGACCAGTGTGGTCAGCGGCCGCACCTTGGGGTTGTCATCCAGGCGCCAAGCGCACAGGGCGCGTTCGCGTCGAAGCTGCCTGTTGTGGACCGGCTGCAGGTCTTTCACCAGCCGGGCCTCGAGCAGCAGGGCGCCCAGTTCACCCGCTGTTTCGCGCCACTCGACGCGGCGGATCTCCTGCGCCATGCGCATTTCGCGCGGCTGTCGGCTGGCGGCCTGAAAATGCGACATCACCCGGGTGCGCATCGTCACGCTCTTGCCGATGTAGAGCGGCAGGGGTCCTTCGCCGTAAAACAGGTAGACCCCTGGCCCCTCCGGGATGTCGGTGATGCGGGTGTCCAGCTGAGGTGGCAGGGCAGCACTGCCTTGCAGGAGGGTCTGTGCCTGTTGGCGCAGGGTATCAGCGCCCAGTTCGGCTTCGGCCAGGCGCAACCAGGCCAGCACCATGTCCACGTCGCCCATGGCGCGGTGGCGGGCCTGGGTCTGCAGGCCGTGCCGCTGCATGATGGCATCGAGCCCATGGCTGCGGTGCTGCGGGTAGAGCAGGCGTGATAGCCGCACCGTACACAGCGTGCGCGTTTTCAGGGTGATGTCCGCGCGAGCAAACTCATGCAGCAAAAAACCGTGGTCGAAGCGCACGTTATGCGCCACCAGAACGGCGCCCTCCAGCAAGGCCAGCAGCTTGCCGGCTACCTCGTCAAAACCGGGGGCTTCGGCCACCATGGCGTCGCTGATGCCAGTCAGGCTCTGAATGAAGGGTGGAATTCGGCCGCCCGGGTGCACCAGGGTGCTCCAGCGGGCCACCTCCTGCCCGCCCTCCATGCGCACGGCAGCAATCTCGGTGATGCGGTCGCGCACCGCATTTCCGCCGGTGGTTTCCAGGTCAAGCAACAGGTAACAGGGCAGCATCGCGGGCGCAGGCAGCAAGCCGTGGCCAATCAGGTGATGTCGATGGCGTGGATCGAGAAGGCCCCCGCCCGCCGGTCGGCAAAGTAATGTTCCAGGGTTTCCTTGACGGTGCGGAAGGCGATCTCGTCCCAAGGAATCTCATCCTCGGCAAACAGCCGGGCCTCGATGGTTTCAAAACCGGGGTTGAAGCGGTCGCTCAGCAGGCGGGCCCGGTAAAACAGGTGCACCTGGCCCACGCGCGCCACGTTCACTAGCGAGAACAGGCCCTCCAGCTCAAATTCGGCGCCAGACTCTTCCACTGTCTCCCGTGCGGCGCCTTCGGCTACCGTCTCGTTAAGCTCCATAAAGCCGGCTGGCAGCGTCCATTTGCCCCATCGGGGCTCAATGTTGCGCTTGCAAAGCAACACCTTGTCGCCCCAGATCGGCACGGTGCCCACCACATTGAGTGGGTTCTCATAATGGACCGTGGCGCAGGCAGTGCAAATGGCGCGTTCCTTGGTGTCACCGTCGTCCGGGATGCGGTACACCACGCTGGCGCCGCATTGACGGCAATGTCGTATCGGTTCGCGCAACATGCCCATCCGGTCTCAGCGCACTTGCAGCGTGATCGGGGTCAGGCCGCTCACCGTGCCATGCAGCGTGTCACCGGCTACGACGGCGGCCACGCCTTCCGGAGTGCCGGTGTAAATCAGGTCTCCGGGTTGCAGTTCCCAGGCGGCCGACAGGTGCTCAATGGTTTCGGCAATGTTCCAGATCAGCTTGCTGACCTGGCTGCGCTGGCGGTCCTGGCCGTTCACTTGCAGCGCAATCTCGGCGGCAGTCACATCGCCGGCTTGGGCCGCCGGGGTGATGGGGCCAATCGGAGCCGAGTGATCGAAGGCTTTGCCGATGCACCATGGCCGACCCTGCTTCTTCATGTCGTTCTGCAGGTCGCGCCGGGTCATGTCCAGACCGACCGCGTACCCAAAAATGTGTTGGTGGGCGTCAGCGGCCTTGATGTTCTTGCCGCCAGTGCCAATCGCCACCACCAACTCGATCTCATGGTGCAGGTTGACGGTCAGCGTCGGGTAGGGCAGGGCGGCGGTTTCGCCTGGGTTGACGACCACGATCGCATCCGTTGGCTTCAGGAAAAAGAACGGCGGTTCACGACCGGTAAAGCCCATCTCCTTGGCATGTTCTTCGTAGTTACGGCCGACGCAGTAGATGCGGTGGACCGGGAAGCGGGCCTCGGTACCTAGGACCGGCACGCTGATCTGCGACGAGGGGGTGACGACAAAACTCATAAAAAGCCTTTCAGGGGGAACCACAGTAAACAGGGCATAGGGCGAATCCGGTCAATGCCAGGCGGACTGCCTTCAGCTTGGCCGGGTCACCAGTTCAAAATGCTCCACCACGGGTGGGCTGGCAAAAAACGGTCCGACGATGGCGCGCCATTGGCCAAACGCCTCCGACTGGCGGAAGCCGACGGTGTGGTCTTCCAGCGTGTCCCAGAAAATCTGCAGGATGTAACGCTCTGCGCTCTCGACACCACGGTTGACCTTGAAGCCAGCAAACCCCTTGGCATGGCTGATCACCGTGCGCAGGCCGCGCTCGATCGCTTCCTCAAAAGCGGCGTTTTGGCCGGGCGCGATGCGGATGTCGGCAAGTTCAAGAATCATCAAAGGGCTCCTGGCGGGTCATAACGGCCCTTAGTCTAGCGCCTGCTGCTGCATCCCGCTCTGCCCGACCTGCCCGACCTGCCCGACCTGATCGGGCATCCATGGATTCCCGTGTTCACGGGAATGACGGCTAAGCCTTTCAGGCGTTATCCTTCCGTGCATGAAACTGCACAACTACTTCCGTTCGTCTGCCTCCTTCCGCGTGCGCATTGCGTTGGAGCTCAAAGGGCTGTCCTACGAGTACCTGCCGGTGCATCTGGCGCGTGGCGAGCACAAACAAGAGGCCTACGCCAGTCTGGTGCCGGATGCCCTGGTGCCGATGCTTGAGGTCGATGGTCTGCGCCTGTCGCAGTCCATGGCCATCATCGAGTACCTGGACGAGACCCGGCCCACCCCGCCGCTGTTGCCTGCAGATGCCGCTGGCCGGGCCCGGGTACGCGCCTTGGCGCAGTCGATCGCCTGCGAAATTCACCCGATCAACAACCTTCGGGTGCTCAAATACCTGAGCAAAACGCTGGCTTTGGACGAGGACCGCAAAAACACTTGGTACCGTCATTGGGTGCGCGAGGGGCTGGAAAGCTTCGAGCGGCAGTTGGCCCAGGGCCCTGCGGGTCGCTTTTGCTTTGGCGACTCACCCACTTTGGCCGACTGCTGCCTGGTTCCGCAAATCTTCAACGGCCGCCGCTTTGACGTTAACCTGGATGGCCTACCGCGTACGATGGCCGCGTTTGACGCCTGCATGGCCCTGCCGGCCTTTGACAAGGCCCAGCCTGTCAACTGCCCGGACTTCGAAGCCTGACCGCGTCCAGCCATGAACCCTGATTGGTTGCAGCCGCAGTGGCCCGCGCCGCCGCGGGTCCGGGCCCTGTGCACCACCCGCAGCGGAGGTACGTCCAGTGGCGCCTACGACAGCCTGAATCTTGGAGAGCACGTGGGCGATGCGCCGGCGGCGGTGGCCGACAACCGGGCAACATTGGCCAAGGCCTTGGGCGTACGGCCGGTCTTTTTGTCCCAGGTGCATGGTGATGAGGTGGCGGCGCTTACCCCGAGCAGTCCCGACGGGCAAGTGGCCGACGCTGCCATCACCCGCCAAACGGACGTGGCCTGCACCGTCATGGTGGCCGATTGCCTGCCGGTCTTGCTGACCGACCGTCAGGGCCGCCGTGTGGCTGCAGCGCATGCCGGTTGGCGTGGTCTGGCCGGCGCTGGTGGCTACGGTGTGCTGGAGAGTACTTATAAGGCTTTTAGGGCTCCAGCCCTTGATGGTATTGGGGTTGTAGCTATTGAAATCATAGCGTGGCTGGGGCCCTGTATCGGGCCACAGGCGTTTGAGGTGGGTGACGAGGTTCGCCAGGCTTTTGTAGCCCATAACCCGGCGGCAGCCGACATGTTTGCAGCGGGGGCGCCTGGCAAATGGTGGGCCAACCTGGCGGGCCTGGCCCGTCAGCGCCTGGCGGCTCTGGGCGTGCAGCAGGTGTTTGGCAATGACGGCAGCCCGGCCTGGTGCACTGTCAGTCAGAGTTCAAGGTTTTTCTCGCACCGGCGCGACCGGGTCAGCGGCCGCATGGCCGCCTGCATCTGGTTGGTTTGAGGCCGGGGACTCGGCCCGTTCCGCCGCCTCGCGGGCCTTGATGGCCCGCCGTCTTGACGGCGTGCCCATCACGTACATCACCAGGGCGATGGGGCCAGCACCGTAGAGCACAAAGGTCATGAATGCACCCAGCAGCGTGCCATTCGGGCTGTTGGCTTCTGCCACCGCCATCATCACGGTCACGTACAACCAGGCAATCGGAACGAGATACATTAAAAAAAATAGCCTGAAGGGTGGAAAACTGTCAGTTTCTGGAAGGCCTTGCCCTGCGATACTCGGGTTTCTACTGATACGCAAAAAACGAGGAGACAGCATGGCAGAGAAAACCCAGTCATTATGGGCGCAATCGGCACAGCAGTTCCAGGATGCACTGGCTGACAACTGGGCAAAAACCTTTCAGTCGTTCCAGAACATGGACATGAGTGGCCCGGGTGCCGCCCCGCTAAAATCGTCTTCTTCAGCGTCGAAAGTGCACTTTGCACAAGACAAGCTGCAGGCGCTGCAAGAGCAGTACCTGACCGATGCCAGCGCCCTGTGGACCAGCAGCCTGCAAGGCACGGCGCCACACAAAGACAAGCGGTTTGCCGCCCAGGCCTGGAACGCGAACCCGGTTGCAGCCTTCTCGGCCTCGGCTTACCTGCTCAATGCGCGCACCTTGATGGGCATGGCCGATGCGGTGGAAGGCGACGCCAAAACCCGCGCTCGCATCCGCTTTGCGGTGGAGCAGTGGATGGCCGCCAGCGCGCCCAGCAATTTTTTGGCTTTTAATGCCGAGGCGCAGCAAAAAGCCATTGAGACCAAGGGCGAGAGCATTGCCAAGGGCCTGAAAAACATGCTGCATGACCTGCAGCAAGGTCATGTGTCCATGACCGACGAGAGCCTGTTTGAGGTGGGAAAAAACGTGGCCACTACCGAAGGCGCGGTGGTTTTTGAGAATGAACTGTTCCAGCTGATTGAGTACAAGCCGCTGACTGCCAAGGTCTACGAAAAACCCTTTTTGCTGGTGCCCCCCTGCATCAACAAGTTTTATATCCTCGATCTGCAGCCAGAAAACTCGCTGATCCGTTATGCCGTGGCCCAGGGCCACCGCACCTTTGTCGTCAGCTGGCGTAACCCGGATGCCGCCCTGGCCCACAAGACCTGGGACAACTATGTGGAAGACGCTGCTATCAAAGCAATAGCTGTCACGCAAGAGGTCACGGGGGCTAAGACCATCAATGCCCTTGGGTTTTGTGTGGGCGGCACCATTCTCGGCACGGCATTGGCCGTGCTGGCCGCACGCGGTGAAAAGCCAGTGGCCAGCGCCACCTTTTTGACGGCCCTGCTGGATTTCACCGACACCGGCATTCTGGACGTTTTTATTGACGAGGCATTCGTCAAGTACCGCGAGCAGGAGATGGGCAAGGGCGGTCTGCTCAAAGGCCAGGATCTGGCCTCCACCTTCAGCTTTTTGCGCCCCAATGATCTGGTCTGGAACTACGTGGTGGGCAACTACCTCAAGGGTGAAACGCCCCCGCCCTTTGACCTGCTGTACTGGAACAGCGACTCCACCAACCTGCCCGGGCCGTTTTACGCCTGGTACCTTCGCAACACCTACCTGGAGAACAAACTGTGCAAGCCTGGCCAGGCCACGGTTTGCGGACAAAAAATTGACTTTGGCAAGCTGGATTTGCCGGTCTACATCTACGGCTCGCGCGAAGACCACATCGTGCCCATCGGCGGCGCTTACGCATCCACCCAGCAC
This sequence comes from Comamonas sp. lk, assembly GCA_945925985.1. Lineage (GTDB taxonomy): Bacteria > Pseudomonadota > Gammaproteobacteria > Burkholderiales > Burkholderiaceae_C > Rhodoferax. Next base: position 50,249 of record CAMELV010000013.1, on the reverse strand, counting down.
TTGCCGGGCCAAAAGCGTTTTGTCATGGGCGCGTCTGGCCATATCGCTGGTGTGATCAACCCGCCCGCTGCCAAAAAGCGCAGCCATTGGTTGCGTGAAGATGGCAAATTCCCCGCTTCGCAAGCCGACTGGCAGACAGGTGCCACCGAGCACGCCGGCAGCTGGTGGACCGATTGGGCCAACTGGTTGCAAAGCCACGCCGGCAAGCAGATTGCTGCGCCCAAGACCTATGGCAAAGGCAACTACAAAGCCATCGAACCCGCCCCGGGCCGCTATGTCAAGGCCAAGGCCTAAGGCCGATGGTCCAGCTTGTGACGATGCCTGTCATTCCCGCAAAAGCAACCTGTCATTCCCGGCCACGATCGGGAATCCAGGGTCCCATGGGTGCTCGGTCAAGCCAAGCATGACGGAACTGTTTTCGCGAAGTGCTAAGCAACACAAGTCAATTTTTTTCAATACTATCGTTCGTTTATTTGGAGGCAAAAAATGCAAGACATCGTGATCGTTTCGGCTGCCCGCACTGCGGTTGGCAAATTTGGTGGCACCTTGGCCAAGACGCCGGCGCCTGAGCTGGGCGCAGCCGTCATCAAGGCACTGCTGGCCCGTACCGGCTTGGCGCCTGAGCAGGTGGGTGAGGTCATCATGGGCCAGGTGCTGGCCGCTGGTGCCGGCCAAAACCCCGCGCGTCAGGCCCTGCTTAAAAGCGGCATTGCCAAAGAGTCGCCCGCCCTGACCATCAATGCCGTTTGCGGCTCTGGTCTTAAGGCCGTGATGTTGGCCGCGCAAGCCGTGGCTTGGGGCGACAGCGAGATCGTGATCGCTGGCGGCCAGGAAAACATGAGTGCCAGCCCCCACGTGCTGATGGGCAGTCGCGACGGCCAGCGCATGGGCGACTGGAAAATGGTCGACAGCATGATCGTCGACGGCCTGTGGGACGTCTACAACCAGTACCACATGGGCATTACCGCCGAAAACGTGGCCAAGGCCTACGGCATTACCCGCGACATGCAGGACGCGCTGGCCCTGTCAAGCCAGCAAAAAGCCGCGGCCGCCCAAGACGCGGGCAAGTTCACCGACGAGATCGTGCCCTTCAGTATTGCCCAGAAAAAAGGCGACCCGCTGGTGTTTGCGGCGGACGAATACCTTAACCGCAAGACCAACGCCGAAGCGCTGGCCGGGTTGCGGCCCGCTTTTGACAAGGCCGGTGGCGTCACTGCCGGCAATGCTTCGGGCCTGAATGACGGCGCTGCCGCCGTGATGGTGATGACCGCCAAAAAAGCAGCCGCCTTGGGCCTGATGCCACTGGGCCGCATCGCCAGCTTTGCCACCAGCGGCCTGGACCCGGCGCTGATGGGCATGGGCCCTGTGCCGGCCTCGCAAAAAGCCCTGGCCCGTGCCGGCTGGAGCGCGGCCGATCTTGACCTTTTGGAAATCAACGAAGCCTTCGCCGCCCAGGCCTGCGCCGTGAACCAGCAAATGGGCTGGGACACCAGCAAGGTCAACGTCAATGGCGGTGCGATCGCCATTGGGCATCCCATCGGGGCCTCTGGCTGCCGTATTCTTGTCACGCTGCTGCACGAGATGCAGCGGCGTAACGCCAAAAAAGGCATTGCCAGCCTGTGCATCGGCGGCGGCATGGGCGTGGCCCTCACCATCGAGCGCTAAGCGCAACGCAGAACTCAGTTTTAAGTCAGTTCATAACTAAGAGGAGAGCATCATGAGTCAAAAAATCGCGTACGTCACCGGGGGCATGGGTGGCATCGGAACCGCCATTTGCCAGCGTCTGCACAAAGAGGGCTACAAGGTTATCGCCGGCTGCGGCCCCACACGTGACCACGTCAAGTGGATCGCCGAGCAGGCCGCCCAAGGGTATACCTTCTATGCTTCGGTCGGCAATGTCGGCAACTGGGATTCCACGGTCGAGGCCTTCACCAAGACCAAGGCCGAGCACGGCAGCATCGATGTACTGGTCAACAACGCCGGCATCACCAAAGACCGCATGTTCATCAAGATGACGCGCGAGGACTGGGATGCAGTGATCGAAACCAACCTCAACTCCATGTTCAACGTCACCAAACAAGTGGTGGCCGACATGGTGGAGAAGGGCTGGGGCCGCATCATCAACATTTCGTCGGTCAATGGTGAAAAAGGCCAGGCTGGCCAGACCAACTACTCGGCCGCCAAGGCCGGCATGCACGGCTTCTCTATGGCGCTGGCGCAAGAGTTGGCCACCAAGGGCGTTACAGTCAACACCGTCAGTCCGGGCTACATCGGCACCGACATGGTCAAGGCCATTCGCCAGGATGTGCTCGACAAAATCGTCGCCACCGTGCCGGTCAAACGCCTGGGTGAACCGAGCGAGATCGCATCCATCATCGCCTGGCTCGCGTCAGAAGAAGGCGGCTACGCCACTGGTGCCGATTTCTCGGTGAATGGCGGTCTGCACATGGGCTAAGCCTTGGTGGGCGCCGCTAGGCGCTCAAGGCTGAGGTGTCCACGTCCGGGTACCTCGCTTTCATGGCCTGCAGGCCCTCCACGGCCCGGCTTCGCCAGCCTGGCCCGCGTGCCAGCAGCTGCTGCCAGGTTTCGCCCAACAATTCGGCGTCATGGTCGGCCAAGTAGGCGATCAGTGATGCCGCCTGGTCCAAGTCCTTGCCGGCCTTGACCCGCATGGTTTGCGGCCGCTCGCCAAATACCAGCAGCTTGTGCAAGGCGTATTTTTCTGGCGGTGGCGCATTCACCGTGGTCGGGCCACGCTGCGCCAGTAAGGTGACCTGAATCGGCGCCTCCATGGAAAACTCCATGAACTTGAGCGGCTGCATCGTGGCATTGAGTGCCTTGATCAGCACCGGCGTGTCACCGCCTCGATGCCGGCAGGTGACGAAATCAATCTGCAAGTCGCGTTCGTCGGACTTGACGTAGGTGGTCAGGCTCTTGACGGGCACGAATCCCATTTTCAAGGCCTCGATTTCGCTCCCCATATCCATGGTCACGTCAGATGGGATAGCAACCGAAACGTTGCGCCCCGCGTGCGCGAAATACAGGTCAACCGTTTGCGCCGCCGACTGCCAGCGCACACCGAGGTAATTTTGGTAGGCCATGTACACGTGCGTCCCGACCAAGATCCCCCCCGCCCGAAAAAAGCCCGCATCGGACAGACGTTCGATAATTTTGGCGTGAGTTGGCACAATGGCGGGGCACCCAGCTGCAATGGATTGACGGGTTAGCTGCCGCAGATGCACTTTTTTGGCGTCGCCGCTGCGGTGTAGCGCGATCAGCTCGGACAGGTCGTCCGAGGCGGATCCCAGAAAAATTTGGATTTGTTTGCCGGTCATGTCGGGGGTCTGGTAATACCAGTACCCCCTGCCCTTGATCAACTTCCTTGAAAAACTGCCTGGCAGTTCAGCCACAGTACGAACGTCCTCCAACCTGCTGGCACTGCTCAGGGCAGCATAAGCCGTTTGCGCATTTGTGGAGAGTGGTGTGTACAGCACAGGGTGGTTATACTGATTTTTAAATAACTCAGTATAACGACCCAATTGGCATCTCGCCTGTTAGCCGACGCTACACTGCAGCCCCTGTCTTTTGACATGATTTTTCTCAACCTATCCGCGCCCAACCCATGACCCGCTACCACCTCTACGCCATCGGCAACGCCCTGGTCGACTCTGAATACGAAGTCTCTGACGATCAGCTCCAGACCATGGGGGTGGACAAGCGGCATATGACGCTGATTGATGCGCCAAGACGCACGGAACTGCTAGGCCACCTGCACGGTGCCAAAACCCGGCGTACGGGTGGCGGCTCGGCCGGTAATACTGTGGTGGCCCTGTCGCAACTGGGCGGCAAGGCCTTTTACTCCTGCCGGGTGGCGGACGATGAATTGGGCGCGTTTTACACGCAAGACCTGCTGTCGCACGGTGTGGCCACCAACCTCACGCACACCCATCAGCTGCCGGGCCAGACCGGCAGCTGCATGGTGATGGTCACGCCCGATGCCGAGCGCAGCATGAGCACCTTTTTGGGCGCTACCGCCGATCTGGACCACACGTCCCTGCATGAGGCCGACATCGCCCGCTCGCAGGTCTATTACATGGAAGGCTACCTGGCCGCCTCACCCACAGGGCTGGACGCCGCACTGCAAGGACGGGCCATCGCCAAAGCCGCTGGTGTGGCCCTGGCCAGCACGCTCAGCGATGTGTCGATGATCAATTTTTGCCGCCCCGGGCTGGACGCCATCATCGGCGACGGCCTGGACTTCCTGTTTTGCAATGAAGAAGAAGCCCAGGTCTGGTGTGGCACCCAAGACATGGCGCAGATTTGCGCTCAAATCGCGCCGCTGGCCCGTACTGTTTGCCTCACACGTGGCCCACTCGGCTGCATCGTGCTGGAAGGGGGCGGCCAGCCGGCGGTGCCTGCCGCAACAGTCAAGGCGATTGACACCAACGGCGCGGGCGACATGTTTGCCGGCGCCTTTTTGTACGCCGTCACCCACGGCCACAGCCATACCCAAGCCGCCTGGCTGGCCAATCAGGCCGCTGCGCAGGTGGTCAGCCAATACGGCAACCGCCTGAGCGCAGAGGCCATGGGCGGCATCAAGGCGCGGTTTGAGCAGTATTTAGCTTAGTTTCTGGCAGAAGTCCTAGATCCCCGCGTGCGCGAGGATGACAAACACCCGTCATTCCCGGCAACGACCGGGAATCCATGCCCCCCAAGCTCTTTCAACTATTGCAGCGCCTCGCGCGTCAGCAGCATCACCTGGTCGTCGCCAGCGCTGGTGGCTAGCCAGATCGGCTCTAGTTGGGGGAAGGCAGATTCAAAGTGATCGCGTTCGTTGCCGATCTCTAGCACTAGCACGCCGTCCGCTGTCATCTGGGCCGGCGCCTGTGCCAACAAGGTGCGGATGAAATCCATGCCATCGACGCTGCCAGCCCGGTTGCCATCCAGCGCCAGCGCCGGCTCTGCCTTGAACTCGGCTGGCAAGGCCGCCATGCTGCGGGCATTGACGTAGGGCGGATTGCAAATGATCAGGTCATACGGCCCGTGCACCTGGGCCAAACCGTCAGACGTCAGCAGTGTGATGCGCTCGTGCAGGCCGTGCTTGTCCACATTGATGCGGGCCACTGCCAGCGCATCGGGTGACAGGTCGGACGCGTCCACCGCCAGCTCAGGCCAGACCATGGCTGCCAGCACCGCCAGGCTGCCGTTGCCGGTGCAGAGGTCTAGCGCGCGGCGGGTGTCGGCGCACAGCCAGCAGTCCAGAGATTCGTCAAAAAGCAACTCGGCAATCAAAGATCGCGGCACGATGACGCGCTCGTCCACATAAAACGGCACGCCCATCAGCCAGGCTTCTTGGGTCAGGTAGGCGGCGGGCTTTCGGGTTTGGATGCGTGCTTCTAAAAGAATAGCAACCTCGCCTTGCTGGACAACGCTTACAGCCTGATTTGCCTTTGAATCTGGGTTGGTGGCGGGATCATCCAGCGCGGTGTCCAGCGGCAGGCCCAGGCGCCACAGCACCAGCCAGGCTGCTTCGTCAAAGGCATTTTCTGTGCCGTGGCCAAAGGACAGGCCGGCCGCTTCGAGTTGGCGGGCGCTTTGGGTGATCAGCTCGGCAATCGTCATTCCCGGCCACGACCGGGAATCCATGGGCGATGGATCCCCGATCAGGTCGGGGATGACGGGGGTGGGGCTCAATCCCGCAGCAGGTCGTTCAGGCTGGTCTTGGCGCGGGTTTGGGCATCGACCCGTTTGACGATGATGGCGGCGTACAGGCTGTATTTGCCGCCGTCTTTGGGCATGCTGCCGCTAATCACCACCGAGCCGGCGGGCACGCGGCCGTAAGTCACGGTGCAGGTGGCGCGGTCGTAGATGGGGGTGCTCTGGCCAATGTACACGCCCATGGAGATGACCGAGTTTTCTTCAATGATCACGCCTTCTACCACCTCGGAGCGGGCACCGATGAAGCAGTTGTCTTCAATGATGGTGGGGCCGGCTTGCATCGGCTCCAACACGCCGCCAATGCCCACGCCACCGCTCAGGTGCACGTTCTTGCCAATCTGGGCGCAAGAGCCCACGGTGGCCCAGGTGTCGACCATGGTGCCTTCGTCCACATAGGCGCCGATGTTCACATAAGAGGGCATCAAAATCACGCCCTTGGCCAGGTAGCTGCCGCGCCGTGCCACGGCTGGGGGCACCACGCGCACGCCGCTGGCTTTCATGGCGGCCTCGTCCAGGTGCGAGAACTTGGTCGGTACCTTGTCAAAAAAGCCCAGGTCGCCAGCGCGCATGATGGCGTTGTCCTTGAGCCTAAAACTCAGCAGCACGGCTTTTTTGATCCACTGGTGCGTGGTCCACTGCCCCACGCCGTCACGGGTGGCCACCCGCAGGCGTCCGCCGTTGAGCTCGGCGATCACGTGGTCCACGGCAGCCACAATCTCGGGCGGCGCCGACTTGGGCGAAAAGTTGGCGCGGTCTTCCCACGCGGCGTCCAGGGTGGCTTGCAGGGCTTGGGTCATGTCGGTTTCTTCTTTCAGGTTCTGGATGTGACAAATTTAACAATGCGCTGGGTCGCTTCCACGCATTCAGCAGTCTCGGCCACCAGGGCCATGCGAATACGCTGCGTCCCTGGGTTACCGCCCGGGCCCTCGCGGGCCAGGTAGGAACCGGGCAAAACCGTCACATTGTAAAGAGCGTGCAGCTCACGGGCAAAAGCCGCGTCGTCGCCCTGCACCCGGGCCCACAGGTAAAAGCCGGCGTCGGGCAGGGCCACGTCCAGCACCTCGGCCAATATCGGCGTGACCTGGGCAAACTTGCGGCGGTACTGGGCCCGGTTGTCCACCACGTGCGCCTCGTCGCCCCAGGCGGCGACGCTGGCGCTCTGCACCACCTGGCTCATGGCGCTGCCGTGGTAGGTGCGGTACAGCAAAAACGGCTTGATCAGCGCCGCGTCGCCCGCCACAAAACCGCTGCGCATGCCCGGCACGTTGCTGCGCTTGGACAGGCTGGTGAAGGCGATCAGGTTTTTGAAATCGGCCCGGCCCAGTTGTGCGGCCGCTTCCAGCCCACCCAGCGGCGGCTCGTCACGGAAATAAATCTCGCTGTAGCACTCGTCCGAGGCAATCACAAAGCCGTGCCGGTCACTCAGCGCAAACAGCTTTTGCCACTCCGCCAGGGGCATCACAGCGCCGGTCGGGTTGCCGGGGGAGCAGACAAACAGCAGCTGGGTGCGGGCCCAGACCGCCTCGGGCACGCTGTCCCAGTCGGCGGCAAAGTTGCGTGCCGGGTCGCTGGCCACAAAGTAGGGTTCGGCCCCGGCCAGCAGGGCTGCGCCTTCGTAGATTTGGTAGAACGGGTTGGGGCAGACCACCAGCGGCGCCGCTTGCCCGGTGGGCGAGGGCGCAACAACCGTCTGGGCCAAGGCAAACAGCGCCTCACGCGAGCCATTAACCGGCAGCACTTGGGTGGCCGGGTTCAGGCTGAGGCCATAGCGGCGCTGCAGCCACTGGCAGCAGGCCTCGCGCAGTTTGGGCTCGCCCGCGGTGGCCGGGTAGGCCGCTAGGCCACTCGGCGTGCTGTAGATGGCGTCCACCATCGCCTGCTGAATAAAGGGCGGCGTGGCATGTTTTGGCTCACCCATACCCATGCTGATCGGCGCATAAGCCGGGTTGGGCACCGAGCCGGCAAACAGCTGGCGCAGGCGCTCAAAGGGGTAGGGGTGAAGTTTGGTGAGCAGGGGGTTCATGGGGTGAGATTATCCCCGGCTACTCAAGTAAACACGTCTGCATCCGCGAGCAGTTTGCCGGCCGCGTCTTTGGCGGCAAGTTGGGGGGGGGATTGCAGCGGCCACTGCACGCCTACGGTGGGGTCGTTCCACAGCAGGCTGCGTTCGTGTTCGGGGTACCAGTAGTCGGTGGTCTTGTACAAAAACTCGGCGCTGTCGCTGGTTACGACAAAGCCGTGGGCAAAGCCCGGCGGCACCCACAGTTGGCGGTGGTTGTCGGCGCTCAATGTCACGCCCACCCACTGGCCAAAGTGGGGTGAGCTGCGGCGCAGGTCTACCGCCACGTCAAACACCTCGCCCTGCGTCACCCGCACCAGCTTGCCCTGCGGGTGCTGGATCTGGTAATGCAGGCCACGCAGCACGCCCTGGGCTGATTTGCTGTGGTTGTCTTGCACAAACTGCACATCCAACCCAGTGCACTGCGCAAAGTCGCGCGCGTTAAAGCTCTCAAAAAAGAAGCCGCGCGCATCGCCAAACACCTTGGGCTCCAAGATCAGCACGCCGGGCAGGGCGGTGGGGGTGACGGTGTACGGCATGGCTTACTTCAACAACCCCAGCAAATACTGCCCATAACCGTTTTTGGCCAGCGGCGCTGCCAATTTTTGCAGTTGCTCGGCATTGATCCACCGTAGACCATAGGCAATCTCCTCCGGGCAAGCCACCTGCAGGCCCTGGCGCTTCTGCAATGTGGCGATAAAGCTGGCGGCCTCTAACAAGCTGTCGTGGGTGCCGGTGTCCAGCCAGGCGTAGCCGCGGCCCATGATTTCTACATTCAGCTGGCCCAGCTCCAGGTAGCGGCGGTTCACGTCGGTGATCTCCAGCTCGCCCCGCGCTGAGGGCTTGATGCTGGCCGCAATGTCGCACACCTGGCGGTCATAAAAATAAAGGCCGGTTACGGCGTAATTACTCTGGGGTTGCTTGGGCTTTTCTTCAATGCTGATGGCGCGCTGTTGCGCATCAAAGGCCACCACGCCATAGCGCTCTGGGTCATGCACATGGTAGGCAAAAACCGTGGCGCCGGCGGTTTGGCCGTTGGCGCTTTGCAGCTGCTTGACCAGATCATGGCCGTAAAAAATGTTGTCACCCAAAACCAGCGCACTGGGCTGGTCGGCTACAAACTCGCGGCCAATGATGAAAGCCTGCGCCAGGCCATCTGGGCTCGGCTGCACCGCATACTCAATGTGCATGCCCCACTGGCTGCCGTCGCCCAGCAGTTCGGCAAAGCGCGGCGTGTCTTGCGGGGTAGAGATCACCAGCACCTCGCGGATGCCCGCCAGCATCAGCGTGCTCAAGGGGTAATAAATCATCGGCTTGTCGTACACCGGCATCAGCTGCTTGCTGACCGCCTGCGTCACCGGGTAAAGCCGCGTGCCGGAGCCACCGGCCAGGATGATGCCTTTGCGCGTTGTTGTCATGGGGTCCCTTTGTGTTGTGCACAGATTGTAGGTAGCTATAGGGCAGGATTTCAGGGCTGCATGGATCCCCGATCACGTCGGGGATGAGTGCGCCCGTGAAGGCGCGACACCAGCACGGTGAAAGTCCGTGCCAGGGTAAGCCAAGACCCTGTAGCCGAAGGTAAATGCGTCGCTGCGAGGCGGGGTGGGGAGCAACTGGAGGCGAACTGGCAGTCCGCAGGACGACGAACTCGATTCGGCGGTGTGTGGCGACGATCCTGCTCATCTAAGGCGAAGTCCGAAATACGTCCGGTACGCTGGTTGTGGCGTGTAAAACGATACCGGAGCACGCAACGTGGTTGGAGGCGGAATGCCAGGAAGATGTCGTGAGATAAGCGGGGAGACCTGCAGCCCGAGGTGACGGGCGGCAGGAGTCAGAGCCATCGTAGTAGCGCAGGGCTGGCAGAGCAGGCAAGGCCAAGACGCAGTGGAAACGCTGCGCAGACGAGAAGTCTGGATAACCGGGGGCTACCCCCTTGAGCCTAAACCGTGCAGACGGCAGACCGAGAAGTGCGGAGTAGGAAAGCCGCACGAGCCAAGGGTGGCAGGAAGGTGGAGACGCAGAGTACGGAAGGTATGAAAGCATGAGCGAATCAGTGACAGTGCCAGAAAAGGCTAAACAAACTGAATCTGCCCCAAGCCAATCGGCGTGGGTGGATCGTGCAATCTGGACCGAGCGCATGTTGGCGGCGCTGGGCAACGGCGTCAAGGGACGCAAATGGTTTAGCCTCATCGACAAAGTTTATCGCCCAAGCACCCTGCAAGCGGCTTGGCAACAAGTCAAAGCGAACAAGGGGGCGGCGGGCATAGACCGGCAAAGCGTAGAAGGATTTGCGGCCAATGAACTGGCGTAACTGGGCGAACTGGCCAGAGACCTCGAACAAGGAACGTACAGACCCCAAGCGGTGCGGCGGGTAGAAATACCCAAAGCGGGCGGTAAAACGCGACCCTTGGGCATCCCCACCGTCAAAGACCGGATCGTGCAAACGGCGGTCAAACGGGTGATAGAGCCGATCTTTGAGAAAGAATTTCTGGACATAAGCTACGGATTCCGACCGGGCAGAGGCTGCAAAGACGCGCTGCGGGAAGTTGACGCCCACCTCAGGGCTGGCTACACCCACGTGGTGGACGCTGACCTCAAAGGCTACTTTGACAGCATCCCGCACGACCTGTTTACAAAGAGAATCGAAGAGCACATCAGCGATGGTCGCCTGCTGCAACTGCTGGCGAGTTGGCTGCAACAAGACATCGTTCAGGACATGCAAAGTTGGACACCAACGGCAGGCACCCCACAAGGCGCTGTCATCAGCCCGTTGCTGGCCAATCTGTACCTGCACCCCCTGGACGTCAAGATGTCAGGGCTGGGCTACTGCATGGTGCGCTATGCCGACGACTTCGTCATCCTGTGCCAAACCGCGTCACAAGCGCAGGCGGCACTCGAAGAGGTCAAAGCATGGGTGCAAGAAAACGGCCTGACCCTGCATCCAGACAAGACCCACATCTGGGACTGTCTGGTCAAGGGGCAGGGCTTTGAGTTTCTGGGCTATCGTTTCGAGGCAGGACAGCGCCGGGTACGGGGCAAAAGTCCCAAAGGCTTCAAGGATGTGAACGGCTGCCAAGAAGCGCACTTTTCTGGCTTTTGAGCGCGGTATTGATCCCTATTCGACGATCACAGGCGATGGCCAAATGCATACTTCGCAAACCTGGGACTGTTCACCATGGAAGCAGCCCACCGAGCGAGCCAATCCCGATGAGGAAACCACCAACTGGAGAGCCGTGTGCGGGAGAACCGCACGCACGGTTCGGAGGGAGGGGAGGACGCAAGTCCTTCTCTACCCCTATCGAAGGGCGGGTCGGGGACGACGAGGGGATGGTCGGTGACGGACCGCGGGGCGGGGATGATGGCTTCGCGCCTCCTCCTTGCCGGTAGTGGTTCAATGGACTATACTTCCTTCATGAAGTTTGAGTGGGACGAGGCCAAGAGCGACGCATGCTTTCGGCAGCGAGGATTTGACTTTGCCTACGCCGCCTTTGCTTTTGCCGATCCAAACCGAATGATTTGGCAAGACACGCGATACAGCTATGGCGAGGATCGATACCGACTGATGGGCAGCATCGAAGCACGTGTTTTTGTGATCGCCTACACGCCAAGGAGTGATGTCGTGCGCATCATTTCCGCTCGAAAGGCTAACCAACGCGAGGTAAAGCACTATGAAAACCGTCCGAATGACGATTGACGTCCATGGCCCTGAGCCCCAAAACGTGGGTCGAATTGATCCCCAACGCGTGGATGCCACGACGCAAGCAGAAATCTCCGTGCAAAAGACTGCGGACGAAGCCGACACCATGATCGATGCGGCAAAGTTTGCACGCCGTGTTCGACGCCGGCTTGGTTTTAGCCAGGCCGAGTTTGCGCTCCGCATTGACGTCTCCCTGGACACCATTCGCAACTGGGAGCAGGGCAAACGCTGCCCAACGGGCGCGGCCAAGTCACTCTTAAAAGTGTTGGACAAGGCGCCAGAGGCGGCACTGGCGGCTTTGCATTGAGATTGATGTGCAAAGGTTGAAGCCGGCGAGGGTGTCCCGAATTTTGTGTAAACGGCGGTTGAGTTAGACGCGCGGCATGCGCTCGTCAAACTGGATAGTAAAGCGATTCAAAGCCGCCTTCCAATCTCGTATCGGCATGGTCCATTTCTGGCTGATGTTGTTCAGTGCCAGGTAGAACAATTTGAAGACGGCCTCATCGGTTGGAATCGAGCCTCGGGTTTTGGTGATTTTCCTCAGGCTCATATTCACCGACTCAATGGCATTGGTCGTGTAAATCACTTTGCGGATGTCAGTGGGGTAGTCAAAGAACGGCGTCAGGCGCGTCCAGTTGCGCCGCCAGGACTGGCCAATCGGCGCAAACGATGCATCCCACTTGCCCTCGAATTCTGTGAGCCTGAGCAGGGCCTCGTCCTCGGTGGCTGCGCTGTAAATCAGCCGCAAATCGGCGGCGACTTCCTTGCGCTGCTTCCAGCCCACGAAGTTCAGACTGTGGCGCACCATGTGGACCAAGCAGAGCTGCACGGCGGTGTGCCCAAATCCCTGCAGCTTGCGCGCCCAGTAATGAGCACTACCGCACGCCTCCATGCCTATCAAGCAAGCCGGTAGATTTACGAAATACTCGGCTACCTGGTCACGGCGCAATTGCTTCTTGACGACGGTCTTTCCAAACTCGTTGACCCCGTGCACCTGGAACACGTTCTTTGCCAGATCGATGCCTACTGTAGTAATCTTCATGTCGGACGCTCCTGTCTGTTTAAGTGGTTGATTCGCATCTCCACTTTGGCACATTACGATGCCGCTTAGGTGGGAGCGTCCATCCCATTGGTCGTGGCCGGGAATGACGAGAGGGGGCGGGGATGACGAGCATTGGATGTCATCCTCGCTAATGCGGGGATCCATGTATTTCCGCATCCGCCAGGGTAACGGGTGTGGTGAGGAACCGGATAATGAATTGGGCTTTGTCGGTGGCGACCAAGTTGAGGACTTGTGCCATGTCGATGTTCATGTAGTCGTGCACGATGCGGTTTCGCAGGCCAATGGCGGCGTTCCATTCGAGCAGGTCTGCTGTGGCGATGAGGTTGTGGGCGGCAAGTGCCTTGAAGGCGTCATAGCCAGAGACGGGAACGGGCTGGTTGCTGGCTTTGAGCAATTGCTTGGCCTTGCCGATGGCATTTTCAATCAAAACCTGCAGGGCGTGCAGCACGCCGTTTTGTTCCAGTGGCGATAAACTTTGCATGTTGGCGAGGATGGCCTTTGCGTTGGCCAGCAATGCAGCTTGCCCCGCAGCAATCCGGGCGGTCTCGGCTTGATAGAGATCAAGCCGCATGCTGCTTGTCCCAATAAAAGTCTTCCAGATCGCGCCAAGTGCGTTGCAAAAAATGGGCCCATGCCAAAGAGTCTTCCCCAGACAGCGGCAGGCCTTCTTCAGCCACGCTGGCGCGCATGGCAAGGTTGGCGCCACGCAGATCAATAAGGTCAATATCGGAGGGGCTGAGGACCAGGGCTGCTGCTAGTTTGTGCCTGAGGGTTTCAGTGCTACCAAGCGTGGCCAGCCAGTCTGTGCCAAAGGCCCATTGCAACGCAATATCCCAATCGCTCTGTGGCTGCGCTGTGCCAGTGGCACGGCTGCCCACCAAAACGGCAAACTCAAGTTGCGGCTCATCCTGAAGGATGGATGCAAGCTGTTTCGTAATTGGTGTGGCTCGATCAGTCATGGTTGGAGTAATTTCCTGTCATCCCCGACTTGATCGGGGATCCATGAATGCATGGATTCCCGCTTTCGCGGGAATGACGGGTAGGGGGCGGGAATGACGGGTACTGGATGTCATCCTCGCGCATGCGGGGATCCATGGATTCCCGGTCGTGGCCGGGAATGACGAGTAACGGCGGGAATGACGGATTTGGATGTCATTCCCGACTTGATCGGGGATCCATGATGTCATGGTCATCATCAATTGATGCTGCTCAAGGTTTTGAGTTCGGCGGCGCCCAGACCGAATTGGTAGAGCAGGGCGGTCCAGTCTTTGGCGCCCTGGATGAATACGCTGTAGGCACTGCGCCGGTCGATCACGCCGGGTACAAAAATAGTGTCGCCGGGGTTGAGCTTTTTGCTGGACAGGCTAGAGCTAAAACTGAAGAAGGTGGTGCGACCGCTGGCGGCTTCGGCTGATCCATCCGCGCGCACCAGCATGATGTTGTCCACGTCAGCATCGCGGGTGAGGCCGGCTTTGTCCAGGTAATTGGCCACTGTGAAAGCTGGGTTGTGGATGAAAGAGGTCTCGGCCATGACCTCACCAAACACGCCCGCAAAGCTGGGCCGGCTGGGCACGTTGATCTGGTCGCCGTCTTCCACTGCCAGGGGCGGCAGTTGGGTGTTAACTGGGTCTAGCTCCAGCGAAATGCGGCCACTGGCCTTGAAGTTTTTCGCCCGATCCAGCAAGATTTTTGGGCCGGCGATCTGGGCCTGCACCGCTGAGCCTTTTTCAGAATCAGTGACGTTTTGCAGGTTGGAGGCCACCTGCGCGTTGACCTCTGTCTCTAGCCGGCGGATGGTTTTGTCCAGATTCTCTTGCTGTTGCAGGCGGGTGGATTCACGTGTGAATACGATGCCGTAGGAAAAAGCATTGCTGCTAAGGCCACCGGCGCGGGCAATCAGGGCCGGCAGGGTGTCTCCGGTTTGCACCTGGTATCTGCCGGGGACATTGACTTCACCCGACAGGGTGACCATTTGCAGCCGCTTTTCTAGCGGCACGGGCTGTTGGGTTGTGGTGAACAGGGCAATCTGGTCACCCGGCTCCAGCTGGATATTGTCTGCCCGAGTGCCCCTGAGCACGGCGTTGCCCAGGTTAAAGGTGATGGCTTTGGTGCTCAGGTTACCGGGTACACGGCGGATGACCTGGGCATAGTCCCAGTTGATGTCGTTGCTCAGGCCGCGGGAGGCGGGGCGCTGCCAGTAGTTGTAGTAGTCCACCAGCCAGCGCGCGCTGGGGATGATGTCATTAATGGCAAAGCCGGGTCGCCAGACGAAGCGATGGCTGCCATCGACCAGCTCGCCGTTGATGGTGACGCTGTCTTCGGTTTCTGGGCCAGCATCTGCCGGTTTGTAAACCGTGACAATGTCGCCGCTGAGAAGGGGCAGGTTTTCCAGCTCGTTCCGGGCCACAGCCTTTTGCAGGTTAAAGGCGATGAGCCGGGTGCGCAGTGTGCTGGGGTCTAGGCGCTGAATGGTGGCGTAGTCAAGGTTGACCTCTGGGCGCGAATAGTTGCCAGCCGTGGCGCCCTGGTTCAAGGCTGTCCAGTAGCTGCCGGGAATCAGCAGGCGCGTGTCACTAAATGGGTCTGCCACGCGCATGCCCGGCCGAAAGTTGTAGCGCAGTGGTGCTGCCACATTGCCTTGCAGGGTGACCACGTTGGCAATTTGCGGGCTGATCTGGAACACCGTAAGGATGTCGCCGGCCTTCAGGGGCTGGGCCAGGCCTTTGGCATCAAGTGCAAAGTCTTGCACATAGCGGGCAATCTCTTTCTGGGCGTCGACGCGTTCCAGCTGGGCTTTTTGTGGCGCAGCCAGCGTGGGCAGGCCACCCGACAGGGCCAACATATCGTTGATGGTCTCGTTGCCACGCAGCTCGTAGATGGCCGGGGCATTCAGGGTGCCCAGCAGGGCGGCGCGTGGGCCAGCAGGGGCGATAAAGACGACGTCCCCGGCGAGCAACTGGGTGTCTGTGCTGTTGTCGCCACGGGCCAAAAAGGCATACAGGTCAATGGTGGCGATTTTTCTGCCGGCGCGGCGCAGCTCTATGGCGCGCAGGCTGCCATTGGCGCTGGGGCCACCGGTCTCAAACAAGGCATTGATCAGTGACGACAGGCTGCTGATGACGTGCTTGCCTGGTTTGCGGGCTTGGCCCACCACAAAGACCTCAATGCTGCGCAGGCGGCCCATGGTGACGCTGACCGTGAAATTGCGAAACACCTTGCCAATGTGGTTACGGAAGATTTTTTCGGCGTCATTCAGCGGTGCGCCAGCCAGGTTCAGGGGCCCAACCTTGGGTACCTGGACGCGGCCATCGCGGTCTATGACCAGGTTCGTGTTCAGGTCGGCCAGGCCATTGACCTGCACCACCAGTTCGTCACCCGGCCCGAGGATGTAGCCGGCAGGTACCGGCGCAGCCTGCGCCGCGCCAAAACTGGCTGGGTTGGCAAACAGCTCGTAGCCGTAAAGCTTGAGCGCTTGGCCTGTGGCGCTGAAGACGAAGCGTTGGAATTCGGTTTCGGGGATGAAGGGCTCGCGTTCGGCATCTGCAAGTGGGGCCTTTGCGTCCTTCTTGGCGTCTGCCTTGCCGTCGGCAGTGTTTTGATTTAACGCCGGTGCTTTAGCAAAACCAGCTGGCGCAATGGCATCACCGGCCGCTCCGAACGATGCCCCCGGGTTGGCCGGTGTCCGGCCAGGCAGCCCGGGTAGGCTGGCTGCATTGGCGCCGGCAGTGTCAGCCGCTGCCGGCGCCGCCATGGCCGGCACAGCGCTTGAAAAACCCGGTGTGCTACCCAGCGTCACAGTTCCCGTCACGCCAGGCGCAACCCCTTGCGACCAGACCGGCGCGCTGAGCAAGCCCACCCAGCTCACTGCGCTGGCAAGTAGGACGGACCGAATCGCAAGCTTGCGGGTGAGATGCATAAACTAGATTATTGAAACTTTAACAATTTTGTCCATGCTGCCCCCGCCAAACCGGCGGTCGCGCTGGGCATAAGAGACGATGGCGCGATCAAGCTCGTTAGCCCCGAAGGAGGGCCAGAGCACATCGGTGAAATACAGCTCGGTATAGGCCAGTTGCCAGAGCATGAAGTTGCTGACTCTGGCCTCGCCACCGGTGCGGATCAGCAGGTCTGGCTCTGGCGCATAGGCCGTGCTGAGGTGGTGCGCCAGGGCGGACTCGGTCAAGTGCTCGGCCGGTTCGCCGGGGTGAGCCGCTTGCCAGCCCTTGAAGGCCTCAAGAAGGTCCCACCGTCCGCCGTAATTGATAGCGATGGTGAGGGTGATGGCGCTGTTGTGTGCGGTGTTGGCCTGAGCGTCTTGGATCAGGCTTTGGATGCGTGTGCTAAAGCCTGATGTATCGCCAATGATCTTGAGGCGCACGCCCTGCGTGGCCATGTCGCTCACTTCTTTTTGCAGGTACAGCGACAAAAGGCCCATCAAGCCCGCGACTTCGTCTTCAGGGCGCTTCCAGTTCTCAGTGCTGAAAGCAAACAAAGTAAGGAACTTGACGCCGCGTTCGGTGCAGGCCTTAACCAGGTCCCGCACCCGCCGCGCGCCACTGGCATGCCCCATGGCCACAGGCAGAGACCGCTTTTGCGCCCAGCGCCTGTTGCCGTCCATGATGACAGCAATGTGCTGCGGAACCGGGTTTAACGAGGGAAACTGGTGGATTGCCAAGACACGGAACCTTAGGTTTGTTTGCGCTGCATTAAAAATGAGCCCCCAGGGCCGCTTGGACACCACGGTCTTTGATTAGACAGACCTTTTGGTCTAGGTATCAAGTTTAACTGCTTCCCATGGCAGTTTTTTGACGAACGTGTTACGGGCATGGGTTCCCGTTTTCACGGGAATGACGAAAAAGTAGGCTGTCATCCCCGCCCCCCAGTCGTCATCCCCGGCCCCAGTCGTCATCCCCGGCTGCGACCGGGGATCCATGACTTCGCTCAGCGGGTGATCTCGTTGTACAGGTCTCGCCAGTGGGGGTTGCTGGCTTCAATCAGCTCAATTTTCCACGCCCGATTCCATTTTTTTAGCTGCTTTTCGCGGTTAATGGCGGCTTCTGCGCTGCTTTGGGGCTCAAACCAAACCAGGGATTTGACGCCATATTGCCGGGCAAACCCGTCCGCAAGCCCCTCTTGTGCTGCCAAACCCGCTTGACCAGGTCGGAGGTCACGCCGATGTACAAAGTGCCCTTTGGTGCATTGGCCAGCATGTAGACGTGGAATTGCTTGTCTGGGGGCATGGTGGTGAGTCGGGGTAAGGACGTCTGTGCTCGGATTTTATGGCGCTAAATGCGGGAATTCATGGATCCCCGATCGTGGCCGGGGATGACACATTGGTGGCCGGGGATGACGAGTTTCTTACCGTCATTCCCGTGAACACGGGAATCCATCTTCAGGCGGCCAAAGCCTCAGACAGTTGGAGCCACTGTTCTTCCAGCACCTGCAACTCTGCGCCCACCACTTTGAGTCGTTTGCCCAGCTCGGCCAGTTCCAGCGGGGGCAGGGCGGTGCAGAGGCGGGCTTCCAGGGTGGTGCTCTCAGACTGCAAGGCGGCCATGCGGGTGTCGAGCTCGTCGAGTTGGCGTTGCAGGGCACGGGCGCCGGGGGCAGGAGCGGGTACGGCTCGTGGGCTTGGCGCCGGTGCGGCCGCCTTGGCAGCTGGCTTGGCGGCAGCTTTGGGCGCTGCATTGGCCTCTTTGATGGCTTCGCGTTGGCGTTTGGCTTCGTCGAGCAAATAACGCTGGTAGTCGTCCAGGTCGCCGTCAAACGGGGCGACGCCGCCGCGCGAGACCATCCAGAATTCGTCGCAGACGGCGCGCAGCAGGGCGCGGTCGTGGCTGACCAGCATCACGGTGCCTTCAAATTCATTGAGCGCCATGCTCAGCGCCTCGCGCGTGGCCAGGTCCAGGTGGTTGGTGGGTTCGTCCAGCAGCAGCAGGTTGGGGCGCTGCCAGACGATCATGCACAGCACCAGGCGGGCTTTTTCGCCGCCGCTCATGCTGCCCACGGACTGCTTGACCATGTCGCCGCTGAAGTTGAAGTTGCCCAAAAAGCTGCGCAGGTCTTGCTCGCGCGTAGCCTGGCCGGCGATCTTGCCCAGGGCGGTGAGGTCTTTCACCAGCCGGATCATGTGCTCCAGCGGGGTGTCGGCCGGGCGCAGCACGTCCAGCTCTTGCTGGGCGAAGTAGCCGATGTTGAGGCCCTTGCCTTCGGTGACGTCACCGCCGATGGGTTGCAGCGCCCGTGCCACGGTTTTGACCAGCGTCGATTTGCCCTGGCCGTTGGCGCCCAAAATGCCGATGCGCTGGCCGGCCAGCACCGAGCGGCTGACGTTTTGCACGATAACGGTGGGTGGGGTGCCTTCTGGCGCGTCTTCGGGCGCGGGGTAGCCGAAGCTGACGCCCTGCATGGAGAGCATGGGGTTGGGCAGGTTGGCCGGCTCTTTGAACTCGAAGGTAAAGTCCGCCTCGCTGAGCAGCGGAGCGATTTTTTCCATGCGGTCCAGCGCTTTGACGCGGCTTTGCGCCTGCTTGGCCTTGCTGGCCTTGGCCTTGAAACGGGCGATGAACTTTTGCAGATGGGCGATTTTGTCTTGTTGCTTGGAAAACGCCGTTTGCTGCAGCGCCATCTGCTCGGCGCGCATATCCTCAAACTTGGAGTAATTGCCGCCGTAGCGCACCAGTTTGGCGGCGTCGATGTGCAGGGTGACGTTGGTGACGGCGTCCAGAAACTCACGGTCGTGGCTGATCACGATCATGGTGCCTTCATAGCGCTTGAGCCAGGCCTCCAGCCAGACCAGGGCGTCCAGGTCCAGGTGGTTGGTGGGCTCATCCAGCAGCAGCAGGTCCGACGGGCACATCAGCGCGCGCGCAAGTTGCAGCCGCATGCGCCAGCCGCCCGAGAAGCTGTTGACGGGGTTGGTGAGCTCGGTGGTTTTGAAGCCCAGGCCCAGAATGAGCGCCTGGGCGCGGGCCGGGGCGTCGTGGGCGCCGGCGTCTTGCAGCGCCATGTAGGCGTGGGCCATGCGGTCATAGTCTTCAGTGGCCTCAGAGGCGGTCACTTCTTGCTGGGCGGCGAGCAGGTTGGTGTCGCCTTCCACCACGAAATCAGTGGCGCTTTGGCTGGTCTCAGGCATGTCCTGTGCCACCTGGCCCATGCGCCACTGGGTGGGGATGTAGTACTCACCTACGTCCTCGTGCAGTCCGCCGTTGAACAGCGCAAACAACGACGACTTGCCAGCGCCGTTGCGCCCTACCAAGCCCACTTTCTCACCCGGGTTCAGTGTGACGGACGCGCCTTCGAGCAGCACTTTGGCGCTGCGGCGCAGCGTGACGTTTTTTAGGGTGATCACAGGCGTGGGTCGGTTCGAGTGGCGGTCGGGTAGCGGAAGTTAATTGGCCGGTCTCATCCGGCACAGGCATGGCCGCAGGTGGCGGCGAAGGGCAGTAGTGTAAGGGCCCGTCTGAATCGTGGCTTACTGCCCGTCATCCCCGACCCTAGTCCGTCATCCCCGACGTGATCGGGGATCCATGACTTCCTGGATTCCCGCTGCAGCCTGACCTCGACCTGATCGGGGGCGGGAATGACGTGGGGGGCCGGGAATGACGGTGACAGCCGGACTGCTTGACGGATTCCGTGATGCGGAACAGAATGTGAATATGATCCATTCGTTCACTTGTGTCGATACCGAGGCGCTTTTCCGTAGCCAGGTCGTGCCCCGGTTCAAGAACATTGAACGTGTGGCGCGGCGGAAGCTCTTGCAAATACATGCCGCCAGTGAGTTGCCCAGCTTGAGGGTTCCGCCTGGTAACCAGCTTGAAGCATTAAAAGGCGACCGTCGAGGGCAACACAGTATTCGCATCAATGACCAGTGGCGGATCTGTTTCGTGTGGCATGACGACGGTGCCCGCCGGGTCGAAATTGTGGACTACCACTAAGAGGTAAACATGGCTGAACTACTTGACGAAATTCACCCCGGCGAAATCTTGCTGGAGGACTTCATGAAGCCGATGGGCATATCGGCCCGTCAGCTTGCGGCGGACATTGACGTGTCACCCAGTCGGATCAGTGAATTGGTGCATGGTAATCGCCCGATTACCGCCGACACGGCTTTGCGGCTTGGCTTGTTTTTCAATATGGAGCCACGTTTCTGGATGAACCTCCAAACGGAGTACGACATGCGTGTTGCAGCCCGTACCCTACGTGAAAAAATCGCGCCGCGGATTCGCGTTTTCCACCATCACACTGCCGCATGATTGTTGCTGTGAAGGCATCGGTTTAGCAGGGGATTGGGGGGTGAAAATTCATGGATTCCCGCGTTCGCGGGAATGACGGGTTAGCGTCATCCCCGACCTGATCGGGGGCGGGAAGGACGGCGCTCTCTGTCATTCCCGACGTCATCGGGGATCCATGACCTCCTGGATTCCCGGTCGCGGCCGGGAATGACGGAGTGGTGTCGGGAATGACGAATAGTTGTCATCCCCGACCTGATCGGGGATCCATGGACATGATGCCCAACCCTGCCGCGATAATCCTTTTATGTCATCTCCCAAAATCTTGTTCGGCTTTCATGCCGTGGGCGTGCGCCTGAAGACGGCGCCGCAGTCGGTGGTTGAAATCTATGTGGACCCAGGCCGGCGCGATGCGCGGATGCGGCAGTTTATGGAGAAAGTGGCTGAGGCCGGGGTGCGGCTGATCGAAGCCGATGGGGTGCGGCTGGCGCGGCTGTGTGGCGCGCACGGGCACCAGGGCGTGGCGGCGCGGGTGCAGGAATTGGCGCAAGTGCATTCGCTGGACGACTTGCTGGACGCGCTAGAGGCGGCCCAGGCCGACAAACCTGTGGTCGACCGGGTGGCGCCGCTGATTCTGGTGCTGGACGGCGTGACCGACCCGCACAACCTGGGCGCCTGCCTGCGGGTGGCCGACGGCGCTGGCGTGCACGCCGTGATTGCGCCCAAGGACCATGCCGCCGGCATCAACGCCACGGTGGCCAAGGTGGCCAGCGGCGCGGCCGAGACCGTGCCTTATTGCATGGTGACGAATCTGGCGCGCACGCTGGGCGAGCTGAAGGAGCGCAACATCTGGGTGATTGGCACCAGCGACGCCGCCCCGCGCACCCTGTACCAGACCGATCTGACCGGCCCGGTGGCACTCGTGTTGGGCGCTGAGGGCGCTGGCCTGCGCCAGCTGACCGCTAAAACCTGTGATGAGCTGGTGAGCATTCCGATGCGCGGCGCGGTGGAGAGCCTGAACGTGTCGGTGGCCAGCGGCGTTTGCTTGTATGAGGCTTTGCGGCAGCGGTTGGGGCGCTGAAGAAGGCGTGCCGCAGCCAGGGCCCCGGTTTCGCAGCCGTCGCCGTCTACAGGGTGGCCGCCTCTAAACCGTTGGCGCTTGCTATCGCACCATGGAGGCGCAGGGCAGCGACAAGTTCGGCTCTTAAATTGGGCGGATTCTTCAGATCTACCAGCGACTTGGCCAGTGCCTGGCGGGTTCTGGCGGGAGCGTGTTGGTAGATCCGATCAAGGAAGGCACCAGCTTTGCTGACGTCGACGCCCAGTTGTCGTGTATCGGACATCGCCAGATGCCTGGTGTTGTCGGACACGATCATGACCTTGTGGCGCACCGGGTTGTCCTCTTCGTTCAGCCCGTGGCGTAAGACCAGTGCCGCTGCGACCAGATGACGGTCGTTTGGATGCACCCGAGCGGGAACACGCGCTCGGAATGCCGGGGCGTCATGCCCGGAAATAAGGTACCCATCACCAGTGGCGTGCTGAAACGCTTTCAGTCTCCTCGGACCGGATGAGGCAGCGCCGGTATGCACTCGTGGCCAATTTCGCAGAAATTCGGCTTCAACTTCGTTTGTCCAATAGGCAAAGAAGAGGCCTTCCAGCATCAGGTCAAAGAGTACATCCGACAAGCGCGATGGCAACAGCACGCAGGCATCCAAAATGACCAAGGTGTTACCGCCGGGTGAGAGCGGATGGCCGTCCATGACTATTCGGCGGTTCTGCTTTTGCTAATGGCTTTGAGCCGACGCATGACCTCAGCTTCCGGACTTTCGTAAACGCCGGTTTTTTGGCCTTCGGCTCGCAAGTTGGTGGACCGCGGGGTGACTTGGTGTTTGGCCTTCCATTCCAGCACTGCAGCACGCGGGACCCGTCGATGGCCGCCAGCCGAGACCGTGGCTCCCTGGAGACGGTTCTGATCAATGAGCATGGCGACGTAGGGTCGGCTGTACCCCAGTAACTCGGCAGCCTGGGCGGTACTGATCAGGTCAGTGCTGGCGATCAGAGGCTCGGGTATCTCGATACCGACAGTTTGGCTCTCGATGTCAACCAGATGCCTTATCAGCCTCAAGCGGGCGTTTCGACTTTGGGGCGTCGCGGCTTCGAGAACCTGATGCAGAGCCGTGGCCACCTGATCAGACATGGCCCCGGTGATTGACCCAATGGCTTCAGCCAATGGCCTCAGTGGATCATTCCGACTGGCTGTCGAGCGATTCAGGATGGCAGGCGCAATTGGCATGATGTCCTTGATGTATCGATGCGATTTATACCGCAGCACATAAACGAAAAAAACGAATAATACGTATTATTGCCGAGCGTCGCACTGGCCGCAAGCTCGTGAGGTCGTTACCGCTCTAAACCCACCCCAAGCCCCCCAACACCGCCCCCGCACCCAGCAGCCAGAGCAGGTGGATACGTGTTCGCCAGACCAGCAGCGCTGTGACGGCGGCGAGCAGCCACAGTGGCCAGTGGTCGGGGGACGTGCCTTGGGCGGTGGCCAGAATGACGCCGGTGGCGATCAGGATGCCGATCACCAGCGGGGCCATGCCCTGCTTGAAGGCACGCACCACGCGCCGCTCTCGGTTGCGGTGGCCCCAGCGGGCGACACTGAAGGTAAGAACGGTGCTGGGCAGCAGGGTGCCTGCCATGGCTAGCGTCACCCCCAGCAGGGCGCAAGCCCAGGCCGGTAGCGCGCTGGCGGCAGCGGCATTGAGCCCAACTTGCCAGCCAAAGAGCGCAATAAACAGCACGTTGGGGCCGGGCGCGGCCTGCGCCAGCGCGATGGACGAGCTGAATTGCGCCTCGGTCAACCAATGCTGTTGGGTGACCAGATAGCGGTGCATGTCGGGCGCGGTGCTGATGGCGCCGCCCACAGCCAGCAAGGACAGCGACAAAAATTGCGCCAGCAGCGCCCACCAGTCTGCGGTGGCAAGCTCAATGCTCATACTGTTCCCTCACCAGCAGTGAGGCGGCCCAATTGCCGATAGGCCCAAGCGCAGGTGAGCCCACCCAAGCCCAGCAGCACCCAGGCCAGTGGCAGCCGAAGCCAGGCAATTGCTATGATAGTGATAGCTATAGAGCCAATGCTGACAAGGGTTCCGACCACATTCTGCTTCAAAGCTGGCCACAACTTGAGGCCGGTGGCAGTGATCAGGCCGGCGGCCACAGCACCCATGCCGCGCAGCGCGCCCTGGGCTACTGGCAGGGTTTGCACGCTGGCGTACAGGGTGGCCAGTAGCAGCACGACCAAAAGCGGAAACGTCAGGATGCCCGCCATAGCCACCAGTGCACCGCGCAACCCGAAAAACCGGTCGCCCAGCATCAGCGACAAATTGACGACGTTGGGGCCCGGCAGTACTTGTGCCACGGCCCAGTCTTCGACAAACTGTTCTGCCGTCAGCCAGCGTCGGCGCTCGACCAGTTCACGTTGGACGATGGCCAGCACGCCGCCAAAGCCTTGCAGGGCCAGCCCGGTGAATGACCAGAAGAGGGCGCTCAGCGATTCAGGGCGCGGGCTGGCGTCTGCGGCGGGGGGCAGCTTCGTATTGGCTGGGGTGGTGACGCTCATGGTTGGATTATCGGTAGCGTCAGGGGCCGGGCGCACGCAGCACGGTGCGAAAGCCGAGGTGGCTGGTGGCCAAGTCATCTTCTTGGGCCTGGCGGGCGCCGGGCCGGTAGCGCATGCAGTAGTTGGGTGCACACAGGTAAGAGCCGCCCTTGATGACGTGGCGGCCCGCCGCGCCGCTGGCCGCAGCGGGCCGGGCGGCGATGGGGGGCTGGTCGGGCGCCAGGGTGTCGGGGCCGCTGTGGTCGTCGGTGTAGACGTCGGCGGTGAGCTCCCACACATTGCCGATCATGTCGTGCAGGCCAAAGCCGTTGGCGGTAAAGCAGCCGACTGGCGCCAGCCCGGTAAAGCCGTCGCTGGCCGGGTTGGCCCGCGGGAAAAAGCCCTGCCAGGTGTTGGGCTGAGCGGGCTGCGCTGGTGCGGCGCCGGGGGCGGTCGGTGGCGTGGTTGGCAGGGTGGCGGTCTGGCCGCCGCCGGCCGCCCATTCCCATTCGCGCTCGGTGGGCAGGCTGCGCCCAGCCCAACGGGCATAGGCCTGCGCATCTGCCAGCGTGACGGCCACCACCGGTTCGTTGTCGCGCCGGTCGATGTTGCTGTCGGGCCCGGTCGGGTGGCGCCAGTTGGCGCCGGGCAGGTACTGCCACCACTGGCGCGGATCGCCGCCACGGCGCAACTCGGTGGGGTTGACGAAGACCACCGCGCCAGGTTGCTGCATCTGGGGCGGCAGCCCCGGGTGCAATTGGGCGTCGACCGGCCGCTCGGCGGTGGTGACATAGCCGGTGGCCTGCACAAAGCGGGCGAATTCTGCGTTGGTGACTTCAGTGCGGTCCATCCAGAAGCCCTTTACAGTGGCCGGGCGCACCGGTGTTTCCTCGCGGTACACCGTGTCCCCAAAGGCAAAACTGCCGGCTGGCACCCACACCATGCCGGGGTGAGGGCCGGTGCTGGGTGCCAGTGCGCAGGCGGTGCGCTCTGCCGGTGCCGCGGGTGCCCCGGCTTTAGGCAGGCCGGGTTGGCCGAGCAGCCACCATGCGCTGGCTGCAAGCGCCAGTGCGGCCAGGATACCGGCTGCCCGCCACGTGGTTTGGCGCGGCTGCCGTGGATTCCCGCCTGCAGCCTGCCCTCGACCTGATCGGGGGCGGGAATGACGAGCGGGTCGGTGCCACTGCAGCGTGCCATCCGCCAGCCGGCCGAAGCGCAAGGCGAGCAGGTCGAGGGCGTAGTTTTGGCGCAGGCGCCAGGGGGCTTTACTGCCCTGGCCGGGAAAGCGGTCCAGCGAGCGCTGAATGTAGCCGGACGAAAAATCAACCCAGTTTTGGCGCTTGACGCTGGCATCCTGCAGCACCGGCATGCAGTGGCTGTAGCCCTGGCCCAGGCGTTGGACCAGTCGGCAGACATAGGCGCTGGTCAGGTCGGCTTTGAGGGTCCAGGAGGCGTTGGTGTAGCCGACCACGTAGGCCAGGTTGGGCACGCCCGAGAGCATCATGCCCTTGTAGCTTAGGCAGTCTTTCAGCACCACCTGCCGGCCGTCCACCGTCAGGGCCATGCCGCCCAGGGCCAGCAGGTCGAGCCCGGTGGCGGTGACGACCACGTCGGCCGCCAGCGTCTGGCCCGAGGCCAGTTGCAGGCCGGTGGGCGTGAAGTGGCTGATCTGGTCGGTGACGATCGAG
The DNA here is from genome assembly GCA_945925985.1 of Comamonas sp. lk. Classification (GTDB taxonomy): domain Bacteria; phylum Pseudomonadota; class Gammaproteobacteria; order Burkholderiales; family Burkholderiaceae_C; genus Rhodoferax. Next base: position 24,195 of record CAMELV010000013.1, on the reverse strand, counting down.
GCCCGGCCCTGCCGGATGGCTTTGAACAGGTCGCCGTCGGGCACCAGGCACAGCCGTTGGTCCCAGGGATTGTAGCGCGGCGTTAAGTGGTGAATATCGGTTCCAGGCCCCGCCAATGCTTGCGCTTGCGCTATGATTTTATGAGCGATTCGTGTGGGCCAGCGCCGCGCCAGCTGAAAGAACAGCTGGCCCAGCAACACGTTTTTCCAGCGCGTCAGGGCATAGGCCAGTTGGGTGGGCAGGCGTTGGCGCAGCCAATCGGCCAGGGCATCGTGGGCTGGCCGTGCCATCAGGTAGCTGGGCGAGCGCTGCAGCATGGTGACGTGGGCGGCCCTCTCGGCCAGCGCCGGTACCAGCGTCACAGCGGTGGCACCGCTGCCAATCACCACCACACGCTGGCCGGTGACGTCCAGATCAGGCGGCCAGGCCTGCGGATGCACCAGGCGCCCGGCAAAGTCGGCCGTGCCGGTAAATTCAGGGGTGTAGCCCTGCTCGTAGCTGTAATAGCCGGTACAGACTTGCAAAAAGCGGCAGCTGAGCTGCTGCTCCGTTTGAGAAGAGCCCACGGCCACGGTCACCGTCCAGCGCCCCTCGCTGCTCGACCAGCTGGCCGCGGTGACGCGGTGCTGGTAGCGGATCAGCCGCTCCAGCCCATGTTCTTGCGCCGTGGCGCGCAGGTAATCCAGAATAGACGCGCCGTCGGCGATGGCGCGATCGCCGGTCCAGGGCCGGAAAGCGTAGCCCAGGGTGTGCATGTCTGAGTCGCTGCGGATGCCGGGATAGCGGAACAGGTCCCAGGTGCCGCCCAATTGACCGCGGCTCTCCAGAATGCAGACCCGTTGGCCCGGGCACGCGCGCTGCAGGTGCACGGCAGCGCCGATGCCGGATAAGCCGGCACCGACGATCAGGACATCCAGGTGTTCCAAGTTCAAGGTTCCATTTTCGATGCGTCGTGCTCAGTTCACCCAGTCGGTGGACCTGGCCAATGAGTCTGTGAGGATGCGGTTGACGCCCATTTTCGCCCCGTTGTCATGGATTCCCGTTTTCACGGGAATGACGGGTGGGACCGTCACCCCCGACTTGATCGGGGGTCCATGCACCCATCAGGGCCGTGGCAGCCCACCCGCCACGCGCAGCATGAGTTGAGCGGTTTCGACGCCGGCATTTTGGTTTTGGCCGGTGACCAATTTGCCGTCCACCACGGTGTGGGTGGCGAACGGATCGAGGAGCGCGCTGCGGCTCTCGAACAGGGCGCCGGCGGCGCGTAATTCGCGTTCGGGGTGTTGAGGCGTCTGCGTGATGCCCAGCTCTTTGACTTGCTTGTCGGTCACCGCCGTCAGGCGTTTGCCCTGCACCAGCGGCCGGCCGTCACTGTCTTTGGCCAGCAGCAGGCCCAGCGGGCCGTGGCAGACGCCACCAATCACGCGCCCGGCGGCCCAGGCCTGGGTGACCTGCTCGCCCAGCACGGCTGAGGTGCCCAGGTCATAGGCCGCGCCCCAACCGCCTGCCAGAAAAATGACGTCATATTGGCGCAGGTCCAGCGTGGCGATGGGCAGGGACGCCTTCACCTTGGCCAGCGCTTGCGGGTCTTGCAGGTAGCGCTTGTCAGAGGGCGCGGCCAGCAGCCACAAGAAAGAGCCAGGCTCGATCGGGATCGGGCCGCCCTGCATGCTGGCGATGTCGACCTGCATGCCGGCGTCCAGAAAAGCGTAGTAGGGCGCGGTCATCTCCGAGCCAAACACCCCGGTAGCCTTGCCGCCTGCGCCCAGCGTGGCCTGGCTGGTGGTGACGATCAGCGCCCGTTTGCCGGGCAGTGTGTACACCGGGCCGCTGTAGTGTGGGTGCAGGCCAAAGGTGCGTAACAGCGACGGCAAGCCCAACCAGGCGAACAGGGCGATCAGCGCCAGGACGATGATGAGGGTGGACATGGTTTTGGCTTTCAAAATTGCGCTTTCGGTGTGGGTGGGTATGACGGTCTATTGCGTCATTCCCGTGAAAACGGGAATCCAGGGGCCATGGATCCCCGATCGGGTCGGGGATGACGGAGGGGGTCGGGGATGATGGTCCATTACGTCATTCCCGTGAAAACGGGAATCCAGGGGCCATGGATCCCCGATCGAGCCGGGGATGACGGAGGGGGTATCGGGGCTGACGGATGGGGTAATGATGGCGGCGTAAACTGTGGTTTTATGAAAAATATTCAGCTTTAGGTGCGATGTTGTGGAGGCGGTTTGATGGCGATAAAAAAAGACAAGACCTCGATAAAGACCATTGTGCGGGCACCCAAGCAAGACCGGGCGCGGGTGACGGTCGAGGCGATTTTGGAGAGTGCGGTTCAGATTCTCGAAGTGGATGGCCTGGCTGGCTTCAAGGTGGCGGCGCTGGCCGAGCGTTCTGGCTATGGCGTGGGCACGCTGTACCAGTATTTTGAGAACATCGACGCCGTGATGCTGGCCCTGGTGGAGCTGGAGAACGAGCGGGCGCGCCAAAAACTGTTGGCCGAGTTCAGTGACCGCGCGGCCAGTGGCCAGCCTCAGGGGACGCGTGAGCTGGTCCACTTGATGCTGTCGGCGTTCAGCCAGCGCCGGGCAGCACAAAAAGCGATTGTGGAGTGGGCGCTGTCGCGGCGCGACATGCGCGCCTTTGACAGCCGCAACACCTTTTTGGGGCAAATGCTGGTCAGTGTTTCGGTGCGCTCGCAGGGCCTGAAACTGGATCGGCTGCTGACGGCCACCGAGATGTTTGTGCTGACACGCGCCTTCTTGGGGGCGCTGCGCACCGCCATCTGGAATGACGAGGCCGACACCGGCTCGCCCCAATTCGCGCTGGCCCTGACCGACCTGGTGGACGGCTATGTGCACCAGTTGGTGCGGCGCGACGCGATGCCGGCCGCCCCACGCTGACGGTCTGCTGGCGGGTGGTCGCGCAGCATTCATCAGGACGGACGCTCTGGCAGCACCCGCAGCCCTTGCAGTCGCAGCCTTGGAATGGTCATCGCCAGCAGTCGCTCGCCGCCAAGGCTGCTGAGCCAGGCGTGTACTTGGTTTTGGTCGGCCGGACTCATGGCCTGGTAGACATCGAGTGTGCGTTGCGCCATCCACAGCGTGTACGGCAGGGCTGAGCGCTTGAAGCGGGCATCGCCCATGGGCAGCTCGACATCGGCCAAGCCGCGGCGCAGGGCCTTGCCAGGTGGCAGCGCGGGCAATGCGGCCCACACCTGCTTGTTGATGCCTTCCAGCAGCGGTAAGAATTCGTCAACAATGGCCTGAAACACCGGCTTGAGTGAGGCAGGCACCACTTCGCCGGCATGTGGCGAGTCGCCCGCGCCCGGCTTGGGTGAGGCCACGCGGTCGATCCAGCGGCGCAAGTGAGGGCGCGGTGCCACCAGTTCCCGTGCCGGCCAGGGGTCGCGCCCCAGGTGCGCCACCATCGGGCCGGCCAGGCTGAAGTCGGCCAGCGTCGGCTGCTGGCCCAGCAGGTAGGGGTGTTGGGCGAAATGGGCGTCGAGCTGGTCCAGCATGGTGTTGGTCCAGCGGTCCATGGCGGCGAATTGCTCGGGCCGCACGCCCACCGCGTGCAATTTGCCGCGCAGGCTGTCCGCCACATAGGCTACCGCGCGGCGCTGCAGCGCTTTAGGAAGGCCGGGCAGCAGGTGGCCGCCAGCCTCACGCTCAAACAACGCGTAGTTTTCAGGGTAGTTCCAGCGCGTGTGCATGGCGATCGGGATCCACCACTCGTCGCACCAAGCTTCCAGCAGATAGGCCGCAAAGCGCGGCACCGGGCTGACCGGGACCACTGGCCGCTGCGGGTGGGCAGCTTCGAGTTGGTCGATGATGACGCTGGAATCCTGCACCCATGCGCCTTGCGGCGTGCGCAACACGGGCATGACCACGGCGCCGGTCTGGCGTTTGATGGTCCACATCAGGGTGAACAGGTTCACCTGCTGGTCGATGAAAGCAATGCCTTTATGCAGCAGATAACTGCGCACCTTGCCCGTGAAGTAGGACAGGTGCCAACCGTACAGGGTGTAGGGGCGGCTCATCGGGCGGTGGCCAGGTCGTCCCAGACGCCGTGGTTGCGGATGTGGCCGTGCACCGGCAGCACCGGGATGCCGGGCGGCTGGCCCAGCAGCGCCCCGGTCAAGATTTGCGCCAGCAGCAGCCAGCGCAGCAGGCGGGCCAGCACCTCAGGCCCCGGCCCGGCTGCACTGCAGCGTGCGCCGTGCCGGCTCAACCACGGCTTTTTCGGCATCGTAGTCTCCGGTCAGCAACCGCATCAGCAAAAAGCCCTGGGTGCTTGGGCTCACCACCACCCGTGCGCCGGGCGGCATGGCAGGGGCTTGTGGGTTAGGGCCTTCGGACACCAGCCACAGGTCCACCGGCGCGGTACCGGCCTGGCGGTCATTGAGCACAAAAAAGTTGTCGCTGTTGGCCGCGTACAGCGCAATTGACCAGTAGCTGGGCAGCCCGGGGTTGGCGCGCACCCGTACCGGGCCGGCCGAGACATCGAACACGCACACGCTGTACAGCAGGTCTGGGCTGGGCATGACCACCCGTCGGGATGAAGCATCTACCGCCGGCGGGAACGCGGCCTGGTTGAGCATGTTCATGGCTTGCGCAGCGGGGCCGTTCATCAGCCGGTTCATAATCAGGCGCGGTGTGGCCCAGACCACCAGCAAGTGCACCAGGATGGCTGTGGCCAGCAGCGTGAGCCCGCGGTAAAACCAGAGCCGCTGCCGTGTGGACCAAGACCTCATGAGCAGGCTCCGATGGCTTTGATCGACGGGGGCTGCAGCCGGGCTGGTGCAGCCTGCAACTCTGGCGCCGGGTTGTACAGGCGTAGCGTCAGCACCAGGCCGCGCTCACCCAGCGTGGGCAGCCAATGCAAACCCTCTATCGCCTTGGGGCCGGTGACCAGGGCAAAACGACCGCTGGCGTCCAGCCGGGCGGTGCTGCCATTGAGGCTGTACTGGCGGTTGAGCGCGTCAAACAGAAACAAATCATCGGCGTAGGCGGTGATGCTCCACCATCGGGCGGGTGGTGGCAGGCCCTCGACCCGGTAGCTGCAGGCCGAGCGCAGTGGCCGACCGGCGTCATCGTGGTGGGCCACGTAGTACATGGTTTCGTCCCGCCCCAGCGCCAGCAGACCTTCCAAAGCGACCCGGGCGCGGGTGTACATGTCGGCATCGGTGCTGCCGGCCAGCGTGCTGCCGGTCCAGGGGCCGACCTTGACCACGCTGCTCGACCAGTTGGCGTGGCGTAAAACCCACCAGGCCGAGCCCAGGCCAATAGCCACCGCGCCGAGGTACAGCAAGGCGGCAACCGCCAGGCGCTTGAGGCGGCTGGGAGGGTGGGTGCGACTTACCACGGGCGATGGGGCGATAGCGTCATGGCTTGGCCGCCTTGTTGGCCCGGGCCAGCGGCATCCAGTGCAGCAGGCCGAACAGCAGTGCCAGCAGCAGGCTAGTCAGCAGCGACCCCTTGTAGGTCTTGATGTGCTGAAAAGCCACGATAGCCTCCAGCACATGGATGGCCAGCAGCGCCAGGGCAAGGTTCTGCATCAGCGGGCCTAGGCCCCAAGGCAGGGTCACTGCCAGGCTGAGCAGCGCCAGGGCATAGGCGCCCAGGCAGTTGACTTTGAGGAAGGTGTTCATTGGATTTTTATTCTCGCGCAAACAGGGCGGTATGGATTCCCGCTTTCGCGGGCATGACGAAGGACGCGGGAATGACGGCGGGTGTGGCAATGACGGGGGGCGCGGGAATGACGGGGGAGGCGGGCATGACGAAGGACGCGGGAATGACGGAAGTATCGTCATCCCCGGCCACGACCGGGGATCCATGGATTCCCGCGTGCGCGGGAATGACGAAAGAGGTGCTCATGAGGGCGTGGCGGCGATGAAGGCTGCGATTTTTTGGGCGACTTCGGCGCCTTTGTCTTCTTGCAGGAAGTGGCCAGCGCGGCGGATGGTTTCGTGGGCTTGGCCGGCTGCTCCGGGCACGCGCTTTTGAAACACCCGCTCACCACCCCGGGTGATGGGGTCGCGGCTGCTGAACAGGGTCAGAAAAGGTTTGTCCCACTGCTTGAGCACGTCCCAGGCCGCAAGGTTGTTGGTGTACTCCGGGTCCTGCGGGGTGGTGGGCACGAAGGTGGGGAACAGGCGCGCAGCCACCGTGTAGCGGCGGGCTGGGAAGGGCGCGTCATAAGCGGCGATATCCTGATCGCTGAAGGGTGCAGCACAACCGGCCTTGACGATGCGGCCAATCGGAAACCAAGGGCTAAAGCGGGCGAAGGCGCGCCAGATCAGAAAGGCCTTGGGGATGGGGTCGGCACCGGTCGGCAGGCCGCCGTTGCCCAGCACCGCACGGGCAAAGCGCTGCGGGCTGTGGGTCAGCATGCGCAGACCGATTAGCGAGCCCCAGTCCTGGCAGAACAGGGTGGCGCCTTGCAGGTCAACCGCCTCCATCCAGGCGCACATCCACTGCACGTGGTTGCCATAGGAGTAGTCGGCCGGGTGCGAGGGTTTGTCCGAGCGGCCAAAACCAACCAGGTCTGGCACCAGCACGCGGTGCCCGGCGGCGACCAGCACCGGGATCATCTTGCGGTACAGGTAAGACCAGGTGGGCTCGCCGTGCATCAGCAGCACCGGCGGCGCGTCGCGTGGGCCCTCGTCGATATAGGCGACGCGCAGGCCGTCAAGGTCCAGATAGCGTGGGGTGTAGGGAAAGTCGGTCAGGCCGGCAAAGCGCGCTTCAGGCGTGCGCAGCACACGGTCTTTGTGGATGCTGGGTAGGGTCATGGTCATGGCGAGACTCAGAACAGTTTGCGGGTGCTGCTGTCAGTGCCGCCAGCGGGTAAGCTGAACAGCATGCCGTCTTCGCCCACGGTCATCGGGCCCTTGTAGAAGTCTTTGGCGTCGCCCATGAAGGCCGGGTAGGCAAAACTCACCGGCATCGGCGGCACCACATGGTTGAACACCAGTTGCTTGGCGCCGGCGGCGCTGGCCTGGGCAGCGGCCTGCTCGGGCGTGGTGTGGTAGTTGACGATGTCACGCATGACGTGGGTCAGTTGCTCCATTTTACGGGCCTCGAAATGGCTCTCCAGCAGCTTGAGCAGCTTGGGCTGCAAGGCCTCGTGCACCAGAATGTCGGCGTCCTTAGCCGCCACCACCAAGGACGGGCTGGTGACCGTGTCACCGCTGATCACGATGGAGCGGCCCTTGTAGTCAAAGCGGTAGCCCACCGCCGGCTCGATGGGTGCATGGTTGACGCGGAAGGCGGTGACCTTGAGGCCCTTGTCGTCAAGCACCACCACCTGGTCGCCCTGGCCCACGGCCGGCAGCGCGAACGGGATGCCCTTGCCGCCGCTGCCCCCGGGCGGCATGATGCGCTCGGAGTGATGGGCGACGCGGTAGCCAAAATCCAGCACGTAGGCGGCGCGAAAGCCCTCAACCACCTTCTCCACGCCGGTGGGGCCATGGATGGGCGTGGGCGCGCGCGCACTGCTGGTGCCCCAGCGCTGCAGCATGAAGGGCGGCAGGCCGTCGATGTGGTCGGAATGGAAATGGGTCAGAAACATGGCTTCGATGCGGCCTGCCGGGATACCCATGTAAGCCAGGTTGCGCGCGCTGCCTTCGCCGGCGTCGACGATGAAAAGGCGGTCGCCGGCAATGATGGCCGAACAGGGGCCGGCCCGCGTTGGGTCCGGGAAAGGCCCGCCCGTGCCACACAAGGCCAGGTGCAAGCCGTCAGGCAGGCCGGGGATGATGTCTGCCCCGGCAATGCGCTGCACCATCTGCTTCAGCACAAAAGTGGCAAGCGGTTTTTGAAAGGCCAGGGCCAGTGCTGCGAGCAGTGCGGCGAGCGCGGCCAGGGCCAGCAGGAATTTGGTGATGCGATTCAAGGAGGGTCTCCAGCAGGGCTTATGCCAAGGCCACTAGTCTATGAAACTAGTTCACATTTGTGTTTCATATTTTTCAGGCAAGGTGGTGAAGGCCAAAAAAGCCTAAACCAGCTTCGGCCAACAGGGGTTCAAGCGCAAAACCTTGGTCCTTCAGGGCTCAAGGTTGGCCTTGCACAGAGCAACGCGTTCAGATTTCTCCATAAACCGGCTGGTAGCGACGGATGTCAGCGCAAACCTCTGCACTCAGCGCAAAGCCGGGCCCGAAGCGTTGCGCCAGTTCGGCCGCGCGCTGCTCAAAGGCCTCAACCCCCATGCTGTAGATGAACTGCATGGCACCGCCGGTCCAGGCCGGAAAGCCAATACCGAAAATGGAGCCGATGTTGGCCTCGGCCACGCTGGTCAGCACGTTCTCGCTCAGGCAGCGGGCGGTCTCAACGGCTTGGCGGTACAGCAACCGGTCCTGGATATCGGCCATTGCCCAGGGCTGGCCGGGCTTCTCAAACAGCGTTTTGAGTTGTGGCCACAGCGTCTTGCGTGCGCCCTTCTCGGCGGAATAGTCGTAAAAACCACCGCCGCCAGCGCGGCCCGGACGCCCGTGGTGCCGCACCATGTCGGCCACCAGTTGCTCGCCGGGAGTAGGGGCATAGGTTTTGCCTTCGGCCACAAAATCCGCCATGGTCTGTTCCATCACATGCAGGCTCAGGCTGAGCGCTGTTTCATCCAGTACGGCCAGCGGCCCCACCGGCATGCCGCACTGGATACCGGCGTTTTCGATCACCGGGGCCGGGATGCCCTCGCCTAGCATGGCCGCACCCTCCATCACAAAGGTGCCAAACACCCGGCTGGTGAAGAAGCCGCGTGAGTCATTGACCACGATGGGCAGCTTGCCAATGGACTGCACATAGTCGAAGGCGCGCGCCACGGTCTCGTCATCGGTCTGCTCGCCGCGAATGATCTCGACCAGCTTCATCTTGTCGACCGGGCTGAAGAAATGGATGCCAACAAACTTGTTCGGCGCCACACTGGCCGTGGCCAGGCCGCTGATGGGCAGGGTGGAGGTGTTGGAGGCAAAAAAGCCGCCTGGCGCCAGCATCGGTTCGGCTTCTTGCGTCACCTGGGCCTTGAGTGCGCGGTTTTCAAACACGGCTTCAATGATCAGGTCGCAGCCGGCCAGGTCGGCCGCCTGGGCCGTAGGCTGGATCTGTGCCAGCAGGGCGTTGCGCTCTGCTTCGCTCAGGCGCCCTTTGGCCACGCTGGCCTGGGTCAGTTTGGCGCTGTAGGCTTTGCCGGCGTCGGCCTTCTCCTGGCTCACGTCTTTGAGTACGGTGGCAATGTCTTTGCGGGCTTGCACATAGGCAATGCCCGCGCCCATCATGCCGGCGCCCAAAAGGCCGACCCGGCTTGGCTTGTAGCGCGGTGCCTTGCCCGGGCGCGACTGGCCGCTCTTGATGGCGTTCATGTTGAAGAAGAAGGTGTTGATCATGGCGCGGGCGTTGGGCCCGGTGATCAGCTGCGCCAGGTAGCGACTCTCGATGCGCAGCGCCGTGGGCACGTCCACCTGCAGGCCCTCGACCATGCAGGCCAGGATGGCCTCGGGCGCAGGGTAGCGACCGCGGGTCTGTTTTTTGAGCATGGCGGGCGCCACTGGCAGCATGGCCGCCACTTTCGGGTTGGCCGGTGTACCGCCGGGCACCTTGTAGTCTTTGGCCTCCCAGGGGTGCTGGGCGGTGGGGTTGGCCTCAATCCAGGCCAGGGCCTGGGCTTGCATCTCGGCCTGCGCGTTGGCGCCAGGCGCCACAAGTGCGTGCACCAAACCCAGGCCTAGCGCATCTTTTGGCGAAAACAGCTGGCCTTCCACCAGGTAGGGCTGGGCGCCCAGCAGACCCAGGTGGCGCGTCATCTTGGTGACGCCGCTGGCGCCGGGCAGCAGGCCAAGCGTGACCTCGGGCAGGCCGAACTGGATGCGCGCGTCATCCACTGCGATGCGGTGGTGGCCGACCAGCGCCACCTCCCAGCCGCCGCCCAGAGCGGTGCCGTTAAGGCAGCTGACCACGGGAATGCCCAGTGTCTCCAGCGTGCGGAAATCGTGCTTGACGCGCTCGATGCCGGCATACACGGCGGGTGCGTCAGCGGGGGTGAGGCGCATGGTGGCTTTGAGGTCGGCACCGGCAAAAAACGTGGTTTTGGCCGATGTTAGCAGCATGCCGCGAATCGCCGCGCGGTCTTGCAGCACCTGCACCGCCAGCGCGTGCAGGTCGTCTTGCCACTGCTGGCACATGGTGTTGACCGGTGAGCCGGGCTCGTCAAACGTGACGGTGGCGATGCCGTCTTGCAGTGTGTAACGGATGGTGTTCATCAGAGTCTCTCCACAATGGTGGCAATGCCCATGCCGCCGCCCACGCACAGCGTGGCCAGCCCGTAGCGCAGTTTGCGCCGGTGCAGCTCATCAATCAGGGTGCCGAGGATCATGGCGCCGGTGGCACCCAGCGGGTGGCCCATGGCGATGGCGCCGCCGTTGACGTTGACCTTGTCGTGCGGCACCTGCATCTCTTTCATGAAGCGCATCACCACGGCGGCAAAGGCCTCATTCACTTCAAACAGGTCGATCTGGTCCACCGTCATGCCCGCTTTGGCCAGGGCCTTGCGGGTGGCTGGCATCGGGCCGGTGAGCATGATGGTGGGGTCGGCGCCGCTGAGTGCCACCGCCACGATGCGGGCTCGCGGCGTCAGGCCATGGCTGCGGCCAGCGGCCTCTGAGCCGATCAGCAGGGCGGTGGCACCGTCCACGATGCCCGACGAATTACCGGCATGGTGCACATGGTGGATGCGCTCCACCTGCGGGTAGCGGGTGAGCGCCACCTGGTCAAAGCCCATGCTGCCCATCTGCTCAAAGGCGGGCTTGAGGCTGGCCAAGCCTTCGAGCGTGCTGTGCGGTTTGATGAATTCGTCCTGCGCCAAAATGACCTGGCCCAGCGTGTCGCGCACCGGCACCACCGAGCGTGAAAAATGGCCAGCGCCCTGCGCCGCGCTGGCGCGCTGTTGCGAGGTTAGGGCAAAGCGGTCGACGTCCTGGCGGCTGAAGCCCTCTAAGGTGGCGATCAGGTCGGCGCCAATGCCCTGCGGCACAAAGGCGGTGGCCGAGTTGGTTTCGGGGTCCATCGCCCAGGCGCCGCCGTCCGAGCCAATGGGCACCCGGCTCATGCTCTCCACGCCGCCGGCCACCACCAGGTCTTCCCAGCCCGAGCGGACTTTTTGCGCCGCCAGGTTGACGGCTTCCAGCCCGGAGGCGCAGAAACGGTTGATCTGCAAGCCGGCACAGCGCACATCCCAACCGGCCTTGAGGGCCGCCACCTTGGGCAGCACCGAGCCCTGGTCGCCGACCGGCGAGACGATGCCCATCACCACATCGTCCACCGCGGCGGTGTCAAACTCGTTGCGGCTTTGCAGCTCGGTCAGCAGGCCAGCCAGCAGGTTGACAGGCTTGACCTCATACAGACTGCCGTCTTTCTTGCCCTTGCCGCGCGGGGTGCGGATGGCGTCGTACACATAGGCTTCGGTCATGGGGCGTTCCTTGGGGTGGGGTGGCGCAGCAGTATAGGCATTTCACCAAGCGTTAGTGCTGCCTGCGTAAGCCTGGCATAAAGTGTGCATTTATACTGATTTCATTCTGTACATTCGAAACCTGTCATGAAACAAACCACCTTCACGGAACTCCGTAACCACGCCAAGCAGTACTTTGACTTGGTGGCGCAGGGTGAGTCGGTGCGGGTGCTGCGCAATGGCAAACCAATTGCCGATATCGTTCCGGTGGTGCACGATTTGCCGTCCTGGAAACGCCGTCAAGCCCAGCCACTGGTGCTGGATGGCGTGGCTCTCAGCCGACTGGTGCTGGATGAACGCGGCAGTGGTTTGTAAGCGTTTGTCGGAGCAGGCCCTGTGCGCGTCTTTTTTGGCAGTGCCTTGGCGCTGAAGGCCGAGCTTTTTGTCACATCAGATCAACGCCAGTTGGTGGCAGCGCAAAGCTGCGGCCTGCGAGCGGTGTCGGTCTGACGCAGTTCCAACCTCAATTCAATAGACCCATGATCCAAAGAACCCTATTCAACGCCGAGCACGAAGCCTTTCGTGACAGTTTTGAGCGCTTCATGGCGCGAGAAATTGCGCCTTTTCATGCCGCCTGGGAAGAGCAGGGTTATGTCGACCGGGCGGTCTGGCACAAGGCGGGTGCCAACGGCTTTCTGGGTATGACCTTGCCGGAACAGTATGGTGGCGCCGGGGCGGACAAGCTGTACTCGGTGCTGCAGATCGAGGCGCTGGCCACAGCGGGGTTCAGCGGGATTGGCTTTGGGCTGCACAACGAGATCGTTGCGCCCTACCTGCTGAACTACGGCACCGACGAACAAAGGCAGCGCCTGCTGCCCCGCCTGGCCAGCGGCGAGATGGTGGGCGCCATCGCCATGAGCGAGCCGGCGGCTGGCTCCGATTTGCAGGGCATCCGCGCCACCGCCCTGCTGCAGCCGGATGGCAGCTACCTGCTGAACGGCAGCAAGACCTTCATCACCAACGGTTGGCACGCTGATTTGGTGATCGTGGTGGCCAAGACCAACCCGGAGGCCGGTGCCAAGGGAACCAGCCTGCTGCTGGTGGAGCGCGGTATGCCAGGGTTTACCGTGGGCCAGCGGCTCAAAAAACTGGGCCTGAAGGCGCAGGACACCTCGGAGTTGTTTTTTGACAATGTGCGGGTGCCAGCGGCCAATTTGCTGGGCGGGCCAGCTCAATTGAACCGGGGCTTTATTTGCCTGATGGAGCAGTTGCCCTGGGAGCGGCTGCAGATTGCCATTACCGCCGTGGCTGCCGCGCAAGCCGCGATTGACTGGACGGTGACCTACGTGAAAGAGCGCCAGGTGTTTGGCCAGGCGGTGGCGGCGTTCCAAAACACCCGCTTCACGCTGGCCGAGTTGCAGACCGAGGTGCAGGTGGCGCGCGTTTTTGTTGACAAGTGTATTGAGCTGCTGATGACGGATACGCTCGACACCGCCACCGCCAGCATGGCCAAGTACTGGTGCACTGATTTGCAATGCAAGGTGATGGACGCCTGTGTGCAGCTGTTTGGCGGTTATGGCTACATGTGGGATTACCCGATCACCCGGGCCTTCGCCGACGCCCGGGTACAGCGTATTTACGGCGGCACCAACGAGATCATGAAAGAAGTGATCACCCGCGCCATGGGCCTGGGCGCCAAGTCGGCTTGAGGGCCGGCCTAGGCTAGAAAGCGTTGTATGTTAGCTGAAAGTGGATAGATTTATCTTGAAGATTCCCGCTCAGGGCGTCGACCGAAGCCGGATGCGTCAAGCGTTTTGCCAAGGCTAAGTTGACCGAAACACCGCGCCACTCAGCGCGTAAAGCCAACCCGGCGGATGAAAGCACGGTGGGTGATTCGCCCACATTGTTGCCCTGCCCCCAGTCAATAAACGGGATAAGGTTCAGCTGGATTCCTTCGCTGCCTTTTTTGCCAACCATTGGCATGTCGAGTTCCAGATTAACGATGCTGCCCTGGTCTCGCAGCAACTGGTTTTCACGGTAGCCGCGCACCGTGCTTGCGCCGCCTATACCCAACCCATCCAAGGATGTCAGATGCGTTGTGGCGTTTTGCAATGTGGCTCTGGCCTGCAACTGAGTACCTGCCTCGGTCAACCGGTGGCTCATGTTGAGTTGCGTCACCCAGTAGCCGTATTGCGCAGGGGGCTGAAGATTGGGGTCCACACCAGCCGCCGCGGGGGTCAGGTTGGTTTGCACTTCATGCCGCGTGATGCGGGCCACCAGGGCGCTGGTGTCGGTGCGGTAGGTCAGGTCTTGCCAGACCTTACGGGTGGTTTGCTTTAACACGCCATCGGCAATGCCACTGCTAAAGGAAAAGGGCTCGCCCAGCATCCAGGTGCGGTTGGTACGCTGCGACCATGCCAAGCCGTAGGACAGCCGCTGGCGCAGGGTGTCCACCACCGTCTGGTTCAAGCCCACCTCAGTGCTGTCGAGTTGGCTTTTGATGTTCAGCACATTGAGTGGCTCCTCTGTCACCGCAGAACTGCCTATGTCCCTCTGCACGGTCAGTTGCGTACCCCAGGCATTCAGGGGCATCGCCCAAGTCAACCCATATCGGTCGGAGCCATTGCCATCCGATGCGCCATTTGCTGCGCCCTGCCAGTTGGCGCGCAGTGTGTCGCCGTAACCGGTTAGGTTGCGCACCAGCCCCGCCACGCCCAGAGCGGATTCGCCGATCGACGGGGCACGATGGTTGTCAGCGGACAGGGTGAGCTGATAGGGCAGTGCACGGGTCACTTCGATGTCCAGAATGGCCTTACCCTGGTCCACATCCGGCACAAGCCGGGTGGTGATTCCGGTGAACAGCGGGTCGGACAACAGCAACTGGTAGCGTTCACGCAAAGTCTCCAGGTTCAGCGGGGCCGTGGGGTCGGGCACCAGCCGCTTGACCACATAGTTTTCATTCAGCCGCCCCAGGCCGCGCAGACGAACCTGGCTGAAGCGACCTTCCACGACAGTGACCCGCAGCACCCCGTTGCTCTGTACTGATGCAACGTCCAGCAAGGCACCCGAATTGATATACCCCTGATTGACGTAGTGCAGGGTGATCGCACGACGCAATTCTTCCAATTCCAGGGCGCCCAAAGCTCGCCCAAGATACGGCCGGACAATCCCTTTCAGCGTTGCGTCGGAGAACACCGTATTGCCCTCAAACTGCACGTCTTGCAAGAGCATCCTCGCGCCAATGTCGGACGGTATTTGCAGATTGGATTCCTTGGGCACCACCGGCAAAACAAAGCCCGAACCTGCGTTGGGCTGCGTCGATGGGTTCTGCTGCGACCCTAAGGGTGCCAATGGTGTCAATGGTGCCAATTGTGGCTCTGTGGCCTGTGCCAAACTAAAGCTCCAGATCAACCCAAGGCTCAGGATGCTGCGAAGGGCGCGCCTGCGGATCGTTACTGACGTCTGCATGTTCATCCAGCCTTACATCCGCTGTGTGCTGTGTTGACCAATGCGGACATTGCCATAGCGGGTGTTGGCGCTGGTGACTTTGATTGTGCAGTTTCAGCGCGAAGCAGACCAAATGAAGTGGCTGGCAAACCACCCCGCCCGGTTTGTGCAAAGGAGCTACCCCCACGGGTCGCGCAGGGGCTGCGGCCGAAACCGCCGTTTTGCAGAACACCCGCTTTAATCACCACCAAGCTTCCCGCCACATCGACCGATGGCGATGACAAGGCTACCGCCCCATTGACCCCTGTGGGAGAAGCCGCCTGAATGACGTTGAACCCCGGCGCAGCCTTGAACGCATAAGGTGTTGACCCGCCCAACAACAAGGAGTTGTTGCTGGCAATCAGTGTGGCAATGTCAATGTTGATGCTGCCGCCTGAAGCAAGGTCCGCCGCCGTATTGGCCTGAATGAAGCCATTTGCCATGATGGAGGCCTTTCCTCTAAGGCTGATACTGCCCCCGTTACCGCTGGTGCCGGTGACCGAAGTGGTAATCAGAGACTGGTCCAAGCGAAGCAACTCGCCGGCTTGCACTGCAATAGAGCCACCGTTGCCGTTGACGGCGCTTGCTGTAATGGCCGCCTGGTCCAGCCAAAGCCGCTCGGCCACGTTCACCGCAATATCACTGGCGCTGACGTTACCGGTAGATTTCGAAGAAACGTTCCCACCACTGCGAAGGGTGATGTTGGCTGCGGTCACGTTGACCGTCGTTGGTGTTAGCAGACCCGGATTCGTAACGGTGGCATCGCTACTAATGGCGATTTCACCACCGTTCTGGGTTGTGAGGGTTCCGCTGACATTGACCGACACGACTCCGGTTTGGCCTGCCGAACCTGCCCTGGCCGAAGCATTGATGCTGGCCCCTTTGCCATCAACCACGAGATCATTGGCCTGAACAAAAACCATCCCTGCTCGTCCCTCAGCGGAAGTGCTCGATGAAACCTCGCCCCTTTGTACCGTCATCAACCCCATCACCTTGACAGTCACCGCGCCAGCGTCCCCCAAAGAACCCGCAACGCTCGATATCCCCGTTAAGGACTCTGGTGCGCCTCTGCCATCGATCGTCAGGTTGCCCGCAGTCGCGCTGACGGATCCTCCACGGCCCGCGCCTTCGGTATCCGCAAAGATGTACCCACCGTCCTGAATCTTGAGCCCTTCGGTGGCGTTCACCGCGATGGTGCCAGCATCGCCCTTGTCCGTTGTGCTGCTTGAGATATACCCCTCGGCAGAAATGCTGAGGTTACGCCCTGCACTGATGGTGATAGAACCCGCATTTCCAGAGCCAACGGTGTCGCTGGTGATGTTGCCAGCGTTTGAGAGCGTGACGTCGCCTTTGGCGCTGACACTCACAGTGCCGGCATTGCCAGATCCAAATGTGTCCGAATTGATGCGTCCGGAACCATGCACCAGAACATTGCCCCCTGCAGCAATGTTGACGCCCCCTGCACTGCCGGTTGATTTCCCATAGTTGGAGGAATCGATGTAGCCTTCATTAAGTAGGCTCACGTCACCTTCACTTTTCAGTGTGATCTGCCCTGCATCCCCGGCCCCCCTTGACGTGCTTGAGATAGCGCTTGTGGAAGAGATACTTAGCTTACCAAGTGCACTGACGGTTATAGAACCCGCGTTGCCGGAGTCAACGGTGTCGCTGGTGATGTTGCCAGTGTTTGAGACCGTAAGGTCACCTTTGGCGCTGACACTGATATTGCCGGCATTGCCCGATCCAAAGGTGTCCGAATTGATCCGTCCGGCACCGTCGACCAGAACATTGCCGCCCGCAGAAATGCTGACGCCTCCCGCACTTCCGGTCGACCCTTCCAAGGCCGAGGAATCAATGACGCCATTATTGAGCACGCTCAGGTCGCCCATACTGTTCAGCGTGATCTGTCCGCCAGTGCCGGCTCCATTTGACGTGCTTGAGATAGCACCCTCAGTGGCAATGATGACGTTGCCCAGTGCACTGATGGTGATAGAACCCGCGTTGCCGGAGTCAACGGTGTCGCTGGTGATGTTGCCATCGTTTGAGACCGTGATGTCGCCTTTGGCGTTGACAGTGATATTGCCAGCATTGCCCGATCCAAAGGTGTCCGAATTGATCCGTCCGGCACCGTCGATCAGAACACTGCCGCTCGCTGAAATGTTGATGCCTCCCGCATTTCCGGTCGACTCTCCATAGTTGGAGGAATCGATGTTCCCTCGACCGAGCACGCGCAGGTCGCCTTCACTTTTCAATATGATCTGACCGGCGTTGCCGATATCAGCTGACGTGCTTGAGATAGCCCCATCAGAAGAAATGCTGAGGTTACGCCCTGCACTGATGGTAATCAAACCCGCGTTGCCGGGGCCAATGGTGTCGCTGGTGATGTTGCCAGCGTTTGAGACCGTGATGTCGCCTTTGGCGCTGACACTCACATTACCGGCATTGCCAGAGCCACTCGTGTCCGAATTGATCCGTCCGGAACCGTCGACCAGAACATTGCCCCCAGCGGCAATATTGATGCCTCCCGCCTTTCCAGTCGACCCTTCGTAGGTTGAGGAATCGATGATGCCGCCATTGAGCACGCGCACATCGCCGCTGGTACTGACGAGGACGACTCCCGCATCACCTGTCCCATCATTGACCCGGCTGAAAATTCCGGTATCGAGGCCTGCGCCCATAGCGTCAATAGTCAAACTTCCCGCAGCAATCAAGATCGCCCCGCCTGTACTCGCCCTACGGGCACTCGTCTCAATCAGTCCACCACTTTGAATAGTCACGTTGCCCTGCGCTACAGGCAGAGGTCCTGTGACAGTGACCGTACCGGCTTGCGCACCAAAAGCAACAATACGTATATCGCCCAAGTCACCGGCTATCTGGCCATTGCTGATGGTGATATCCCCCGCAACTGCACTGAAGCTCTTGTCCAAAGATTCGAGAACGGCTCCATCGCGAACTTCAATAGGCGCACGGCTGCCACCCAGAAAACCGAATGCTACAGGTTCGGCGCTGGAGAATGTACTGGTCTGGGAGGGTGAAGCGTAAAAATTACCATCGGCAAACTTCAGGTAGTCTGCGGTGGTGACATGAAAGGCCCCCGGAACCTGCACGGAAGCCCCGGCTCCAAAAACTACCCCTGACGGGTTGATGAACCAGAACGCAGGCGTGCCATCCATTGGCGCCAAAGTAAGCGCGCCATTGATCATCGAGGCTTGGCCACCTGTGACACGACTGATGACATTCGAAAGCCCGGGCGTACTGGTTGTGAAATTGGCCGATTGACCGGCATTGATGTTGAAGTCACTAAAGCTGTGGAACAGGTTGTTCCCCGAAAGCCGACCCAAGATCTGGGGGATGGTGTACGCCCCTGGCACATTCAAAGTCGATATTTGTTGTGCCGCGCCCACCGAGCCGTCCGTGCGAATTTGTGCAGGCGCAGCTAGGGGTAGCAGCAGACCTGAAACTACCATGTGGACCAACAGAGGCGGGTAGATGCGCCGTGCGGTCGGATTCAGGGGGTGTTTTCTCATGTCTTTCATTTCCAGTTACCAACCAGGGTGAAAGGTGCCCAGAAGAAGGGGTGTGACGTGTCGGGTTGGCGCAGTAGACCGATCTGCGCGTCACGCAGCGCCACAGCCTTGCTGCTCTTCTTTTTCGTGAGGCCGGTATAAAAATCACCCATCAACTGGCGTGCGGCGTCATCGGCAACCGGCCACAGGGTGCCCAGCGCGCTGCGGGCGCGGGCCTTGATGGCCGCCCCGGAAAAGCCCAGCGGCGCACGCTCATTACCCTCGGCCGTCTCGCAGGCAGACAGGGTGAGCAGTTCAATCGGCGATTGTTTGACGTTGTCCGAGACCAGCAGGGATTGCAGGCCGTTCATGGTCAACACGTCGTCATAGGCCAGGATGAAACTGGAGTTGGCGTCGCCGCCAAAGAAACCGTGCGAGGCAATGTGCACGATGCGGTAGCTGCCGCTGGCGGCCTCCTTGCCAAATCGGGCCGAGGTGAACTCACTATTGAGTAGCCGGGTGCCCCGCATGGTCTTGGAAATTGCATCGAGTTCGACTGCCACCCCCGGTAGTTTGAGCGCCTCGCCCAGTGCTGCACGTTGTACGCTTGTGGTTGAACTGGCAGTGTTAGATACGGCGGGCGGCCCAAGGCTGCGGGTACTCATGGCGCGCAGATTCAGACTACGGCTGCGGGTGCTCTGGGCGTCTGCTTTGGTGTTGGCCTGAGCCACTTCGCTCACGGCGCCGAGCTTGGATGGGTCCAGTTTATCGACAACCGGGCCGGGCTCGGACAAGCCTGCCATGAGGGACGAGACCACGGTGTTATCGGGCACATCCAGGTCGGTCATCGACATACCGGTGACGGTGCCTAGTGCATATTTCTCAACCAAAAATTGTTTGCCGTCATGGAGCGCTGCCAGTGGAATAGGGCGCAGGAAGCCCTCTGAGGCAATGATCAGGGTCTTGGTTTGCGCCGCAGCTAAATCGGCCTCTAGTGGACGCAGCAGCAGGTTGTAGAGTTGTTGGGCGGGACTGAGATAGTCGTCCGTTTCATGACTGCGCAGGCCATCGGCCATGTCGGCAGTGAGCCGGCGCAGGTTATTGGGGTTGATCTTTACAGCGTGGTGGGTCGCACTGCTGCCCCATTTGAGCAACAGCTCGAGCCGGTCTGCCAGCACCAGCGGGTACAGCACAGCCATGCCCGGCGGCAGGTTTTGATCACCCGCGGCGCCGGACACGACCGTACAGCGTTCACCCAGATAGTCTTGCATTTCAGCCTGCCGGCTGAGCTCTAGCGCATCAATTGCGGCCAGGGCGGCAGCCTTTCGGCCTTCACCGTCCGGGCTTTGCTGGCGTTTGAGAATCAGGTCGGCCAGCGAGACGTAAATGGGCTGGAGCAAAGCGGAAAAAGACGTACGACCGTTTTCAAGTTCGATCGGCAGGTCAGCGCGGATGGTTTCAACAAAAGATGCGGCGCGCTGAATGGCGGCCAAAGCTTCGTCGGTTTGCCCGGCAGCATTCATCAAACGGCTTTGGCGCCATTCCAGCCGGACCAACAGGTCTTGAACAAGCCCCAGTGGCGCGCGTCCTGCTCGCTGCAAGGCGCTGCGGTTCAGGGTTTGCGCGTCATCCATGCGGCTTTGGTCTTCGTAAAGCTGGGCCAGCGCGTCCAGCGCCTCGACCACTTTTCGATCAGCCTGGACCGAATCGGCCGCACCTTGCGCCTCAGTAAAAGCTGAGTAAGCTTGCGCCAGACCCAGGCCACCCGGAGCCAGCGCTTGTTGTCCGAAGTTAAGCAGGTAGCTGGCGCGGACCGATGCATTACGGAGTTGGCGAATCTCGGGCAGCAGGGGCGTCAGTAGTTTTGCTTTTTCTGCCACGGGTGCCAGCCGCGCCAGATTGAGTTGTGCGCTTAGCGACACCTCGGGCAGTGCGGCACCCAGGCGCTGAGCCTCTAGGTAGAAGCCGGTGGCTGCATTGGTGTCTTTCTCAAGGACAGAAAGGTTGCCCAAGTCATTGGCAACCCGCGCTTTGAGCTCACCCTGCGCGGAAAGATAGACTTCACGAAGCATCGCCGCCGCCTCTGCCAGGCGACGTGCCTGCAACAGGCTGGCACCCAGTTCTGCACTGGCCTCCATGCGGTCTGCCTCGTTGACGGCACTGCTGCGAGCGGCCGCCAATGTGTCTATGGATTCTTGAAGCTTGCCCGCCTGGCGGGTATCTATGCCCTGCTGGAACAGGCTCCGCCAGGCGGGCTGAGTGCTAACGCCTACCTGCGCCGATACTGCGCCGCAGAGCAACAAACAGAGCATCCCAAAGGCCAGCAGGATCTTGGTCTTCATAACGTTATGGCTTGTTACTTGGGGTTGATTTCAATTACTCAGCCAAGCTTGCCAGAACCGGATCTTCGGGTTGTTCGCGCGACAGGGCTTGCCATAACAACTTGGCATCTTCTACCGCGCCGGCTTCGCGCAGTTGTGCGGCATAAAGCACCTTGCGGCTGAAGGTGGCGGTGGCATCAGGCTTCAGCAGCGCCAAGGCTGTCAGCGCTTCGGCGCTGGCCACAGTGAATCGGGCCGCCGCATCGGACAAGCGGCCGTCAGCACCCATCGCCTCTACACGCCAGTTGTATCTCCCGCCTGCCTGCAATGTTTGACCTGCGGTTAAAGTGATTTCGGTGTCCCGGGTCATTGCTTCCCACACCAGTGAACCATCGGGCTGTGTGACGGTCAGCTTGTAGTTGGTAGCCGCCTCGACTGCGGTCCAGCGTAGCGTGGGCATCAAAGAAATAACAGCCGTTCTGACGGGGGAAACCAGCACCGGCACATTGGTCTTTGGCAGGCTGCGCATGACCAGCGTGGCCTGTGCCACTTTGGCCGTGACGATTTTTACGTCGGGCAGGTTTCTGGTAGGTAAAGGCCTGGCGGCGACCGCTTTGCCATCAACCGTCTGGGGGCCGCTGGCTGCGGCAATGTAGGTGAAGTTGCCAGGCAACACATACTCACGCCCACTACCCAAGTCCACCACCACCAGCTTGGCACCTGCTGGCACCTTCAAACGGGCATTGTCCGGGATCTGCGCCAGCGTGTTGACCGGACCTTTGCCTTCAATCTCAACCTTACCAATGGTCTCGGTCACTAGCAGGCCGGCCATGGTGGCCGAACTGCCCAGCAGGGTCAGTGCGCCCAACGCGCCCCAAAAGATATGGTGTGCTGTATTCATGTTTTTACCCCTTTGTTAACCTGTTGCCGCATCTGCTGGCTTCCACCCAAACACATCAATGGCAGCCCGGCCTTTCACGGCCTGCTTGCCCAGCCCGGTGAATCCCGACACCAGGGGCAAAAGTGCGCGCACGGTGTCGGACACGATGATTGAGTAGCCAGAATCTTTGGTCAAACCCTCCAGCCGCGCAGCCGAATTCACAGTGTCGCCAATGGCGGAATACTCGTGCCGGTCTTTGGAGCCAACGTAGCCCAGAAAGGCGGTGCCAAAATGTAGGCCAATGCCAATTGCAAGTTGGGGGCCGTTGTGCTCGCGCTGCTCTTGGTTGAGCGCCTGTAGCTCAGTCAACATGTCTGCGGATGCGTTGAACGCGTCTGCGCAGGGGCTAGTCGCTTCACTTGGCGCACCAAAGAAAGCCATGATTCCGTCGCCAATGAACTTGTCCAGCGTGCCGCCATGGCGGTGCACACAAGACACCATGCGCTCGAAATAGCGGTTCAAGAGTTCGGTGACCACTTCGGGCGGGAGGTGCTCGCTCAAAGTGGTAAAGCTGCGAATGTCGGAGAACAGCACGCAGACTTGGCGACGCTCTCCGGCCAATTGCGGGTGCAGGCGGCCCGAAAGAATTTCTTTCAGCACGCCGGGGCTGACCAGCCCGTCAAAAGCGATCCTGAGACGGCGGCGCTCTGCAGCGGCTTGCCAGGCAACCCAGCCCAGGCGGCCCGCCAGGCCTGACAGCAGGGCCAGCTCCAGGGTCACGACAGGGATGGCCCAGCCGATGGTCAGTAACCACATGGACGAAGCTGCCAGCCCAGCCATAGCCATAACGGCCACGGGCCACACCCACTTACGCGGACGAATCCACCAGCTCAAGGTGCATAGAAGGGTCAGCATGAAACCGGCGCTCACTGGCAATTCGCGGATAAGGTCTCCATTGAGCAAACCACGCATTTGCGCGGCCAGAATGAAGACACCATGGGTGGTGCCGCCCACGTCGCTCAAGGCGAGTGGCGCCGGGACTTGGTGTTGGTCATCAAAGTTCAACAGGCTGCCCAAGAGGACCACTTTGCCGGCAAAGGCCTTTTGTAAACGGTCGACATCACCTTTGGCCTTCCACGCCAGGACATCGCGCAAGGGGATGTAGGGCGCAGGCGCGCCACGAAACAAGGGCATGAGCCCGAAACGCAGGGGAACCTGAATGCTGCGGGCCAATTGGCCTGGCAAGGAGGGCACGGCTTGGTTGTTTGCGCCGATGCGTTCATCAAAGCGGCGGACCCGACCGTCGAGGTCTTCCAAGACCAGCACCGACCCCATCCCTTGTGGGCCGGCGAGGTTGGCAAACAAAGGATGAAGCGGCCGCAAGCGCCCATCTGCGTTTGCGGTTTGCCCCAGCACCAACGGCGCTACCGGTCGCAGGGAGAGGATGCCGCGTGCCAGGGCCGCATCAAGCCCAGGCTGAAAGTTGTCGTACGTGAAACCGGGCAACACCACGTCAATGGCAACCGCCTTTGGGCCAGCGGTTGACATGGACTCGAAGAAACCACCGATCTGACGATGCAATACGGCAATGGGAACGCCAAATTCTTTAAGGCTGTCCTCATCCAAACCCACCACGACCACGTCGTCCACTGCGGGGTGAGAGGAGATGATCGACAACCACTTGAACTGCTGGTCTAAAAAAGAAAGTTCAAGTCGAGCGAATGTTCCGCTCCAGAACAGTACTGCAAAGGCCGCCACATAGACTGTCCAACCCCGCGCCAGTGACCAGCCGGCAAAAAACATCGCTCCGAAACGTGAACGCATCAGCGCGTCCTTAGCTTCTTGGGAGTACAAGGGACCTATCTCAGCGATAGATTGATTAACCACAAAGCCCTAATCTGGGGTATGTGGATAGTCGGGCCGTCATAAGAACGGGCCTGATACGGCAAAAGTCGACACAATTTCTTGTTGTTCATGAACTACTTCCCTTAGATCATTCTGCTGGTACAAATGGCTGAATGCCGGCAGATTCTCAGTAGATAATGTTACAGGATAGGGGATGCCGTCACTTTACTTAAACACTTAGTGACGGAAGGGCCAAGGGCGAACTGGGTTCGATCAAAGCCATCGTTGGGTGCTTGCATCGCGATGGCGGGGGCAGTGGCAACCTCTCCGTGCAACGGCAAAATCCTGTCAAAATTAGCGCTCATCAAACACTCAGCCCATGCCAAAGTTGTTAGGGGTTCAGGTGGCGCAGGCGCGCCGGGTCAAGATCAATGGGCGCAGCATGTTGACGGCGATTCACAAGCAGCCGGTGGCCGGGTCGGTCTCGGTGCTGCCGCTGGGGCTGGGCGGCGACGACCAGGCCGACTTGTCGATCCATGGCGGCCTGGACAAGGCGGTGTATGCCTACCCCAGCGAACATTACCCGTTTTGGTTGAAGGCACGGGCTGATGCGGGCGTGAGCGCCATTGACGACGCCCTGCCTTGGGGCTCTGTGGGTGAGAACTTGAGCCTGCAGGGCCTGTTGGAGGGGGAGGTGTGGGTTGGTGACCTGCTGCAGTTC
>CAMELV010000012.1 GCA_945925985.1 Comamonas sp. lk | reverse complement strand
TTGGGTGGCTTGCTGGGTGGCGCGTTCCGCCTGGCTCCAGAGGTCCTGAAATGGTTCGACCGCCAAGGCGAGCGTGGCCATGAATTGGCTATGCAGGACAAGGCGCTGGAGTTCGAGAAACTGCGCGGTGCCCAGCGCGTGTCCGAGATCGGCGCGGCTGCCGACGGCGCATGGAACACCGGCGCAATCGAAACCCTGCGCGACGCCGTGCGCACCCAGGGTGAAAAGACTGGGGTGGCGTGGGCCGATGCGCTCTCCAGCACGGTGCGCCCGGTGATCACTTACTGGTTCATGGCGTTGTACTGTGCGGCAAAGACGGCGGCATTTGCGGCAGCCTTGTCTGCCGGTGCTGACTGGGGAACAGCAGTTTTGCACGCCTGGACTGAAGCCGACCAGGCACTCTGGGCCGGGGTGCTGAACTTCTGGTTTTTGGGCCGCGTGTTTGACAAGGTCCGGCCATGATCGAAGTGCCGCAGGCGGCGATCGACTTGGCCAAGAGATTCGAGGGCTTCTGCCGGGTGCCCAAATCAGACCCTGACCGCGCCTACCCGTATGTCTGTCCGGCAGGGTTTTGGACCATCGGGTACGGCCATCTTTGCGATGCCAGGCATCTGCCGATCACGATGGAAGAGGGCGAGGCATATCTTGCTGCTGACATGACTGACGCTCTTAGTGCGACGCTTCGATACTGTCCGGTGCTGGCAACTGAGCCGGAGGGACGGTTTGCGGCTATTGTTGACTTCACGTTCAACCTTGGAGCCGGTCGGTTGCAGGCGTCCACGCTTCGACGGCGGGTCAATCAACGCGATTGGCCGGGTGCAGCGCAGGAGTTGCGTCGGTGGATTTACGGTGGCGGCAGAGTGCTGCCGGGGTTGGTGCTCAGGCGGGAGGCGGAAATTTCGCTACTTTTTTGAGCAACTCGTTGTTCCCTTTTCTGCCGATCAAGACATCGAATTGCGCCTTGGGCGAGGATGGCACCAATGATGGCCATGGGACTTGGTTCGGACTTTGAGTCGATTCGATCTTGTGGGTGAGATTGCATGCTGCGGGCTCCTCTGGTTTCATGAAGCCGCATGTTTGCTTCGATCCCGAAGAGCTATCAAGTCGATCTGACCTCTTGGGTTACATCGCCATATCGAATAGCTGTCTCAACATTTAGAATGATGCATTGAACCCCAAGAGCTTGATTTGCTTGTCCTTGGAAAACTTAGACGGTTTGCGATCAGGTATCTTCTGCCCCGCCAAATACCCAGTAAAGACGCGTCTTCGGGCGTGTGTTTCATTTCTACCCACCAATTTACCCGCCATCAAATTAATGGCTGGATGTTGGGCAACCGGCCCACTGCCTGCACCCCCAGGTGGTCAATATTGGATCGGCGTCAACACTCAGGCTTCTTGTAGTCCGCTAGCAGTGCGTCTATCAGTTCGGTGGGTAGGGGTTTTTGTATTACGGTCACCATTGCTCCATGCAAGACGGCAGTTTCCTGCCAAAAGACCGTTTACACAAAACTTCTTACACCCTCGCCCATGAGGCGTCCAACGATGCATGCCCCACCTGGTGGCTGGCCGCCGCAACTTTCAACCCGGTCGTGCCAGTCAGCGCATTGATGAACTGCTGGCCTGCGTGGCAAGCCGCGACTTCGAAGCCGTAGAGTGCGGAGGTTCTGAGTCGGCACCGATGTGCTCCAGAATCCGTCTGATTTGCGTGCCCTCGGTAATGAAAGCAATCAGGCGCTTCTGCCCCCCGCACAGCGGGCACAGCAGCCGCGATCAAGAAAATAATTCGAGCTTGCCGTCCAAAGACATGAGGCCCAGTTGCGCCCCCAAAGCGGGAAATTTTTCCTTCAGTTGGCGGCGGAATTCCATCAGCGACTGCTTGTGGGTTTCAGTTTCCACTGCCGGGGTGGCCACCATGGCCTCGCCGTAAGCGATTTTCGCAGCGCCGCAGTCACGGTGGTTGACCACGATCACCTTCTTGATATTGTGCAACCCAATAGATGCGCCCAAGTTTTCCCAAAAAGTCGCATGCCAAGCCTTGAACGCAGGAGCCACCACGCCGATCGATGCCCCAGCGATGGTAAAGGCGCTGTACTTGCCACTTAGCCCATCACTAGCCTGCTGCTTGTTGACGAGGTCTTGGAAACGGGGGTCAATACAAGACAACACCATGGCTTCGTAATTACCAGAGGCTGCTTGAACGCCACTCGAAATCATGCCCACAGAGCTGAATAAAACTGTACCCCCCGCCATGCGCATGAAATTCCTGCGTGAATGACCGTTGCTCAGCAGCGCGTCGCAGCAGGAGTTTTTGTACCTTAAGGCTTGGTTAGTCGAGACGGACATGAAAAATCTTCCTAAATTATTAAGGCCGGAGAATATACACCGGAGCATCAATTTATTCTTCCGTTATGTTAATTCCATGACAAAGGTCTTTCGCGGTGTCGTTTTTTAGTTGATCGGTCAAGCGATAGCCCTAGCCGTACAGAATCGCTGACCGCCAACCAAATCATTCGGTTTTGCCGCCCAGAGACTCATGCTCAGGCCGCCCAGAGGCTCTTGGATCGCTGGGCCCTACCGTACCCCCTCTCGAGCCTGAAAACGAATCCCGCACACCTTCGGCGGCAGGGGCGGTCCAAGCTTGGTGCCGGGCTTGAGTCATGCTCCAGTTGATCAGCTCCTCTGAGCGTGATCCAAACGCCGCACTGGGCTCAGGACCGAAAGGACGATGTCTATAAAACGATCGCTACTTGCGCCGGTGTTTCTTGCCGCTGGCACTGGTTGGGCTGAGTGGGTGCGAATGGGTGAGGACAGCGGCCAAGTCACTCACTACTTTGACCCTAAGACCATCGGAAAAGGGGGAGACCT
Source organism: Comamonas sp. lk (assembly GCA_945925985.1). GTDB lineage: Bacteria > Pseudomonadota > Gammaproteobacteria > Burkholderiales > Burkholderiaceae_C > Rhodoferax. Next base: position 106,241 of record CAMELV010000012.1, on the reverse strand, counting down.
GAGAACCGTGCGCTGGCTGGAAGAGTCCAGGACTAAAGACGCTACCGGTGTGCTGTCGACCCGCTCGATGTACGAATTTGACTCTCAGCAGCAGCGCCGTAGGACGCTTGCGTTCTCCAGTCACCCCGAGCGCTGGGCCTGTCCTCACCCGATGTGGCCTATGCGTATGTGCTGACTTTTGCCGAAGTGGGGCGGGGGGGACCCGCACCCCCCACTTTTCAAGCTTGGTTCCATCCGCGTAACCTTGCAGTTGGTTGCGGCCAAACCACGGGTGGTTTTGTGAAGTGATGGTGAATGATCCGGCGTTGAACGAAAGGGTCACGAAGCACAAAGAAGACATGAGCGTCTATGCACCCACCGCCGTGCAGGAAGGCAAGGCTTTGGGGCTTATTTTTACCGCACAAGAGTTCACTATTTTCGTCATGGCAGAACGCAGTCAGGCGGATGCTGGGGTGTTGAGTGACCTTGAGTTGGATGCGGTTGCCGGAGGGTACATGAGGACCAAGCCGAACATGAGGATTAAGCCGAACAACTTGTACGGGAAGAAGCATTAGACAACCAAAAAATCTACAGGAGCCCCCTCTGGCAGGTGAAGGCAAAGCACGCTCAGTTTGGATTGCCAAGCAGACCAACCGCCAAAAGGCGTTCGACATGCGAAGTTCTGGGTCAAGCCAAAGCCGGTCTCAGTGCTTGTTTGCCGATTGCATGGCCACTGATTGACGCGCATAAAGCGGTGATGCTTGCTCAAGTCCACCAGGTCAGCAGCGATGTGTTTGTCTTGGTGCAGGACTATCTGTGCTATGGGTGTTGCGGCCGGCCGAGATCTGGCCGGTCTATGTGCCCGCCGGCGCGCGCATTGAGTCGCTGCCCGCCGCCGAGGGTGACCAGGTGCCGGAGGGCAGCGTGCTGATTTCGCTGCACCTGCCAGAGCTCAAATCGCGCCGGCAGGCGGCCCAGACCCGGGTTGAGAGCCTTCGGCAGCAGGCCGCTGCTTTTGCCGGCCACCTTCGTGACGACGGCCGCTGGCTGGTGGAGACCTGGCTCGACGAAGAGTCGGTGCAGCGGGTCAGCGTGGGTAACCGGGCGCTGTTCATCACCGATGGCACCGGCGGCCCACCTCTGCGGCCACATTCTCACGCGCGAGAAAAATGGCCAGCTGGTGCCAGAGCGCGCCATTTACCGGGTCACCCTGGCGCTGGCCTCGGCCTTACCGGCTGACTCGCCGCTACAAGCCCAGTCTTGGCGCGGTTCGGTCACGGTGCATGTGGGCTGGGAGGCACCAGGCTGGCGCTGTGTTCGCCAGGCCGCAGCTGTGCTGGTGCGCGAGGTCGGTTTTTAGCCCACGGTAGGTTCACGCGTCGTCGATCGAGGCGCTCCAGCGGTCGCCCCAGCCACGGGCCTGTTCGCCCTCGCGCCGGTCCCGCTTGGTCGGTCGGCCATGCACCAGGCTGAGCGCTGGCTCGGGCGCCAGGCGACGCTGCTCGGCCGCGGCCAGTCGGGCTTGTACTGATTCAGCGGTCTCGGTGTAGAGCAGGGCCGCCACGGGGGCGCCGCCGCGCCGGTCACTGATGGCCCGTACCAGCACCGTGCGGATGGTGGCGCCGCTACGCAGTTGCACCGTGTCGCCCACTTTGAGCTCGCGCGCGGGCTTAACGGCCAGGCCATTGACCTCCACCCGGCCCTTGTCGATCTCGTCGCAGGCCAGGCTGCGGGTCTTGTAAAAGCGCGCGGCCCACAGCCACTTGTCGATGCGCAAGCGCTCCATCACAGTGCCCGTTCGATCGCCGCCATCAGGCGCTTGTCGTCTGGCTTCACGCTGCTGGCAAAGCTGCCAGCCACGCGGCCCTGCCGGTCTACCAGGTACTTGTGAAAGTTCCACTGCGGTGCCTCACCGCTGGCCTTGGCCAGCGCGGCATACAGCGGGCTGCGGCCCGTGCCGACCACCACGGTCTTGCTGAACATGGGGAACTTGACGCCATAGGTGTTGAAGCAAAAGTCGGCAATCTCCTTGCCCGAGCCTGGTTCCTGCTGTCCAAAATCGTTCGACGGAAAGCCCAGCACCACCAGGCCGCGTGCCTGGTAGCGGGCGTACAGCGCTTCGAGCCCCTGGTACTGGCCGGTGAAGCCGCAGTAGCTGGCGGTGTTGACCACCAGCACCACTTTGCCCGCGTATTGGCACAGGGCTTGCGGCGCCTCGTCCTGAAGCCGTTTGAACTGTTGCTGCCAAAGGGCAGGGCAGTTGGCGGCGGGTGTGGCAGTGGGTTGAGTTGGTGCAACTGGGGCAGCCGGGGCAGCTGCCCAGGCGGGCAGGCTGCAGGTCAGGGCCAGGGCCAGTGAAAGAGGCAGTGGCAGGGTGCGCAGGGTATTCAAGAGCGGGGTGTTCATGCGGCATGATTGTCCGTCAGCGGCAGCTGCACAGTGGTGTCTAGCCCGCAGATACGCCCATCGCTGACCCGGTTATCCAGGCTGATGCGGCCGCCCAGAGCCAGCACGATCTCATTGCAGATCGCCAGCCCCAGGCCCGAGCCGCTGCGGGCCTCGCCGGCAGAAAAAGGCTGGAACAGGCGCTCGCGCAGCTCAGTGCTGATACCTGGCCCGCTGTCACGGATGCAGAGCAGCGCCTGCTGGTCTGCACTGTGCAGGGTGACTTGCAGGGTGCCGCCAGGTGGGCAGTGCTTGATGGCGTTGTGCAGCAGGTTGCGCGAGAGCTCGCGCAGCATCCAGTCATGGGTGTGGACTGGGGTGGCTGAGGTGGTGATTTCAAAGTCCAGGTTGCGGTCGGCCAGCAGCGGCGACAGGTCCAGCGCCACCTCGCGCAGCACTTGGGCCCAGTCTGCACTGGCCGTTGGGGATTGTTGGCGCAGCTGGGCCACCCGCGCCAAAGACAGCATTTGGTTCGCCAGCACGGTCGCCCGGTCCACGGTGTCGCTGATCTCCTGCAGCGCCTGGGTGGGCGCCACATCACCACGCAGGGCCGACTGCACTTGCACCTTGAGCACGGCCAGCGGCGTGCGCAACTGGTGCGAGGCGTCGCGCACAAAGCGTTTTTGGTGGTCCAGCAGGTGCTGCAGGCGGCCCATGACGCTGTTGGTGGCGTCAATCAGTGGCAGCAGCTCGCGCGGCGCGTCATCCGCTTGCAAGGGGTCCAGTTGGCCATCTGGGCGCTGCTGCAGTTGCTGGCTCAGGCGGCGCACTGGCCGGGTGGCGCGCTGCACCACCACGATCACCACCAGCGCGATCACCGAGACCAGCACCGCCTGCCGCCACAGCGTGTCGAGCAGGATCTGGCCCGCCAGCGTGCGCCGCAACTCCAGCGTTTCGGCCACCTGTACCACCGCCATCACGCGCGCCTGTGCCATCGCCACGGGCTGCAAGAGCACGGCCACCCGCACCGCTTCGCCCTCGTGCAGGTCGTCATAAAAATCCACCAGCGCAGCGTAGGGCCCGCGGTCAGGCAGCTGACCACGCCACATCGGCAGGGTGGCGAAGCCGTCAATCAACTCTCCCTGGGTGCTGGAGATGCGGTACACCATGCGGCTGCGGTTGTCGGCCTCAAACGCCTCCAGGGCGGCATAGGGCACCGTGGTTCGCAGTTGTGCCTCAGCCCCATCGCCCACGGCTTCAATGCGCTCCCCGATCGATTTGGCCGAGGCCAGCAAGGTGCGGTCATAGGCCGTGTTGACGGCCGCCAGCGCCTGCCGGTACAGGCTGAGCGTGTCCACCACAATAAACAGCCCGATCGGCGCCAAAATGCCGATCAGCAGGTAACGGCGCAGCGAGATCGCCATCAGCCGGTTTTCAGCAGATAGCCCAGACCCCGCAGCGTCATCAGGGTGGCGCCGGTGGGCAGCAGCTTTTTACGCAGCCGGTACACCACCACCTCCACCGCCTCAAACTGCACGTCAATCGCATCAGGAAACACCAGCTCAAACAGCCGCTCTTTGCTGACAGCGTGGCCAGGGCGGGCCAGCAGGGCGCGCAGCAAGGCCAGCTCGCGCGGCGGTAAGTCCAGCACCTGGCCCTGGTGGTAAATGGCGCCGCTATCTTTATCATAGCTAAAGAGGTCTATTCCACGGGGGCTAGAGGCCAATTCGACACTATTTTCTGAGCGGCGCAGCAAAGCGCGGACGCGGGCTTCGAGCTCATCCAGATCGAAGGGTTTGGGCAGGTAATCGTCTGCGCCCGCGTTCAGCCCCAGGATACGGTCGCCCACCGTGCCACGCGCGGTCAGGATCAGCACCGGCGTGCTCAAGCCGCTTTGGCGCGCCTGGGCCAACACGTGCAGCCCATCCAGACCCGGCAGGCTCAGGTCCAGCAGCACCACGTCGGGCCGGGACTGCTGCCACTGCGCCAGCGCAGCGCTGCCGTCTGCACACCAGTCCACCGCCCAACCCAGCCGCATCAAGGCCCGCAACAACGTGGTGCGCATCGCGGGGTCGTCTTCTACCAGCAACAGTTTCATCGTTTCAAACCATACCATGCCCGATTGCCGTCATTCCCGGCCACCCCACCGTCATTCCCGGCTACGACCGGGGATCCATGCCGCTGCTTAGCCGCCAGAGTGAGGTGCGCTCGGCGGCGCGGGCGGCGTGCAGTGGGTCGGTGGGGTCGGCGGCCTTGGGGTGCTGGGCTTGGGTCTCCAGGCGGCCCAGCACGATCAGCCCGTGCTGCTCGAAGGCGGCCAGCAGTTCGGCCCGGGTGCGCAGGCCCAAATGTTCGGCCAGATCAGACATGATCAGCCAGCCCTCTCCGCCTGGCAGCAGGTGATCGGCCAACCCGGCCAAAAAGCCGAGCAGCATCCGGCTGTCTTCGTCGTATACCGCGCGTTCGATGGGTGCGCTGGCGCGTGCCGGCAGCCAGGGCGGGTTGCACACCACCAAGTTCGCCTGGCCAGGTGGGAACAGGTCAGCCTGCACCACCTCAACCTGAGCCGCCACGCCCAACTGGGCCAGGTTCTCCCGGGCACAGGCCAGTGCCCGGGGGTCCTGGTCGGTCGCCACCACCCGGGCCACGCCGCGCCTGGCCAGCACCGCCGCCAGCACGCCGCTGCCGGTGCCGATGTCAAAAGCCAGCAAGGGCTGGCCAGCGGGCGTTGGGGGTAGGGCGGTGCTGGCGACCAACTCGACGTACTCGCCCCGCAGCGGTGAAAACACGCCGTAGTGGGGGTGCACGCGGTTGTTGGGTGCTGGCCCCAGGGCCTTGACTTCTACACCCTTATTGCGCCACTCAAAGGCGCTGGTCATGCCCAACAGGTCACGCAGGGAGGCCACGCAAGCCACTCCTTCGCTGTCTGCGACGCCCCAGGCCTGGGCGCAGGCCGTGCGCGCGTCCGGAGCACGGCGCAGCGTGATCTGGTGGTCGGCGCCAAATGGCAGCAGCAACATGCCCAGCACGCGGGCCCGCTGCGCCCGGGCCTGCCGGTGCAGGTGGAAGGCCCGGCCGGCTGGGTCCTCAGGCGTTGACTTGCGCGGCTTGGCGGCTGATTTGTCGGCGCGCCGGGTCAGCGCTTGCAGCAACTGGCGTGCATTCTGAAAATCACCACGCCAGAGCAAGCCGGTGCCCTCGCAAGCAAGCCGGTAGGCAACATCCGCCGTGGTGCGGTCGTCGGCCAGCACCACCTTCTGGGGTGCGCTCGCGCCGCGCTCGGAGCGCCAGCGTGCCGTGCAGGCCACGCCGTCTTCCAGCCAGTGGATGGCCGCCAAGGGGGTGTTGCCAGCGGCGGGGATTGGATCGGTCATCGGTGCCTTATGGGTGTTTTCCCTAGTGTCGCAGGGCTGGTTTGGACAGCCATTTGACAGCTACCGGGACCATCATCGCAGGGTTCGTTAAACCACAGGAGACTTCGATGCGTCGCGATACTTTTCTCAAGTCCATGGCCGTTTTGGCCGCCAGCAGCAGCCTGCCCATCAGCGCCTTGGCTGCTGGCATGAATGTCAAGATGATGATCCCCGCCAACCCGGGCGGTGGCTGGGACGGCACTGGCCGTGCCCTGGGCAAGGCCCTGCTCGAAGCCAAGGTGGCCGAGACCGTGACCTACGAGAACAAGGGCGGCGCTGCCGGTGCCCTGGGCCTGGCCCAGTTCGTTAATGCCAGCAAGGGCGACCCCAACGCCATCATGATCATGGGTGCGGTCATGCTGGGCGGCATCATCACCGGCAAGCCACCGGTGTCCCTGAGCGTGGCCACCCCGCTGGTGCGCCTGACCAGCGAATACAACGTGTTCGTGCTGCCGGCCAACTCGCCTTTTAAGAGCATGAAGGAAGTGATCGAGCAGCTCAAAAAAGACCCGGGTAGCGTCAAATGGGGCGGCGGTTCACGCGGCTCCACAGAGCACATTGCCGCCGCCATGATCGCGCGTGAGGTGGGTGTGGACCCGGCCAAGATCAACTACGTGGCTTTCCGGGGCGGCGGTGAGGCCACTGCCGCCATTCTGGGCGGTAACGTCACTGTGGGCGGCAGCGGCTACAGCGAGTTCTCTGAGTACATTAACGCGGGCAAGATGAAGGCCCTGGCGCTGACCTCGGGTGCCCGCCTCAAAGGCATCAACATCCCCACGCTCAAGGAGCTGGGCTACAACGTCGAGATCGGCAACTGGCGCGGCGTCTACGGCGCCCCCGGCATCACTGCCGCCCAGCGCAAAGCCCTGACCGACATGCTGCTCAAGGCCGCCAAGTCCAAGTCATGGGCCGCTGATTCGGAGAAAAACAACTGGACGGCTGCCGTCATGTCCGGCCAGGAGTTCGAAGACTTCGTCGACAACGACTTCGCCTCCCTGCGCGCCACCATGGTCAAAGCCGGCATGATCTGACCCGCTTGTCGCTTTGCGTCATCCCCAGGCTGACTGGGGACCCATGGCCCCTGGATTCCCGGTCGTAGCCGGGAATGACGAAGGCGCGTAGCCGGGAATGACGGGTGGGCAACAGAGCGAACAATCACATGAAGCCTGATACTGACAACCATCCATTGCAGACCCTGGTTGGCCTCGGCGTGGGCCTGATTGGGTTGGCCATGGCGCTTGGTGCGCTGAGTATTCCCTCGGCCTCGGGTTACGCCGGCGTCGGGCCTAATTTTTTGCCGTGGGTCGTGGCAGCAGCGTTGATGCTGTGCGGCGGCTTCATGGTGCGGGAGGCCCGCAGCGGAGGCTTTCGCAACATGGAAGACGCTGTAGTCGGTGACCGCCCTTACTGGCCTGGTTTTATCTGGATGTCGGCCGGCTTGCTGGCCAATGCCGCACTGATCACCACCATCGGTTTCATCTTCAGCTGCGCCCTGTGCTTTGTTCTGGCCGCGCGCGGCCTGCGTCTGGCGGCCGGGCAGGGTGGTGGCGTGCGCAGCTGGGTCACTGACACGGTCACCGGCCTGCTGATCGCAGCGCCGGTGTACTGGATGTTCACCAAGTTTCTGGCCATCAGCCTTCCGGGCTTGACACAAAGCGGCTGGCTTTGATGGACATCTGGAACCAGCTGATGCAGGGCTTTGTCACGGCCGGCACGCCGGTCAACCTGCTGTGGGCCTTTGTCGGCTGCGCGCTGGGCACGGCCGTGGGCGTGCTGCCCGGTATTGGCCCCGCCACCGCCGTGGCGATGCTGCTGCCTATTACTGCCAAGGTGGAGGCCACCGCCTCCATGATCTTTTTTGCCGGCATCTACTACGGCGCCATGTACGGTGGCTCCACCACCTCCATTTTGCTCAACACGCCGGGCGAGACTGCCAGCATGGTCACGGCCATGGAGGGTAACAAGATGGCCAAGAGTGGCCGCGCCGGCGCTGCGCTGGCCACCTCGGCCATCGGCTCCTTTGTGGCTGGCACCATTGCCACCGTGCTGGTGACGCTGTTTGCACCGGTGGTGGCAGACTTTGCCGTCAAGCTGGGGCCGCCCGAGTACTTCATGCTGATGCTGCTGGCCTTTACCACCGTGAGCGCGGTGCTGGGCCAGAGCACAGTGCGGGGTATCACCGCTCTGTTCGTGGGGCTGGCGGCCGGCTTGGTCGGGTTGGACCAAATCACCGGCCAGGCGCGCTACACCGGTGGTGTACCCGAGCTGCTGGACGGGGTCGAGATCGTGCTGGTGGCCGTGGGCCTGTTCGCCGTGGCCGAGGCCCTGCACGCCGTGCTGTTTGAGGGCAGGGTGGTCGAGACCGCCAACAAGATGAGCCGTGTGACCATGAGTGCCGGCGACTGGCGCCGCTCTATACCCGCCTGGCTGCGCGGCACGGCCATTGGCGCACCGTTTGGCTGCATTCCGGCCGGGGGCACTGAGATCCCCACCTTTTTGAGCTACGCCACCGAGAAAAAGCTGGCCAAGGGCGAGCACCAGGCCGAGTTTGGCACGCGCGGCGCCATTGAAGGCGTGGCCGGCCCCGAGGCCGCCAACAACGCCACCGTCACCGCCGCGCTGATCCCGCTCTTAACGCTGGGCATCCCCACCTCCAACACCACGGCCATTTTGCTGGGCGCCTTCCAAAACTACGGTATCCAGCCCGGGCCGCAGTTGTTCAGCAGTGCATCCGCGCTGGTCTGGGCGCTGATTGCCTCGCTCTATATTGGCAATGTGATGTTGCTGGTGTTGAACCTGCCGCTGGTGGGCCTGTGGGTCAAACTGCTCAAGGTGCCCAAGCCGCAGCTGTATGCCGGCATTCTGATCTTTGCCACCGTGGGCGCCTACGGCATGCGGCAGAGCGCGTTTGACTTGTTTTTGCTCTACGCCATCGGCGTGCTCGGGCTCATCATGCGGCGCTTCAGCTTCCCCACGGCCCCTGTCGTGGTCGGCATGATTTTGGGCCCCTTGGCCGAGGCCCAGTTGCGCAACGCCATCTCCATTGGCGAGGGCAGCGCCATGGTGTTTTTACAGCGGCCAATGTCGCTCACATTGCTGGTGGTGATCGTAGCGGTGCTGGTGGTGCCGCGATGGCTGCAGCGGCGCAGGGCGGGCGGCTGAGGGCCGGATTCCTCGTCGCTTTGATGATTGAAGCGGCTTGATTACCTGGGCTTGTGCATCTTAAATGCTATCAAAATAATTGCAAACTTATCAGTGAATACGGGACATACAGCCGGTTTGGAATTACTGTAGCGGGTCTTGGTTCGCCGACTCAGACCCGATGCAGGCCTGCTCGGTGCGCCGCATCATCAGCATGAGGAAAGCCAATGAACGCGAAAAAAGCTTCTACGCTCAGTACCGGGACTGATCCGGACGACGCACCCGCGTTGACAGAAGAGTTCTTCCGAAAAGCCGATCTGTTTAATGGCGAGACACTGGTGCGCCGAGGTCGGCCCAAGGCCTCTGTGACCAAGACGCCCATCAAAATCCGCCTTGATGCCGATGTGCTGGCCGCCTTGCGTGCCAGCGGCGACGGCTGGCAAACCCGCATCAACGACACCTTGCGCGCGTCGTTGCAATTGGCTGGGCGCCTGGGCTAGCCGTCTTTGCCCGGCAAATAGTGTGCGCCCTCAGGCAGAGGCTCTCCATTTGTGTTGTCGGCCCATTACTTTCCCACCGCGGTGGTGGGGCGGCTGCGGGCCGGGACGGTGAGGCGGTTGTAAAGGTGATGATGCTACCAAAATAATAGCAGACTAATCAATGAATACGGGGCCTGCAGCCTGTTTTTACACTATTTTCCCGGACTCAGCTCAGACAGGCCACCTGCCCGTCATCAGAGCGGGGTGGCAGCGCCCAGATCGGTAAAGTTGTTGATCTTTACTGACCCGTCTGGAAACCGGGCGATCACATCCAGTTCGCCGCCCATGGCCTCGATGTGGCTACGCAGGGTGGACAGGTACATATCGGTTCGTTTTTCGATCTTTGCGATCGACGGCTGCTGCACATGGAGCACTTCGGCCAACATCTTTTGCGACAGGCCACGGGCTTGGCGCAGTTCGTTAAGAGGCATTTCAGCCAACATCTGCCTGGCCATGCCATCAGCTTTCTCGCGTGCGGCCTGGGTCATCCCCGCACGCAGTTCTGTAAATTTCTTAGCCATCTATCGCTCCTTCGCGTTGGAATACTCCGTCAAGTGCATCGTTGGCCTTTTTTGATCCCGGGTCATACCGGCTGCGCTTCAGCAATGACCTTGGCCCGGAAAGCCTCGGGCAAAGCATCGGGCGTGAGTACGTCCACAGGAACGCCCAACAGACCCGAAAACCTGCGCATTCTTGGCACGGTGCCGCTATTTTAGGCAGGCAAGATGCGGTCACCCTCGCGCGGTGGCTCGCCCCCAGTGCGAGCCATCACTGCGTCAAACGCCGCCACATCAGCCCGCGCCTGCCGTTCGGCAAAGTAGGTTTGGGCTTCCTTCATGGCCATAAAAATAATGATCCTGGTTTTGGAGTCAAGCCGGAAAAACAAGCGGAACCGTCGCCCAACCTTGGCACGCCGCCAGTGCCTGAACGCAGGTCCCATGGTGTTGCCCTGTCGATACTCGTCGCGGTTGGGATCACTTGGCACGGTTTCCAGCATCAACTGCGCCAGGGCATTGAAGAGCTTGACGTTGGCGTTTGATTCAAACCCTTGCGGGTCTTGCGCCTGTGCACGCTGAGCGGCGGCTTGCAGCTTCTGCAGTTGTTCGATCAAACCCTCGTGAAACAGCAAGTTCCAACCGTGGCGCAGCATCACAGCGCGACGTCGCCCAGGATATCTTCGCCTGGGTCGACGGGCCGCTTAATGGCCGACAACAGGGCGATGGCCAATTCATCTGGCAAGGTGGAGATGTGCTGGCCAGCCGCAATGTCTTTTTCAAGCAGTGCCAAGAAACTTGCGATGGCGGGGTCTTCATGGCGCTCGTTGTCGACACGGCTCACCACGACCTGTGTGCCCCGTAAATCGAACGCTACCTTGCCGCCAAAATCCACGCCAAGTGCTTGACGAATGGGCTTGGGCAGGGTGATCTGCCCTTTAGATGTGAGGGTGGCAACTTCATGAACGGCTGGCATGGCAATGTTTCCTTTCAAACTAGCCCACATGGTCAGGAATTATCCTTACTAAGTCAATGGAGAAGACAGGGGGAAGACAGGAGTAAGACGCTAACAGGTAAAAGCCGTCAACCCAAAAAACCTCGCTATCATGCGCTTCACACCACTGCTGCCCCGATCGGACCCCTCCCCATGCTGCGCCAAGCGTCCACCATCGCCTACTACACCCTGCTTGAAGCCCTGCGCAACCGGTTGATGTGGTTGTTGGGGCTGGTGCTGGTGGTCGGCATCGGCCTGAGTGGTTTCTTGAGCGATCTGGCGGTGACGGAGCAAAAGGAGACCCAGGTGGCATTGCTGGCCGCCTTTCTGCGCTTTTCGGCCGCTTTTTTGATGGTGATTTTTGTGGTCACCAGCCTGGTGCGCGAGGCCAACGACAAGGGGCTGGAGCTGGTGCTGGCGCTGCCGATGCCGCGCGCCGGCTATGTGCTGGGCAAGCTCGCCGGGTTTGCCGCGCTGGCCCTGCTGCCGGCGCTGCTGTTTGGCGGCCTGCTGGGCCTGCTGGTGCAGACCTGGGACGCGGCGCTGTGGACGGTTTCGCTGCTGGCTGAATTGTGGATCGTGGCGGCCTTCAGCCTGCTGTGTGTCCTGACCTTCCAGCAGGTGATGACAGCGCTCAGCGCCGCCATGGGTTTTTACCTGTTGGCGCGTTCGGTCACAGCGCTGCAGCAGTTCGGCCAGAGCCGCTACGCGCCTGATGGTCCGTCTCAGCAGGTCATCAACGCGGTGATGCAGGGCGTGGGCTACGTGTTGCCCCGGCTCGACGAGTTCACCCGCACCGACTGGCTGGTCTACCACAGCGGCAGCTGGGCCACGCTGGGCCCGTTGGCCGCGCAGACCCTGATTTACTTGGCCTTGTTGACTGCTGCCGCGCTGTTTGACCTGTACCGTCGTAACCTGTGAGAGACGAACGCAGCATCGCCTCGGTACCAGCGCTCGCCCGGGCGCTGCTGGTGCTGGCACTGGGCTTGCAACTGGGCTGGCAGGCTTGGCAGCCATTGGCCAAGTTGCAGCCGCAAAACTTGCCACCACCCCCCACGCTTGGCGCCTTGCGGCTGGCCAGCTTTGGCGAACCCTTGGCGCTGGCCAAAGGCATGATGATTTACCTGCAGGCCTATGAGAGCCAGCGCGGCGAGATCATGCAACTGCGCAGCATGGATTACGACCGCCTGCAGGGCTGGCTGTTGAGTGGGCTCAAACTCGACCCGTTGTCGCAGTACCCGCTGCTGTTGGCCGCGCGCGTCTACGCCGAGGTGCAGGGTGCCGAGCCCAAACAGCGTGCCATGCTGGCCTTTGTGCGGCAACAGTTCGATGCGGACCCAAACCGGCGCTGGCCCTGGCTGGCCCATGCTGCGGTGATGGCCCGGCATCGCCTGAAAGACATGGACCTGGCCCGTGACTACGCGCAGGCGTTGCGGCTGCAGGCCACCGGCCCCGATGTGCCGACTTGGGCCAAGCAGATGGAAGTCCTGTTGCTGCAAGACATGGGTGAGCTGGAGACCGCCAAAATCTTGCTTGGAGCCTTGGTTGAGAGTCGACAGGTTCGCGACGACCGCGAGTTGGCTTTTTTGCAGGAGCGCTTATCCGAAATCGAGGCTCGGCTGGCTGCTCAGCCCGCGCCAGCCAGTGCGTCCCCCGCGAAGCCCTAAGGTTTGTAAATTTTTTTGACTCCCGATAAGAGACTGGCGCGGTTTAAATACGCCTCAAGCCACCATTCGGCTTGTTTCCTAAAGGAGTTTTTCATGAAATCCAAGCAATCCGGCTTTACGCTGGTCGAAATCGCGATCGTACTGGTCATCATCGGTCTGCTGCTCGGCGGCGTGCTGAAGGGCCAAGAGATGATTATCTCAGGCAAGGCCAAGTCGCTGTTTGCCGACAAGTCCGCCATCCAGGCCGCATACAACACCTACAACGACCGTTTCCGTGCTCTTCCGGGTGATGACCGTGCTGCGGCCGGCCGCTTTACCGGGCTGGCTTGCGGCGTTCAGGGTGCCGGTGCCTCGGCGGTCAACAGCGGGGCCGGGCAGTCCTGTACCAATGGCGATGGCAACTCCCAGATGAGCAACGAAGGCCAAGCTGCTCGGCTTACCGCGGCCCAGGGCGCTCTGATTGTCTCAAGCGGAGGGAACGAGACTTATAAGTTTTGGCAACATCTTCGGGCCGCTCAGATGATCAAGACCGAAGGCACTGGAACCGGTGAAATCTATATCCAACCTCTCAACGCCGTATCGGGTTGGACAGCCGTCAATTCCGGGATTTTGTTTATCGGGCAGCAACCATCGACGCTTTACTTTACCCAGTACGTAACGCCTGGCAACGTGGCTCAAGCAGTTGACTCCGCCAATGACGACGGCTTTACCAACCAGGGCGGTATCCGATCTGCCGGCAATGGGACCGCCACCAATCCCAATACTGGCGTAGCCGCACCCTATCTGCTCAACAACAACTACAACCTCTCGATGAATCTGCTGTAAGTGACGCAGAGCGCTGCCAGGTACGCGAGTCGTATCTGGCTGTCCAGCGCTATGGCCCCCAGTGCAATGGCTGCCCTGGGGTTTTTTTTGGGCTGGTCGCTTCGGATACCCTCACCCCATGAAGACATCGCCCATTGCCCCGTCCGCCCCCGTGAGCCAATGGGTTTCAGTTCTTTTGGCGGCGACCTTGGCGCTGCCCTGGCTTAATCCGTACGAGCCCGGCCCGGCCGAGGCCGCCGTGCAGGGCCTGTTGAGTCTGCTGGCGCTGGGCGCCTTGTTGTTGCTGCCCTGGCGCGCCGACGGGCCTGGGGCCATGGCCCGCGTGCTGGCTGCCTCCTGGCTGGTGGCGGCCCTGCTGAGCACGGGCCTGGCGTTGATCCAGTACGCTGGTTCCGCCCCGCAATGGGTGCCCTGGGTGAGCCAGCCACCGCCAGGCATCGTGTACGCCAATTTGCGCCAACGCAACCATTTCGCCAGCCTGATCAGTCTGGGCCTGGTGGCTTTGATCTGGCTGGCTGCCCATCGCATCCGGGGTGGCGCAGCGCCCTCTTGGGCCTGGGTGCTGGCGGCGGCCTGGCTAGGGCTGGGCAACGGCCTGTCTTCCTCGCGCACCGGCCTGCTGGAACTGGTGTTGCTGCTGGGGCTCTTTGGCCTGCTGTGGCGCCGCAGCCAGGTCCCGGGCTTGTGGCGCCTGTTGCTGGCGGCGGTGGTGGGCTATGCGGTGGCGGTGCTGGTGCTGCAATCGGGTTTGTTGGCCCGTTTGCAAATCGACCCACCGGCTTGCGCGAGTCGGTCTGCACTGTGGTCCAACGTGCTGTACCTGATCGGCCAGCAACCGCTCACGGGCTGGGGTTGGGGCGGCCTGATTGATGCCCAGTTCATCACGCTGTTTCCGGGGCTGCGCTATTGCGGCCTGTTGGACAACGCGCACAACCTGCCGCTGCATCTGGCGGTGGAGTTTGGAGTGCCCGCCGCGACCCTGGTCTGCGGCTATGTGCTGTGGAAGTTGGTGCTAGCCCGGCCTTGGGCCGAGCAGGACCGCCGGCGCCAATGGGCCTGGGCCGGGCTGGCCGTGATCGGCCTGCACAGCCTGCTGGAGTACCCGCTGAGTTACGGCCCGTTCCAGCTGGCTGCCTTGGGGTGTTTGCTGGTGCTGCTGCCCACATCGTCGGACCCAGCCTCGCGCTGGGGCCGGTTTTGGCGCCTGGCGGCGGCTTGGCGCGTCGGCGTCGCCACGGGCGTGCTGGCCCTGGCGGTCTTCGCCCTTCAGTGCTACCTGCAGGTCAGGTCCTATTACCCGCCCAGCGGCCAGCGATTGGCACCGTTTGCCCAAGGCTACATGACGGTGCAGCCCCGACCTTGGCTGTTTGGCGAGTGGCTGGACTTTGCTGAGGTGGCCAACACGCCGGTGACTGCCACCAATGCCGCCCAGATGTTGGCGCTGTCCGAGCGGGTGGTGCAGTGGCGGCCGGTGCCGGCCATCATCGAGCCACTGCTGCGCAGCGCCGTGCTGGCACAGCGCCACGACCTGGCCCTGGCCTATGTGGAGCGCTACAAGGCGGCATACCCTGAGGAATATGCGGAGTGGGCCAAGCTGAATGAAAAGAAGTGAGCGTCGACACCGCTGTTGGCGATAGTCCGGTGATCCCGTACCATAGGCGCACGCGCACTCAGACCTGATTTACCCATGATGACCCCAGCCTTCCGCTTTACTCAACTCCGTAAAAACTACGGCAAACGCCCGGTGCTGCACGGCATTGACCTCCAGATCGGGCAGGGCGAGTTTTTTGGCTTGGTGGGCATGAACGGTGCTGGTAAGACCACGCTGCTCAAGTGCTTGCTGGACTTTTGTGCGACTGATGGTGGCAGTATTGAGATTGCGGGTGTCAGCCACCGGCTGACCGAGTCGCGCAAGCCGCTGGCATTTTTGCCTGAGCGCTTCATGCCGCCGTATTATTTAAACGGCCGCGATTTTTTAAAGTACATGCTGAAACTGCAGGGCCTGAGCTACAACGAAGCCATTGCCCTGGAAATGCTGGCGGCCCTCGATTTGGATGCCGCCGCCCTCAGCCGGCCGGTGCGGGCTTATTCCAAGGGCATGACGCAAAAGCTGGGGTTGGCCTCCTGCTTTTTGGCTGAAAAAGCCATTTACGTGCTGGACGAACCCATGAGCGGGCTAGACCCCAAGGCCCGCGCCCTGCTCAAAGCCCAGCTGACCCGCCAGCGCGAAGCCGGCCGCACCCTGTTTTTCAGCTCGCACGCGCTGGCCGATGTAGAAGAAATCTGCGACCGCATGGCCATCCTGCACCTGGGCGAGCTGCGCTACGTCGGCTCACCCGCCGGCTGCCGCGAACAGTTCGGCGCGGCCACGCTGGAGCAGGCTTATCTGACCTGTATTGCCTGAGGGCATGGGTCTCTGTGGAAGCGGAGGCCTAGGGGCATGGATCCCCGCGTGCGCGAGGATGACGGATGGCCGTCATTCCCGGCCACAATAAACTGTCATTCCCGGCCACGACCGGGAATCCAGGGAGTCATGGATGTCCGGTCATGCCGGGGATGACCGGGAAGTAGCCGGAGAAATTGCCTTTTGAAGCAGCTGCAGGCCCAGCGCCTCCTGGCCGGCGCCGCGAGCAGCGCGCAGGCGAAAGCGAGTTTCGGCGTCAAATTCTGCCAACATCGCGGTGGCCATGTCGTCGATCAGGCGGTTCAGCGGCGTGCCGCGACTTTTGGCCAGCAGTTTCAGCCGACGGTGTTTGTCGTCAGATAGTCTGACTGTCAGTGCGCTCATGTCATAACTCCTTCAAAAAGTCTTCGGGCGAAAGGATGCGCAATGGTTCAAAGCGCAGCTCCGCACCGCGCAAATCGCGAAGATTGCGTGTCACGATGGCCGCCGCATCGCCCGCTACCGCCAGTTCGATCAAGTGGTTGTCAGACTCGTCTTTCAAATTGGGGCGCCACAAGAAATAAACACGGGTCCATTCACAAAGCGCCAAAAAGGTGTCGAGCAGAACGCTGCGCTCAGCAGCGTCTAGGCGGCCCCTGGCAAACAGCTCGTCGCGGCTGAGTGTGGCCTCGAACTCGGTCAGCAGCGCTACCCCCATTAAGGGTACCAACCTGTGCTCCAGGCAGGCACGTACCACTGCGTTGGAAGCGCCAACGCCCATGCAGGCGCCCACAAACACATTGGTATCAATCACAACTCGCATGCACTTATGGTATCAAAAATGCCACCTGTTAGCGCCAAGCCGGCGAGAAGGCTGTCATTCCAAGCCCCGGAAAACCGTCATTCCCGCGAAGGCGGGAATCCAGGAAGTCATGGATCCCCGCTTGCGCGAGGATGACGGGGTGCCCTCATTTTTAGCCATTTAAATAGTTTATATAGTGAGATATTTGCAAAAATTTAGACTTTAAAATAGCCAAATTATGTATCCCGCCAAAGCCACCATTGAAGTGCATCACGCCGGGCTTTGGCATCCGGCGGCAGAGTTGCAGGCATTCAGCCATAACCGTGTGCGCTTCAATTACCTGGACAGCTATGTCTTTGGCGACATCAATTTGCCGGTGTCTTTGACCCTGCAGGTCGGCTTGTGGCCAGAGCCATTGATGCAAGGCTTGACGGGGCTGGTGCCGGACCACAGGCCGCCGTCATTTTTGTATGACCTGGTGCCGCAGGGCCAAGGGCGCAAGTTCTTGCTTTCGGCGTTGAATTTGCCAGACAGTGACGACATGATCATGCAGCTGTTATTGGCGGGCGCTTTTAACCCCATTGGGTGTTTGCGGCTCAACACAGCCGTGCACTTTTTTGCCCAAGAGGCGCGCAAAAACCCCGACCCGCAATGGGCGCAAGGTGTCAGCCTTGAAGACATCACCCAGCGTAGCGACGAATTTTTGAACCACATCGCACTGCATGCCATGCTGGCTACTGGTACTACGGGCGTGCAAGGTGTTGCCCCTAAATTTTTGCTCACCACGGACCAACACGGCCGCTGGTTCGCTGACATGGCGCTGCCCGATGAGGCGGCCCACACGCATTGGCTGGTCAAGTTGCCGCGTGGCAAAAGCGATGACGACCGGAGCGTGTTGCGCAATGAAGCGGCCTACCTGCGCGTGGCCGACGCCGTGGGCCTCCGGTGCGCCCATGCCCCTGTTTTGTATGGCGACATGTTGTTTTTACGCCGGTTTGACCGTCTAGTGGTGCCCGATGGTGGTGTACAGCGCCTGCACCAGGAAAGCCTGGCCAGCGTGGTTGGCCAGCGCGGCTTTGGCATGGCGCAGTCCCAGCAGACGCTTCTGGCGGGCCTGCGGCGTGTGGTGACCGACCCCGCGCGGGAAACTCTGGAATTCATCAAGCGCGATGTGCTGAACCTGGCCCTGCGCAATACCGACAACCACGCCAGAAACACTGCGGTCCAGCGCACGCCGCAGGGCATTGTTCAACTGACACCGCTGTTTGACTTTGCCCCCATGTTCAAAGACCCCGAGGTCGTGCCGCGCAGCTGCCATTGGCGCGACAAGGCGGGTGTCAGGCAAGCGGATTGGCGCCAGGTGATCGAGCAGCTGGACGTGCCCGACGCGGAGCGTACAGCCCTGGCAGCCGAGCTCAGCGAGTTTGCCGACACAGTGGCCCGGCTGGATGTGATCGCATTGGACTGTGGTGTGGAGCGCTTTGTGATCGACGCCTGCGCCAAGGCTATCGACGCCCAAGCCAGGCAGCTTATGGACCTGGCGGGTACCGCCCATGGATAAGCGTGTCAAAAAACTGGTGCCCCCTGAATTGGCTTCCCAACGCCGAGACCAGTTTTACGCTGATGTCGCTGCCAATGCCCTAACCATCGCAGAGGCCGTATCAGCCATGCGAAAAATCAGCCGACTGACCCAGGCCGAATTTGCCAAACACCGAGGCATCAGCGTGCAGGCACTTAAACAAATTGAAGCCGGCACCGCCAACCCCACCGTCGCCACACTGCAAAAAATCGCCGACATCTTTGGATTGAAAATCGGCTTTGTCCCCCGAGAAAAATTGGGGTCAGATTCCAATTAACCTTTCGTCATTCCCGGCTGCGACCGGGAATCCAGGAGGTCATGGATCCCCGCCCAAGCGCGAGGATGCCGTGTTTTACTCACCCACGCGTTGCAGCACCACTGAGATCACCTCCGCCGAGATGCGAAAGTCGGAGCGGTGCAGGCGCTCAAACACCGGTTTGGCCTGGGCAATCAGCCCGCGTTGTTTGGCCATGCCGATGACCGCTGCGGTGCCTGCCACTTTCAAGCCGTGGGCCAAGGCGACGGCGCGGCCGGCGCGCTCATCCATCAGCAGCAGGGCAGGCTGCGTATCGGCCAGGGCGGTGCGGATGCAGGCGGCTTCTCCCTCGTCCAGGTCGGGCAGCATCGGCGTATTGGGTGTTGGCCCGGCCAGTCGTAGCCAGCCGTCGCTTTGGGCCTGCAGCAGGGCGGCCTCGCCGGCAAAGCCCTGTCCGGTGATCAGTTCCGCGTTGACCTCTTGCGGTATCCAGACCGCGCCGAACATTTGTTGCAGCCAGTGCAGACCATCAACATAGCCCAGCCCGATCAGCGGGCTGGCATCGCTCAGGACGCGGCCAGCCATTCGTCCAGCGTGTCCATGTCGCGCGCTGCCTCTTTGGCGTCAAGACGAACGATGGCTATGCCCAGGCGTGACACATGTTGCGCAAACTCTGGCACGCCCATGCCGGCCAATTTGGCGGATCGCACCAGCGACAAATGCCCGTCGCGGAACAGTGCCGTGGCCAGGGCCGGCTTGACCCCGCTGGCGTCGAGCAAACCCGCTGATTCAATGCCGACCATCAGCGCATCAGGTGTGTCGCGGTTCATGACCACCACCACATCCTTACGCGCCATCCGCAGGGCTTCACTGGGGTTGTTTTTAAGCCCACTCACGTTGACCACTTCCATAGGCTACTCCCATAGGAATATTGACAGGGAATTCAGTATAGGCTATCAATAATTGGAGGCACATTCCAATTGAATCGTCATTCCCGCGAAGGCGGGAATCCAGGACTTCATGGATCCCCGCGTGCGCGAGGATGACGGACGCCGGTCATTGCTGGCCGGGATCGATAGCATTGGGGATCAGAGTACGGCCAGAAACTGCGCCGGGTCAGCTGACAGCAGGGCGAAATTGTCAGGGGTCACGATGACCGAGCGGGCATCGGCATAGTGTTGGGAGAAGGCACCCAGCCCTTTGGTGGATTTTTTCCGGCCGGATTTGACTTCAATGGCATACAGGCGGTTTTGGTGCCTGTACACAAAGTCGACTTCAGCATTTTTTTCGCGCCAGTAGGAGAGTTCGCCGGGCAGCTGACGGAGCTCGGCGCCCACGGCAAGCTCAAACACGCGGCCCCTGCGTTCCGGATCATCTAGTGCATTGGGCCCAGCGGTCATGGTGTGAAGTGCAGGGCAAGCCGGCAGAATTTTGGGGCTGGAAGTGCGCGTGAGCCAGCCTTTGGCTGCGTATTTCTCCAAAGAAAAAATCAGGAAAGCGCCTTCATACAGTTCAAGGTAGTACTTGACCAGATCCGTGTTGCCCGAGTCCTGCAACTGGCCCAGCAATTTGGTGTAGCTGATTTCCTGGGCCGGGTAACGGCACATGATTTCAAACGCCTGCCGAAACAGGGCTGGTTTGGCGACTTTGCGGTTTTGCAGAATGTCCTTGCCAATGACGGCCTCGACGATAGCGTCTTTTAGATAGGCGTACCAGCGGTCCCAGTCCTGCTCAAATACCACGGCACCGGGGTAGCCGCCGAAGCGCAGGTAGCGCTCGAGGTCGTAGTCAAAGGCGGTCTGCAGTTCGTTGAAGCACCAGTGGTGGATCCGCGTCAATTCAAAGCGGCCGGCCAGGCTTTCCGTCAGGCCTGTTTGGATCTGCAGCGAACTGGACCCCAGCAAGACGACCCGCAGCCTGTGCGCTTGTTGGTCCCACAGCGCCTTGATGGTGTCCGACCAGTTGGCGATTTTCTGAATCTCGTCGATGACCAACAGGCTGCCATCGCCCAGCAGCAGCGCCTGTTGCCACTGGGCCAGCAGCCAGGTCCGGTCGCTGACCCACTGGTCATCCGCATTGGCGTAGTGGTGTCGCCCAGAAAAACGGGCCAGCATCTGCCGCACGCCCGTCGTCTTACCCACTTGGCGCGGCCCCACCAGCACCTGGATGAGTGGATTTGCCTCTCCGAGGCGCTGTTCAAGCTGCCGGACAAAGGCGCGTTCATAAGGCAAAGACATCCCTAAATAATACTACTTCGCAAGGTCGGTCTAGTAAAAATACTAGACCAGTCTTTTGAAAAATTGGGGTCAGATTCCAATTATCGGAATCCAGAACGTCATGGATCCCCGCGTGCGCGAGGATGACGGGAGGTGGCTCGCCGCCGAAGCTAATCCGCCGCGCCCAGCGCCAGTGCCTCAGCCCTCGAGGTGGCCAGTGCCTGGGCGTCGGGGGCGGCCAGGGTGGGCCAGCCGGCCAGATGTTGTTGGGCCAGGTCGCCCAGGGCGCTGAGCCATTGGGCGTCGTCGTTCAGGCAGGGGATGTAGTGAAACACCTCGCCCCCGGCGTGCAAAAAGGCTTCGCGCGCCTCCATGTTGATCTCTTCCAGGGTTTCCAGGCAGTCGCTGGTGAAGCCGGGGCAGACCACGTCGACGCGCTTGACGCCGGCCTGGCCCAGCGCGATCAGGGTGGGCTCGGTGTAGGGCTGCAGCCATTTGGCGCGACCCAGGCGCGATTGAAAGGTGACCTTGAAGGCATCGCGCGGCAGGCCCAGCGCCTCGGCCAGCAGCCGCGCGGTCTTGATGCATTCGCAGTGATACGGGTCGCCCAAGTGCAGGGTGCGTTCCGGCACGCCATGAAAGCTCATCACCAACTGGTCGGCCTGGCCGTGCGCAACCCAGTGCCGCTGAATGCTGGCGGTCAGCGCGCCGATGTAGGCCGGGTGGTCGTGGTAGCGGTTGATGAAGCGCAGCTCGGGCACATTGCGTACCTTGGCGGCCCAGGTGTAGACCGCGTCAAACAGGCTGGCGGTGGTGGTGGCCGAGTACTGGGGGTAGGCGGGCAGCAGCAACACCCGGGTCACGCCCTCGGCCTTGAGGGCGTCCAGCTGCTCGGCAATGCTGGTCTGGCCGTAGCGCATGGCGTAGCGCACCGTGATGTGGTGGCCGGCCTGGGTCAGCGATTGCTGCAGCCCGCTCGCCTGTTTTTCAGTCCAGACCTTCAGGGGTGAGCCTTCGGGCGTCCAGATGCTGGCGTATTTGGCCGCAGATTTGGCCGGCCGCACCCGCAGAATGATGCCGTGCAGGATCAGCAGCCACAGCAGCCGCGGGATCTCCACCACGCGGGCATCGCTCAAAAACTCGGCCAAAAAGCGCCGTACATCGGTGGGGGTGGGGCTGGCCGGCGTGCCCAGGTTGCAAAACAGCAATGCGGTGCGCGGCGCCTGGCCATGGCTGAAGTGCGGCTCCTGGGCAAAGGGGGCAGTCTGTTTAGCGGGCATACGTTATTCTCTCTCACCTATGCTTGATATTTCTGCGGTTCGGGCGATCTGCCTTGATCTAGATGACACTTTGTGGCCAGTATGGCCGACCATTGCCCGGGCCGAGCTGGCCTTGCAAGGCTGGCTCGCGCCGCGGGCGCCGGGGGCTGCTGCCTTGGTGGCTGACAGCCAGGCCCGTGACGCCCTGCGCCAGCGGGTGATGGATGCCCACCCAGACCTGCACCACGACTTAAGCCACCAACGCCAAGCGCTGATCCGGCTGGCGCTGCACCAGTGCGGCGAAGACACCGCCCATGCGCCAGAGGCCTTTGAGGTCTTTTTTGCCGAGCGCAACCGGGTTGATTTTTATGAGGACGCGCTGCCAGCGCTGGCGCAACTGGCGGCCCGCTTTCCGGTTCTGGCGGTCTCTAACGGCAATGCTGACCTGGCGCGAGTGGGGGTGGCCCATTTGTTTGCCGGCAGCGTCAGCGCGCGCGACGCGGGCGTGGCCAAACCCGATGGCCGCATTTTTGCCGCAGCGGCCAGCCGGCTTGGCTTGGCGCCTGCGCAGGTGCTGCATGTAGGCGACGATGCGGCGCTGGATGTGCTGGGGGCGCTGGGGGCTGGCATGCAGGCGGTGTGGGTTAATCGCGACGGTAAATCTTGGTCGCATGAGGCCCAACCCCATGCCACGGTGACCCACCTTGGGGAACTGTGCGCGCTGCTGGCCGGCGCCGCGAGCCTTAAATCGCCTTGAGGGCTTTGAGGGCGTTCACGGCAGCGATGGCGCTGCGAACTGCCCCCTCCAGAGTGGCCGGGTAGGGGCCCTCCACGTAGTCGCCACAGGCCAGCAAGCCGGGCGCGATCTGCATCGGCGGGCGCTGTAGCCCAGGCGTGCAAGCAAAGGTGGCCCGCTTTTCCACCACGGTTTGCACGGCTTGCAGCCGCAGCCCAAGCTGATCTTGCGCCTGTTGCAACACCTGCCGCTGCACCGTGGCCGCTTCCCAGCGGCTGGCGCTGGCCACAAACGCCAGCAGACCAGGCGGGCCGCCGAGTTGGCCTCGGTCAAACACAAATTGAGCGGGTGCGGCGCCGTCGGCGGCGTCAGGCTGGCTGCGTAGCCCCACCATGGCTTGCGACAAACGCGCTCGCGCACCCCAGGCGTAAACCGTGGCGATCGGCTCAAACTGCAGTGCGCGGCTGGTTTGGCGCCAGGCATGAATCTGTTTTGCTATGGATTCAGGAGCTGCTAACGCAGTGGCATCAAGGGTTAGAGCCGCATTTGTTGGTGCAGTGGCGAAGATCGCAGCGTCAAACAGCTGGCCTTGAACGCGCCATTGCTTACCCTGCTCCAACACTGAATTGACCCGCGTCTCCAGCGCCAGGTGACCGCCGTGTTGCACCAGCCAGCGCGCCGCCGCCTCGGGGAATAGTGCGCCCAGGTCCACGCGGGGCAGCAGCAGATGTGAGCCACCCGACACGCCAAACAGCGCGTCGCCCAGCACCCGCAAAAACACCTGGGCACTGGCCCGAGCCGGTGGGGTGTTCAGGGCCGACACGCACAGCGGCTCAATCAGCTCGGCCAGCACCCGCGCCGGCAGGGCCTGGCACAGAGCGGCTACGCTGAGCTGGGCGTCACACTGAAATCGGTCTTTGCGCCACTGATTGGCGGCTTTGAGCAGGGCGGTTTTGTCGGCCTGCTGCCAGCCCCGCGCGCCCAGCACGCCCAACAGCAGGTTAAACGGTGCCGGTAGCCGGGGCAGTCGCAACCCGCTGCCATCGGCAAAACGCAGCGTCATGGGCAGGCGCAGCAAAGCGGTTCTGGGGTTGACGCCCACCCATCGCATCAAGCGCAGGCTCTCGGTGTAGGCCCCGATCAAAATATGCTGGCCGTTGTCCACGGTGATCGGCTGACCGTTGCACATCACCCCAGGTAGGGCCCGCGCCCGCCCGCCGGTTTGGCGGCTGGCTTCAAACACAGTGACCGCGTGCCCCGCACGAGTCGCCTCCACCGCCGCCGCCATACCGGCCCAGCCAGCGCCAATGATGGCGACATCCAGCCGCCGGTTGCCCATGATCAGAGCCGGCCCAAAGCTTGCACCTTCCAGGCCAGCCAGAGTTTGCGCAGCGGGGTCAGGCTGATGCGTTGGTGCAGCACCTGGAACTGGTCGTGTTCGATCTCGCGCAGCAGGGCGCGGTAGATACTGGCCATCATCAGACCGGGTTTTTGGGCGCGCCGGTCGGCTGCGGGCAGCAGGGCCAGGGCCTCGTCGTACAAGCCTTGGGCGCGCCGGGCCTGAAACTGCATCAGGGCGGTGAAGCGCGGCGAATAACTGCGCTGCAGAATGTCTTGTGCCTTGACCTCGAACTGCTGCAGTTCATTCACCGGCAGGTAGATGCGGCCGCGTTGCGCGTCCTCGCCCACGTCGCGGATGATGTTGGTCAGTTGCAGCGCCTGCCCCAGTTTGTGGGCGTAGGCGGTGGTCTGCGGCTGGGTCTGGCCAAAGATGTTGGCCGCCACCTCACCCACCACGCCGGCCACCAGATGACAGTAGCGCTGCAGGCCGGGGTAGTCGAGGTAGCGGGTTTGCGCCAGGTCCATCTGGCAGCCTTCAATCACGGCTTGCAAGTGGCGTTGCTCGATGCCGTGGTCTGGCGCCAGCGGCAGCAGGGCCCGCATCACCGGGTGGCTGGGGTTGCCGGCAAAGGCTTTGGCCACTTCGGTCTGCCACCACGCCAGCTTCGTGGCGGCCACGCCAGTGTCTTGCGTGTCGTCCACCACGTCGTCCACCTCACGGCAAAAGGCATAAAAAGCAGTGATGGCCGCCCGCCGTGGTGGCGGCAAAAACAAGAAGGCGTAGTAAAAACTGCTGCCTGAGGCGGCGGCTTTCTGCTGGACGTACTGCTCTGGGCTCATGACCTAATTGTTACATCCACAGCGTGTTACATCCACAACGCGCGCCAAGCCATCAGGGCCAGGTCGCGCCGGCGCAGGGCAGGGCGGGCCTGGAGCGTGGCAAATTCCAGCGCCTCTATGCGGTCCAGAATGCGCAGGCCACCTTGCACCACCAGGCGCAGCTCCCAACCGGCCCGCCCTGGAATGCGGTGCACCAGTTCGGAGCCTTTTAGCATGCTAGCCCTTGCTGCTGCTGATTGTTCTGCTATTAAATTGGTAGTGCTCTGCATTACTTGGCGAGCCAGCAGCATGGTCTGTGAGACACCATGACGGTCGCAGTCGACCTGTGGCAGGTAAAACCGCCCGCGCGGGATGTCCACGCTCAGGTCTTGCCAAAAGTTGATTAGTTGCAGCGCGGTACAAATCAGGTCGCTGTTCTGCAGGGCCTGCGCGTCGGTCACGCCATACAGGTGCAGCAGCAAGCGGCCGACCGGGTTGGCCGACCGGGCGCAGTAGGCCAGCAGCTCAGCTTGGTCGGCATAGCCGGCGCCGTCGCGGGTTTTTTCTACATCTTGCACAAAAGCATCGAGCAGGTCATGCAGCAGCTGGGTTGGCAATTGATGGGTCTTGATCACCTGCTGCAGCGGCGCAAACACCCAGGCCCAGCCTTGGTCTGGCGCCACGGTCTCTCCGCCCGACGCAGCCCAGAGCGCCTGGCGGTAGGCGGTCAGCGCCTCTAGCCGTTCAGCCGGGCTGGCCTCGCCCTCGTCCGCCAGGTCATCCGCAGTGCGGGCAAAGTGGTAAATCGCGCCAACCGGCGCCCGCAGCCGGGCCGGGCAAAGCCAGGACGCGACCGGAAAATTCTCGTAATGCGTAATGGGGGCAGCGGTTGACGCGGTGGCGGACATTGCCAGATTTTGCCTTCAGATTTTGCCCCCAAACTTGACAGGCTTGAGCTTTTCACTTAAATTACTAACCCTCTGGTCAGTAGAGGCCTGTCTGACCTGTCTGATCTGTCTGTCACCAACCCGTCGTCCTGTCTGACCATGTTCAACCCGTCTATCCGAAGCGGCGCCGCCCTGATTTGCGCCACCCTGTTTCTGTCTGCCTGCTCCCGACCCGCGCCCACCGAAGAGCCGGTGCGCGCCGTCAAACTGGTGACCGTGAGTTTGGGCGATGTGGGTTCCAGCGCCGAGTTTGCCGGTGAAGTGCGGGCCCGGGTCGAGTCTCGCCTGGGGTTCCGGGTGGCCGGCAAATTGGTGCGCCGGCAGGCTGAGCCGGGCCAGCGCGTCCGGGCCGGTGATGTGTTGGCCCAACTCGACCCGCAGGATTACCAGCTCGCCGCCGATGCCGGCCGCGCCCAGGTGAGCGCTGCCACCACCAACCGTGATCTGGCAGCGGCCGATTTCAAGCGCTTCAAAGACCTGCGTGAGCAAAATTTCATCAGCAGCGCCGAGCTGGACCGCCGCGAGGCCAGCCTGAAAGCAGCGCAGGCGCAACTGGAGCAGGCCCAGGCGCAGTTGGCAGGGCAGGGCAACCAGGCCGGCTACACCCGGCTGCTGGCCGATGTGTCTGGCGTGGTCACTGCGGTGGAGGCTGAGGTCGGTCAGGTGGTGGCGGCCGGCACGCCGGTGCTGCGCATTGCCCAAGATGGGGCCCGCGACGTGGTGTTTGCGGTGCCCGAAGACAAGGTGTTGCAAATTAAAACTGGGTCTGGCGTTGAGGTACGCGGCTGGGCGGGAGGCGCGGCCATCAAGGGCGTGGTGCGCGAGGTGGCGGCCATGGCCGACCCGGTGACGCGCACTTTTGTCGTCAAGGTGGCCATTGACAGCCGCAGCGCGCCGCCGTTGGGCAGCACGGTGTCGGTGTTGCCGCAGGCCTTATCCCGCAGCGGCGCGCCGGTGATCAAGCTGCCCACCAGCGCCTTCCGCAAGGACGGCCAGACCTCGGCGGTGTGGGTGCTGGACAGCGCCAGCATGACGGTGCGGCTGCAACCGGTGCAGATTGCCACCGCCGACGGCAACGAGGTGGTGGTCGCCGCTGGCTTGCAGCCTGGCATGCAGGTGGTGGTGGCTGGGGTGCACGTGCTGTCGCCCGGCCAGAAGGTCACGGTTTATAAGGAAAAACAGGCTGTAGCCCCCGTGGTTATTGGGCTTGTAGCTACACAAACAGTAGCAAGCCCGGCGTCGGCGCCAGCGGCCGTCAACGCTGTCAACGCCGCCAGCGCGCCGAAGTGAGCCTGTCATGACCCAAGCCAGCAAGCCCGAGCCCTTCAATCTCTCTAAATGGGCGCTTGACCACGCCGCACTCACCCGTTATTTGATGCTGGTACTGATGGTGCTCGGTCTGGCCGCGTACTTTCAGCTCGGCCAGGACGAAGACCCGCCCTTCACCTTTCGCATCATGGTGGTGCGCGCGGTGTGGCCCGGTGCCACAGCCCAGCAAATGGCCGAGCAGGTGACCGACAAGATCGAGCGCACCCTGCAAGAGGTGCCCTACGCCGACAAGATCCGCAGCTACTCCAAGCCGGGCGAGACCACTATCCTGTTCCAGTTGAAAGATTCCAGCAAAGCGTCCGATGTGGCCAACCTGTGGTACCTGGTGCGCAAAAAGGTGGGCGATATGCGCCAGACCCTGCCAGCCGGCGTGCAGGGGCCGTTTTTCAATGACGAGTTTGGTGATGTTTATGGCGTGATTTACGCGCTGGTGGCCGAGGGTTTTAGCCTTGCCGAGAGCAAGGCCTTCGCCGACGAGGTGCGCCAGCAACTGTTGCGTGTGCCCGATGTCAACAAGGTGGAGCTGTTTGGCGTGCAGGACGAAAAGCTCTACATCGAGATTTCGCAGCGCCGACTGGCGCAATTGGGGCTGGATATGAACCAGGTGCTGGCCCAGCTCGGCCAGCAAAACGCGGTGGAGGGCGCTGGTACCCTGCAGACCCCGCTGGATGTGCTGCAGGTGCGGGTGGCGGGCCAATTCACCGCGGTTGATCAGCTGGCTGGCATGCCGATCCGGGGCAGTTCGGGCAACCAGCTGCGCCTGGGCGACATCGCCGAGATCCGGCGCGGCTATGTGGACCCGGCCACCGTCAAGGTGCGGCACCAGGGCCGGCAGGTGATCGCGGTGGGCGTGTCCATGACCAAGGGCGGCGACATTATTGCGCTGGGCCAGGCGCTAGAGGCCGCCACCGCGCGCATCGGTGCGCGGTTGCCAGCCGGTGTACGTCTGGTCAACGTGCAAGACCAGCCCAACGCGGTGACCAAGTCGGTGAACGAGTTTGTCTCGGTGTTGATCGAGGCCATTGTGATCGTTCTGGCGGTCAGTTTCATCAGCCTGGGGCTGCACCGGCGCAGCGGCCCGCAACCCTGGTTCAAGCGTTACTACGTGGACATGCGGCCGGGGCTGGTGGTGGGCATCACCATCCCACTCGTGCTGGCGCTGACTTTTTTGGGCATGTACTACTGGGGCATTGGGCTGCACAAGATATCGCTCGGCTCGCTCATCATTGGCCTGGGGCTGTTGGTCGACGACGCCATCATTGCCGTGGAGATGATGGTGCGCAAGCTCGAAGAAGGCTACGACAAGGTGCGCGCCGCCACCTTTGCCTATGAGATCACCGCCATGCCGATGCTCACCGGCACCCTGATCACCGCTGTGGGCTTTTTGCCGATCGGTATTGCCAAATCGGCCACTGGCGAGTACACCTTTGCCATTTTTGGTGTCACGGTGCTGGCGCTGGTGCTGAGCTGGTTGGTGTCGGTCTACTTTGTGCCGTATTTGGGCACCGTGCTGCTCAAGGTCAAGCCGCACACACCGGGTGAGCCCCATGAGTCTTACGACACCGCGTTTTACCGGGGCTTTCGCCGCGCTGTGAACTGGTGTGTGACCTACCGCTGGATCACCATCGGCCTGATGCTCTTGACCTTTGCCCTGGGGCTGGCGGGCATGGGCCGGGTGCAGCAGCAGTTTTTCCCTGATTCGAGCCGGCCCGAGGTGCTGCTGGACGCCTGGCTGCCTGAGGGCAGTGCTTTGGCACTGAACGAGCAGATCGCTCAGCGCATCGAGGCGCGCTTGATGCAGGAGCCCGGTGTGAACACCGTCAGCACCTGGGTTGGCTCTGGCGTGCCGCGCTTCTACCTGCCCATGGACGCGATCTTTCCGCAGACCAATGTGTCGCAGTTCATCATCCTGCCCAAGGACCTGAAAACGCGGGAATCGCTGCGCATCGCCCTGCCGGCCCTCATGGCGCAAGAGTTCCCCGAGGTGCGCACGCGCGTCAAGATTTTGCCCAATGGCCCGCCGGTGGCCTACCCGGTGCAGTTTCGGGTGGTCGGTGGTGAGCCGGCGGTGCTGCGTCAGCGCGCCGACGAGGTCAAGGCCTTGCTGCGGGACAACGCCAATATGCGCGGCGTGAACGACAACTGGAATGAGTTTGTCAAGGTGCTGCGGCTGGACGTGGACCAGGCCAAGGCCCGCGCGCTGGGCGTGAGCAGTCAGTCAATTGCCCAGGCCTCCAAGGTGCTGCTGGCCGGCAGCACGGTGGGCCAGTTCCGTGAGGGTGACCGGCTGATTGACATCGTGCTGCGCCAGCCTGCCGATGAGCGCCAGGCCATCACCGACATCGCCAATGCCTACCTCACCACTGCCAGTGGTAAGTCCATCCCGCTGACGCAAATCGCCCGCCCGACCTTCGCCTGGGAGCCCGGCGTGATGTGGCGCGACAACCGCGACTACGCCATCACGGTGCAGGGCGACATCGTGGAGGGCCTGCAGGGCGCCACCGTCACCGCCCAGCTGCTGCCCGGCCTGCGCAAGCTCGAGGCCAATTGGGCGGCGCAGGGGCAGGGTGCCTACCGCATCGAGGTGGCGGGTGCGGTAGAGGAGAGCAGCAAGGGCTCGGCTTCGATTGCCGCTGGGGTGCCCATCATGCTGTTCATCACCTTCACGCTGCTCATGCTGCAATTACACAGCTTCAGCCGCGCCATGCTGGTGTTTTTGACCGGGCCGCTGGGCATTTTTGGCGTGGCCTCGGCGCTGCTGCTGTCGGGCCGGCCGTTTGGCTTTGTGGCGCTGTTGGGGGTGATCGCGCTGATGGGCATGATCCAGCGCAACTCGGTGATCTTGATCGACCAGATCGAGCAGGACCGCGCGAGTGGCGTGCCGGCCTGGGACGCGATTGTGGAGTCGGCGGTGCGCCGGTTGCGTCCCATCGTGCTGACCGCCGCCGCCGCCGTGCTGGCCATGATCCCGCTCTCGCGCTCGGTCTTCTGGGGCCCCATGGCGGTGGCCATCATGGGCGGTTTGATCGTGGCCACGGTGCTCACCTTGCTGGCGCTGCCGGCCATGTACGCGGCTTGGTTCAGGGTCAAAAGGGAGACGGTGGCGGCAGGTTAAACTCTGCGACTCACCGATTTTCCGGGGGTGGTTTAACAGGCCGCCCCCTTTGTTTTCCTGCGCGGGTGGCGAAATTGGTAGACGCACCAGGTTTAGGTCCTGACGTCCGCAAGGATGTGCGGGTTCGAGTCCCGCCCCGCGCACCACGTACATTTTTTGGAGAAGCTTGATGGCTGTGACCGTAGAAACCCTGGAAAAACTTGAGCGCAAGATCACTCTGAGCTTGCCGCTTGGCAGCATCCAGTCCGAAGTTGAAGCCCGGCTCAAGAAGATGGCACGCACCGTCAAAATGGATGGCTTTCGCCCCGGTAAGGTGCCCATGAATGTGGTGGCCCAACGCTATGGCTACTCGGTCCACTACGAGGTGATGAACGACAAGGTCGGGCAGGCCTTCTCTGACGCCGCCAACGAAGCCAAGCTGCGTGTCGCTGGCCAGCCCCGCATCACTGAAAAAGAAGGCGCGCCCGAAGGCGAGCTGACCTTCGACGCCGTTTTCGAGGTTTTCCCAGAAGTCCGCATTGGCGACCTCAGCGGCGCCACCGTGGAAAAAATCAGTGCCCAGGTCGATGACAGCGCCATTGACAAGACGCTGGAGATTCTGCGCAAGCAGCGCCGCACTTTTGCGCAGCGCGCACAGGACGCTGCTGCCCAAACCGGCGACCGTGCCACTGTTGACTTTGAAGGCAAGATCGATGGCGAGGCCTTTGAGGGCGGCAAGGCCGAAGACTTTCAGTTCATTCTGGGCGATGGCCAGATGCTGAAAGAGTTCGAAGACGCCACCAGCGGCATGCAGCTCGGCCAAAGCAAGACCTTCCAGTTGGCCTTCCCGGCTGACTACCATGGCAAAGATGTGGCCGGCAAAACGGCCGACTTCATGGTCACGGTCAAGAAAATTGAATCGGCACACCTGCCCGAAGTGAACGAGGCGCTGGCGCGTTCGCTCGGCATTGCTGATGCCACGATCGAAGGCTTGCGTGCCGATATCCGCAAGAACCTGGAGCGCGAGGTCAAATTCCGCCTGCAGTCGCGCAACAAGCAAGCCGTTATGGACGCTCTGGTCGCCAAGGCCGAGCTCGATTTGCCCAAGGCCAGCGTTCAGTCCGAAATTGGCCGCCTGCTCGAAGGCGCCCGCGCCGACCTCAAGAAGCGCGGCGTCAAGGACGCTGACAAGGCCCCCATCCCGGACGATGTCTTCCGCCCACAGGCCGAACGGCGTGTGCGGCTGGGCTTGGTGGTGGCCGAGTTGGTGCGGGCCAATAGCTTGCAGGCCCGGCCTGAGCAACTCAAGGCCCATATTGAAGAGCTGGCCAGCAGTTATGAAAAACCTGCCGATGTCCTGCGTTGGTACTACGGTGATAACCAGCGCATGGCTGAAGTCGAAGCCATCGTGATTGAAAACAATGTCACCGAGTTTGTGCTGAGCAAGACGCAAGTCACAGAGACGAGTGTTTCTTTTGACGAGCTGATGGCCCAGAACTGAGCCGGCTCACCCTTCTTTTTTCGGTACATTAAGGCCTTCTGGGAGCTATCATGAACGTGCGCAATGGTGCAATGGAAACGCAGGGCCTGGGCATGGTGCCCATGGTCATTGAGCAGTCGGGCCGCGGTGAGCGGTCCTACGACATTTACTCACGTCTGCTCAAGGAACGGGTTATCTTCCTGGTTGGCCCGGTCAACGACCAAACCGCCAATCTGGTGGTGGCGCAGCTGTTGTTTCTGGAGAGCGAGAACCCCGACAAGGACATCTCGTTCTATATCAACTCGCCGGGTGGCTCGGTCAGTGCTGGCATGGCGATTTACGACACCATGAACTTCATCAAGCCCGACGTGTCAACCCTGTGCACCGGCATGGCGGCCAGCATGGGCGCCTTCTTGCTGGCAGCGGGTGCCAAGGGCAAGCGTTTTTCGCTGCCTAACTCCAAGGTCATGATCCATCAGCCCTCGGGTGGCAGCCAGGGGCAGGCCACTGAGATTGAGATCCAGGCGCGAGAGATCCTCAAAACCCGTGAGCAGCTCAACAAGATCCTGGCTGATCGTACCGGCCAACCGCTGGACCGTATCGAGCGCGACACCGAGCGTGACTACTACATGTCAGCCGAAGAATCGCGCGAGTACGGCCTGATCGATCAAGTCATCTCCAAGAGGGCCTGACCCTCATGGCGGAAAAAAAAGGCGCGACGGGCGAAAAGACCCTTTACTGCTCCTTTTGCGGCAAGAGCCAGCATGAGGTCAAGAAGCTGATTGCGGGGCCTTCGGTCTTTGTCTGCGACGAATGCATCGAGCTGTGTAACGAGATCATCCGTGACGAACTGCCCGCCAGCACCGAAGCCCGTGGCAGCGGCAATGAGCTGCCGACACCGGCCGAAATCAAGGCCAACCTTGACAATTACGTGATCGGGCAGGAGCCTGCCAAACGAACCTTGGCGGTGGCGGTGTACAACCACTACAAGCGCCTGCGACACAAAGAAAAGGCCAAAAAAGACGATGTGGAACTGGCCAAAAGCAATATTTTGCTGATCGGCCCCACGGGGTCGGGCAAAACACTGTTGGCGCAAACCCTGGCGCGCATGCTGGATGTCCCCTTTGTCATGGCTGACGCCACCACCCTGACCGAGGCCGGCTACGTGGGCGAGGACGTTGAAAACATCGTGCTCAAGCTGCTGCAAAGCTGCAACTATGAGGTGGAGCGAGCCCAGCGCGGCATCGTCTACATTGACGAAATCGACAAGATCTCGCGCAAGTCTGACAACCCTTCAATTACCCGTGATGTGTCGGGCGAGGGTGTGCAACAGGCCCTGCTCAAGCTGATCGAAGGCACCATGGCCAGCGTGCCGCCACAGGGGGGGCGCAAGCACCCCAACCAAGATTTCGTGCAGATCGACACCACCAACATCCTGTTCATTTGTGGCGGTGCTTTTTCTGGACTGGAAAAAGTAATCGAGAA
Organism: Comamonas sp. lk; assembly: GCA_945925985.1. Classification (GTDB taxonomy): domain Bacteria; phylum Pseudomonadota; class Gammaproteobacteria; order Burkholderiales; family Burkholderiaceae_C; genus Rhodoferax. Next base: position 73,078 of record CAMELV010000012.1, on the reverse strand, counting down.
CCGCACAGCGTCCTCTGGTATCGGTTTTGGTGCATCCGTCAAAAGCAAGGCAGACCGCACCCTGACCGAGGTGTTCAAAGACGTCGAGCCTGAAGACCTCATCAAGTTTGGCCTGATCCCTGAGCTGGTCGGGCGTATGCCGGTGGTGGCCACCTTGGCCGAGCTGTCTGAGGACGCACTGGTCGAGATCCTGACCGAGCCGAAAAACGCCCTGGTCAAGCAATACGGCAAGCTCTTGGCCATGGAAGGCGTTGACTTGGAAATTCGACCGTCAGCGCTGAAGGCCATAGCAAAGAAAGCGCTGGCGCGCAAGACTGGTGCGCGCGGGCTGCGCTCCATCCTGGAGCAGGCCCTGATCGACACCATGTACGAACTGCCCAGCAGTTCCAACGTGGAAAAGGTCGTGGTGGACGAGAGCACCATCGAAGAAAACAAGCCGCCGCTGTTGCTGTACCGTGAGGCGGCCCGGAAGGCTTGATTAAGCACGCTTTTGCAGCGGAGTAGGCCAGTTTGGCACAAAACCCGCCGGTCATAATCAGGGCTGGGTTGAAAACTGTCATATCCGATTCATATTCAACAGGTAACGAAAGGCTTACACATGTCCGGTCATACCCCCTTACCTGCTACCCCGATTGAATTGCCACTGCTCCCCTTGCGGGATGTCGTGGTTTTCCCGCACATGGTGATCCCACTCTTTGTGGGTCGCCCCAAAAGTATCAAGGCGCTAGAGGCGGCCATGGAGTCCGACCGGCGCATCATGCTGGTGGCACAAAAAGCTGCGGCTAAAGATGATCCGCTGGTGACCGACATGTTTGACGTCGGCTGTGTCTCCACCATCCTGCAGATGCTCAAGCTGCCGGATGGCACGGTCAAAGTACTGGTTGAAGGCCAGCAACGTGCCCATGTGGACAAGATCGAAGAAGGCGATTCCCACTTCACGGCCAAACTGACGCCCATGGCCGTCGTGGAAGAGCCAGAGGGCCCGGCCCGCGCCAAGGCCAGCGAGATTGAAGCCCTGCGCCGGGCGGTGATGCAGCAGTTTGATCAGTACGTCAAGCTCAACAAAAAGATTCCACCTGAAATTTTGACTTCGATTTCAAGCATTGACGACGCCGGTCGACTGGCCGACACCATTGCCGCCCACCTGCCCCTGAAGCTGGAGAGCAAGCAGGCTGTGCTGGACTTGGCCAGTGTCAAGGAGCGGCTGGAAAACCTGTTTGAGCAGATTGAGCGTGAGGTCGATATCCTTAACGTCGACAAAAAAATTCGGGGCCGGGTCAAGCGCCAGATGGAGAAAAATCAGCGCGACTTCTACCTCAATGAGCAAGTCAAGGCGATCCAGAAGGAACTGGGCGAGGGTGAGGACGGCGCTGATGTGGATGAGATCGAGAAAAAGATCAAGGCCGCCAAGATGCCCAAAGATGCCCTGAAAAAGGTTGAGGGTGAGCTCAAGAAGCTCAAATTGATGTCGCCCATGTCGGCCGAGGCCACGGTGGTTCGCAACTACATCGACGTGCTTACCGGACTGCCCTGGGCCAGCAAGACCAAGATCAAGCACAACCTGGGTAACGCCGAGAACGTGCTCAATGAAGATCACTATGGCCTGGACAAGGTCAAGGACCGCATCCTGGAATACCTTGCTGTGCAGCAACGGGTTGACAAGGTGAAGGCGCCCATTTTGTGCCTGGTTGGCCCACCGGGCGTCGGTAAAACCTCGCTAGGCCAGTCTATTGCCAAGGCCACGGGGCGTAAATACGTGCGAATGGCCCTGGGCGGCATGCGTGACGAGGCCGAGATCCGCGGTCACCGCCGCACCTACATTGGCGCCATGCCGGGCAAAGTGTTGCAGAACCTGTCCAAGGTCGGCACCCGAAACCCCTTGTTTTTGCTGGATGAAATTGACAAACTCGGCACGGATTTTCGCGGCGACCCCTCCAGCGCCCTGTTGGAGGTGCTCGACCCTGAGCAGAACCACAAGTTTGGTGACCACTATGTGGAGGTTGACTTCGACCTGAGCGACGTCATGTTTGTCGCCACGTCCAATTCGATGAACATCCCGCCAGCCTTGCTGGACCGGATGGAGGTGATTCGCCTGTCAGGCTATACCGAAGATGAAAAAACCAGCATCGCCATCAAGTACTTGTTGCCCAAGCAACTGAAGAACAATGGCGTCAAAGAATCCGAACTGTTGGTGGGTGAGGACGCTGTGCGTGACATCGTGCGTTACTACACCCGTGAAGCTGGGGTCCGTTCGCTTGAGCGAGAGTTGTCCAAGATTTGCCGGAAGGTGGTCAAAGGACTCCAGCTCAAAAAGATGCTGCCCCAGGTCAAGGTCACAGCGGACAACCTGAATGATTTTCTCGGGGTGCGTAAATACTCTTATGGCCGCGCTGAACAGCAAAACCAAGTGGGGCAGGTGGTCGGGCTGGCCTGGACCGAGGTCGGCGGTGACTTGCTCACCATTGAGGCCGCCATGATGCCTGGCAAGGGCGTGATTACACGCACTGGCTCGCTCGGTGACGTCATGAAGGAGTCGGTTGAAGCGGCCCGCACCGTGGTGCGTAGCCGATCGCGCCGACTGGGCATCAAGGATGAGTTTTTTGAGAAGAAAGACATTCACATCCATGTGCCCGACGGCGCTACACCCAAGGATGGCCCCAGCGCGGGTGCTGCCATGACCACGGCTTTTGTATCGGCTATGACTGGCATCCCGGTGCGCAGTGATGTGGCCATGACGGGTGAGATCACCCTGCGTGGTGAGGTAACCGCGATCGGTGGCTTGAAAGAGAAGTTGCTGGCAGCGCTGCGCGGTGGCATCAAGACGGTACTGATCCCGGAAGAGAATGCCAAAGACTTGCAGGACATTCCAGAAAACGTCAAAAACGGCCTGGAAATCGTGCCAGTGCGCTGGATCGACAAGGTGCTGGAAGTGGCCTTGGAGCGCATGCCCACCCCACTGCCGGATGACGAGCCGCTGGTAGCCGCCCCGGTTGAGGTGGTAGTGCCTGCAGAGCTACTTGGCTCAGTCAAGCATTAAGGGCCAGGAGGCGCATTTTTTTTGAGCCTGGCCCAAACAAGCAGGAAATGTTCGCTATAATTTGAGGCTTGAAATGCGGGAATAGCTCAGTTGGTAGAGCGCAACCTTGCCAAGGTTGAGGTCGAGAGTTCGAGACTCTTTTCCCGCTCCAAATTGAAGAAAAGGGAAGCCAAGTGCTTCCCTTTTTTGTCAGATGAATGGCGCGATAGCAAATCGGTTATGCAACGGATTGCAAATCCGTCTAGCCCGGTTCGACTCCGGGTCGCGCCTCCACAACAACTCCGGCTGCTTGCTGCCGTGCCCGGGTGGTGAAATTGGTAGACACATCGGACTTAAAATCCGCCGCTTTCCTGCATAAGGGGCGTACCGGTTCGATTCCGGTCCCGGGCACCACTTCTTCTGCGGCCGTCGCGCCCACTCATCACGATTTCTGGCCTTCCTGTGGCTACCAGTGTCTGACCGTCAACCCTGAAGGGCACTTGGTCCTGACCGACGATTTTCTGCGTGTGCTGTTACAACGCCCCGAAATCTCCCCCATCCCATCCTCCTGCGCAGCTGAACTGAGCCTGCACGAGCAACTCCTTGCTGATCCCCGCCATGCGGTGCCTGCCGCTGCTCTGCTGGCTTTACAGGATCGGGATGCCGCTGACAGCTATGGTGTGTGGCTGCGCTTTCGTGATCGACTGTTGGCTGCACCCACGCTGGAGGCGGCTTACATGGCCCTTTTCCAGGGTGAGGGTGTCGATGTCGCGCCCGTGCTGGTGCAGCAGCTCACCCAGATCTTGCTGCGCCATGTGCTCGGCAATACTTCCACAGCGATGCAGGCCCGGGTCGCTGAGATGTTGTTCCGAACCCAAAAAATCTCGGTGCTTGAAGACGGGACAGTGATGGCCGCCGACAATGAAACGGTGGAACGCCATGCCTTGTCAGCCGGTTTTGGAAGCGTGGGGGAATTGCTGCGCCAAGGCGGTGTACCGCTGCGCAGTGTTGACTTGGACGTCTTGGATGCCGATAAGTCTGATCTGTACTGGCCGCGCAGCGAGCATTTTGACCTGGTGCTCAATCTCAACCATGGCCAACCCGCTCTGTTGGCGTTGGCAGAGTTGCTGCAACGCTGGGTCAGTCATTTCCTCGAAGTCGAGGTGCGTGTGCAGACCGACCGTGAGATCGTCGACGAACACTGGGTCTGGCACGTGGGACTGGATGCCCAGGCCAGTGGCATCCTGAATGATCTCTACCAGGGCGATGAGCCGGATGCGGAGCGCATGCGCCGCCTGCTCTGCCTGTTTCGGCTGGAGTTCGCCAACCCTGCCGATATGCTGGGTGCGGTGGCTGGGCGACCGGTCTACCTGGCGATGGCCATGGATGAACACCATCGGCTCAAGCTTAAACCCCAGAACCTCTTGCTTAACCTACCCTTGGCGCGTCGTTCCTGACCCGTCAAAGCAGGCTGGCCGACGCTCTTGGCCGTACTACACTAGGCGCCATGCCACGCTACAACGCCCCTTTTGAAATCCATGTGCACGGGCAGATCACCCTGCGCCCTGAAGTCGCATTCGAGCAGTTACAAGATGCGCTCAAGCCACTCTGGAAGTATGCCGGTGCCCGCTCCTTGGCCGATGCTGCTGAAAGCAGCTACGAGGACGAGCCGGGTATCAAGTTTGAGGCGGGAGACCACCTGTTGCAAATCTGCTGGACCGTGGCCGGCGATGATGATTTTCGCCAGGTCTTGGACGAGGTCTGCATGAACCTCAATGATTTGGCCGCCACGGGCGCTGCGGTCGAAGTGACTTTTTATGACGCCGAATTTGACGACGAAGACGAAGAAACTGAGGCTGAGTCACGCGATGATTTCATGATGCTGTTTGTGGGGCCAGACCCAGCTTCCATCATGCAAGTCCAGCGTGATCTGCTGGTACAGGACGTGGTTAACATGATGGAGCGCCACTTTGACGGTGCCGAACTCGGTGGCGTGGTGGCTGAAATCGACAAGCTGTTCGGTCAGCGTTTTGACGATTTGGTGAACTCTATGCAGCTTGGCAAGCCACCGCGTGGCTCTGGTGGTGGGCATGGGGGTGCGCATGGGGGTGGCCGCAAGCCGCGGCACCTGCATTGACTCGAGCAAGCCGTTTGGCTGAGGCGTGGGTCGGACAGAGTAAGGGGCCAGTTTAGTTGGCTGCCCCTGAAGCTGGCAAGGGGCGGTCCGGAATCGTTAAGACAAAGGTAATGCCAACGGAATCTACTTCTGCGCTGAGGTCGCCATTGGCCTCCTGCAGACTTTTGCGTGCCTGGTACAGGCCGAGCCCCAGCCCTCCCGGCCTGCCACTGGCAAAAGGCTCAAAAAGTCGCACGGGCTCGATACGTGCTTGGGCGTCAGGCCAAGGACTAAAAAATCTTAACTCGGCCATCGCCAGCTTAAATGGGCCGTCTGGGACGGTTCGTAGTTCGAGCACGGGCTTTGGGGCATTGGGGCTACGCCAATTAGGTGCCAGGTTAGAAAACAGGTTATCCAGACTGCGGGCCAGCAAGGCTGGCGCAATCCAGGCCTGTGCCTGCCCCGAGAGGGTGACCTGCACCCCCGCCAGATGCGCTGCATTTTCGACCGCTAGCCTCAAGTCCAGCAGGGTCGATTGTTGATTGGTTGGGTTGTTGCCGAGCTGGGCCACCAGCCGGTTCGCACGCTCCCGTGCCAGCGGCGCATTTTGTTGGAGGCGTCGTGCCGCGATGAGCAGGCCCTCGGGCTGGTCGCAATCGTTGAAGTCAGCGCACACCCAGCCGACCCATTGGGCCAGATTACGCATGTCGTGTTGCAGGTAGAGTGTTAGCCTGGCCCGCTCGGCCATGGCCACCGAAATAGCTTCGGTACGAACGCGCAGCGCCGACTCCAGCAGCAACACGAACACTTTGGCCATTTGCTCGGCGAACATGCGGCCTTCGCCCCTGACTGCGCCATGGCTGAGCGTCATCACCAACAGAACGTCGTTTCCAATGCTCAGACGGAATGCCCGTGGCGTGCTGGCCTTCAGGCCTCGTTTCAGTGGCTGCTCTGGTTTTGTCCCCCATTCGGACTCGACCAGGTAGCCGAACCAGTCGCCTGAAAGCTGCAGGTGCTGCCAGCCGCCGGCAGCTAAAAGTGGCCACGCGGCGGGCGGAATGTCGAGTGGGTCGAGCCCCTGCGCACCAAGTTGAAGCAGGCTTTGCATGCCCGCCTGGTAGCTCCGTGCTCTTCGGGCCAGGCTCTTGCTGGTCAAGTACAGGGTCAGGCCTGCGGCCAGGCAAATCAGCGCCAGGCTACTCAGGACGCCGTAATCCATACTTGTTCAGGTAGTAATACACGTGCTCTCTGGCCATGCCCAGTTGCCGGGCAGCTTCTGCCACGTTGTAACCGGTGGCGGCTAATGTGCGTCGGAGTAGCTGCTCTTCCGCGCCTGCAGCCGCTTCCTTGGGCCCTTCTGACAGTCGCGCCGTCAAGTGCAGGCGTGCCTCGCCGGCATCACTGAGCTGCAATTCTGTTCGCCTAAACAGGTCTGCGCGTTGTAACGCAGCGTGAATACTGGCCACGCTGGCCGGCTTGATGAGGAAGTCAAAAGCACCGCGTCGAACGGCTTCAAGTGCTGCCGCCTTTTCATCTTGCCCGGTCAGGACAATGATCTTGCTTGCAGGTGATTTTTGAAGCCAGTCGCCGAGCAAGAGCAGCCCTTCGGTCATTGAACTGCTGTGCGGTGGCAAGCCAAGGTCTAGCAAAACCAGGCTGTCTTGTGCGTCCGCGGAAAACTGGGCCAATGCTTGCATTCGATCCCCAGCGACACGCACGGCCCACCCACGTTCGGTCAAGGCGGATGATAGATAGCCGCTGAGTGCAGGGTCATCTTCGACAATCAGCACCCCTCGTTGAGATCTGTCTGCAGTCGCCGGCGCTTTCTTCAGATCATCAATAATCGTCACCCCCAGTGATCTTTTCCAGCAAGGGCAGGACGGCTACACCAAAACCCACAATGAGGGCACCGAAGCCCGCAAACACCCTGATCATTAACCAGTCGCTCGGGGTCTCCGGACCGACCGCCAGCAGGGCATAGCCACTGAGCAGAATTGCCAAGCCCACCAGCACTTTCATGCGTTGGCGAAAGGCTAGCTTGGCACGCCGTTCCCGAGTCTCGCTTTTAAAGTTACTCATAGACCTTCCGTACCAATCGAAACCAAATAGTTTTTATTTTCGGATTGGGTAAACAGTCACTGCCTGCGGTTTTTGACTACAAGTGTGCCGGCCGAAAGGAAGTCGGTGCGTTGCAGACTATCCATATTTAAAGTCTCTCCGATACGTACCCTCGTACCTTTTACGGTGATTTCGCTCTCGTTAATTGCCAAGCGCACGGGCGCAGGGAATGGGTTTTGCCCTTCAGGCACCGCCCGACCATTAATCCATACGGTGCTTTTTCTCCCGCCGCGCTTAACGATCCCGGTCAACGTAAACAGGCTCATGATGGGCGCTGAATCGGCCTCCCCAAGTCTGGCCTTAACAACGGCGGCGCGCTCACCGCTGGAGTAAAAGAGTGTGCCAAGGTCGTCCGGCGATTGGCTCAGGGACTCATTGGCCTCGGCCGCGGCCACGACCAGGCTGAGTAACACGCCTATCAAACAGTTGGGGTACGCGGATCGGTTTAGGGAAATCACTTGGGCAGTATATCTTTACGCTCGGAACGATTCAAAAATGATAGCGGACGAAGACGGGCTACTGCTTTGCAGCTGCCGACGTGACCTGGGTCAGCGTAAAGAAACGCAGTGTGCAATTGGCCGACAAACCTTGCGGCGTCGGTGCGCCTAAGGTACATGCATTGACCCGAAAACGCCCGTTGACTCGGGTCCGATAATCTTGAATGAGTTTGAGCACCTCTGTTTCGTGGGTCCCGGTCAATGTAAAGTCAAGGTCATGGAAGAGCGGTGTGGCCGGTTTTGGCGCGTCGGGGTTGGTGGGCTCGGCTGGGCTGGTGGCCGCGTTTTCTTGATCCGCGAGTGGCTTGGGAGGCTGCAGCGTGTAGGTCAGGCTATCTGGGATGGCCAATTGTTTTTGGCTTGCCAGAAACTGCTCGGTCCATCCGGTTCGGTCCGGGGCACCGAGCATGCCCTTTTTTTCTAACAGACGGTAGTGCTCGATCTCACTTGTCAGTCGTTTCAAAGTCTGTTCCTTTTGTCTGATGACAGAGGTGGTCGACTCCTCCACTTGTTGCGCCGCCGCCAGCGAGTTGAGCGTTTGATCCCGAAATGCCAACGACGCAGCGATGGCCGCTGCTCCGACCAGCAAGGCCGCAGCCAAGGCTGAAAGCCCTACTTTGGATCGCATCAGGATGACTTTCAGATCGCTCATGGTTTCCCGCTTGGCGTCGCTGCTACGGGACCAACCAGTGTGATGCACCAGGCGGCCTGCTTCTCGGCTGCACCTTGAGCGGTACCGCCACCCCGAAGGGGCGTCTGATCGATCTCCCTGGCTGGGTCCAGCCACACGCTCACCCCCTCTAATTGACCGATCGCGCTGGCGATGGCCGTCATCGTCTGCCGCCGGCCCTTGTCGCTCTGCCCTTCAGGCAGCGCGATCTGGAGAGTTAGTTCAACCATCATGGATGCCCCAGGTGCTTTACCAGGTTCGGGAGCAGCCCCTGGGACATTGGACGCCACGGGTTTGCCAGCACACGAAACCCTCTCCGGCTGGGTAATGCGCCAGTCAAATCGCTCAAGACGTAGGTTGTCCTGTTTGGCGAGCAAATCCGCGACCATCACCAAATGTTTCACAAGAGACGGCGCTGCCAGAATCTCTTGTTGGTCCAGGTTGACGGCCTGGTGCACCCACTCGGGGTTGATGCCAATGGCTGCGATTTGTCGCTCAAGGCTGCCTAAATCGGTTTGCTGTCGCTGGACATTGCTTTGCTTGAGTGTCAGGGCGGCTCGGTCATCGGTGATCGCCAAGAGAATGCTGCCGGCAAATGCCACGGCCAGACCGAAACTCAGTGCACCAATAATAAATGCGCCGCGCTGCCAACGACTGGCCACAAAGGCCGTTCTGTTCGACATAGGCGCCAGTTGACCGCTGGGGGACTTGATCACCATTTCAAAAAGATCCGGCCGCCAGTTGTCTGTTCCGACCTTGGATTTACCTGACGGCAGAGGCAACAGATGCATTTTTTCGTTGGACAGCAGGTCAGCGAAACCATCGCTTTCGCCAATGACCACAATCGGTCGGGGCTTGTCAGAACGCTCTAGCACCTTGGTGTTCTCCAAGTGCCGTAAGGTTCGCACAATTTCTGCGACCTGATCAATAGGCAGGGTCGCATCCAGGATCAATCGGCTGATCACCGGAACGCCACCTTTGACGTAAACAATCCGCAGGCCAGCAGCGTCTCGCAGCACAACGAAAAGGTCTGACGGCATGCGTTTCTGATTTGCAAGCTGTGCCATCAGCATGGACACCGACCAGACCCCAGCCACGGGCGCGGTCACGCTTCGGATCGCAGCGGTCACCCGTTCGGCGGCATCCAGTCCCAGCAGGGTTTGGCGCGGTGGCGCCAAGCGGTTCATCAGTCCCGTCTGCGGGGCAGGGGGTAAAGCGGTTTTAAAAGGCGTGTCTGGAAAACGAGTCGACAGTTGACGATTCAAGAAACCGGTGCGGTCACGACCAAACACCCGCGGCACTGGGACCTCATAGAATGCCTCTTCGGCGAGGTCGGCCACTATCCATACCGGTCCCCGGGGGGGGGCGTCGAAGGCGACCCAAGCCGCCCCCTGCTTTTGCCAAAGCTGGGTACCCGAGCCGGTAACGTGCAGTATGACTGTCATGCACCTACTTCATGGTCGAGATCGTGTCGTAGATCGGCCCCAGCACGGCAACCATGATCCATCCCAGGATCAGCCCCATTGCCACCGTCAAGGCAGGTTCAATCATCGCCTGTACCTTGCCTACAGACTCATCAATATCCCGGCTGTAGTAGTAACTGATGTTGTTCAGTGCCGTGTCGAGACCACCTGTGGATTCGCCCACTTTCAGCATGCGTAGCACCAGGCTGGGGAATAGCCGCTCCTGGGCAAAGCTCTCTGAAAGCGCCGTGCCCGTCATAACCCGTTCGCGGGCGCGTATGATCGCCTGCTTGATGACCAGGTTGCTCGAGACATCTTGACAGTAAACCAGTCCTTCAATCATCGGCACACCGGTGCGGTACATCAGGGCGAACGTATCGGCAAATCGGGCGAGAATCATCTTCTTGATGAGCTCGCCAACATAGGGCAGTTCGAGCTGTAGTCGATGCAGCTGAAACAGCACCTTGGGTGACGAAGCGGCCAGTGTGCTGACAACCCCAATCAGCACGGTCGGTACCACCAGAATCACCCACCAGTAGTTGATGATAAAACCGGACAGGGCAATCAGCAGTTTGGTTTGCAGGGGTAATGGCTTGCCCGTGCTGGTCATGAAACCGATCAGTTGCGGGACCAGGTAAATCATAAGGAAAAAGACCACGCCGCTGATCACGACGATCATGAAGCTCGGGTACATCAGCATCTTTTTAGTCTGCGCCGACATCTCGTTTTGCCATTTCAGTGAGCGGACCAATTCTTTGAGGACATCCGGGAGTTGCCCGGTTGCCTCGCCGGCGCGTACCAGGCTCACCACGGTCGGTGAGAAAATACCAGGGTAGGACTCAATTGCGTCACCAAACGTGGCGCCCGCTTCAATTTTTTCAGTGAGACCGCCCGCCAGTTCCCGGCCGCTGTCTGTTTCGGCTTCGTCACGCATGTCACTCAGGCAGGACAGCAGAGGCACCCCCGCGCGAATCAGCATTTCAAGTTGGAACAAAAAATCAATGATCTCCCTCTGGGGCAGGCTCTTGACAATGCGCCTCTTGGATTTTTGTGCTTGGGCTGACACCAGCAGCAAGCCGATGTTTTTGAGTTGTGCCTCCAGATCAAATTCATTCAGGGCTTCAATCTGCCCTTTGTTCATCTGTCCGGTTTCGGTGCTGGCGCGGTACTTGTACAGTGGCATCAGAGCACCATGTCAGTCAGGTCCACCACGCGGCCGACCTCCTCAATGGTGGTCTGTCCTTCACGGACGCGCCTCAAACCGTCCTGGGCCATTGACACAAAACCCTTGCCATGCAGGTAGTCAGCCATGGCTCTGAGGCTGGCGTGCTGGGTCACCAGCTCGTCCAGGCCAGCGTCGAATTTGAGCAGTTCCATGATCGAGAGCCGACCTTTGTAGCCTTGCTGGTCACACTTGGCACAGCCCACCTTACGGTAGACCGTGGAGGTTTCAGCATCGGCATATCCCAGCAGTTTGGCCTCGCCGGGTGTGGGCGCACCAGGCACCTTGCAGGCCGGACACAGCGTGCGGATCAGGCGTTGGGCCACAATACCAATGACGTTGCCGGCCACCACATCGGGTTTGATGCCAAGATCGATCAGGCGAGGGATCGAGCGAATTGCTGAATTGGTGTGGAGGGTAGTGAACACCTGGTGCCCGGTCATGGCCGCCCGAAAGGCCATTTCGGCAGTTTCCTGGTCCCGTACTTCGCCCACCAGAATAATGTCAGGATCCTGGCGCATCATCGACCGGATACCTTCGGCAAAATCCATTTTTATCGCACCCGAAATAGAGGTTTGCCGAATGACAGGCAACGGGTATTCCACTGGGTCTTCCAGCGTCATGATATTGACGCCTTCATTATTGAGGTGCCCCAGCACCGAATAAAGCGTGGTAGTCTTGCCGGAGCCGGTGGGCCCGGTGACCAGCAAAATACCTTCAGGCCGGGAGAGCATTAGCTCCAACAGGTGAAAGTTGGGCTCTGATAAACCCAGACCGGTGATGGGCATGATGCCGCTTTTACGGTCCAGGATCCGCAAAACAAAATTTTCGCCATGGATGGTCGGTTGTGCGGCCGACCTGAAGTCGACCGGGCGGCCTGAGATCGACAATGAAATGTGACCGTCCTGGGGCGCGCGGGTTTCGGCAATATTCATCCCGGCGATCACTTTGAGTCGCACGACCATGGCCGACCAATAGCGCAGGTGCAGCACCCTCACTTGACGTAGCACACCGTCAATACGGTAACGAATCCGCAAAAACTGCAACTCTGGCTCAAAGTGGATGTCAGAGGCGCCACGCAGCGTGGCATCGGCCAGCAGAGAGTCAATCAACCGGACGACGGGGTGGCTATAACCATCTGACTCTTGTGCGATGGTGGCAATGTCAACTTTGCCGGTTTCCAACTCCTGCAGAATGCCGTCGATAGAGAGTTCGTGGCCATAGTATTGTTCGATGGCACTTTGGATTTCTGCACCATTGCCCAAACGCCAGCTCGGCCGTGGTCCACTGCCTAGCATGACCTTGATCTGATCGACAGCCACGATGTCATTGGGATTGGCCGTGGCGATGATCAGCTCATTGGTTCGCTTGACCAGGCTGACCGGGAACAGGGTGTGGCGCTTGGCCACCGCTTTAGGTATCAGTGCCAATGCTTCGGCCTCGGCCACGACACCTTTGAGGCTGATAGATTTTTCACCCAGGTTTTCTGCCAGGGCACTGCGCATCACCTCAGCTGTGGCGAACCCCAGTGTCATCAGCGCCTCTCCGAGAGGCTTGCCAGTTTGCTTTTGCTCCATCAGCGCAATGCGGAGCTGATCGCTGCTGATCAAACCCAACGCGACGAGTTGATCGCCCAAGCGCACTGGTGGCGCGTTGGAGGTGGGGGGTCGAGCTGGGGTGGCCGGAACAGCACTCATGGTGGGGCCAAGCCTTTGCTAAGGGGGGGGGAATCAGGGGTCAGGCGATTCATCCAGGCGTTTTCACCACGTTTATTTGGCTGCAGGCGAATTGGGTGACGTGGCCTGACGTAACTCATCCATGCGTTGCTGCACCACGGCGTGTGGTAGCCCACTGGCCTGTTCGCCGCCGCTCTGTTTGGACAGCGATAAGGCGCGTTCGTAGTAGCTTCGGGCCACAGCATGGTTTTTCAGCCGATCTAGCGCCACCGCCAGATTGAAGGCGTGCAGTGCCACACCGGGTTCGAGCACGTGGGCGCGCTGGAATGCCATTTGGGCATCCGCCAGGCGCCCCTGTCTGACCAAGCTATGGCCCAGTACGGACTGCGCGGCCGCTGAGCCCGGGTGCTGTTCAGCGACGTCGCGTGAGCCGGCTGACACATCCTCTGCATCGTTACTCAGATTTTGAATCAACAGACCGGCCCGCGCCGTTGGGTTCCCCGGCTCTTGGCGTAACACCCGTTTGTAGTAGTCGCGCGCTTCTTCATCACGCCCTTCTTGGTGTGACACATAGGCCAAGCCCAGCAGCGCGTCGCGTTCTTCCGGGTTGGCCTTAAGGACTTCTTTGTAGCCCGATGCAGCGTCCGTCAGGCGACCTTGCGTCAGCGCAGCGTAGGCCAGTTCCAGTCGGCTCGCTCCTAGGGGTGCGGCGACCAGCATCTGGGGTAAATCAGACAACTTGGCTGGGGATGCCGCGGCACGAGAGCGGGGCGTTGGCCTGACAACGGTTGGACCAGATGCCGGTTTAGCTGGTGCGACAGTCACCGCAACCAAGGGGGGCGGAATTGGAGCAGGGGCAGAGGAGGGTTCAGTGGCATAGGTAGCAGCTGCACCAGAATTTGGTGCCGTGGCAGGGGGGGGCGCCGTCGCAGGCTCAGGACTGGTTTGCGATGGTAAAGACGTCACGGTCGGGGTGGCGAGGGCTGTTCCCGTCGCCCCTCGTCGCCCAGTCTTGGGTGCGACTGGCACATTGGTAGCGCCACCATGAGGCGAGGTGCTTGCTGCGACGGTATTGTCAGGCGCCGACGCCTGTTGGGCCGTCGGGGTGACTGTTGCGGGGGCGGGATCAGGTGGGGTCGGCGCTGCGGTCGAGGCGGCAGGACCGATGTTCGAATGCTGGCCTAGCAGTGCCAAAGGATCTACCCAACCCATCAGCACACTGAGTGCGCCGACACTCAGTAGGCCTGTCACAGCACCGAGCGCCAGTAACCTGGGCCGCGGCGTGCGGATGGCCGGCGTGGCCTCTTTGGCGCGCATGATGCTTTGCGCTAACTTGCTGGATTGGGCCGAGTTCGACGGCGGCGCTGGCCTGGCCAGTTGCGCGGATGAATTTTCCTCAGATGAAGGCACTGTGGGCGCTGCCGCTGGTTCATGTGCTGGCTGGGGGGGGACGAGCTGGGGTGGTGCTTGTGGCGGCGTCGGGTCAATGTTAGGCGTTAAGGCCAGGTCTACAAATTGGCGCGGCGCAAATTCAATTGGTTTTGAGCGGTCGAAAGCCGTTAAATGTGGTTCGTCGTCCAGCGTGGGCTCGATTGGACGCCCCGACCCAGTAGGGTCCTCCGCCAGGGGCGAGACATCTGGGGGCAGGTCTGCCAATACGGGCTCAAGGCTCAAGCCCAGCGTCGGGAATTGCAATGGCGCCGGCACTGGCGCAGGGCTTGCCGACTCGGGCTGCTGAACCGGCAGCGGTGGGTGGTTTGACGTTGACTCTTGGGGCATTACCGCCAGTCCGATGGACGGCCAGTCGCCACCGGCCTTGGGTTGCGCTGCCGCCTCGGCGACGGTCTTGTCCTTGCTGGCTCGGTTCAGCGCGTCGAGCAGCAGACTCATGGCGCCATCTTGGCCGGCGGCCAGGTGATTAAGCCGCCACTGCTGCGACCCTCGTCGAGGGTGGTCGGCAGATTGGTCCGGTAGTCCCGAAAATCGCCGTTCAGGCTGGCGTCGCTCAGCACCGTGGGGCGTAAAAAAATCACCAACTCTGATTTTTTGCTCGTCTCATTGCGGTACTTGAACAGGTTGCCAATGGATGGCAGGTTGTTCAGGCCGGGAATTTCGTCCGAGGTTTTGTCGCGACTGTCTTGCATCAAGCCGCCCAAAATGGCGATGTCACCCGACTGCACCCGCATCATCGACTCCATTTCCCGGGTCTGTACCTCGGGTACCGGGTTCGAGACGCCGGCTTTTGCCAGGTCAGGGTTGGGGTCATTGACATAGCCGGTGATACGGGTAATGGTCGGACGCAAGTTCAATGTGATTTCATTGCCCTCGCTGATTTGCGGTATGACCGCCATCAGGAAACCGATCGGGACCGTCGTTGCCGCTGTGGAGTAGGTCGTCGGTTTGGCCGGCTCGGTTGCCGTGGCAGCAGTACCGGGTGTGGTCGTGACCGTGAAATACACCTTGTTGTCCACCACCTTCAATATGCTGCTCTGGTTGTTCAGCACTGAAATTTTTGGGCTGGACAGCACGCGCAAGGAGCCAAAGGACTCGAGCAGCCGCAGCATGGCGCTCAGGTCGGCATCGCCGTTCCAGAGCCGAAATTGCTTAAAGGTGAACTCGGCCAGCGAACTCACCGCATTGCCTTGATTGATGGCAATCCCCGAGCCGGCGTTGGCCCCGCCGGTTTGCAGAATAGACCAATTGATGCCCTGTTGGTACTGGCTGGACAGATCGACCTCGACGATAGTGGCTTCGATCAGCACTTGCCGGCGCGCCGAGCTCAGCACCCGGTCGACGAACTCACGCACCTTGGCGTGCTGGCTTTGGGTCGCTCGCACGCTGATGTTGCCGGTTTCGGCGTTGACAATGACCGATGCGGCTTCACGAAAGATACTTCTGGGGGCTGCTGCAGTGGGCTGGGCTGGTGCCGCGCTTGCCGCCTGCAATTGGGCTGCCGCCGCTGCTGCCAATGCTGCTGCGGCCGATATGGCTTGGCTCCCGGTGGCGGCCCCACCTGCCGCTGACGGGTTGGTGGCTGGCCGAGGCGCGGTGGCTGCGGCCTGTGAAACGAGGGCGACGCTGGCGGTGCCGCCCTCTTGAACGACTTTGTCGGTTTCGCGCAGCAAGTCGATCAAATTGGTCTTTAGCGTGTCCCAGAATCTGTTGGTTGAGGTGTTGTCAATGGAGCTACTCGACGTGCTGCCGCCGCCAACCGAACTGCTCGAGCCAATAGCCGAAGTTGAATTCCGAGCAATGTTAGGGTAATCGATTCGGTAATTTCTCAGGTAGGGCAGGTCGGGCTGGATCGACAGGTTTTTGCCACTGACGTCGTAGCGCAGGTCGACCTGGCGTGCAATACGATCCAAAATCTCAACCAAGGTCTGGTCTCTCACATTCATGGTCACCACGCCCGTGATGGCCGGATGGATGTCGATATTGAGTTTGGCGTCACGCGCAAGGGCAAACAGAAGATCTTGCACCGCCACGTCTCGCATCACGACGCTGTAGAGCTCCTGGCGCTCACTAGGGCGTGGCGGCTTGGGCATTGGTGGCGCCAGCGCAAAATCGGGTGGCCGTCCGGCCACCACCGGGCTTGGCGTCAGGTGCTGATTTGATGGCGTAAGGGGGGTTGGGCCGGCGCATCCAGCCAGCACAACACAGCATCCCAGCACGGCCAGCCACTGTGAGACATCAAGCACATCATGTTTGCTAGCGTAGGTACCGAAAAACCCATGCATTAGTTGTCTTCGTTAAATGGTGTACTGAATTACCGGGTTATTCTAAGCGTGATGTCAGTGGGCGTGTCAAAAAATACAGGCTAAGCTTGTTTGCTGATTTTTATGCAGGAATCCATCAATTTGCCTTCCTTGGCCGAATTGTCAAACTGGCATCGAAGTGGAGTGTCGGGGAGCCGGCGGACTGCATTTTCTCGGTCGTCGCCACGGCATGGCCTGCCCAGGGCGTTTTGAGGCTGGCCCAAACCAATAATCCGGACAGGGCTGCACCGGTGAGGCTGGCCGCCGCTACTTGCCAAAAGGGATTTCGCCAGGGTTGTCGCTGATTTGTTGACGTCCCCAAACGCCCAGTTGGCAACTCCCTCGCTGCCCTGTTGACATGGTGCTCATCGACCGCGTCCTTACCCTGTGCGTAGGCTGCTAGCAGCGCCTTGTCAGAAAGCAGGTTGATGCGGCGTGCTCGACCATCTGAAACCTTAACAAGTTGCTCGAGAGCCTGCGGCGAAAATAGGCGTGGGTTGGTCCAGCCGGCGGCACGCAGGCGGTGGTCGATGTAGGCACTGATTTCGTCAGCATGAAGCCGCTCAAGATCAAAGCGATGGATGACCCGGTCTCTGAGTTGTCGAAGTTTGGGCTCGGCGAGCAAGTCGTCGAGCTCGGGCTGGCCAAACAGCATGATATTCACCAGCTTGTGTTGTCCAGTTTCAATATTTGAGAGCAGGCGCACCTCTTCGAGCGATTCGATCGGCATGGTGTGGGCCTCGTCAATGACCAGTAACACCCGCTGGCTGCTGGCGTGCCGGCGCAGCAACTCCTGTTGTAAGGCAGCGAGCTTGCCTTCCATGGATGCCACCAGACCGGTCAGCCCCAGGTCCCGTGAAATGGCCTCGATGATCTCGTCCCGGCTAAAAAATGGATTTGCCAAATAAACCGCGCACACATCAGACGGTAGCTTGCCGATCATGAGGCGGGCCAATAAGGTCTTGCCGCTGCCAACCTCGGCCACCATGGTGGTGATGCCTTCGTCGTGTGTGGCTACATGCACTAGCGCGGACAGAATATCCCCCCGACGCCCCCCGGAAAAAAAGAAGTCAGGGTCTGGCGTAATCTGAAACGGGGGCCTTTTCAGGCCGAAGTGATTCAGGTAAAGGCTTGACATTTTTGGAGTGTACAGGCCGGCTCGATACCAAGGGCAGGTCTGGCGCTGGGGTTTATACTCAATTGCAGACCGCCCGGCTTGACGCGGAGATGTGCTGCATCAATCACGGTCGCTTACCAGGATTTTTGCCCGCCATGCTTAAACGCATCAGCGTCAGACAGTTGACCGTTGGGATGCACATCAAGGAGTTTTGTGGCTCTTGGATGGAGCATCCTTTTGTCCGGTCTTCATTTGTGCTGTCCAATGCCAAAGACCTGAAAATTATTTTTGAAAGCGGCATCAAAGAGGTCTGGATCGACAGCAGCAGGGGACGGGATGTGCCGGTCTCCGTGCCCGTCGTGTCTGAAAAGCAGGCCGAAATAGCAATCGATGCCGCACTTGAGCAGGTGGTGGTGGGTGGCCGAAGCATGGTGCCGGTCTCTATTGAGCGCGAGTTTGAGCGTGCAGCCCTGATCTGCAGCCAATCCAAGCAAGCCATGGTGTCGATGTTTGAAGAAGCACGCATGGGCAACAGCGTCGACGTGGGTGGTGCCAGAGGTTTGGTTGAGGAAATTTCTGACTCGGTGATGCGAAATCCCTGGGCGCTGATCAGTCTGGCTCGGTTGAAATCGGTGGACGACTACACCTACATGCATTCGGTGGCTGTGTGCGCCATGATGGTTGTGCTGGCCAAACAGCTCGGTCTGGACGAAGCAAAAACCCGGTTGGCAGGGTTAGCTGGTTTGATGCACGACCTGGGTAAGGCTGCCATGCCGCCCGCGGTGCTGAATAAGCCTGGGAAACTGACAGCGGCGGAGTTTGAAATCATCAAAAGCCATCCGGTCAAAGGGCATGCGATGCTACTGATGAGTGAAGACTTTGACTCTGAAACCCGAGACGTTTGCCTCCACCACCATGAAAAAGTGGATGGTTCAGGTTATCCAGAGGGGCTCAAGGGTGACGGTATCAGTCTGATGGCCAAAATGGGCGCCGTCTGTGATGTCTACGATGCGATTACCTCCAACCGGCCCTATAAATCTGGTTGGGATCCAGCCGAGTCGCTGCGAAAAATGGCGGAGTGGTCGAACGGGCATTTTGATCAAAAGGTGTTCGAAGCCTTCGTTAAGAGCATGGGGATCTACCCGGTAGGCTCACTGGTTTTGATGAACTCTGGCCGAATCGGCGTGGTGACCTCGCAATCTGCCAAGTCGCTGATTACGCCTCAGATTAAGGTGTTTTACTCGACCAAAAGTCACATGCGGATCTCACCGGAAGTGCTAGATTTGTCCAAGAGCGGCAGTACCGACAAAATCGCTGGTCGGGAAGATCCCGCCAAGTGGCATTTCCCTGACCTTGACGAGCTGTGGTCAGGTTTGCCGCAATTGAACCGCTGAAGTCGTGAGCCTGCACGAAGGGTCAGTGGCGCCAATCTTGGCTGACTGCGCCCCAGCGCTCACGTCAGCAGCCCCGGGTGACGGGCATCTGTACTGCCTTCGGGTTAACGGCGTACTTGCCCAGCTCCATCTTGGCGATGGCGTTACGGTGGACTTCGTCCGGGCCGTCGGCAAAGCGCAGCGTGCGGGCGTTGACATAGCTGTAGGCCAGAGGGAAGTCATCGCACATGCCGCCACCGCCGTGTACCTGAATGGCCCAGTCGATCACCTCGCAGGCCATGTTGGGTGCTACCACTTTGATCATGGCGATTTCATTTTTGGCAAACTTGTTGCCGCCGACGTCCATCATCCAAGCCGCTTTGAGGGTTAGTAGCCTGGCCATATCGATCTTGCAGCGTGCCTCAGCGATGCGCTCTTGCGTCACGGTTTGCGAGGCCACGGTCTTGCCAAAGGCAACGCGTGAAGAGGCTCGCTTGCACATCAACTCAAGTGCCCGCTCAGCCAACCCGATCAAGCGCATGCAGTGGTGGATTCGTCCGGGCCCAAGGCGGCCCTGGGCGATTTCAAAGCCACGGCCCTCGCCCAGCAAGATATTGCTGGCCGGCACGCGCACATTGTCAAAAACCACCTCCATATGGCCGTGTGGCGCATCGTCGTAGCCCATCACATTGAGCGGACGGATGACCTTTAGGCCAGAGGCATTGGCCGGTACTAGCACCATGCTTTGTTGCGAGTGGCGAGGCGCGTCAGGGTTTGTCTTGCCCATGGTGATGTAGATGGTGCAGCGGGGGTCGCCGGCGCCCGATGTCCACCACTTGCGGCCATTGATCACGTAATCATCGCCATCGCGTTCAATCCGCGTGGCAATGTTGGTGGCGTCACTGGAGGCGACATCAGGCTCCGTCATAGCAAAGGCCGAACGGATCTCGCCCTCCAGCAGGGGCTTGAGCCAACGCGCCTTGTCTTGCTCTGAGCCATAGCGGGCAATGGTTTCCATATTGCCTGTATCGGGGGCCGAGCAGTTGAAGACCTCACTCGCCCACATCACACGGCCCATGATCTCGGCCAACGGCGCGTACTCCTGATTGGTTAGTCCTGCGCCCTCGTAGCCCGAGGCGGCGGCGCTGTCAACCGGAAGAAACAAGTTCCACAGGCCGGCAGAACGCGCCTTCACCTTGAGTTTTTCAATGGTCTGGAGCGGCGTCCATCGCTTGCCGGCTTCGCTGTTGGCCACAATTTCAGCATGGTAGGCACTCTCCGCCGGGTAGATGTGCTCGTCCATGAAGGCTTGTAGCTGGGCTTGTAGCGCTTTGGTTTTGGGTGAGTAGTCGAAGTCCATGGAATCTCCGGTTGTGTCCGTTGACAAAAATAGTGGATTTGGTTTCAGGCCCGCTGCGCGAACTGCCAGGCCATCTGCGCCAATGGTTTGGCGCCGGCGGCCGAACTGACGGCCTGCGCACTGGCTGCCGTGCCAGCCTCAACCCGCTTGGCAATGCCTTGCAGGATAGCGGCCAGACGAAACAGGTTGTAGGCAAGGTAAAAGTTCCAGTCGGCCTTGAGCGCATCCGGTGTCGTGAGGCCGGTGCGCTCGCAGTAACTGCGGATGTAAGCGTCTTCGGTGGGGATACCGAGGCTGCCCACATCAAGCCCGCCAATACCGCGGAATGCGCCGGGCGGGATATGCCAGGCCATGCAGTGGTAGCTGAAATCAGCCATTGGATGCCCAAGCGTCGACAGCTCCCAGTCCAGCACGGCGATGATGCGCGGCTCTGTGGGGTGAAACATCAAGTTGTCAAGGCGGAAGTCGCCGTGCACGATGCTGACCATATGCTCAGCCCGGGCCATGGCCGGGATATGCTGAGGCAACCAAGCCATCAACTCGTCCATTTCCGGGATGGGCTGGGTGATCGAGGCGACATATTGCCTGCTCCAGCGGCCAATTTGCCGTTCAAAATAATTGCCTGGCTTGCCAAAGCCAGCCAGTCCGCGCTCGGCAAACTTAACGGTGTGCAGCGCCGCTATAACGCGATTCATTTCAGCGTAGGTTGCACCGCGCTCGGGCAGTGTCATGCCGGGGAGTGACTGGTCCCAAAGGATTCGTCCCGGCATGAACTCCATGATGTAGAAGGCGCGGCCAATCACTGACTCGTCTTCGCACAGGCACAGCATTCGGGGCACGGGTACATCGGTGCCCTGCAAGCCGCTCATCACTGCAAATTCGCGCTCAATGGCATGGGCAGAGGGCAGCAGCTTCGCCACGGGTCCCGGCTTGGCCCGCATCACATAGGTGCCAGAGTTTGCGATGAGTTTGTATGTCGGGTTGGACTGACCGCCCTTGAATGATTCGACCGAGAGCGCGCCCTTGAACCCGGGAAGGTTAGCCTCTAGCCACGCGCAGAGCGCATCTGTGTCAAAAGCCTGCTGCGTCGGGACGGGCCGGGTGCCAACAAAATGATCAAATTCACTCATGGATAAGTTCAGATATACAAGCTATTACCGGTCAGCGTCAATGATTTGCATCAAGGTCTCACGGTTGCGAATGACCAAGCCGCCCGGTTCTATGCGAATGGCTTCTTCACGCTCCATGGACTTGAGCTCCTGATTGACACGCTGACGGGATGCGCCCAGCAGTTGCGCCAACTCTTCCTGCGCCAATTGAAGCCCAATGCGTATCTCTCGGCCATCGCTCAGTGACGGCACGCCATAGCTGCGAACCAGATGCAGCAGCTGCTTGGCCAGACGCGCCCGCAGCGGCAAGGTGTTCAGGTCTTCGACCAAACCGTAGAGTTGGCGTATGCGTCGGGCATGCAGACGCAACAGCGCCTCGTAGAGTTCCGCATGCAGGGCCAAAATCTTCTTGAAATCTGCCTTGGCCACACACAGGATGGTGCTGTCGCCATGCGCGTAAGCATCGTGCGTGCGCCGGTCGCCGTCGAAAATCGACACATCGCCGAACCAGATGCCCGGCTCCACGTAGGTTAGTGTGATCTGCTTGCCAGAGATCGAGGTGGAGCTGACCCGTACCGCACCCCGAGCACAGGCGATCCACTCCTCTGGCGGCTCGCCTCGGGCGGCGATCAACTCGCTGTCCTTGAACCGTTTGACGTAGGCGCATCGTAATATGTCGTGACGCAGGGAGGGAGATAAGGACGCAAACCAGCGACCGGAATTGATCGCCTCGCGCTCGTCGATGGTAAGAATGGGATCGTCCATAGCCTGTCTTGTGGGTGACTTAAAACTGCTTGATTGTCGCGCGCGGGACCAGTCGCCCAACCGGACGCCGCGTGCCAAGTCTACAGATAGCGTGGCGTTGTCTTGTTGAGAAACGCGGTGATGCCAATGCCTGCGTTGGCATGATGGAGGTTGTTCACAAAGTGGTCGCGCTCCTGGTCCATTTGCTGGTTCAGGTCTTGAGCGTAGGCCTGACGTGTCAAGGTCTTGGCGCTGGCCATGGCATTCGGAGCCCGGGCGTTGAGGGTTTCAGCCAACGCCATAGCCATCTGTAGCGCGGTCCCACTTGGGCCAACCTGGTTAACCACACCAAGTTCATGCAGGCGCCGGGTACTGATGCGGTTGCCGCACATCAGGAGTTCTGTCACCAGTTGACGGGGCAGGGCCTGCGCAAGGCTCCAAGTGCCTCCGCCATCCGGTGACAGGGCAACGGAGCTGTAGGCCATGACCATGACCGCGTCATCGGCTGTGACCAGCAGGTCACAGGCCAGTGCCAGTGAGAAGCCTGCTCCAGCTGCCGCACCCTCTACCGCTGCGATCACCGGTTTGGGGCAGTGAGCGATCGACTTGATCCATTGGTGCAGGCCCTCGATGCTTTGGCCTTGGACTTCAGGTGCTTGGGTCCTATTGGCTTGCAGGCGCTGCAAATTACCGCCAGCGCTAAAGACCCCACCGGCACCAGTGATCACGATCGAGCGGATGCCAGCATCCGTACTGGCCATAGACAAAGCGCTAAGCCCTGCCGCATAGATCTCGGGGCCGAGTGCGTTGCGATGCTCTGGGTTGGCAATGGTCAGGACCAGGGTCTGGCCTGAGCGGCTTTGATGGAGTTCGGCAGCCATCGGGAAGTCACTCTTCGACGTGTAACAGGCTCAAGCCAATCGCTCCGCGCCGTCTCAGCCAGGGGCTTGGACGGTAGCGCGGGTCACCGTAAACGGTTTGCATGTTGAATAGAACCTCCAGCACGTTGGTTGGCCCCAACAGATTGCCCAGGGCCAGCGGCCCGCTGGGGTAACCCAGACCAAGTTGGACTGCGGTCTCCAGGTCGTTGGGTGAACAAATGCCTTGCTGACAAATATCGCTGGCAATGTTGACAATAGTTGCAACCACCCGTTGCGTGACAAATCCACCACTGTCGCGGATCACGCTGACTGACTTGCCATCCCTTGCAAACAGGGCATGAGCGGCTTGACGAATGTCGAGCCGAGTGGCCGGATTAGTCGCTAGAACTCGGCGTTTTGTTGTGGTGTCATCCACCAGCATGTCAATGCCTAGGGTGCGAGCCGGGTCGAGGCGTTCCACAACGGCCACTGTGGTGACGTCAAAACCCAGCGGCGCCACGAGACACAGGTCCTGCGGCGACGGCGACGCGCCTGTTTCTATCCGGGCACCGAGGGTTTTGAGCAGCAGCAGCAACTCGGCTCGTCGCGCTGCGCGTGGGGACACCCATATCGGGGGCACCTCGTCGACCCTTGGCGTGCTGGGTTCGGGGCTGATCTGAGCAACGCCTTGGTGGTAGCTGTAGAAACCTTCGCCCACCTTTTTCCCCAGCAGCCCGCCGGCGAGCCGCTGTGCCGTGATCACGCTCGGTCGGTACCGCGGCTCCTCGTAGTACTGGTGGTAGACAGATTCCATCACCGGATGGGAAACGTCGAGGGCGGTGAGGTCCATCAACTCAAACGGACCGAGCTTGAAGCCAATTTGGTCTTTCAGGATGCGATCGACGGTCGCGAAGTCGGCCACGCCCTCGCCCACCAGTCGCAGTGCCTCTGTGCCGTAACCGCGCCCGGCATGGTTGACGATGAAGCCGGGGGTATCTTGAGCCCTTACCGGGGTGTGGCCCATTTGCCTGGCAAACACAGACAAAGCGTCGCACACCCTTACGTCAGTCTTCAGGCCAGCGATGACCTCAACCACTTTCATCAGTGGCACAGGGTTGAAGAAGTGAAAGCCTGCCAGCCTCTGCGGCCGATTGAGCCGGGCGCCCAGGGCCGTGATCGACAGCGATGACGTGTTGCTGGCCAGCACAGCATCGGGCGCCAGCAGTTGCTCGAGTTGGCTAAAAAGGTTGGCCTTGGCATCCAGCCGTTCCACGATTGCTTCCACCACCAATTGGCAGGAGGCCAAATCGGCCAAGGCAGCCACGCAGTGCAGGCGCGACTTGTAGCTTGCTACCTGAGCCTGATCCAGTCGGCCCTTGGCTTGCAGCTTGTCCCATTGTGAAAAGACCGCTGCTTGCGCTGCAGCGCTGGCGCTGTATTCGGTGTCGAAGAGCCAGACACTGCTGCCCGCCTGGGCCGCCAATTGAGCGATGCCGCGGCCCATGGCGCCCGCGCCGACAATGCCGACCTGTAAAAAATGGGGAATCATGTTTTTGATTATGGCTAGCCAGTGGGCCAAAGCCGAGGGCTGGCCGATCACCAGAGCCTGTTGTTGATCAGCGGCGAACCTGCAGCGCGCCTGGATTGACGATGTTGGTCGGTGTGCCTTTGATGAAGTTGATGACGTTGTCAAACGCTGCGCTGAAGTACAACTCGTAGCTGTTTTGCTCGACATAGCCGATGTGGGGCGTGCAAATGCAGTTCTCCAACCGCAGCAGGGCATGGCCTTGCAAGATGGGCTCTGACTCAAACACGTCGACGGCGGCCAGACCGGGGCGGCCACGGTTCAGTGCCGCCATGAGTGCATCGGTTTCAATTAATTCAGCGCGTGAGGTGTTGACCAGCACGGCGGTCGGCTTCATCTTCGACAGGTCGTCCAGCCGCACCGTGCCGCGGGTGTCATCAGACAAACGCAAGTGGAGCGAAAGAACGTCACACTGCGCGAAGAAGTCGTCGCGGCTGCTGGCCGCTTCAAAGCCATCGACGACGGCTCGTTCGCGCGACGAGTCACGTCCCCAGACCAGAACCCTCATGCCGAAGGCCTCGCCATAACCAGCCACGACTTGGCCAATTTTTCCGTAGCCCCAGACCCCCAGAGTTTTCCCCTTGAGCACTGTACCGACGCCAAAATTGGGGGGCATAGCGCCCGACTTCAACCCTGACTGCTGCCAGACTCCGTGCTTCAGGTTGGCAATGTAATGGGGCAGGCGGCGCATAGCGGCCATGATCAGTGCCCAGGTGAGCTCTGCCGGCGCTGTAGGCGAGCCAGTGCCGTCTGCGACGGCTATGCCCCGCTCGGAGCAGGCTGCCACGTCCACATGCGGGCCGATTTTGCCGGTTTGAACCACAAGTTTCAGCTTGGGCAGCTTTTCAATCAAGGCGCGCGGCAAGTGGGTGCGCTCCCGATTTAGAACAATCACGTCGGCGTCCTTCAGGCGCACGGACAACTGGCCCAGGCCTTTGACGGTGTTGGTGTAGACCTTGGCCTGATAGGGTTCCAGCCGAACTGCGCAGGGCAGCTTTCTCACGGCGTCTTGGTAGTCATCAAGGATCACAATATTCATGGAAGTGATTGTGCCTTGGTAGGACGGGCTACCGAGCCACCAATGCAATTTCTTGCACTATGGCGCCTGGGGTTGGTAAGCTGGACTCATCCGGCCAGCCCAGAATTACCAATTTATTGGCAGGCAGATTCGCGGGCGACCAATCGGTCAAGTTCGGCGCAGACATCTGCCATGCGACCAGACATGACCATTCGGCCGACATGGCTGGCGGGTTGGCCGGACTCGACGATGCGCTCAATGCGCAGCGGCCAGGCGCGGTGTGTTTGAGCATGATAAATGCCTCTAGCCCTTGCTGCCATTGGTTTGTATGCTATCGAATTAGGAGTATTTGACCGGTGTATGCCCTGCGCGCTTGGCGCTTGTTGGGCGCGAGCTCGGCTTGGTTGGGGTAGCAGCCAGCGTGCCCATGCTTGCACAGGGGGCATCTGGTCGGAAGTCGGGGAGAGGGCAATGCTCATGGGTTGGGTCCTTGGCTGATCACATCAGCATGGTGTTGCGGATCAGGCCAACGGCCAGTCCTTCGATTTCAAACGGCTCGCCTGGCTCGACCACGATGGTTTGGTAGTCAGGGTTTTCAGGGTGCAACTCAATCAGGTCTTTGTTGCGCCGGAAGCGTTTGACGGTGACTTCGTCGCCAAGGCGGGCGACTATGATTTGCCCGTTCTTGGCGTCTTTTGTGGCTTGTACGGCCAGCAAGTCGCCGTCCATGATGCCGGCGTCGCGCATGGACATGCCGCGTACCTTGAGCAGGTAGTCGGGCTTGCGCTGAAACAAGCTGTTTTCCAGGTAATAGGTTTGGTCGACATGCTCTTGCGCGAGAATGGGGGAGCCAGCGGCAACCCGTCCAATGAGTGGCAAGGCCAGTTGGGCAAAGCCCGGCAGGGGCTGAGAATACTGCTTGCTGCGTAACGCATTGATGGAGCGCATGGCGTCGCTTCTGAGCCGAATGCCGCGCGACGTCCCGCTCACGAGCTCGATAACGCCTTTGCGGGCCAGGGCTTGCAAATGCTCTTCGGCGGCATTGGCCGACTTGAATCCCAGTTCGGTCGCAATTTCGGCTCGTGTGGGTGGTGCGCCGGTGCGGGCAATGGCCCCCTGGATCAAATCCAGGATTTGTTGCTGGCGGGCGGTCAATTTGGGGCTCTCAAGCATGGCGACTCCTGGGCGGTGTTGTGCGTTGCTGGGCGGTAAAACACTGGTTTCATATCCAGTAACTGTATTTTTAACCAGTTTTATAAAGTTTGCAAGAGATGGTCCTAAAAATAGTTGAAAAGATCGTTGTGCTGGGCACTGGGGGCACGATTGCCGGGGTGGCCAGTCATCCGTCTGGCAATCTGGCGTACGCCGCCGCACAGTTGCCGATAGCCGAATTGTTGCGAGGGGTTCAGGGTATGGCCGACGTGTTGGCCGGTTGTTCCCTGGTTTCGGAGCAGGTGGCGCAGCTTGACAGCAAGGACATGACGTTTGCCGTTTGGCAACAACTTGCGTTGCGCGTCGACCACTATCTCGCTCAGGATGATGTCCGGGGTATCGTGGTCACCCATGGTACTGACACACTGGAAGAGACCGCTTATTTTCTGCTGTCGGTGTTGCCCTTGGCCGCTCTAGCAGGCAAACCGGTCGTACTGACCTGCGCCATGCGACCGGCCACTGCGCTTTCGCCGGATGGCCCCCAGAATCTGCTGGATGCGGTCGCCGTGGCCGGCGTATCTGGCGCCTGCGGCGTGTTGGCAGTCTGTGCGGGCGTGTTGCACTGTGCGTTGGATGTGCAGAAGGTCCATCCCTATCGGCTCGACGCGTTCGGGTCTGGTGATGCCGGACCACTTGGCTATGTGGAGGAAGGCATCATTCGCCTTGTGAAAAGTTGGTCTTCGGCTCTTGTCGGAGCCAGCGAAGGAGCTATGTGTTCGATAGCAAGCATCAGCCACTGGCCTCGGGTGGAACTGGTGCTCAGTCATGCCGGGGCTAGTGGTGCAGTGGTGGATGCACTGTTGGCCCCTGCCCACACTGGGCTGGAGCCGCTGCGGGGGCTGGTGGTGGCGGGCACCGGTAACGGCTCACTTCACCAGGATTTGGAAGCAGCGTTAGTGCGGGCCCAAGCCATAGGCGTGCATGTGTGGCGTGGTACCAGGTGCACCTTCGGCTGCGTGCTGCCAACGCCAGGGCAGCGTCTGCCGGATTCGACCGGTTTGTCACCCGTCAAGGCCCGCATTGCCTTGATGCTGAGCCTGCTGGACTAGGCCTTTGCTCAGCTTCAGCTTCAGCTGGCCAGCGCCGCGAAAGCGCGTGCCTTGATCTCCTCCACACTGCCACTGCCGCTGATGGCACGGTATTGGGGTGCATCACTGGCGCCGGTACCGGCCCACCCGCTGTAGTAATCGACCAAGGGCCGGGTTTGGGCGTTGTAGACCTCGAGCCGTTTCTTGACGGTCTCTTCCTGGTCATCGGCACGTTGGATCAGGGGCTCGCCGGTCATGTCGTCCAGTCCGGCCGATTTTGGGGGGTTGAATTTGACGTGATAGGTTCGGCCGGAGGCCGGGTGGGAACGGCGACCGCTCATGCGTTCAACAATGGCGTCAAAAGGCACGTCGATTTCCAGCACATAGTCCAGGTTAACGCCAGCAGCCTTCATGGCATCGGCTTGGGGTAGGGTGCGTGGAAAACCGTCAAACAAAAAGCCGCCGGCGCAATCGGCTTGTGCCAAGCGCTCCTTCACCAGATTGATGATCAGGTCGTCACTCACCAAGGCGCCGGATTCCATCACTTGCTTGGCCTGAAGGCCAAGCGGTGTGCCCGCCTTGACGGCGGCGCGCAGCATGTCGCCCGTTGAAATTTGGGGGATAGCGTATCTTTGGCAGATGAAGGTGGCTTGTGTGCCTTTTCCAGCGCCGGGAGCGCCCAACAGAATGAGTCTCATGCTTGTCCTTGGAATAATTTGAGTCAGGCCACTCGGCCAGGGTGGCCGCCTGTCAAACGGTAACACCCTCAATTTTGGAGAATAGCACGCACAGCTTTTGCCTGGCTGACAGGGCCATCGCCAAGACCCGACGGTTCAGCGGGTGATCAGGCGTCTTACCCGAGCCAGGTCCTGAGGCGTATCGACGCCGAGGCCCGGTGGCTGGAGGGTGACATGGACGGCGATCCGGTGACCGTGCCACATGGCCCGCAGCTGCTCCAGTGCCTCAGTGGTTTCTATCGGTGCTTGCGCCAACTTGGGAAACTGGCGCAGAAAGCCCGTCCGGTAACCATAGATGCCGATATGGCGCAGGGCCTGTGGCTGCGTTGGTAGCCCCAGCGCGCCAGCGCCCGTGGCGGTCTTGGGTCGGTCCCGCCAGTGCGGAATGGGCGCGCGGCTGAAATAGAGCGCCAGTCCCTGCGCGTCCAGCACCACTTTGACCACGTTGGGGTTGAGAAAGTCAGCCTCGTTGTCGATGGCATGAGCGGCCGTGCTCATGCTGGCCTGCGGTTGCTGCGTCAGCAGCGCCGCCACCGCGCCAACCAGGGCTGGGTCGATCAGTGGCTCGTCACCCTGGACGTTGACCACAATGTGCTCATCTGCCAAGCCGAGCAGGCTGCTGGCTTCAGCCAGGCGGTCACTGCCCGAGGGATGGTCTTGGCGCGTTAACACAGCCTCAACGCCATGGGCGGCACAGGCCGTCATGATGTCTGCGCTGTCTGTGGCTACCACCACACGCGGCTGGTCGCCATGGGGTTGGCCGATCCGTACACGCTGCGCCACCCTCACCACCATGGGCAGACCACCGATGTCAGCCAGGGGCTTGTTGGGCAGCCGGGTAGAGGCCAGCCGGGCCGGTATCAGCACCGTGAAGCTCACAGGCCAAGCTCCTCGTCGCTCAAGGTGCGTGCCTCGTGTTCCAGCAAGATCGGGATGCCGTCGCGCACCGGGTAGGCCAGGCGGGCACTGCGTGAGGCCAGTTCCTGTTTGTCGCGGTCATAGGTCAGGGGGCCCTTGGTGACCGGGCAGACCAGCAGTTCAAGTAGTCGAGTGTCCATCAGAGGATGATAGCTTTGCTGGCAGGTGGGTGTTCAGCCAATGGTCAAGCTGGGTCAGGCAGGCCGGCTCCAGCGTCAGCAGCAGGGGTACGGCCAAGGCCTGCGGCCACTTAGGCCAGAGCTTGGCTGCATCTTTTTCGGTACAAATCACGCTGTAGCCCCTGAATTCATTAGTGTTTATGCTATTAAAATCATAGTGATCAGGCAACGCGATTGTGTGTGCCAACGCCAGACTGCTAGCACGCAGCATGTCGAA
This sequence comes from Comamonas sp. lk, assembly GCA_945925985.1. Lineage (GTDB taxonomy): Bacteria > Pseudomonadota > Gammaproteobacteria > Burkholderiales > Burkholderiaceae_C > Rhodoferax. Next base: position 43,088 of record CAMELV010000012.1, on the reverse strand, counting down.
AAATTCGTCTGGTCGGGCGATGGCCGCCAGTGCCAGCAGCGGCGGCTGATCGGGCTCCGTCAGTGCAGCCAGTGGTTTCGTCGAGCCATCCCGTTGCCATGCCAGTGGCGCCAGTTGTCGGTGGGCTCGAAAGCCGGCAAAGGCGGGTTTTAGGCCAGTGTGCAGAATCAGGTCCGCCGGGCGTGGCCATGGCTCACGCAGTGGGCCGGCGGGCAATAGCAGCCCGTTTCCGATACCCCGATCATCAAAGACGCAGAGCTCAAAATCCCGGTGCAGCGCAGCATGCTGGAGGCCATCGTCGGCCAAGATCACGTCGGTATCGGGGTAATTGGCCAACAATGCGGCGGCAGCTTTTGTGCGACGCTCGGCCACCATGACAGGCACCCCGGTGTTGCGTCGAATCAGCACCGGTTCATCACCTACGTCCTCTGGTCGGCTGTCGGGCAGCACCTCCATACAGCCGCGGCTGCGTCGTCCGTAGCCGCGCGAGATCACGCCCACGCGCAGGCCCCGCTGCCGCAGATGCCGTACCAGGGCCATCACTACCGGCGTCTTGCCGGCGCCCCCTGCGACCACGTTGCCCACCACCATCACGGGCACGTCGAAGCGGTGGGCCGTCAGCCAACCCAGGCGGTAGAGCAGGCGTCTGCCTGCGAAGAGGGCCCGGTAAATCAGGCTGAACGGCCAGAGCAGGTATGCCAGAGGACCACGGCGGGTCCAGTTACGGGTGAGTGTCAGCTGCCAGCGCGACGCTACGGTTACTCCAGCCATGGCCTCAAGGGGCCCCGTTGGCACTGGAAGTCTGGGTGGCAAAGGTAATTTGGGTCAGGCCAGCGCGGCGCGCGGCTTCCATCACACTGATGACGGATTGATGGCGAGCGCTGGCATCGGCAGAAATAAGCAGAACGGTCTCACGCCCGGCGTTGGCGCCATCTGTGAGCGCGCGCGCCAGAGATTCCACACTGCGCCCTGCCACTGGCACTTTGTTCACGGTATAAGTGCCATCTGCGGTCACGCCCACTAAAACCTCTTTGGCGCGATCGCGTGGGGCGTCGGCATCGGCCACCGGCAGGGTCAGTTGAAGCTCGGTGAACTTGCTAAAGGTGGTGGACAGCATCAAAAAAATCAGCACGACCAGCAGCACATCGATGAACGGAATCAGGTTTATTTCGGGCTCATCGCGGGATCGATGTCGGAAATTCATGGTCTACGCTCTATCAACGCCGCAATTGGTTGAGTTGGCGTACCAAACGCTCCGACGCCAACTCCAGCGTCAGAAGAAAGCCATCCACCCGCGCCCTGAAATACCGCCAGAAAATAAGCGATGGAATGGCTACGATCAGCCCGAAAGCCGTGTTGTACAGGGCAACTGAGATACCGTGCGCCAGTTGCGCCGGGTTACCGCCCGTTGCGCCACCCGCAGGGGTCTGTGCGCCAAAAATTTCTATCATGCCGACCACCGTGCCGAAGAGTCCCATCAGCGGCGCTGCCGAGGCGATGGTGGCCAAGGCGTTCAGGTAGCGTTCCAGGCGGTGGGCCACCAGCCGGCCGGTACCCTCCATGACAGCGCGCAGGTCCTGTTCGCTGCAGCGCGGGTTGCTGTTGAGCGCGCGCAGGCCACTGGCCAGCACCTCGCCCAGTGCCGATGTTTGCTCAAGATGGTTCACCACGTCCGGCGGCGGGACCGAGCTCCGCGTGACACTGAGAACTTCGGCCAACAGCCGCGGCGGTGCAATTTTGACCGTGCGCAGGCTTATGAAACGCTCAATCACCAGAGCCAGGGCCAGCACGGAACAGGCGAGCAGCGGCCATATCGGCCAGCCAGCAGCTTGTATGATGGAAAACAATAGGACTCCCGGTTCGATGAAATGCGCTTGAATTATGGACTATCAACTTCAGCCGATCTGCCGCGCCAGCCAGCAGTCCAAGGTGTGACGCGCCCGTGCGGTGATGAGTGCCTACATGGTTGAGGTCGGTCAGTTCGGCGCGGCCGGTCGGGTCTGGGAGGTGGGCGCGCTCTGTCACGCCATCGCCGATGCACTGGAGGCCCGTTTCAACCCGGTCACCGTCCGTGGCGAGATATCGGGTTTTTCGCGCGCCTCCAGCGGCCATTGCTATTTTTCTCTCAAGGACGCCAGCGGCCAGCTCAGGTGTGCCATGTTCCGCCGGGCTGCGGGTCTGCTGGATTTTTCGCCGCGTGACGGCGAGCTCGTTGAGCTGCGCGGCCGGCTCGGTGTCTACGAGCAGCGCGGTGACCTGCAACTGGTGGTGGAGAGCATGAGCCGGGCCGGGCAGGGTGCTTGGTACGAACAGTTTCTGAAATTGCGTACCAAACTCGAGGCTGAAGGGCTATTTGATTCTGGCCGCAAACGCCCGCTTCCCCTGATGCCACGCGGCATCGGTGTTGTGACTTCTTTGGGCGCGGCCGCCCTGCATGACGTGATCAGTGCCCTGCAGCGGCGTGTGCCGCACATTCCAGTGGTGGTGGCGCCGGCGTCAGTGCAGGGGGCAAGTGCACCAGCAGAGATGATCGCCGCGCTCACCAGCTTGTATCGTCTCACCGAGGCTGGGCGAGGCCTGGGCCTGGTTTTGCAGGGCAAAGTCGAAGTTCGGCCAACCCCTGTGGTGGATGTCATTTTGCTGGTGCGTGGCGGCGGATCGGTTGAGGATTTGTGGGCATTTAACGATGAACAGCTGGCCCGCACCCTGATCAGTAGTCCGGTGCCAGTGGTCAGCGGAGTCGGGCATGAGACTGATTTCAGTATTGCCGACTTTGTGGCTGACCTGCGAGCCCCCACACCCACTGCTGCGGCCGAGCTGGTGGCGCAACCGCGAGAGGTCTGGCAGAGCGCGCTGGCCGTTCTTGAGCGCCAACTGCAGACAGTTGCTTTTCGTCGGCTCGACGTGCAAGCCCAGCGCCTGGACCTGACGGCTGGCCGGCTTGGCCGGCCCTCTGCGCGTGTGGCTAGCCAGCGCCTGCGGCTGGCCGCGGCGGGGCAGCGGCTGCAGGTCTTTTCAATGCATTTCTTGGGGCAGAAGCAACAGGCGCTGGAGGCGCTGCAGGCGCGGTTGCCGGAGGTCACACGCCGACGGTTTGGCCGGCAACACGAGCAGTTGGACCGCGCTGCGCTTCGCATGGGGTTGCTCGATCCATCGCTGGTGTTAAGACGCGGCTACGCCTGGCTGACCGACACACAGGGCCGAACGGTGACCAGCGTACGGCAGGTCACGCTGGGCCAGGCCGTGCGGGCCACCCTTGCGGATGGGGAGGTTGATTTAAACGTGTCAAATTTGCCCTGAACAATGTTTCTACAATTACGTTCGGTATCAACCCACTTCACGAGGACCCCATGGAACACACCCTACCCGCCCTGCCTTATGCCATCGACGCCCTGGTACCCCATTACTCCCGCGAGACTCTGGAGTTCCACCACGGCAAGCACCACAACGCCTATGTAGTGAACCTGAACAACCTGCAAAAGGGTACAGATTTTGAAAACATGGCTCTGGAAGACATCATCCAGAAGTCCAGCGGTGGCATCTATAACAACTCGGCTCAGATCTGGAACCACACATTTTTCTGGAATTGTATGAAGCCCAACGGCGGCGGCGAACCCGGCGGCGCGCTGGCAGCAGCCATCAATGCCAAATGGGGCTCTTACGCCGCCTTCCGGGAAGCCTTCGTCAAATCTGCGGTCGGTAACTTTGGCTCGGGTTGGACTTGGCTGGTGAAAAAATCTGACGGCTCAGTTGACATTGTCAACATGGGCGCCGCCGGGACACCGCTCACCACTGCTGATAAAGCCCTGATGACGGTGGACGTGTGGGAACACGCCTATTACATTGATTACCGCAACATGCGCCCTAAATTCGTCGAGACTTACCTGGACAAGCTGGTGAATTGGGGCTTTGCTGAAGCCAACTTCGCCTGAACATCGGCCTTTGCCGAAAAAACCGCTCACATGGGCGGTTTTTTTATGAGCAATATTGCTTGCTAGCCCTTGCTGTATATAGGTTTGCTGCTATAGAAAATATAGCGCTAGCGATTTTCAAAGGGTTTGCCACCCAATTTAAAGCCTGCCTTGATGCCCTTCTTCGCAAACCACCCTTGGTTCATCTCCAGCACATAGCGCACGGGCTGAGCGGAGCAATGCGAATCGGCAGTTTGTGGCTTCATATCGGCCAAATTGACAATGGTGCCGTCGTCAGCGACGAACGCCGCAGTCAGCGGCAGCAGGGTGTTTTTCATCCAGAAACATTGGAGGCTGGCCTGTTCAAACACAAACAACATACCCTCAGCCGCCGGCATCTCGCGGCGGAACATGAGGCCGGTTGAGCGTTGCTCTGGCGTCGCAGCCACTTGAGCGTCAATCAGGTGCATGCCGGCCGCCAGTTTGGCCCGCGGAAGGTCCATTTGTGGCCCGGTCTGCGCCTGGCTGAGCGAGCCCAACAGAGCGGCCCAACTGATTAATCCGACGGCAATAAAGTTCATAGAGAGATTTTGCCCCAATGGCAGGCCGTACCACACAAAAAAAGCCCGCGCAAGCGGGCTTTTTAAATCAGGAAGTGATTACTTCTTGGCTTCTTCTTTTTTGGCAGCAGGCTTGGCTTCAGCCTTGGCTTTTTTGGCGGCTTCTTTGTCTTCTTTGGCTTTTTTGGCAGCAGCAGCTTTTTCTTCCTTGGCTTTTTGGGCGGCGGCGGCTTTTTCTTCCTTGGCTTTCTTGGCGGCAGCAGCTTTTTCAGCCTTGGCGTCAACCTTTGCTTCTGCCTTGGCTGGCGCAGCTGCTGCGGTGGCAGCTGCTGCAGCAGGAGCGGCAGCAGAAGCAGCCGCCTTGGCTGGGGCAGCGGTCTGGGCCGAAGCAGCGACAACGAACAGGCCAGCGATCAGAGCAGCGATAAGTTTGTTCATTTTTAATTTCCTTAAGAAAGCGTTATTGGGAGGGATTCCTCCCATGCAATGGAAGGTCAGACCACAACGGCCCGCCCCAGAGATGGGTTGACACGAACTTGTAACTTTTTGCGCGAAGGGATTGGGTCGGCACAAGGTCAGTCATGGGTGGGTACGCTGGCTAGAATGGATCCATGGCCACAAAACCTCCCCAAATTCCCCCGCTCGGGCCCAAGTCAGAGCCTGACCACGACGGCAGCGGAACCGTCGTTATGGAGCGTCGCACTCTTAAGGCGAAGCCCCCGCAGATGTACCAGGTGCTGATGCTCAATGATGATTACACCCCCATGGAGTTTGTGGTGGTGGTGATTCAGGAGTTTTTTGGGAAAGATCTGGAGACCGCGACCCAGATCATGCTCAAGATCCATCTGGACGGCAAGGCTGTCTGTGGCGTTTACTCACGCGACGTGGCGGCCACCAAGGTCGACCAGGTACTCGATGCCGCAGCCAAGGCCGGGCATCCCCTTAAATGTCTGAGCGAGCCCGTTGATTTCTAGGGAATTGGTAGCACCTGCGCTCAATCGTTCCGTAAATCGGATTACAGTCAAACCTCAAAGCACGGCGTTAAAGGAAATTACATGATTGCCCAGGAATTGGAAGTCAGCCTCCACATGGCATTTGTCGAGGCGCGGCAACAACGCCACGAGTTCATCACGGTCGAGCACTTGTTGCAGGCCCTGCTGGACAACCCCAGTGCGGCTGAGGTCTTGAAAGCTTGCTCGGCCAATATCGATGATTTGCGCAAGTCACTGGCCAATTTCATCAAGGACAACACGCCCCAAGTTGCAGGCACCGATGATGTTGATACCCAACCGACCCTTGGTTTTCAGCGTGTGATTCAGCGTGCCATCATGCATGTTCAGTCTACTGGCAGCGGGAAAAAAGAAGTGACTGGCGCGAACGTGCTGGTTGCCATTTTTGGCGAAAAAGACTCACATGCCGTCTATTACCTTCATCAGCAAGGGGTGACTAGGCTGGACGTGGTTAACTTCATCGCGCACGGCATCAAGAAAAGCGACCCACCCGAGCCAACCAAGTCGGGCGAAGCACCCACGGAGGCTGAAGACGGTACGGCTGAAAAGAACGAAAAAGCCTCGCCTCTGGAGCAGTACACCCAAAACCTGAACCAGATGGCCAAGGACGGCAAGATTGACCCGCTGATCGGGCGCGAATATGAGGTGGAGCGCGTTATCCAAATCCTCTGCCGCCGGCGCAAGAACAACCCGCTGCTGGTGGGCGAGGCGGGCGTCGGGAAGACCGCTATCGCCGAGGGCTTGGCTTGGCGCATCACGCAAAAGGATGTGCCAGAAATCCTGGCTGACTCGGTGGTTTACTCGCTGGACATGGGCGCGCTGCTGGCCGGGACGAAATACCGAGGTGATTTTGAGCAGCGGCTCAAGGGCGTTCTGAAATCACTCAAGGACAAACCCAATGCGGTGCTGTTCATCGATGAAATTCACACCCTGATAGGCGCTGGTGCTGCCTCTGGAGGCACGCTGGATGCGTCCAATTTGCTGAAGCCGGGGCTGAGTTCCGGTGCACTCAAGTGCATTGGGGCCACCACCTTCACGGAGTACCGCGGTATTTTCGAGAAAGACGCCGCACTGTCCCGGCGCTTCCAGAAAATTGACGTGGTTGAGCCGACGATTGAGCAGACGGTTGACATCTTGAAGGGTCTCAAGTCTAGGTTTGAGGAGCACCATAACGTCAAGTACGCCGTGGCCGCGCTACAAGCCGCCGCTGATCTCAGCGCCAAATACATCAATGACCGGCATTTGCCCGATAAAGCGATTGACGTGATCGACGAGGCTGGCGCAGCGCAGCGCATCCTGGCGCCGTCAAAGCGCAAGAAAATCATCGGCAAGACCGAGGTTGAGGAAATTGTGGCAAAGATTGCCCGAATCCCGCCAGCCAATGTCTCCAATGATGACCGCAGCAAGCTCAAGACCCTGGAGCGGGACCTGAAGAACGTGGTGTTCGGGCAGGATAAAGCACTGGATATGCTGGCCTCGGCCGTCAAGATGGCTCGTTCTGGCCTGGGTAAAGGCGACAAGCCCATTGGCTCCTTCCTGTTCAGTGGCCCGACGGGCGTCGGCAAGACCGAAGCGGCCAAGCAACTCGCCTACATCATGGGCATTGACTTGATTCGCTTTGATATGAGCGAGTACATGGAGCAGCACGCCGTAAGCCGCCTGATCGGCGCCCCCCCCGGTTACGTGGGTTTTGACCAAGGCGGTCTGCTCACTGAGGCCATTACCAAGAAGCCGCACAGTGTGCTACTGCTTGACGAAATCGAGAAGGCCCATCCGGCAATCTTCAATGTGCTGTTGCAGGTCATGGACCACGGCACCCTGACCGACAACAACGGACGTAAAGCCGACTTCCGCAACGTGATCATCGTCATGACGACCAATGCCGGTGCCGAGACCATGAACAAGGCCACGATCGGCTTCACCAACCCACGGGAAGCAGGTGATGAAATGGCCGATATCAAGCGCCTGTTCACGCCAGAGTTCCGCAACCGCCTGGATGCGGTGGTCAGCTTCAAGGCCCTCGATGAAGTGGTTATTTTGAGGGTGGTAGACAAGTTCCTGCTGCAACTGGAGTCTCAGCTGGCCGACAAGAAGGTCGATGTGACTTTCACTGACAAGTTGCGTAAGCATCTCGCCAAAAAGGGCTTTGACCCCCTGATGGGGGCGCGCCCGATGCAGCGTCTGATTCAGGACACCATCCGCCGAGCCTTGGCTGATGAACTCCTTTTCGGTCGGCTCACCGATGGTGGGCGCTTAACCGTAGACCTTGACGATAAGGATGAAAGCAAGACGGAGGTCTTGCTGGATATTCAACCTCTGCCGAAGAAAGAAGGCCGGTCAAAGCCAGAGCCGCAGGAAGCGACAGCCGGCTGACTTCTAAGACATAAAGTGCTCTAGCGGAAACCAACCCGGTCCAGCATTTGTTGGACCTTGATCTGGTTCATCCCTATCACTGCTACTGGAATTGTTTCGCTTTTGAAGCCGCCGCCACTCATGGTTTGCAGCGCCTCGTTACTGAACGTCACGCTTTTGGTCACTGGCCACTCGTTATTGCCGTCGGCGAAATGGGCCTGTGCAGCGGGCGTCGCCAAGTATTCCAAAAACTTGATTGCGTTGGTCGGGTTTTTGGCATGGCGGGCCACAGCGCCTCCAGCGATATTCAGGTGTGTGCCCCAACTGGACTGATTCGGGAAGACGATGCCCAATCGGTTCATCATGGCTTTGTCTTCGGCCTTGTCTGAACGCATGATGCGAGCCAGGTAGTAGCTGTTGGTCACAGCAATGGCACACTCTCCCGCAGCGACTGCCTTGATCTGGTCCGTGTCGCCCCCCTTGGGCGTGCGGGCCATGTTGTCTACCAGACCCTTGAGCCAGACCTGCGTCTTGGCTTCACCCAAGTGTTCCATGATGGCGCCAAACAGAGAGAGGTTGTACGGGTGGGAGCCTGACCGAATGCACAGCTTGCCCTTGTTGGCGGGATCAGCCAGCGCTTCATAGGTGTCGACATCTGATTTCTTGACCGTCGCCTTGTCGTAGACCACGATGCGGGCCCGGGTCGAAAAGCCAAACCAGGGTGATCCGCCATCCGGGCTTGCCTTGCCGCGGAACTGCGATGGAATGGCAGCGTCCAATGTTTTGGATTTGAGCGGTTGAAACAGACCCTCGATTTCACCCTTCCATAGGCGCGCTGCATCGACCAGCAAAATCACATCGGCGGGCGATGCGCCACCTTCGGCCTTGAGCCGAGCGAGAATGCCTGCATCATCAGAATCCACCCTGCTGATACGGATGCCGGTAATTTTAGTGAAGGTGGTGTAAAGCGCTTCATCGGTCGGGTAATGGCGGGCAGAATAAATGTTGAGGGTTTGCTCAGCAGCTGATACTGCTGAGGCACTCAAGACCAAGGCGACAGCCAGATTAACTTTTCTAACAATCATGTTTGTTTCAAGGCTTCAAGATGATGAGGTATTACTTTAACACAAATAAGAATCATTATCAATAAGAGTCATTCATGACACACCAATTTATTCGCCTTATTGCCGTGGCAAGCTTCGTTTTTTTGACAGGCTGTGCCGTTGCCCCACCGCCGGTTGTGCCTCCAGAATCGCCTGCGGTGGTCGTTACGCCAAAACGGCCACCGCGAATTGGGCTGGTGCTAGGGGGTGGCGCCGCGCGCGGTTTTGCACATGTAGGCGTGATTCAGGTTTTGGAGGAGGCGGGTATACGGCCAGATCTTGTGGTCGGAACCTCTGCGGGCAGTTTGGTGGCGGCTATATACGCCAGTGGCAAGACTGGCGCACAGTTGTAGCATATTGCGGAAAGCATGGAGGAGGCGACATTTGCCGACTGGACACTGCCTATTTTCAGTCGTGGTCTATTGCGTGGTGAGGCGCTCGCACGGTATGTGAGCCTTCAGGTCAACGGGCGGTTGATTGAAAATATGGCCTTGCCTCTCGGTATCGTCGCCACCGATCTCAACAATGGACTCGGTGTGATGTTTCAGCGTGGCGACACCGCAACCGCTGTGCGAGCATTAAGCGCCGTACCCGCTCTGTTTCAGCCGGTTAGGATATCGGGTAGTTACTACGTGGATGGGGGCTTGGTGTCACCAGTGCCGGTGAGGTACGGGCGGCAAATGGGCGCGGAGCTTATTGTGGCCGTTGACATCTCCAGCGCGCCTGAGGCCAATGGCGCTGGCGACAGCTTGCAAATTCTGTTGCAGACCTTTTCCATCATGGGCAAAAGCATTAACAACTTTGAGTTGCGCGATGCTGATGTGGTCGTTCGGCCAGAGCTCAACGCCATCGGGAGTTCCGACTTTGCGTCCCGCCAAAGGTCAATCGAGGCTGGCCGCATAGCCATGGCCCGATTGTTGCCTCAGCTCCGTGCTGCTATCAGCACCAAGACCAGGTTGATCTTTCATCAGTGCAAAAAAAAGGGCTGATCTTGCGACCAGCCCTTAAGGGATCCCTGAACCAAAAGGTTTCGAAAGGACCCGAGGAGACAACCTTTGGAAGCCATGCTTCCCTTAAATCCACACTGGAGATGAGTTTATCAGGGTTTACACTTATTCGACGCCAATAGTGTCAGAAATTTTGTCCGCTCGCAGGAGTAACCTCGTGAAGTTAGCGCTTTTTGCTCACAGCTTTGGTGGCGTTGACAGCAGTGGCCGCCACAGCGTTGAAGTTGGATTCGGCCACATCTGTGGCTTGCTTGACAGCCTTTTGCACAGACTCCAAGGCGTTGCTAGCGGCAGCAACAGCACTCTTCATCATGGCGACGGCAGTCTCAGAGCCGGCCGGGGCATTCTTGGCAGCGTTGTCTACCAAGCCCATGAAACTCTTATGTGCATCGGCAGCCTGGCCTTCGAATGCTTTGGCGAATTCGGATGTCGAGCCGGAGGCGATGTCATACAGGTGACGGCTATAGGCCGCTGTTTTTTCAGCCAAGGGCTGAAGCAGGCCTGATTGCAGTGCCATCAGTTCCTGAGCATCTTTAACACTCAAAATTGCTTTAGCGTGTTCGCCGCTTTCTGCCATGGCTGCCTTAGAGGCGCTCAGATTGAGTTCAACAATCTTCTCGATGCCTTCAAATGCCTTGGAAGTCAGACCCATGAGGGTTTCGACGTTTGCTTTGTGGGATGCCATAACTTGTTCGACGGTCAACATAGGAAAATCTCCATTAGGTAAAGAAAAAAATGTGCCCGCATTGTGATCAAGTTGAGCTTGATTTATGTTGCAGTGCAGCATAATTCAAATTATAGGGCTGACGGGCCGCTTGGCAAGTCATTTTTGTTGCGCTGCAGCAAATTAGTATTGAGATCCTAAAAAAATGCGCGGCAAACCTTTCGCCACAATCGCTTCATGAAGGCTTTTTATTCAGATCATTTTGTCTTGCCCTTGCCTGAAGGCCATCGATTTCCCATGGCCAAATACAGGCTGCTTCGAGACCGTTTGTCGGCAACTTTGCCCCAAGTTCGCCTGTTGGATGCGCCGGGCGCTAGCGATGGCGAACTCGCTTTGGTACACGAGCCTGCCTACGTGTCGTCCTTGCGGGAGGGGACGATCGACTCGGCTATGGTCAGGGCCATTGGTTTTCCGTGGAGTGAGGCCATGGTCGAGCGGGCTTGCCGGTCGGTTGGCGCGACCATTGCGGCGGCACGCGAGGCCATGTCTGATGGGGTTGCCGGTAATCTTGCGGGAGGAACCCACCATGCTTATGCCAACCGGGGTAGCGGGTTTTGTGTGTTCAACGATGTGGCCGTGGCGGCACGCCTGATGCAGGCTGAGTGGGGCCGGCATACATCAGGACAGCGGCCAATGCGTGTGGCGGTGATCGATCTCGACGTTCATCAGGGCAATGGCACTGCTCGTATTTTTGCGTCCGACGACACGGTCTTTACCCTGTCATTGCACGGCGATAAGAATTTCCCGTTTGCCAAAGAGGTCAGTGATCTGGATGTAGCACTCCCGGATGGTTGCGGCGATGCCGACTACCTGCGGGCCCTAGACGATGCTTTGGCGCAGTTGTTCGCATGCTTCAGCCCGGATCTGGTGTTCTATCTGGCGGGTGCAGACCCCCACAGTGGGGATCGGTTGGGTCGACTTGCACTCAGTTTCGAGGGGCTACAGGCGCGTGATCGGCGCACCTTTGACGCTTGCTTTGCGCGGCGCATCCCTCTGGCCGTTGTGATGGCCGGCGGGTATGGCGTCAGTCTTGACGATACCGTTCGGGTGCAACTTAACACCTACGCCGTTGGCCTAGACTACTGGCTGAAATGGCAGGACACGCAACTGGCCGGCGCCGAGCTGGCAAAATCAAAGATATGACATCTCTGGATTCTGAAAAATTGCGGCCCGACGCGCGTTCGGCTTACCGGGTTTTCCGCTCAATTGGCACCCGCTGGTCAGATAACGATGCCTATGGACACGTGAACAACGTGGTGTACTACAGCTGGTTTGATACAGCCGTGAATGCCCATCTGATAGAGCACGGCGTGCTCGATATTCAGCACGGCGAGACGATTGGCTTGGTGGTGGAGACCCAATGCAATTATTTTTCAGGACTGGCCTTCCCTCAGGTGGTTGAGGCTGGCCTTCGCGTGGCGCGGTTGGGGTCGAGCAGCGTGCGCTATGAAATCGGATTGTTTGCGGCTGGCGCATCGTGGACCGCCGCAAGAGGGCACTTTGTGCATGTGTATGTAGGGCGGCAAAGCCGGCGCCCGGTGCCCTTGCCCAAAGACTTGAAGGCAGTATTGGAGAAACTGGTATGACCCACACCATCGTGGACGACGCAATTCTTTCACGCAGGTCGATTCGTGCGTTTACCGCGCAACCGGTGGCCCGGGAGGTCGTAGCCGATTTGCTGGCAGTGACCAGTCGCGCGCCGTCCGGCACCAATACCCAACCCTGGAAGGTCTATGTGCTGCAGGGTGCGAGTCGGTCCGAGCTCATTGACAAGGTCTGCTCGATGCACGATGCCGTTCGAGCGGATCCATCGTTAGCCGCAAAGTTTCAGGAAGAGTACGATTATTACCCTCAGAAATGGGTCAGTCCTTATATTGATCGCCGCCGCGAAAATGGCTGGAGTCTGTACGGATTGCTGGGAATCGGCAAAGCTGACAAAGACAAAATGCATGCACAACATCAGCGCAATTACCGGTTTTTTGATGCGCCGGTTGGGTTGATGTTCACAATGGATCGGGTGATGGGGCGAGGCTCGCTGGTCGACTACGGAATGTTTTTGCAAAACTTCATGGTGGCAGCTCGAGGCCGAGGCCTAGACACCTGTCCACAGGCGGCGTGGAACGGTTTTGCGAAAATTATCATGCCGCACATTGGTGCGACATCGGATGAAATGCTGGTCTGTGGCATGGCCTTGGGCTACGCCGACCAGACTGCGCTCGTCAACACGCTGACCACCCCCAGGGTACCGGTAGACCAGTTCACCAACTGGCTTGACTGATAAAGCCAACCCATGATTATTCGCAGCCTGCTCGACACTGATCTCTACAAGTTCACCATGATGCAGGTGGTGCTTCACCAGTTTCCCGGCGCTCAGGTCGAATACCGGTTCAAGTGCCGAAATTCGGCCGTTGACCCTCAAACCGGCAAATCAGGGCGGCCACTGGCGCCCTATGCCGGCGAAATACGCGATGAAATTCGGCTGTTGTGCAATTTGCATTTCCAGGACGCTGAGTTGGCTTATTTGCGGTCGATGCGTTTCATTAAGAGCGACTTTATTGATTTCCTGGGGCTGTTCCGGCTCAACGAAAAGTACGTCACTGTGTCAGCGCTTCCCTCGGGCGAGATCGACATCACGATCCGGGGACCGTGGCTGCACACCATTCTGTTTGAGATCCCGGTGCTGGCCATCGTGAATGAGGTTTACTTCCGCAACACACAGAGCTTGCCAGACCTGCTTGAGGGTCGGCGCCGGCTGGATGTGAAGATCGGGCAGCTAAGGGCCGAGGGCCTGAGCGACCTGAAGATTGCCGACTACGGTACCCGGCGGCGGTTTTCCAATGCCTGGCACGAAGAAGTGTTGCGCGTGCTGTCGGCACGGTTGGGGACAGGGCACAGCCCTGGTCATGCCGCTGGTGCGGGTGGGCAATTGGCCGGTACCAGCAATGTACTTTATGCCATGAAGCTCGCCCTTGTGCCGCTGGGGACGATGGCTCACGAGTACCTGCAGGCCTGCCAAGCCCTAGGGCCGCGACTGCGCGACAGCCAGATCTATGCTTTTGAATCCTGGGCCAAGGAATATCGGGGTGACCTTGGCATTGCGCTGAGCGATGTCTACGGCATGAGTGCTTTTTTGCGCGACTTTGATCTCTTTTTCTGCAAGTTGTTTGATGGCGCACGGCACGATAGCGGAGATCCGTTTGAATGGGGTGAGCGCATGCTGGCTCACTACAGCCGCAATCGAGTCGATCCGCGTACAAAAACGCTGATCTTTAGCGACGCACTGACCGTTCCGCGCACGATTGAGCTGTACCATCGCTTCAAGGGTCGTTGCCAGTTGGCGTTCGGCATCGGCACCAACCTAACCAATGACCTGGGCTATGAGCCGCTGCAAATTGTGATCAAAATGGTTCGCTGCAATGGCCAGCCGGTGGCCAAGTTGTCTGACACGCCGAGCAAGAACATGTGCGATGACGAGAAGTATCTGGCCTATCTGCGGCAGGTTTTTAACATCGATCAGACCGCATGAGTTTTCACGCCGGCTTGGCTAACCAGGAGATATTCTGTTGACCTCAAACCGTTGTCGGGCCGCCTTACTGCTGCTGCTGCCGGGTGCAAGCTGGGCCGCCGATCTGAATGGCAGTCAACTGTCTCCCTGGTGGGCCCTGCCCTTTGCCGGCGTGCTGTTGTCGATGGCGCTGATCCCGCTGAAGGCGCCTGACTTTTGGCACCACCATTTTGGCAAGGTGACCTTGGCTTGGTCTTTAGCCTTTATCGTGCCGTTTGCGCATGTTTTTGGCTTTGGCATGGCAGGAGTCATGCTGTTTCACGCTGCTGCGGCCGAGTACATCCCGTTCATTGTGCTGTTGACAGCGCTTTACACGGTGGCCGGCGGTATTCATATCCGGGGCAACTTGCATGGCAGCCCCATGCTCAATACCGGCCTACTCGCCATGGGTGCCGTATTGGCCAGCGTCATGGGGACCACAGGGGCGTCGATGTTGATGATCCGTCCCCTGATCCGGGCCAATGACAACCGCATTCACCGTACCCACATCGTGGTGTTTTTCATTTTCATCGTGGCCAACGCCGGTGGCTCACTAACGCCGCTGGGCGACCCGCCCCTTTTCCTGGGCTTTTTGAAGGGCGTTGACTTTTTCTGGACTGTCAAACACATCTTTCCTGAAACGGCATTTTTGCTGGGGTCGCTGCTAGCACTTTTTTGCGCCATTGATGCGTGGTTGTACCGACGGGAGGGGGTATTGCCGGTCGATCCGACGCCTGACACCCGCCGCATCGGCTTTGACGGCCGCTTCAACTTCTTGCTACTGGGCTGTATTGTTGGGCTGGTGTTACTCAGCGGTATCTGGAAGTCTTCGGTTGTGCTTCACATTCAGGGAATCGATATTGGTTTGCCTGGTTTGGTGCGAGACATCGGCTTGCTGGCAGTCACCGCCGTCTCGCTCAAGCTGACCCCGGCGCTGGTGCATAAGGCGAACCAGTTTTCCTGGGGGCCGATGCAAGAGGTGGCCAAGTTGTTTGCCGGGATTTTCTTGACCATCGTGCCGGTGATTGCCATGCTCAAAGCCGGCATCGACGGGCCGTTCAGCAGCGTGGTGATGGCGGTGACCCGAGCTGACGGGACGCCGGACCCTGCCATGTATTTTTGGGCCAGTGGGCTGCTCAGCTCTTTTTTGGACAATGCGCCGACCTATCTTGTGTTCTTCAACACGGCGGGTGGCGATCCGCAACTGCTGATGACCACGCTGGCTCCTACCCTGGCGGCCATCTCCGCCGGTTCAGTCTTCATGGGTGCCAACACTTATATCGGCAACGCCCCCAACTTGATGGTCAAGGCCATTGCTGAAGAGCGGGGTGTGAAAATGCCCGGTTTTTTTGGTTACATGGTTTGGTCGTGTGCGGTGCTTGTGCCCTTGTTCATCCTGATGACTTTCATCTGGTTCCGCTGACTAGCCACCTATGAGCAAACCCCACATCCTGTTGGCACGGGCCATTTTTCCTGAGATTGTCGATAAGCTGACCCGGCATTTCCATGTTGTGACTAACCAGAGTGACGTTGTCTGGACCCAATCCCAACTGATTGATCAACTCAAGGGGCAGCAAGGCGCGTTGACCACCGGGGGTGACCAGATCGACGCAGCCGTGCTTGCGGCCTCGCCTGAGCTGCGAATCTGCGCCAATATGGCCGTTGGCTACAACAACTTTGATTTGGCAGCGATGACACGGGCCGGGGTGTTGGGCACCAATGCCCCCGATGTGTTGACCGAAACCACCGCTGACTTTGGCTTTGCCTTGCTGATGGCTACCGCACGCCGTATCACCGAAAGCGAGCATTACCTGCGGGCCGGGCTGTGGACAAAGTGGAGTTTCGACCTGTTTGCTGGGGCCGACATTCATGGCGCCACATTGGGCATTTTGGGTATGGGGCGCATTGGCCAGGGCATTGCCCGTCGGGGCGCCCATGGGTTTGGTATGAAAGTGGTCTATCACAACCGCTCGCCGCTTGCCCCTGAGCTAGAAGCCGATCTGAATGCCCGCTATGTCAGTAAACAGGAACTGCTTGAAGTCGCAGACCACCTTGTCTTGGTGCTGCCGTATACGCCGAGCTCTCATCATGCGATTGGATCCGCTGAGTTGGCATGCATGAAACCCACGGCGACGCTGGTGAATATTGCGCGTGGCGGGATTGTTGATGATGCGGCACTGGCTCAGGCCTTGCGCAACAAGACGATCGCGGCGGCAGGTCTTGATGTGTTCGAGGGCGAACCCCAGTTGCACCCCGCGCTGCTGACCGCTTCCAACGTGGTGTTGACGCCTCACATTGCCAGCGCTAGCATCCCCACGCGGCTGGCAATGGCCAATTTGGCCGCTGACAATTTGATCGCATTCTTTTCTGGTCAACCGCTGCTGACGCCGCTGAACCCAGGCGTATTAACCGCCGCTTTAACCGCGCAGCCTGTGGCGCCTGCCCGTCGGACCTGATCGAGCCCACTTCTGATGCTTGATTGGCTTCTGTGGTCCCTGCTAGCGCTGGCCATTCTCAATGGCGGTTGTTGGGCTCTATGGTTCTTTTTGACCGCCCGGTCCCGTTCGGACGGGTCGCCCCAGCTATTGGCGGCAATTGCCGGCTTGGCTGCCGCCAACGAACGCATGGAGCGCGAAATTCGCCTCGAGGTGCAGGGTGGCTCGCGCGAGATCCGGACGGAATTGACCCAAAACCTCTCTGTGTTTCAGCAAGCCCTGCTGGCGCAGGCTGGCGACGTGGCCCGTACGCAAAACGAGCAGATCGACTCCTTTCGGGTCCAACTTGGTGTCACGCAGCAACAACTTGCCGCCTCATTGGCTTTAGCGCGCGAGGCCCAGGACATGGCGCTCAAGCGCTTTGCGGATGGCCTGAACGACCAGTTAAGCCAGATGTCTGCTGTTAGCGAGCGCAAGCTGGGTGAGGTACGCCTGGTGGTGGAGCAACGTCTCACGGCTCTGCAGGATGGCAATGAGAAAAAATTGGACCAGATGCGGGCCACGGTCGATGAAAAGCTGCAAGCCACACTGGAAGCCCGTTTGGGCGAAAGTTTTAAGCAGGTCGCCGACCGTCTGGAGCAAGTGCACAAGGGCTTGGGTGAGATGCAGACCTTGGCTGCTGGCGTGGGCGACCTCAAACACCTTTTGACCAACGTCAAAACCCGCGGTATTTTTGGTGAAGCGCAGCTGGCCGGGCTGCTCGAGCAGGTGTTTGTAGTCGACCAATACGCGGCACAGGTCGCGACACGGCCCGGCAGCAAGCATGTGGTTGATTTTGCGATCAAGCTCCCAGGCCAATCTGACTGGGGCCAGCCGCTGTGGCTTCCCATTGACGCCAAGTTTCCGAGCGAAGATTATGAGCGACTCCTCGATGCGCAGGGCCGGGCCGATGTGCTGGGCGCTGAAGTGGCAGGCAAGGCTCTGGAGTCACGCATCAGGCTGGAGGCGCGTTCCATCGCCGATAAATACGTGGAGCCGCCGCACACCACTGACTTCGCCATATTGTTTTTGCCGACTGAGGGCCTGTACGCCGAGGTTCTGCGCCGTCCTGGGCTGATGGAGAGCCTGCAGCGCGATCACCGCATTACCTTGGCCGGCCCCACGACGCTGCTGGCCATGCTCAGCTCGCTGCAGATGGGTTTTCGCACACTCGCCCTGGAGAAGCGTTCCAGTGAGGTGTGGCAGGTCCTCGGGGCAGTCAAGACCGAATTCGGCAAGTTCGGCGATGTACTGGCCAAAGTCAAGTCCCAAACCGAGACTGTGCTCAAAACCATCGACGGTGCTGAAACTCGCAGCCGGGCCATGGGCCGTGCCTTAAAAAAGGTCGAGTCCTTACCAGATGTGCAGGCGCAGGTTTTAATCCCGATTGATAAGGATTTCGATCAGGAGCCCGATGCGGGCTGACGTACTGAGTCGGTTGGTGGCCGGTCATATCTGCCTTCATGCCTGTATGGCAGGCACCCGTATGGCCGCACCCCTGCTGGCCTTACGCCAGGGGTACAGTCCCTTGGCCGTAGGCGTGTTACTGGCGCTTTTTTCTTTGGCCTCGGTATTTCTAGCGCTACCCGCAGGGCGCTTTGCAGACCGCCATGGACTCAGGCGGCCAGTGGGTTGGGCGGTCATAACCTCCATGCTGGGCGTCGGTTTGGCAGCGGCTTTCCCAATATTTCCAATGCTTTGCATCAGTGCCTTGATGACTGGGGGGGCGACCGGTGCAGCCTCGATTGCGCTGCAGCGCCACGTAGGCCGTGCCGCTGATGGCGCTACAGAGCTCAAGCGCGTGTTCAGCTGGCTGGCGATCGGGCCGGCGATAGCCAATTTCCTCGGGCCCTTTGCGGCTGGTCTGTTGATTGATTACGCCGGTACGGCTCCGGGCGACACCCTGGGTTATCGCACGGCTTTCTTGCTCATGGCGATACTGCCTTTAGGGGCCTGGTTGCTGGTTCGTTTGATGCCTGAGTTAGGCGCCGCCCCAGCCCCATTGCTAAGCACATCAAATCGAACTTGGGACTTGTTGCGTGAGCCACAAATGCAACGATTGATGCTGGTGAACTGGTGCATGTCTTCATGCTGGGACGTTCACACCTTTGTGGTGCCGGTGATTGGGCATGAGCGGGGGTTCAGCGCATCTGTGATCGGCTCGATTCTGGGTGCCTTTGCCATAGCCGCTGCCGCGGTACGGGTGCTGATGCCCTGGTTTGCCTCGCGATTGCGCGAGCATGTGGTGGTCTCCGGGGCGATGGTCATGACGGCGATTCTGTTCGGCATCTACCCGGCGATGCAGACCCCGTTGGCGATGGGTTTGTGCTCAGTGGTGCTGGGCGTTGTTCTCGGCTCGGTGCAGCCCATGATCATGAGCACCCTGCATCAAATCACCCCAGAAGCCCGACAGGGCGAAGCCTTGGGCCTGCGGTTGATGGCGATCAACGCGTCCAGCGTCGTGATGCCGATGCTATTCGGTACAGTGGGCGCTGTCGTGGGCGTCTCGGTGGTGTTTTGGTCGGTTGGTGTGTTGGTAGGTGCGGGCGCCAGGCCCGCTTGGTTGCTGCGGCCAAATGCTGAAACTGGCCCGATCAAACGCAATAACAAGCCCGTGTGATTTCCCCGGCCGCCATGAGGGAAGAACCGGACTTTCGCGCGTCCATCTCGACGGCAAGCAAAGAAAAAAAGGGCTTCGTACGAAGCCCTTTTTTTTGTCCTTGCAATTGTGCTGACGACTTAAACCCGTTTGCGGTACTCGCCGGTTCGTGTGTCAATTTCCACCTTGTCACCCTGTGCCACAAAAATTGGCACGCCAATTTCGAAGCCGGTTGAAATTTTGGCGGGTTTGAGCACTTTGCCCGAGGTGTCGCCCTTGACGGCCGGCTCGGTCCAGGTGATTTCGCGGACCACGCTGGTCGGCATTTCAACTGAAATGGCCTTGCCGTCGTAAAAGACGACTTCAAGTGACATGCCGTCCTCGAGGTAGCTGAGCGAATCTCCCATGTTTTCGGCTTCTACCTCATACTGGTTGTATTCGGTGTCCATGCAGATGTACATGGGCTCGGCGAAATAGGAGTAGGTGCACTCCTTTTTGTCCAGCACGATCTGGTCCATTTTGTCGTCGGCTTTGAAAACCACCTCGGTGCCGAAGTTGTTCAACAGGCTTTTGAGCTTCATCCGCACTGTGGCTGAGTTGCGGCCACCGCGGCTGTACTCAGTTTTCAGAACGACCATCGGGTCCTTGCCGTGCATGATGACGTTGCCGGCGCGGATTTCTTGAGCAATTTTCATAGCGATTGAATGTAGGTTGGCCGCTTGTTCGACGGCGAGCGCGGCATGGACAGGACGCAAATCCGGTTTGGCTCCGCAAAGCTTCTGATTTTAATGGTTTTTTGACACGAATTGCAGCAGCCGTTCGACCAAGTCCGGGCCGCCAAGCTGCGTCTTGCGCGCGGTCAAGACGGTTTGCTGCCATTCCGGAAGTTCAAATCTGGGCAGATTGAATTGTCCTGTGGCGGTTGCCTCGTTCCAGCGTTGATGAAACTTGCGCAGGGTGGCGGGGGCCTTAATCAGGTCAAGAAAGGCCTGGAGCTTGACGAGGTGCGCACCGTCGTTTTGGGGGTAAATCTGCCAAACCAAAGGCTTTCCCGCCCACAAGGCCCGGACCAAGGAGTCTTCGCCCCTCACAAAGTTAAGGTCGCAGGCCCACAATAAGTGGTCGTAGTCCTGTTGAGTCAAGGCTGGAAGGTAAGAAATTGATAGCAATGAAGCCCTATTCCATAAGGGTTCAGCCCTGTTTTTATCCTGAATAACGGTCGCGACGACCGCACTGGCCCGGCCGACGGTGACAAGGAGTCGTGTCGGTGTTACGCCACCGGCTAGGCGGGTCAGCAGTTCCCCTAGGACGGCGGGTTCGTAACAAAACAGGGACAGCAACTGCTCACCATTTAGTTGAATGCCGAGCTGTTGCAACCAATCCTCGCGGTTAAAGCGAGCTTGCCTCAGCGATAGGTCGGCCTCCCGCAACAGGCCGCCGCTGTCCGGGACAAAGCCCGGATAAAAAAAATACTTAACCAGGCCACGTCCTGGGCCTGTCATGACCGGAGAGGGCAACCCATGGTTGAGCGCGACGTAGGCTTCTGCGCTCAAGTATTCCAGATTAATCCATATAAGATTTTGGCCTCCAGGCCTTGTCGTGCCTCGTTGAGTAGCTATGAATTCAGGAGCAATTTCGCAACCAAAAGCCTCCAGCCAAATATCAGCTGGCGGCAGAGCGACAGGCCGTAGCGACTCTGCCCAGGGGATCACTTGCACATCAGGCTGCCCGGCGGGAGCCATCCAGCTCAGCGTGCTGGCGTCGTCGACCCACAGTCGCACCCGTTGGCCTCGCTGCGACAAATTGACCGCCAGTCGCCAGCACACGCCGATATCACCATAGTTGTCGATAACCCGGCAGAAAATGTCCCAAAGTTTTCCTGATTGCACCCGGGGATTGTCCACAATATGCACCTATGTCGGATTCACCTCAGTCAACCGCCCCCGATCCCGCAGCGGACCAGCCCATTGTGAAACTTCAGGAAGACCTGTTGCGAGATGTGGCCAGCCTGCCCACGCTGCCTGGCGTTTACCGCTATTTTGACCAGCATGACGCGGTGCTTTACGTTGGCAAAGCCATTAATCTCAAGAAGCGGGTATCCAGCTATTTCCAGAAAAACCATGGTGCCACCCGTATCGGGCACATGGTGAGCAAGATTGTGCGCATGGAGACCACAGTGGTGCGGTCTGAGGCCGAAGCCTTGCTGCTTGAAAACAACCTAATTAAGACGCTCAACCCGCGTTACAACATCCTGTTTCGTGACGATAAGAGCTACCCCTACCTCAAGATGTCTGGTCTCGGCACGTCGGCCGGCACGGCGGCAGGGTTTCCGCGGGTGTCTTATTACAGAGGCGCAGTTGAAAAAAAGCACCACTACTTTGGCCCCTACCCCAGCGCCTGGGCGGTGAAAGAGGCCATCCTGTTGATGCAGAAGGTGTTTCGCCTGCGAACTTGCGAAGACACCGTGTTTAACAACCGCACCCGGCCATGCTTGCTCTACGAAATCAAGCGTTGCTCAGCGCCCTGCGTGGGCCACATTTCTGTACCGGATTACGCGCAGGACCGCGCCGACGCTGAGCGATTTTTACGGGGCGATGCCCAACAAGTGATGCAAGGCCTCGAGTCGCGAATGATGGCTCACGCCGAGCGACTGGAGTTTGAGCAGGCGGCGGAGCTGCGCAACCAGGTTGCCGCGTTGTCGAATGTGTTGCACCAGCAGTCAGTTGACAATGTGTCGGACCGGGACGTCGATATTCTGGCGGTGAAGGTGCACGGTGGACGCGCTTGCGTCAACCTGGCGATGGTGCGTGGCGGTAGGCACTTGGGCGACCGCCCTTACTTTCCGGTGCATATTGAGGACGCGATCGCGATCCCGCTAGACGATGACCTTCCGGACGCGGACGATGCCACCCCAGGCGCCCCGACGGTTGAGTCCCAGATTCTCGAGGCCTTCGTCGCCCAACACTACTTGAGCCAACCCATTCCTGCCTCGCTGATCGTCAGCGACCCGATTGACAAGTACCTTATCAAGGCCTTGTCCAGTCAGGCCGGCTTCAAAATCACGGCAGTGCACCAGCCAAGGGAGCAGCGCCGAATATGGCTGGAGATGGCGCAATCCAATGCCGGGCTTCAGTTGGCTCGCCTGTTGGCTGAAGAGGGCTCGCAGCAAGCCAGAAGCCGTGCTCTGGCCGAGGCTTTAGATTTGCCGCTGGATGCCCTTGAAGCGCTGCGCATCGAGTGCTTTGATATTTCTCATACAGCTGGCGAAGCGACCCAGGCCTCTTGCGTGGTCTTCCATCACCACAAGATGCAAAGCGCTGAATACCGGCGCTACCGGATCGATGACATCACGCCCGGTGACGACTACGCGGCCATGCGCCAAGTGTTGTTGCGACGCTACGGCAAGCTCGTCGAAGCCCTGCAGGACGCACAACGGTCGGGTCAATTGGCTGCCGGTACAGGTCGCCTGCCAGACTTGGTCCTGGTAGACGGGGGCAAGGGGCAGGTGGCCATGGCACGCGAGGTGTTTGAACAACTCGGCTTGGACCTCAGCCTGATCATCGGCGTCGAAAAGGGCGAAGGGCGCAAGGTCGGCCTAGAGGAACTGGTGTTTGCCGATGGAAGAGACAAGGTGTACCTGGGTAAAGACTCAGCCGCATTGATGCTGGTGGCTCAGATCCGAGACGAGGCGCACCGTTTCGCCATTACCGGCATGCGCGCCCAAAGGGCGAAAGTGCGGCTTGACGGTGGCAAACTCGAAGAAATCCCCGGCGTGGGCGCCAGGCGGCGAGCCCGCCTGTTGCAGCGCTTTGGTGGGGTTCGTGGTGTTGCACAAGCCAGCGCGGAAGACATTGCCACAGTGGATGGCATTTCCAGGGAATTGGCTGACACGATTTACAGGGCGCTGCACTGACCTCGTCACAGCGTCCCCTCCTCATCGGCGTGCCACAATCCAAGCATGTTTCTAACCATCCCGACGCTGATGACCTGGGCGCGCATTGTGGCGATTCCTCTGATCGTCGGCGTTTTTTATCTACCCATTGAACCGGCCAGCAGGAACTTGGCCGCGACGGTGATGTTTGTGGTCTTTGCAGCCACAGATTGGTTGGATGGTTACCTGGCGCGCAAGCTTAACCAGGTGTCCGCATTCGGCGCTTTTCTTGACCCGGTCGCTGACAAGTTCTTGGTTTGTGCCTGTGTGCTGGTGCTGGTTCAGCTGCAGCGGGCCGATGTCTTCGTGGCCTTGATCATCATCGGGCGTGAAATTGCCATTTCAGCCTTGCGGGAGTGGATGGCTCAGATCGGTGCGTCCAGGAGCGTGGCTGTTCATATGATCGGCAAAGTCAAAACGGTTATGCAGATGGTCGCGATTCCATTTTTGCTGTTCGACGGCATGCTATTCGGGCTGATGGACACACGAGCCTGGGGCCACTGGCTAATCTGGATTGCCGCCATCATGACGGTCTGGTCAATGGCCTACTACCTCAAGAAAGCTTTGCCTGAAATTCGGGCCCGCGCCAAGTGACTGAGCGCCGAGATGCGGCCCTGATCAGGGCCATGCCCGCGGTTTTTGTGCTGATCTGGAGTACCGGCTTTATCGTGGCGAGGTATGCCATGCCCTATGCGCCGCCCATGAAGTTCCTTGCCTTGCGCTACGCTTTGTCGATATTGTGTTTTTTGCCCTGGATTATGTTCTCCGGAGTTTCTTGGCCCCGGTCTCGGGCCCAGTGGGGCCACTTGGCGGTCACGGGCATCTTGATCCATGCCTGCTATCTGGGTGGCGTTTGGGCTGCCGTCAAAGCGGGAATGGGCCCCGGGCTTGCCGCCTTGATTGTCGGCCTGCAGCCGGTTCTGACCGGGATATGGCTTTCTGCCAATGGCAGTTTGATTACAGTCCGGCAATGGCTGGGGCTGGGTTTGGGGTTCGGTGGCTTGGTGATGGTGGTCTCGCCCAAGTTCGGGCAGGGCGGTGAGGCTGATCTGTGGAACCTGTCACTTGCGGTCGGTGCCTTGTTGGGCATTACCCTGGGGACGCTTTACCAAAAGCGGTTTGTCGCGCCTTGTGATGTCCGCAGTGCCAACGTAGTTCAGTTGGCGGCGGCCTTGTTGGCGACCCTCCCGCTGGCTTTTGCAGAAGCGGGCACTTTCAGTTGGAATGTGGAATTGGCCATGGCCATGGCCTGGTCCGTACTGGCTTTGACACTAGGGGGAAGCTCCTTGCTGTATTTGTTGATTCAGCGCGGTGCCGCAACCGCGGTGACGAGTCTGATGTACCTAGTGCCGCCCATGACGGCGCTGCTGGCCTTCTCGCTGTTTGACGAGACCATCACGGCCATTACCCTGGGTGGCACAGCCGTGACAGCCCTGGGCGTGGCGCTGGTAGTGCGGCAACCGCCAATCGCGTCGCTCCCTGGTTTGCATCGAAAGGAAAATTGATGAGTGCCCAAAGAATTGCGGTCATTGCCGGAGATGGCATTGGTAAGGAAGTGATGCCCGAAGGGCTGCGCGTCTTGGAAGCCGTCGCCCGAAAGTTCGGAATCAAGCTGCAGTTTGACCATTTTGACTTCTCCAGCTGGGACTATTTTGAACAGCACGGCAAGATGCTGCCCGACAACTGGAAGGACTTGATTGGCGGCCATGACGCCATTTACTTTGGTGCGGTTGGCTGGCCCGAAAAAATTGCAGACCATGTTTCGCTATGGGGCTCATTGCTGCTGTTTCGCCGAGAATTTGACCAGTATGTGAATTTGCGGCCTGCGCGGCTCATGCCGGGGATCATCGCGCCCGTGGTACGGCGAGATGGAAGCCGGCGCGAACCCGGCGAAATTGACATGTACATCGTGCGTGAAAACACAGAAGGTGAATACTCCAGCATTGGCGGGCGGATGTACCCCGGCACAGAGCGGGAGATCGTGATGCAGGAAACCGTGATGTCGCGCATCGGGGTGGACCGCGTATTGAAATTTGCCTTCGAACTGGCGCAGTCTCGCCCAAAAATGCACTTGACCAGCGCCACCAAGTCGAACGGGATTGCCATCACCATGCCGTATTGGGACGAGCGTGTGGTCGATATGGCCAAGCAGTACCCCAAGGTCATTGTGGATAAATTCCACATTGACATCTTGACCGCACATTTCGTTCAACGCCCCGACTTCTTTGATGTGGTGGTGGCTAGCAATTTGTTCGGCGACATTCTGAGCGACCTTGGTCCGGCTTGTGCCGGCACCATTGGGATTGCACCCAGTGCTAATTTGAATCCTGAGCGGCGATTTCCGTCGCTTTTTGAGCCTGTCCATGGCTCGGCGCCAGACATCGCGGGCAAAGGCGTTGCGAACCCGATTGGTCAAATCTGGTGCGGTGCCATGATGCTCGATTTTTTGGGGCATCGGGCTGCACACGTCGCCATCCTGAGTGCTATTGAAGCCGTTCTCCAGCCCGGTAGCGGCGCGCCACGCACGCCGGATTTGGGAGGGTATGCCGGGACTTGCGATGTGGGTCGCGCCATTGCTGCTGCACTCTGAGCCGTGGCTAAAACAGGTGGCTCCTAAATTTTGCAGCGCGTCGTCGCTGTGGTTTGGGTCGGCGAATTTGGTGAAAAACCATCTAGAATCAACCCGTTCGGCTTGAATTGACCGCGGGTTTGGGGCTTACGGACCTTTTTTAATCGAATCAAGCGATATTGTTTTCACCCGGGGGTCCTTTGTGAATAAAACCGAACTGATCGAGCACATTGCAGCGCATGCTGATATCTCCAAGGCAGCAGCGACACGCGCGCTGGAGTCGACGATTGGCGCGGTGACGGCAACGCTCAAAAGCGGTGGATCGGTGTCCCTGGTCGGTTTTGGTACCTTCGCGGTGGGCAAGCGGGCACCGCGAGTGGGGCGCAACCCTCGAACCGGGGTAGCGATTAAAATCGCGCAGGCAAACGTGCCCAAATTTCGGCCGGGCAAGGCGTTGAAGGACGCCCTGAATTGACAGCAGGTTAAGGTGGGGTGCTTAGCTCAGTTGGTAGAGCGGCGCCCTTACAAGGAGTAGGTCGGCGGTTCGAGCCCGTCAGCACCCACCACCCAGGCAAAGGCGAACAGGATGTTCGCCTTTTTTTGTTTTTCTATTGGAGACTGAACGCATGTTTGACTTTGTCCGCAAGCACACGAAAATCATGATGTTCGTGATGTTTTTGCTGATCATCCCTTCATTTGTGCTGTTCGGCATTGATGGTTATAACAATATGAGCGACAAGGGCGAGGTCGTTGCCCGTGTTGGCGGCCTTGAGATTGGACAGGCTGAGTGGGATTCTGCGCACAAGGCTGAATCGGACCGATTGCGTGCCTCAATGCCGAATCTTGATGCCAAACTTTTTGATTCCCCCGAAGCGCGCTACGCCACGCTGGAGAGACTGGTCCGTGACCGTGTGCTCACGCAAGCGGTCGAGAGCATCAGGTTGATGACCAGCGACAGCCGATTGGCTCGTGAACTTCAAGAAAACCCGACCATCGCTGCTTTGCGCCGGCCCGACGGGTCGCTGGACATGGACCGGTATCGGCAACTGGTCTCTAGCCAAGGTTTGACGCCCGAAGGCTTTGAGGCCCGTGTCCGTCAAGACTTGTCCATCCGGCAGGTGGAGGCTGCCGTCACGGCCACAGGCCTGGCTCCTTCAGCCATCGCAGATATGTCGTTGAATGCATTTTTTGAGCGGCGCGAAGTGCAGTTCGTCAATATTGCATCTGCCGATTTCGCCTCTAAGGTCAACCCGACCGAGGCAGAACTGGACGCTTACTACAAGGCCAACCCAACACAGTTCCAGGCTGCAGAGCAAGCCAATATTGAATACCTCCTGCTCGACCTTGAGGGCGTTAAGAAAGGAATCACGATTAGCGAGGCCGACCTGAAGTCTTATTACGACCAGAACGTGGCCCGGCTCAGTGGCGCTGAGGAGCGCCGAGCAAGTCATATATTGATTAATGCCGCCAAGGATGCCCCCAGCGCAGATCGGCAAAAAGCTCAGGCCCGTGCGCAGGAACTGCTCCAGATGGTTAGAAAAGCGCCAGATAGTTTTGGTGAAGTGGCCAAGAAAAACTCTCAGGACAGTGGCTCAGCGTCAAATGGGGGTGACCTTGATTTTTTTGCAAAGGGTGCGATGGTTAAACCTTTTGAGGAAGCCGCTTTTGCACTGAAAAAAGGGGACATCAGTGATGTCGTCGAGTCGGATTTCGGTTTCCACATCATAAAGTTGACAGACATCAAAGTGCCGGCCCAACGCAGCTTCACAGAGTTGCGTGCCGGTATCGAGGCTGACCTCAAGACCCAGCAGGCACAACGTCAATTTGCTGAAAGCGCTGAAATCTTTACCAACGGGGTGTACGAGCAATCGGACACCCTCAAGCCCGTGGCAGACAAGCTCAAACTGGAGATCAAGGTCGCTGAAAAGCTAAGCCGCCAAGCTCTGCCGGGCGCAAAGGGCGCGTTGGCAAACGCCAAATTTTTGACAGCTATTTTTTCAAATGATGCGATTGAAAAAAGGCGCAACACCGAGGCGGTTGAAATCGGCCCCAATCAACTGGCTGCCGGGCGAATCGTGAAGCACACACCAGCACGCACATTGCCATTGGCGGAAGTCACGCCCGCGGTTCGAGAGCGTGTAGTGGCGGCACGTGCTTATGATCTGGCCAAAAAAGAGGGGGCCGACAAGTTGGCAGCCTGGAAAGCCGCGCCTGACAGTGCAGCGCTGCCGGCCTCGGTGGAGGTGTCGCGTGACCAGACGCAAAATATTCCGCCCGCCATGTTGAAAGCCATTTTGCGGGCTGAGACAAAAGCCCTGCCTCATTTTGTTGGTATTGACTTGGGCCCTCAAGGCTACGCGGTGGTCCGGATCAATAAAGTCACAGCGCGCCCAGCGCCTACAGAGGCAGTCGCGAAGCAAGACCGTAGCCAGTACTCACAGTGGTGGTCCAGTGCGGAGGGACAGGCCTACTTTGCCGTCCTTAAGGAGCGGTTCAAAGTTGAAATGCGTGCACCCAAACCCGCCAGCGCGCTGTCCGAACTGGCCACTGCCGCGTTGCAGTAAGCCGTGAACTCACGACAACAAGCGATATAATCCGAGAGCGCGGTGGCTGTAGCTCAGTTGGTAGAGTCCAGGATTGTGATTCCTGTTGTCGTGGGTTCGAGCCCCATCAGCCACCCCAATGAAATCAAGGGCCTGCCACTATGAAAATAGTAGCAGGCCCTTCCTCTTAGGTGTCCGTGTAGCCGCTGTGTAGCCACCTGGGATCTTCCGTGTCGTCTTCAATGTGTCGCATGTCATGGAGACGATGCTAGCTCCACGGATGACTTAAACCCTTGGCGACTACGAAATCGCCCAGGGGGAAAAGTGCCTTCTCCCCAAGTCAATTCAGTAACTCTGTCGACCCGAAATTTTTGTTGTAGCAACCGAAGATAGTTGTGGAGAGCTGTAGAAGTGGCACGAATTGAGCGAATCGTCATTACACATCACCAACTCCCGCTTGAGCCACCTTTTGCGGCCTCGTGGGATCCTCGGCCCCGTGCTCGCTTTCCAGCGACCCTTGTGCGCGTCTTTGACGAACACGGTCGCATGGGCGTGGGTTCTGGAGACGCGATGTTGGGCTTTGGCGATTATGAGCACCTGTTCATTGGCCATGAAGTGATGGACCTGGACCGACACCATGCCGTGTTGATGAATATCGCATTCCATGCCGGGCGACCCTGGCCCTTGGATGTCGCGTTGTGGGACCTGGCAGGCAAAACGCAAGGCCAAGCTGTGTGGAAGATGCTGGGTGGAAAGGCGCCTCGACTGCGCGCCTATCAGTCCAGCGGTGTGCATCGGTCAACAGATGACATGGTTGGTGTCGCGATGAGATGCTTGGCGGCGGGCATACCGGCGCTCAAAGTGCGTTTTGGTCGAAGTGATTTAGCCGCAGACCTTGCAGTTTTGCAGGCGATTCGGGAAGCAGTGGGTGACCAATTAGATCTCATGGTGGATTGCAACCAAGGTTGGAGAATGCCTTGGGACGTTGCGCCATCTTGGGACCTTGAGCACGCGCTTTTGGTCGCCAAGGCGCTTGAAAAATTGCACGTGTTCTGGATCGAAGAGCCCCTTCATCGCGGCGACTATGAGGGGATGCGCGCCTTGCGGAAGAGGGTGGGTATTCGTCTGGCGGGTGCCGAGTTCACCCGCGAACCCTATGAATGGCGCGAATTGCTCGAGCGCGATTGTTTGGATGTATTCCAGCCCGATGCAGTGTTGACCGGTGGCATCTCTGGTCTCGCGCCGTTCGCACGGCAAGTCGCGGAAAGGGGCCGGCTGTTCAGTTCCCACACCTGGGGAAATGGACTGGGCATGATGGCCAACCTACAGTTGATAGCCGGTACGGCTGGAGAAACCTACGTCGAGTGGCCACTGGATGCGCCTGACTGGACGCCAGAGCGACGTGACTACCTCTTGAAGTCGCCGTTGGAATTGGATGGCCAGGGCTGGTTCACACTACCGGATGCGCCAGGGCTCGGCGTCGAACTGAATGAAGTGGTGCTTGAACAAACGTTAAGCAAGACGGCCACGTTTAACTGAGAAAGCACGACCAGATGAACTCAAGATTGACATTGCAGCAAGTCCACGAGCTTGCACAGCAAGCCTTGGTTGCCAGCGGCGGCGACTCGCGTCACAGCGCAGTTGTCGCGCAGTCAGTTGTCGAGGCAGAAGCCCAGGGTATTCGCAATGTTGGCTTAGCCTATCTGCCGACTTATTGCGCGCACCTCTGTTGTGGCAAGGTTGATGGCCACGCGCTTTCGCGCACGGAAATTTTGGCTCCCGCAATCCTTCAGGTTGACGCATGCAATGGGTTTGCGCACACCGCTTTTTTGTCTGCATTGCCAGAATTTGTAGCCATGGTGCGTCATCAAGGCGTCGCCTTCATGACGATCAAGAACTCCTACTCGGCCGGCGTGCTTGGCTGGTTCATTCACCGTTTTCTCGAGCACGGGCTGGTCAGTCTGGCCTTTGCAAACGCCTCTGCGATGATGGCACCGGTCGGCGGCAGCAAACCCGTGTTCGGGACGAATCCCTGGGGCTTTGGCGTACCGCAAGAGGGGGCCGAAGCCATAGTGGCCGACATGTCCAGCACGGCAACCGCTCGGGTGAATGTGATCGCCGCTGCGCGCTCCGGTGGCCCGATACCCGAAGGTTGGGCGATCGATGTAGATGGCCGGCCGACGACCGATCCGCAAGCTGCCTTGGCGGGAACGATGGCGCCGGCGGCTGGTCACAAGGGCTACGCGCTAGCTTTACTTGTCGATGTTCTTATCGCCGGGCTCGGTGGTGCCAACTGGTCGTTCGAGGCCAGCTCACTGCTGGATAACTCTGGGGGTCCGCCTGGCGTGGGCCAATGCTTTATCGCGATTGACCCGGCACGCTGTGCGCCCGGATTCGCGCAACGCATCTCCCTACTGACCCAGACCATTTATGAGCAGGGGGGTGCACGCTTGCCTGGCAAAGGGCGTGCTGATCATGCAGCCTATGCGAATGCCCATGGTGTTGAAGTGCCCGACGAACTGCTTTCCGAACTACGTGCCTTGGCGTACCCTGGCTAATGGCTGACGAAAAGATATTGTTAGGGGTGTTGCAGGCCAATGGGCTTTTGCCGGCGGAGGCCTCCGATGGCTGGTCTCTGGAGTTGCTCGCAGGGGGATTTTGGAATCGGGTGTACCGGCTGCGCAGCAGACAGATCAGCAACCTAGACTGGGTCGTGAAACAGTTCGCCGAGGTGCCGGCAAACCCAATGTTCCCGATTCTGCCGACAGCTGAATATGCGGCATTGCAGTTCTTGCAAGGCTGGCAATGCGCCCCTACACCGGTCGCGTTTGTTACCGATAGTCCATTAGGAAGTCTGCTGGTCTATGAGTATGTCGAGGGCACCCATTGGACTGGTGACCTTGAAGCGACAGCCACTTTGCTGGCGCGAGTTCACAGCATTCCCATGAATGCTTTTGCCATGAGTGCCTTTCGAAAGCTGCCCACTGATGCCCCCAAGCTGCTGATGCATGCCGAAGAGATGTTGCAACGTCACGGTAGTGCGTTGAGTGACAGCCTCCGTGAATGGCGCCCTAAAGTGTCCGTACAAACCGCACATCCGATCCGCAAAGGGGTGTTGGTGCACACTGACTGTGGACCGGGCAATGTGGTGAGCAGCCTTGATGGCTTGCGTTTGATCGATTGGCAGTGTCCTGGCATCGGAGACGGGCTTCAAGATGTGCTGACCTTTGTCTCTCCTGCAATGCAAGTGCTTTATGGGTATCCGGCACTGACCCTCGCACAGGAACAGCATTTTTTTGCGGTGTACTTTTCTGCCCTGGGCGAGTGTCCGATGGATGCGCGGGAAACGTCAGAACGGCTTCGCAGTACCCGAAGCAGTCACCATTACCGCTTCGCGGCGTATTGCGCCATGCGTGCGCAGGACACGGCCACCTCCGACGAAAAGACGTCGCGCTTGTACAGCGTCGCGCTACAGGCTGAAATCCAACTACTTCATCGTTTATTGTCCTAAGGTCAGGTCGCATGAAATCAATCGAGATGCACATTCATAGTTTCAGTCTGCGCTTTCAGTTCAAGTACCGACGCGACTTTGATGTTTTTACCTATATCGCCTTGGCACAAGAACGTGGGTTCACCGGCGTCAACATCTCTGCAAATGGGCCGGGGTATCGGGACTTGTGTGGAACGACGCCCGAGCATTTCGCCAGCGTGCGGGCTTGCCTGCGAGAGCACAACATGGCCTGTGAAATTGACACAAGCGATACCCGTGTGGACAACCTGCACAAAATGCTGTTGGTTGCATCCCAATTGGGGGCCGAGCGTTTGCGTGTGTACACCAAGTACGAAGCACCACTGTCCGAACAGATTGACTGGACCGTGCGTGATCTGCGGGCTGTTGCGCCCGAAGCCCATCGGCTGGGCATCACGATCGTGTTTGAAAACCACGAGGATTTTCAGGGTGAGGTGATATCTCAAA
Organism: Comamonas sp. lk; assembly: GCA_945925985.1. GTDB lineage: Bacteria > Pseudomonadota > Gammaproteobacteria > Burkholderiales > Burkholderiaceae_C > Rhodoferax. The sequence continues at coordinate 10,785 of CAMELV010000012.1, read as the reverse complement.
TCCTGGCCAAGGTTAACCACCCGCGAATTAGGGCGCTGTATGACTACGGCAATTCACAAATGGTAGGTGAAGACCCTATGCAGGCACTGCGGGCTATGCAAGCTTACATTGATGCAGTCCATGTCAAGGACCACGTGATTGTCAACAGTGAAGGTCGCCCTTGGGTCCAAGGCGTTCCGCTGGGGCAGGGGCTTCTGCCAATCATGGAGCAGACCGAAGCCTTGTATGCCGGTGGGTTACGCCGTTTTTGCTTTGAAAATGTATGGGGATATGTCGCCAGGTTCAAAGCACAAACTCTGCCCGCCACTTCTGCCTTTAGCCTGAACCACAACCACGGATGGCTTAACGGTGCTCTGCTGCCTGAATCCGATGCTCTGGGCCAGGAGTGGCAGGCATTTGAATTGGGTTGGCAGTGGTACCAGCGCCAGCTTGAGTTGGCAGGCTTTGTGATCGAACGTCGCTCAGTAGACGCGCCCTAGGGGCGACGCTGTGCCAATGTCATCAGTTTGAGTAATACACGTGCTCGTCGTCAGGCGCTGCGGCCTGCTTCATCGTTTTGTCGATTGGGATAGCGCCCTCACCCATCGAAGGCCAGAGCGGTTTGCGTTGAGCCTTGTCCCATTTATCGAGCTGGGCCTTTAAGGCGGCAAGGCGCTCGGGTTCTTTGAGCGAGAGGTTTACTTTTTCGGTCGGGTCAGTGGCCAGGTCATAGAGCCAGGTCTTTTTGGGGCGATCGGCTACCTGCAGCTTCCAGTCGCCCTGCCGGACCACCCGGTAGGTATCGGTGCGCCAGAACAGTGTTTCGTGTGGGCGCCCGGTTGCAGTCTTGGTGATGAAGGGCAGCAGGTTGACGCCGTCGATGGGACGGTCCGCAGGGACTGATTTGCCAGCCGCTGCGGCGGCCGTGGCAAAGATGTCGAAGTGACTGACCGGAGCCTGCACCGTGCTGCCTTTCGGGATCACACCGGGCCAGCGCATGAAAAACGGCACATGGATGCCGCCTTCAAAAAAGGTCGCTTTCCAACCCCGGTAGGGCGAATTCAGTCCGTCTAGCCCAAGGTAATGCGCGCCGCCATTGTCACTGGTGAAGATCACCAGAGTGTTGTCGTCCAGGCCCTGGTCCTTCAGCGACTGCAGCACACGACCAATGTTGCGATCCAGCGATCGGATCATGGCAGCGTAGACCCGCATGGTGTGGTCGGGGATGAAGCTGAGTGCGTCGTAGTCTTCGCGCGTGGCCTGTAGCGGGGTGTGCGGCGCGTTATAGGCCAGGTACATGAAGAACGGACGGTTTTTGTTGGCGGCTACCACCTTCACCGCCTCGTCCGTCAGGTAGTCGGTCATGTATTTGGGCGGCTGAAACGGCTCCTGGTCCTTGAATCGCACCACCCAGGGCTCAGCCGCCCACAGGAACTTGTCAATCGGGTCGAAGTCTTGCACTGCATTCACCACATTCGGGTGCTTGGGCGGTAGAAACATGGAGGCTGCATGCAGATGCGACAGGGATTCGTTAAAACCATGCGAATAGGGTCGGAACTGCGGACCGTCACCCAGATGCCACTTGCCCACCTGAACCGTGTGATAACCCGAGCCTTGCAGCAATTTGGCGATGGTGATCTCGGTGGTGGGCAGGCCCATATCCTCATAGGGGATTAGGTTGGATTCACGGTCCACATGGTAGATTGGCGGGCGCAGTTGCCCCGTGGTCGCCATGCCGGTGATGGCCTTCATAAACTGCTTGGGCGTCGGTGTAAATTCAAATCCGAATCGGGTTGGGTAGCGGCCGGTCATCATGGCCGCCCGCGACGGTGCACAGGTGGCGTTGCCCGAATAGCCGTTGCGAAAATTAACACCGCCGCTGGCAATGCTGTCGATGTTGGGCGTAGGCACCTTGCCACCGGCAATGCCACCACCATAGTGGGTGATGTCATTAAAGCCCAGATCGTCGGCCACGATCAGCACGACATTGGGTGGTCGGCTGGCCTGACCGGTGGCAGCCACCGCTGGGCCTTGCTGCCAGGCGACTTCACGGCTGGGGGCATACTCTTGGCGCATCGCGTACTTAACGTACAGCAGCAGTGCGCCCGTGCGCCCGCCGACGGCGTAAAAGCCGGCGGCACCCAGCACCGTCAAGGCCACTGCCCCCCAAGCCAATCGTTTGATCATTTGCGTGAATCTTTCATGTTCTGTGTGTTTTGGCCAGCACTGCTGGTGCTCAGCCCATCCTCAGGTAGGTGCCAGTGGCGGCCTCGATGGTCAGCATTGTGCCGTCTTCCAATGGCAACGCCGGCACCATGCACTAGGCGCTGAGGGCACGGCGGGTGGTGGGGGCGGTGGCGCGGTCGTAGAGGGTGATCATGGCCGGTCGTCAAAGAGGGTTTCGCAGCCTGTGCCGGCCAGAATCCGGTCAACCGTTGCGCGGGCTTGCGGCGGCAAGGCGGCGTAATCGCGCCGCAGCCAGGCTAGGCATTTGGCCTGGTAGGTAAATGTCTGCTGCACCCAGACTGCACCCTTGATGTGCGTCTGCAGTTCGGTTTGACCGGTCTCCAAGGCTCGGGCATTGGCCAGCAGCAGCGGTGCATACAGCTGGCCCATCTCGGCCAGCAAATCGCGCAGGGTTTCGGGCAGGGCTTCGGAGGCCAACCAATCACCATCGGTGGGTTCCAAGCCCGACAGGTCTTCGGTTACCGCCACCCAGCCGCAGACCCGGGGCGCGTGGGCCACAGCGACCGCCATGGGCGTGGGGTCGAATTGGACCAGCTGTGTGAGCTGGCCGTAAAAGCCGAAATCGGAGGCGCCCGGCCGCTGCCCCATCAGAAAGCGGTGGGTTCGCAAGTGGTCTTCCAAGAGGGTGAGAACGCGCAGATAGCCCGCCTCGATGACCGGTTGGGTGACGGGGTTGGAGCCGACGTAACGCAGGCGCGGAATCTGGCGGTCAGCCACCATGTCGGCGTACTGTTGCAGCGCAACGTCATCGAGCGGCTGGCCCAGCCAGCTGGCCAGAATACCCTTGGCCTTGCGGACGTCAGCGGCATAGGTCCAGCGGTAATGAAACATCGCTTTGGTCAGCCACTCGTCCGCAAAATCTTCCAGTAAGGCATCCACAAACGCCAGAGCTGGGTCTGTAGGAAGCACGTGGCGCCCGGCGTGCTCGGCCTCAAAGCGGTGGATCAGGGGGGTGGAGTCGGTGACCGCTTGCAGCGCGCCATCGGGACCCGGCAGGTAAAAGGTGGGCAGCAGGTGCGGCTTGGCCTTTGGCAGGCCGGGCACCCCCGTGCCAGATGGCACCAGCCGGTAGGCGATGCGGCGGTAGCGCAACAGCGCCGTCATCTTGCGGGTGTAAGGCGATCCCGGTACACCGCTCAGAAGCAGGGGCTCTTTGGTTATCACAGGCGACATAACTTACCTGGCCAGCAGAACCAGCAGGCTGCCCAAGTGCAACAGCGCAGCCAACAGCGCCAGCACCAAGGCTACCCAGACGCGTGGGCGCAGGGCAAAGCTTGCTACCACCTGCGCCGGGAAAGAAAAGGTCATGGCTGTGCCGGCCGTTTTGAAGGGGTGCACCTCAAGTAACTTGGGGTTGTGGGCCAGCTTCATCATGTCGCGACGGCTGCGGTAGCGCATGGCACCCACCACATGCCAGCCCGGGTCGGGCGGGGTGTTCCAAGAGTCTACATAGCCGCCCACCTTGCGCATGACCAGCATAGGGTGGCCGCCGTGGGCCAGCAACACCTTGACGAAGCGACGGCCATAGTCCTGCAAGAGATTCAGGCCCAGCGTGGGCTTGGCATTGAGCGGGTGGGGCACCTCATGCGGATGAACCCGCACCAGGTTGCTCATGATGAACTCTTTGCCGTCATCCGCCTCCAAGAAGGCGCGGATGACCGCTCTGTCGGTGTGTTCGCCCACTTTGGTTTTGCCCGTTTCAGCCAGAAAGGCCTCAATCTCGGCCGGGCTCAGGGGCCCGCGCCAGTTGTCATACCAGGCTCGGAACAGCAGGTACAGGACGATAGCCACCGGCCATGCCCACCAGGCGCCGATCATCATGCTGATGCTCCGTGCGGCAGAGGTGACGAGGGTGGTCGTGCTATTGGTTGGATGGGTGTCATGCTCGCTCCAGAGTAATGGCACTATAAATGCCAGATGTGAGACAGGTCAACCCTGGGTTTACCCCCGGTACCTCTGTGGCTAGTGCTCAGTGGGTAATGAACTCGTAACTGACCTCTTCGCTGTCCACCATGTCCAGCACATCGTGCAGCGCATCCTCGGAGTCGGCGCTGGCCCAGGTGTCTTCGGGGTCGCTGGCAAACAAGGGCTCGATCGCCAGATCCAGGTACTGGCCGTTGGGTAGCTTTAATACAGGGGTCCCCTCGGAGGTGCCCACCACCTCCCAATCGTCGGGTACGGACATCTCCAACTGGATCGTGACTTTGAGCTTTTTCATGGTGCTGCCTTAGGGAAGTATTGGGCGGCTTTTGCAGCCCAGAATGTTGGTGCTTTTATTTTAAAGAAATTGGCCGTCAGCCCCCGTACTAATTGGTGGCTTCGCTATAAAAAAAGTAGCGGAAGAGCGGTGGTGCTTTTGATTTGCTCCATCGAGAACGCCGACGACACGCCGGCCATATCGGCCAGGCCGATCAGTTTTTTGTAAAAGCGGTCATAGCCCTCGATGCTGGTGGTGACCACCTTGAGCAGGTAGTCCACATCGCCGCTCATGCGGTGAAACTCTTGCACCTCGGGCAGGGCGCTCACCACGGCGGCAAAGCGGGTGAGCCACTGCTCGTCGTGCTGGCCAGCGCGGATGCTGACGAACACTGTGACCGGCAAGCCGACTGCCTGGCGGTTGACAATGGCGACCCGCCGCTCGATCAGGCCAGCCTCTTCCAGGCGTTTGATGCGCTTCCAGCAGGGCGTGGCAGACAAGCCCACCCGGGCACCCAGCTCCGCCATAGACAGGGTACTGTCTCGTTGCAGGGCATCCAAAAGTTGGGTATCCAGGCGATCAAGCATGATTTTTTCCTAAATGTCAGTTATGGAGAATTAAATTCTAAATATGGGCTAATTTGAGTGAATTATGGAATGGGTTTACGGCACCCTGTTTTTACACTGGCTGCCATGAACCAAACCCTCTACCTTGACAGCAATGCCACCACCGCTGTGCTGCCCGCCGCCGTGGCCGCGGCCAGCGCCTGCATGGCGCAGTGCTTTGGAAACCCCAGCAGCAGCCATTCGCACGGGCTGGTCGCCAAACATTTGCTGGACCAGACCCGTGCCCTGGCAGGCGAGGTGATCGGGGCAGGGGCGGGTGAGTTGGCGTTCACCAGCGGTGCCACCGAGGCCATCCAGACGGCGGTGTTGTCGGCCTTGTGCGCCATCCGAGCGCGCCGCGCTGACGGCCAGCCCACCGGTGAACTGCTGCTATATGGTGCCACCGAGCACAAGGCGGTGCCCGAGGCGCTGGCCCACTGGAACCAGGTACTGGGCACGGGTCTTGTTTTATATGCCCTGCCGGTCGATAGCCAAGGCCGGCATGATCCGGTCGCCCTGGCCCGCCTGCTCCCCAAGACGGCACTGTTGTGCACCATGGCCGCCAACAACGAAACCGGCACCATCAGCGACCTGGGAAGCATTGCCCGACTCTTGCTTGCCGCCGCCCATCGGCCTATGTGGCTGGTCGATGGCGTCCAGGCTTTGGGTAAGCTTGATTTGCAACTGCCCGCGCGTGGTGTCGACTACGCGGTGTTTTCTGGCCACAAACTGCACGCACCCAAGGGCATTGGGCTGCTGTATGTGCGGCGTGGTGCCCCATTCACCCCGCTGGTGGTGGGTGGCGGGCAGGAAGCCGGCCTGCGTAGCGGCACCGAGAACATGCCCGGCATCGCAGCCCTGGGGGCCGTGCTGCAGGCGCTGCAGCGGCGCGGCACATTCGCCAGTCACGTGGCGCTAAAGGCTCTGCGTGACCAACTGGAACACGCCCTGCGCAGCGCCTTCCCGGCCATCGTGTTCAACACCCCGCTCGAACACAGTTTGCCCACAACGCTCAATTTTTCGGTGCCTGGCCTGCCCAGTAAGCAGGTGCTGGACGTGTTTGACGCCGCCGGCTTGCGCGTGAGCGCCGGCAGCGCCTGCAGCGCCGGCAAGGCCCAGCCCAGCCATGTGCTGGTGGCTATGGGCCTGCCGGCCTGGCGCTGCGAGTCGGCGGTGCGCCTGTCGATTGGCCTATTGAGCACCGAGGCGCATGTGTTGGCCGCTTGCGAAGCCATCGCGCGCTGCGGCGAAGCGCTGGCGGCCCTTAAAGCCGAAGCCGAGCCAGGTTGGACCGTCCCGGTTCTTTCAAGCCCGCCAGACGCCTCGGCGTTGGCCGCCGGCACCCTGCATTGGCATGAACTGGACGCTTTTTTGAGCGCTCACCCGACAGCCCAACTGGTGGACCTGCGTGAAGTGGCCGAGCAGCACGCGAGCGGTGGCCTGCGCCACGGCCACCATACCGCCGTCAGCGCCCCGGTGAGTGAACTGCCACGCCACGATGCACTGTGGTTTGGCGACGGCGCTGCCCCCGTGGTGCTGGTCTGCCGCAGCGGCAACCGCAGCCAGCAGGTCGCGCAGTGGCTGCACAGCCAGGGTCACACCACGGTGCGGCATCTGCACGGCGGGTTGGCGTTGAGGCCTTAGGCGGATCAGCTAAAAAAGCGCTGCATAAACGGATTCCCGGTGTCGGTTGATGCTGGCCAGCACATAGGGGTTTCGTATTGCACCTTCTTCCACCAAGTCCACTCCGCGGCCCAGCAATTCTTCAAGCTCTGCCTTGGCGCCGAATAGGCTGTCCAAGCCTGGCTTGACATCCGCTTCATATTGCACCAAAAAATCGGCGTCGCTGTGTTCCACGTCGAAATCATCCGCCCGAGCGGCAGAGCCAAACACCTCCAGGCGACGAATGCGGTAACGCTTGCATATGACAGAGATATCGGCGCGGTGTTGGGCGATGGCGGGATGCATGATAAGTAGTTTAAAGGTTCTACCCAAGCCTCACTTCGACTCAACCGCCATGCCAGGGTGTACCTTCGGGGCGCGGCAGTTGCCGCGCTGAACGCCGTCCAGAAAGTCGCCGATCACCTGGGTGGTCAGGTCTTGGGTGTTGCGGGCCATGCCGTTGCCGGCCAGGTTCATATGGGTGGCGCCATCAATCACGGCCAGCCACTTGCAGCCGGGCTGCATGTTGCGGTAGGGCTCGGTGCGCGTTAGCCAGGAGCCTCCACCCAGTTCGTCGTCGCGGGTGCCGGTGATGGACAGCACTGGCCGCTGCAGGTCGGACCAGGCGTTGGCCGGAAAGATCGAGCCCGCGCCCTGCGGCGACAGCGCGATGTAGGCGCCAAAGGCCTGGGCGCCGCTCAGCCCCAGTTTGTTGCGCGCACCCGCCTCCATCAGTGCTGTGGCTGCGCCCATCGAATGCCCCACCAGTACCGCGTCGGTGCCCTGGCAGCGGCCTTGCGCCCACTGCCGGGCGGCGGTCATGTCCATGAATCGTCCCCGGTAGGCATCCGGCTCTGTGATCAACGCAGCCAGGCCTTCGCGCAGGCTGTTACCGCGCATCTTCTCGCGCAGCGCGCGCCGTCCGCTCTCCGGGTGGCCCACCACCACAGCCAGATAGTTCAGCCCAGCCAGCGCCTCGCCCAGGTAGCTGTAGCCGGTCTCCGAGCCACCCGCACCGGGCGAGACCACAGCCACACCCCGGCAAGCGCCAGCCTCAGGCGCATAGGCCGTTACCGCGATGGTTGTTTGATCTTGCCGCTGCAGCGACACGGGCTCTTGAGCCTGGACAGTGCCGGCAGCCACGGGCAACAGAAGGGCGAGGCAGAGGTGAAGGGTTTGGTTCATGGCTGGCCTTCCGCGGCAGATGATTGGCTCAACCTGATGGCAGTAGATGTCTTTATGTACATGATGGTAATATACAAAAAATGATTGATTTCAACAAAATTGTTGGGTTCGACTGGGACAACGGCAATGCTCGGAAGAGTGACAAGCATGGTGTATCCATGGCTGAGGCGGAACAGGTTTTTTTCAATGCCCCCTTGTTGCTGCTGGAGGACGGCAGCCACAGCCAACTGGAGCCCAGACTTCATGCCCTGGGTAAGTCCGACGAAGAACGACTATTGCACATCACGTTGACCCTGCGACGGGCTGGTCAGTTGATTCGCGTTATTTCCGCTAGGGACATGCACCGAAAGGAGCGAGCAGTTTATGAACAAAGCCACTAAGCCCATTCCGACATTTGCCAATGAAGCCCAGGAGCGCGCGTATTGGGAATCACATGATTCCGTCGACCACCTGGATTGGTCCAAGGCCAAGAAGGCAACGATGCCGAATTTGAAGCCGACCACCAAGACGATTTCATTGCGCCTGCCGCAACATTTGCTGGACGCCATCAAGATCGCGGCCAATGCGCGCGACGTGCCCTATCAGTCTCTCATCAAGGTGTGGCTGCAGGAAAAGCTGCACAGGCACTGAACTGGCTATCGCAACCACCACCTGACATGCCCCACCCCACCCCTCAAGTCGCCATCGTCACCGGTGCCCTGGGCGGTATCGGCCGCGCCACGGTGCGCCGGCTGCTGCAAGACGGCTGGGCCGTGGCTGCCAGCTACGCGCAGGGGGTTGAATCGCCAGACAAAGCGATGGCCTTCAAGGACGAACTTGGCGAACACGGCAACCGCATCAGCCTGCACCCCTTGAACCTGGCGCACAGCACCTCCATCCGGGTGTTTTTTGCCGACGCGCTGGCCGCCTGGGGCCGGCTGGATGCGCTGGTCAACAACGCAGCCGTGGGCACCGCCACCGTGGCCGACTACGCCACTGACAGCATCCAGCAGGACGAGCTGCTGCTGCACATCAACGCTGCCGGTACGCTGACGCTGACGCAGCTGTTTGTGGCCCAAATGCGCCGCCAGTGGGGCGAACAAGCCCTGGCGGAGCTGCCTGCCGCCAAGCTGGTGAGCATCAGCTCGGTGGGCGGCGGCGTGGCGACCTTTCCGTTTTTTCGGCTGGCCGACGGCATGAGTAAGGCTGCGGTGGCCTTCATGACCCGCCAGATCGCTGCCGAGCATGTGCACACCCCGCTGGACGTGTTTGCCATCTGCCCTGGCGCCACCAACACCGGCATGTTCCAGGCCAGCACCCTGAACGCCATGAGCGACGCCGAGCGGGCGGCCTTTGTGTCGCGCCTACCCAAACAAAGGCTGATCGAGCCGCCCGAAATTGCCGAACTGATCGCCTTTTTGCTCACCCCCCACAGTCGCGTGCTGCACGGCGCCGTTTTGGATGCCTCGATGGGGCTGGGCGGGCGGCCGGGGTTGATGACGGAGATGGACCACTAGGCTGGTGGGTCGGGCGAAGCCACCCGGCAGTCGAATCTCGGGCAGAACGCAAAACGGCTTGGCAGACTACATCCTGTAGAAAGGTTGCCGCAAATATTTGGCGGCGCACAGAAGTAAGCGAAAAATCAGCTCCCGACACATGCAGAGCAATGTCTCACTGCTACTGAAAAGCGTGGAGACCGACCATCCCATTGGCTAAAAAACCACCAACAGTAAGGGGGCTGATCACCACGGCGTTGACATGGCCGAAGCTAGATATGCAGGCAACTAGCTGGGTACTCAATGAATCAAATCAGCATGCGTCAACTGGTAACATCCAGCGACAATCCGGGTCAATGTCTACATTTTTGTTGAACCCGCCCCCTTGGCACTACAGGGGTAGCCTGTGGGCGAAAACATCACACTAACCAAGGTAACCAACATGAGTTTTGCATCGGTGGGTTCAGATCTACCCATCAGCTTTTATAGTGGCGAGCGTGACTCAGCCCCTGTAAAAGAAGCCAGCATTGCTGACCAATGGCGCGACCTTGTACGCGGAATCCGTGACGAGTACTTAGACACAACGCATCGTTTTCCTTGGGTGGTCGGATTTTCCGGGGGAAAGGACAGCACACTCGTGGCACACGGCGTATTTGAAGCATTGCTCTCAATCCCGCCATCCTTGCGAACTCGTGAAGTTCATTTTGTGTCCAACGACACAATGGTTGAAAGCCCAGTAATCATCGCGCACCTCGACCTAGTAACCAGGCGCATGGACAGTGCAGCAAAAAACCTAAATTTGCCAATCACAGTGGCGCGGACCAGACCCGAGCCAGACAAAACATTTTGGGCTTTATTGATCGGCAAAGGATATCCGAGCCCGAATCAGACCATGAGATGGTGTACCGATCGTCTAAAAATCCAGCCAACAAGTGGGTATATATACAATAATATTTCCCGCTTTGGTTCAGCCATAGTTGTGCTGGGCGTGAGACGCGATGAAAGTAACTCCCGGCAGAGATCAATTGATAAACGTCAAAACGATCGAGGCAGTAATTTGACACCACATGGCGATCTCGTTGGCGCCTTGGTATACCGCCCCATCGTTGATTTAAGTACAGATGATGTATGGGAGATATTAGGTTCATTTCATGCGCCGTGGGGCGGAGATCACAAAGACCTGTTTCAGTTGTATCGTGACGCAGAAGGTGGCGAGTGCCCCGTAGTATTAAGTCAAAATGAAGCACCCGGGTGCGGAACAAAAAATAGCCGCTTCGGATGTTGGACACCCGAGTTCGACAGTTCCCGCCGTCTTTTGACACCTGTTTTCAATGAAATCAACCACTTAGCTGCGGTTTTTTGAATTTTTTGTGGGGGCACGTTTATGTATTTTTATTTATTTTTTCATTTGTATTTTTTTTGATATAGTGGGGGC
>CAMELV010000011.1 GCA_945925985.1 Comamonas sp. lk | reverse complement strand
CGCCAAAGCGGAACCGATGGGCATCACCATTGGGCCCTGGGTCTCATTGGGGTCAACTGACACAAACAAGGTTGCCCAAGCACAGCCCGACATGAGGTTTAACGCCGGCGCCGAAGAATCCATCCAGGACGCGGTAAGGCTGAGCATCACCATGCCAGTCAAAGACATCACAAAGCGACCGCCCAACGCCGCCGTCACCACCGAGGCGATCAACTGGTCAGCGATGTTTGCCGGGCCTAGCGCCCACAAGGCCGGAGCAGGCCAGGTGTGGGACTCGTTGCATCTCACAGTGCCAGAGGGCTTTGACCTTGACGTGCAAAGTGTCGCGGTTGTAAGCCGCGACCAGGATCCGGTCACGGCGCCCGGCGCTCCACAGCCTTCGGACGGATCTGCAGCCAAGCCTGGCGCCAACGCCGCACACCCGATGCGGAGCGAGGCGGCAACTATCGCAGCCCAAACTGAGCTGCGCGCCGTCCAGCAGCAACAACTGGCAGATCGACTGGGCGAGGCTGCAGCCCATCGGCTGATCGCTCAAATTGAACGGGGTGAGTGGAAGATGCAAATGCGGCTGGAACCTGGCAAGTTAGGGAAGATTGACGTCGAGCTCACCATGCACACCCGTGGCCTTGAGGCCCTGTTTAGCGCCGACAGCGCCCTCACCCGGGAACTCCTTACGCAGGGTACAAATAGGCTTAAAGAAACCCTGAACCAAGCTGGTATGACTCTTGCTTCAGTAACTGTGAACGGCGATCAAGCGCGTCAATCTGGCGGAAATTCGACACCTCAACGCGGGAACCAACCTAACGCTGATACACGACCGGTGAAAGCCCGGGCAGAGGTTTCGGCGGCAGGAGCGGAGACATCGTCGCCACGCACGTATGACGGGTTAAACATATTGGCGTGACATCACAGCCAGGCAGGAATGAAATTGAATCATTACATAGAGGTGTTCCATGGCTAAGACGGCAGCAGCGCCAGCGGCAGTGGGGGGGGAAGAGGCCCCCGCCAAGTCCAAAAAACCCATTGTCCTTATCATCGCTGGCGTGCTCGCACTGGTCATCATCATCGCTGGCACCATGGTGGGCACGCTGTTCATCACTGGTTTTTTCTCTAAACCACAGCCGTCAGCTGAACAGCAATTGCTTGGAGGTGGCGAAGAAGGCGCGTCGGGAGCGGATGCCCATGGCGGGAAACCCGCTGACGCTAAGAGCGACAAAAAACCGGCTGATCCTAAAAGCGACAAAAAACCCGCCGACGCCAAGGGCGACAAACCCGCCGACGCCAAGGGCGACAAAAAGCCGACTGATGCCAAGGGCGACAAAAAACCGGCTGATGGACTACCCAAACTGAATAAGAAGTCGCCTGACAGTCCCCGCTTCGAGTACACATACCACCAACTCAAGCGTGATTTTCTGTCCAACCTGATGAGCTCCAAAAAGGTCATGTCGGTTCAAATCTCGGTCATGACCCGCTACGACGAACGCGTCTTCGAAAACGTCGACAAGCACGAAGCTGCCTTGCGCTCTGTGATCTTGGATGTATTGCGACAAACCACTGAGGCTGATTTGGTGAAACCAGAATTCAGAAAAGATCTGGCCATTAAGCTTCGGGACGCCATCAACTCCCTTCTCGAAAAACTGGAAGACTTTGGCGGGATTGAAGAAGTTTTCTTCACCTCCTTCGTCGTCCAATAAGCACAGCAAACCACGTAACGCATCAACGATGGCCGACAACCTGCTTTCCGCTGACGAGTTCGCAGCCCTTGCCGAAGGTGTCGACGATGGTTCGATCGCCATCGATACCGGCTTCAACACCTCGACACGATTCAAAAAACATGACCTGGCCAGCGAGGACAGCAGCCTGGGCGTCAATACCAACGCCATTGACATGATCAATGAGCGGTTCATAAGGCTGTTCCGACCCAACCTGATGGAGGTGCTGCGGACGAGCCCCAGAGTCACACCCACGAAATCGACTATCGTCAAATTTGGGCACTACATCAAAGATCTGAAAGCGCCCCTCTCAGTCAATGTGGTCAGGGTTAACCCACTGCGCGGCCACTCCTTGGTGGTGATCGACCCCTCCATCGTTTTCAGTTCACTCGACAGTTTTTTTGGTGGGTTTGGTCAAGGCACGGTAGGTGTCCTGTTACCCGGTCGCATGTTCACACCGATGGAGATGCGAATCATCAAGATGATTCTTGATGTCACATTCTCAGACATGAAAGAGGCTTGGGCCCCTCTAATGGAGATCAACATTGAGTTTGTCAGCGCAGAGATCAATCCGCAATTTGCCCAGGTATCCGACGAGAACGATCTTGTGATCGTCAGCCGCTTTGAGACGGAGACTGCCACCAAGAACACAGGGTTCATCGACATCGTTCAGCCCTATGCATCTCTCAAGCCGGTGCGGGAGCTACTCCGGAGCCGGGTTCAAACAGGAGATGGCAATGAGGACTCTGACCGGCAATGGCGCGAGGGCTTCGAAGAGTCTGTCAACGATTCATGCCTGCAAGCCAATGTGGTTCTGGGAATGATCAAAACGACCATCAAAGACATTGAAACCATGAAGGCCGGCGACATCCTGTACTTCAAGAAGCCCGAGTTCGCGACCCTGCAAGCGGCTGGCATACCCGCTTTCAATGTTCACGTCGGCACGCTGGGTGCTCAGACTGCCGTACAAATCGTCAGTGCCGTGAGCCCAGGCAAGTATTAATTTTTTCAGGATACCCCATGACAGACACCATCATTGAAGGCGGCCCCTCAAACGAAACCCAGGATCATGACAAACAGATCCACAAGGACGTTTTACAGACCATCAGCGTGACACTCAGCGTCGAGGTGGGTCGAGCGATGATCAAAATCAAAGACCTCATGCGCCTGACACAGGGCAGCGTGGTGGAGCTGGACCGAATCGCCGGGGAGCCACTCGACCTATTGGTCAATGATACGGTAGTCGCTCAAGGTGAGGTCGTCTTGGTCAATGAGCGCTATGGGATTCGGCTCACCCGCGTTGTGCCAGCGTCGGAACGCATGAAAAACCTCTGAAAACAGCACCATGGGAACAACGGTATCGGGCAGCATCGATTGGCTGCGAATCAGCGGCAGTATCGCTTTAGTGTTTGCGCTTCTCGGAGGCATGCTCTGGGTATTGCGTCGCCTGCGCTCAATGCAAATCGCAAAAGGCGGCAAGAGTCAACTGGAGATCGTCGAAACCATCAGTGTCGGTCCCAGACAAAAAATTGCACTTTTGCGCGTTGACCAACAGATGCTGCTGATTGGCATGAGTGCCAACCAATTTACAGCACTAGGTCAGTGGCAGCAGGCTAAGTCGACGACCGGAGACATGGCTTGAGGCGCCGCATTTATTGGACTGCCCTGGTGACTCTGCTGATTTGTGTCCCGGCACTGTCTTGGGCACAGGGAATCCCGATGGTCAACGTGAGCGACTCCGGCAAAGGGACCCAGTACAGCCTGTCGTTGCAGATTTTGGCGCTGATGACCTCGATCACCTTGCTGCCTTCGTTCCTCCTGATGATGACCTCCTTCGTTCGAATCATCATCGTGATGTCAATTCTTCGCCAAGCGTTGGGCACAGGCCAAACACCGCCCAACAACGTCCTGGTAGGGATCTCCCTTTTTCTCACCCTCTTCATCATGTCTCCGGTGCTGACTGATGTGTATAAAAACGCCGTGACGCCTTACATGCAAGGAAGCATGGGTTTTGACAAGGCGCTCGCTGCGGCCGAAGCACCGATTCGCGGCTTTATGGTCAAGCAGACCCGGCAAGACGATATAGGCATGTTCATGCAAATGGCGCGCAAGGAAGATGTTGGCGGGGCCGAAGCCGTGCCGTTCACCACATTGGTCCCCGCTTTCATTACTTCTGAGCTCAAAAGCGCCTTCACGATCGGCTTTCTGATCTACGTCCCTTTTGTCGTGATCGATCTTATTGTGGCAAGCGTCCTGATGTCTATGGGCATGATGATGTTGTCCCCCATGATGATTTCTGCGCCCTTCAAGTTAATGCTGTTTGTACTGGTCGATGGTTGGAGCCTGATCATGAGTTCGCTAGCGGCCAGTTTCGTCCCCTGACCAATCGAAACGACTGCTCAGACCCTTTGTTACTCAACCCAAAAACACCACAGATGGACATTGCTGCTGTTATTGACGTCGGACGCATGGCTTTGTGGATGACCGTGCTGATCTCCGCACCCCTGCTGGGCGTAGCCTTGGCAGTGGGCCTGCTGGTTGGCATCATCCAAGCAGCAACCTCGATCAACGAGTCCACTTTGAGTTTTATTCCCAAGGTGACCGCTATGGCACTCACACTGGCGTTGGTGGGAGGGTGGCAATTGGCTACCTTGGTTGATTACACCAAAAGCGTGTTTCAGCGAATACCACTGTTGTTTGCCTGAATAAAAACACGTCAAAGCCAGCGTCATGAACCTCCTTGCCAATGAGATCGTAGAGCGCTTTTATTCCTTTTTGTGGCCGATGCTGCGCGTATCAGCGCTGCTTCTGTCAGCGCCCATTTTTTCCCTGCGCTCATTTAACCTGCGTTTACGCATTCTTTTGGCTGGTGCACTGACGTGGATGATCTACCCGCTTTTTCAGTGGCCCAATCTGGATCCCATGTCAGGCCCCGGCCTGCTTGAGATATTCAACCAGATCGCCATCGGCCTGGTCATGGGTTTGAGCATGCAAATCATCACGGCCGCAATCCTGCTGGCGGGACAGTCCATCTCCAATGCCATGGGCCTTTCCATCGCGACCATGATGGATCCCAATTTGGGCAATGTGCCCGTGATAGCGCAGTTCATGCTGATATTGAGCACTCTGATTTTCGTCGGCCTGGGTGGTCACGCCATGATGCTGGGGTTGGTGGTTGACAGCTTTTACAGCATGCCCATTGGAAAAGGGCTGCTTACAGACGGGGCTTGGGCGCATTTCCTGACGTGGAGCTCAATGATTTTTCTCGGTGCCTTACTGGTGGCTATCCCCGTCATGGTTACCCTCCTTTTCATCAATATCGGCCTGGGGGTCGCATCCCGTGCCGCACCCAGTCTCAACATATTCCAGGTTGGACTGCCAGCCATGATCATTGCAGGATTTGGCATTTTGGTGCTCACCCTACCGAGCATGGGCAGCCGTGTCGAATGGCTCTGGTTACAGGGTTTTATGGAGGTTCGCACCCAGCTCGGTATGAGCTAGTGCAATAAGCAATCATGGCGGAAGACAGCGCTGATAAAACTGAAGAACCCACCGCGCGCAAACTCCAACGTTCGCGCGAAGAGGGTCAAATAGCGCGCTCGGTTGAGTTGACGTCTGCCGCGGTCATGATAGGCGCCGTCTTGTCCTTCTTTGTGCTCGGCCGTTTCTGGTGGCAAGAGATATCCGCCAAGTTTGCTGCAGGCTTCACATTTGACCGTAAGGCGCTCGATACACCCGCATTGCTACCGCATATATTTTCAACTCAACTGGTGGATGCGTTTTTATTGTTCATGCCGATGATGTTACTGGCACTTGTCTTGGCAGTTCTGGCTTCTGGCGCTATCGGCGGCTATCTTTTCGCGGTCAAGTCTGTTGCCCCGAAATTTTCCAAACTCAGCCCGCTCGCTGGACTCAAGAGAATGCTGGGAACTCACGCCTTGGTGGAGTTGTTGAAAGCTGTTTTTAAATTTGTACTGGTGGCCGTTATCTTACTGGTACTGCTCGACAAACATTTCGCAGCGCTTATCGGCATGGGCAACATGAGTCTGCAGCCTGCCTTTGAATTGGCAGGGTCCTTGATGCTGGAGGCCCTGATTTGGCTGACCTTCGGCTTGGTACTTATCGCCCTGGTCGATGCCCCTTATCAGCGGCTGACTTTCATGAAACGCATGCGGATGACCAAGCAAGAAATTCGGGATGAACATAAAGACATGGAGGGCCGGCCAGAAGTCAAGGCGCAGATCAAACGCCGCCAGCGCGAAATTGCGACGGCTCAAATGATGAGAAAAGTGAAAGATGCCGATGTCATCATCACCAACCCTGAGCACTTCGCCGTGGCGCTCAGCTATGACCCTACCGCCGACGGGGCACCCTTGCTGCTCGCCAAAGGCGGTGATTTTGTGGCTGCAAGAATTCGCGAGGAAGCCAAGATCCACGGCATCGAAATCTTTGAGGCGGCCCCGTTGGCCCGTGCCCTTTATTTCACCACTGAAATTGACCAGCCCATTCCTGAGTCGCTTTACTTTGCAGTGGCTCAAGTGATCGCTTACGTTTTTAGCCTCGCCAATGTTCAACCGGGCGTGGATCCCATGGCAAGGCCGTCACCGAGCATCCCTAAGTCCATGGTGTTTGATTCCTCTGGCAAACAACTGTCGCCCGAGCCGGCCACATCATGACGCTGCCCTTGCATCACCATGACGACGACCTGACCCTGGATCAGGCTATTTTTTTTCGAGTCTCTGACCGGCTTCGACTTGAGGGCTATGTCGCGGGTCTGACCCAAAGCGGTATGAGCCTTTCCATGGTGAGCAGCCAGGACGTCATCCTCGACCATTATGGGAAGTTGTTGGTAGCGAGGCTACGCGAGGCAGCGCCGCATATTGAACTTGAGGTCTGCTTTCCGGCCAGTGCAGACGCGATGATTTCCCGATTCAATGAGGTTCTGCGTACATGCTCTATTGAAGATGCGATGGAAGGCGTAGCCAGCCAGGCACAGCCAAAAATTTGGATCGTTCATGATGCTGCTGCCCTCCCTGATCATGAAATCCAGTTGTTGGCACGTTTGGTCCAAAATTTTCCGGGCGCCAACATCAGGGTGGTGATGCTCTTGGCCGAATCTAGCCAAAAACACCAGCTGCTCAACGCCTTTGGCCGACGGTTCATGCAATGGGATATTGAACCACCCAATGCAAGGCAGAAGCAAGTTCTTCTAGATGAGGCACGGGCACAGGGCCGAGAGTCGCTGGTCAATGCGCTTCTCAAACAGCTGGTCACAACCGATGACCCCCCGCCACTGCAGACCTTGCCAGAGGGAAATGCAATTCAAATAGATCCCCTGGACATCGCAAAAAACTGGCAAACAAAACCCGCTCGGACGATTTCGAGTTTGTGGCGGTGGCTGTTACCAATATCCGTTTTGCTGATTCTGTCTGGAGTCGTATTGAGCCAGCTTTACGGTGGGTTCTCCATTGCTAACAAGGTTTGGGAATCAGTCAAGGTTGAGTTGAGACAGCTGTCTTCACCTCAAACTTTGCCCGCCTCGGCAGGACCGGGCGCTGCGCCCGGCGCATCAGGCGCGGTGCCGATCGCCTCTCCTGCTGCGCTTCCCGCTTCCCAGGTGACAGCAGCGCCGCTAGCCGCGGCATCATCTGACGCCGTCCCAGACCAAGCCGCAGTGGCTTCAACTGCACTGGCCCCAGCAGCATCGGAGACTGTTGCCAAAACGTCAGCCACTGTGACCTTAGATGTGGCGCCAAAAGAAGAGGTCATCAGCACGCTGGCCGACCAACTGCGCGCCGGGCACACCTGGATTCTATCGATGCCAACCGACATATTCTTGGTGATGCATTCAACAAAATCTTCCTATGCGGCGGCATCGAAGTGGATCAAAGAGCGGCCTGAGCTTGACAATCTGCACATCGTGGCCAACTACACCACCACTGATACAGACCTCAAATATTCCATTGTTTCAGGGCCATTTGATTCGAGGCTTGAGGCTATGCGCTTTACCAAGCGCGCAGACATGACCAAGGGTGCCTGGGCCATACCCGTGAAATTGATGTCAGACCGATTGACGCGCGAACCAAAGGCTGTTGCGGCTGCTAAAGCAAGGGTCGCCCGATGAATAACCCCGAGTTGATTCAAAGTTCTGCACCGCACTTTGTTGCTGTGGATGAGGGCAGCCGGGACGCCAAGGGGCGAAAATCATATGTCTCTGAAGATGAGCGCCAGCCGGCGGTCAATTCGGATGAGATGGCTGACGCCATGGATGCCGCGAACAGAAAAAAGGTGTCCTTTGCTGTCGACGCAGAACCGCAAGCACAAACGGAAAAATCGATTAGTCCCGATGCTGAGGTCGCAAAAGCGACGGTATCCGAATCGGCTGATCAGGAACAGATAGCAAGTCCGCCGGCACAGCCCAGGTTCCAGATCGCTCAGCCGCTCGCCATCCACAAGCCAACTGCAGAGATCCCCGTCAAAGCTACTCGGAGTTCAGTGGCTAAGGTAAAGACGCCGAGGCACCCGGAACCTGACCATCACATTACCGCCAGGCTCGAAACGCTTAAAGCCCAAAATGACGCGGTTAGAGACAGCCTGGATGCCTTCGATTCGCAATCAGTGGCCCAGGCCAGAACACTTTGACAAAACCAACATCCGTAAATGCCATGAATGAACCCACAGCAGCCGTCAACACGGAACATGTCCAGAATCTGCCTGCTCCTGCGGAAAAGCCAGAAGACATCAGCACGGGCAGCGCCGACGACACAAGCACTGCGAAGCCGTCGGACTTACAGCAGATGGACGAAGACCCCCAGATCGTTGACATCAAGCTCACCCTGATCGACGCTGCTGAACTCGCTGGCCGTGCCGGCGTCCAAGCTGCAAAAGCTGGGGCAGACATGCACGCGGCCGCCAAAGACTTGGTGGTCGACCATGCCACACAACGAAAACACGGCATCGTGGTTCTTTCTGTTTTCGCCGTTTTGGTTGTGACAGCCCTTATTTTGTTCAGTGTCATGTCCATTCGCCTTCAACAAAGGATCAACCAGTTAGACGCCATGCTGCTGGCGGTTGGCAAGCGGGCTATCGCCATGGACGAGTCACTCAAACTCGTGAACAACTCAGGTGAAGTCTTCCAAGCCATTGCGGAAAGGCAAGACACGATCTCGCGCCAGCAGGTGAAGCTTGAGACACGGGTTGAAGATCTCATGAAAACAGCGCAGACCGCTATCCAAGGCAATGCGCAAACCATAGACGCTCAGGGCAAGGAGAACGCCAAGCGCCTGGCCGCCGCAGAATCCAACATCCAGATCCATGCAACAGCATTGAAAACGCATTCAAGCAAGTTGCAGGCTGCCCCGACCGCCGCCCCGCGGCCAGACCCGGCACTGATCAGGCGTGAGGTAGAGGCGGTATTGCAACGCCAGCAAAAGGCAACCAGTTCAGCGCAGGTTGCCGCAGCGCCGCCCCCTGTTGCGGCACCGGCCAATGTGGCGCCAGTTGTTACTGCGGTAAAAACTGCGCCGCCGGCCAAGGCAGCGGAGACCCTGGTGCGCTACCCCAAATTACCCAATCAAAATGGAGTCACTACAGCGCCCTGAAGCAAGTATCAGGCGAGTTAGTTGGCGCGTAATCCAAATTTCTGAATTTTTTCAATCAGCGTGGTGCGCTGCAAGTTCAAGATACGAGCGGTTTGTGACACATTGCCCTTGGTTCGGCTGAGTGCCTGGGCAATCAAATCTCGCTCAATCTCTGCCAGCCGGTTCTTCAGTGAAAGACCCTCTGGTGGTAAAACTGCCAAGCTTTCAGATAAAAAAGTCATTTGCTCCAAGGCACTGGCGCTGCTTTCGTCATAGGCTGGCGCCGACACCTCCCCTACCAGCCCATCCACCACGGGCGAGTTTTCCCAAGCAGGAGCATCTGGCACTGGGACTGCTTCCTCATCAGCCAGCCCGCCCTCATTTGCAAGCAACTGAAGTGCGGCCAGCCCCTTGGGAAGCAAAGCGGCTGGCAACGAACGCAAGCTCAAACACTGCCCGGCAAAGAGTGTGCTGAATCGGTCGACCAAATTCGACAGCTCCCGAACGTTACCGGGCCAGTGATAGGCTCTGAGCGCCTGCATAAAGTCGGGCGAAAAACTGACAGGTAGTTTGCCTTCCGCCATGAATCTCTGTGCGAAATAATTAAGGAGCAGAGGCACATCCGCAGAGCGCTCACGCAACGGCGGCGTACTGATTGGCAACACATTAAGCCGGTAGTAAAGGTCCTCCCTGAATCGTCCGGCGACGATTTCGGCCTCGAGATCTCGGTGCGTGGCGGCAATGACCCGCACATTAATGGGAACCGCTTTCGCGCCGCCAACCGGGTCCACCACCCGCTCCTGTAAAACACGCAGCAATTTAACCTGCAGTTCCAAGGACAAGTCGCCAATTTCATCCAAAAAAATGGAGCCGTTGTGGGCCAACTCAAAACGCCCCTTACGGTCTGTAGCGGCACCGGTGAAGGCACCCTTGCTGTGCCCAAAAAGCTCACTTTCGATCAAGTCTTTGGGAATTGCCGCACAGTTGATGGGTACAAAGTTTCCAGCCGAGCGCCCAGACAGATCATGCAGCGACCGGGCCACGATTTCTTTACCCGTGCCGCTCTCCCCGGTAATCAATACCGTTGAACTGGACATGGCAACCACCGGCAGCAAGCCACGTATGGCACGCACAGCGTCGCTGTCACCGATGAATTGGGGCGTATTAACGGCCATTGGCTAACCGGAAAACCTTTGCACAGCACAGACCCCTCATGCCGGTGTAAACCGGAATCAGATTTGACAAAATTTGATAGCATCATAACAGGCGATCAGGCAGATGAATGCGCCTGATTCATACCTCTTGTGTTCGTGTAAACTTCGTCGCCGGTCAGGTGTACTGATTGGTGGGAGACTGCAACCGTGAAAGGCAAGCCTTTGAATCTCCAACTTGCTGCCCTCAACAATCTGGGCCTGATGTATGCCAGTGGCCAGGGCGTTGAGCAAGACTTCACAGAAGCCCTGAGGTGCTACCGACTGGCTGCAGAGCAGGGTGTGGCCAGTGCGCAGTCCAACCTTGCCGTAATGTATGCCAACGGGCAAGGCGTTGCTCAGGACGACCAAGAAGCCCTCAAATGGTACCGAGCCGCCGCGGAGCAAGGTCTACCCTACGCCCAGTCCAACCTGGCTGTCATGTACGCCAATGGACGGGGTGTCGCGCCCGATTATCGTGAGGCCCTGAAGTGGTACGAAGCGGCAGCGGCTCAAGGCGACACCGTGGCTCAAATTAACTTGGGCGTGATGTATGCCAACGGCCAAGGGGTGACCCAAGACTACGAAAAGGCGCTTAGCTATTACCAAAGTGGCGCCGAGCTCGATGACCCGGTCGCTCAATACGGGCTCGGCGTGATTTACGCTCAAGGCCACGGGGTAAAACGCGATCTCAAACAAGCCTGCCACTGGTTTACTCTCGCTGCCGAACGTGAACACCCGCAAGCTCAGTTCAATGTCGGTTTTTTCTATTCTCAAGGGCAGGGTATTCCGATCGACTACCGTAAAGCTGTGAGCTGGTATGAGCGCGCAGCGGCTCACGGCGAGGCTGCTGCACACTACAACTTGGGGGTGATGTACAGCACTGGACAGGGGGTCGAAAAGAACCACGAAAAGGCACTGCAATGCTACTTGGCCGCAGCACACAAAGGCGACGCCGCAGCCCAGTACAACCTGGGGTTGATGTACGCCACCGGACAAGGGACAAGTCGTGACGACACCGTTGCTGTCGCATGGTATCAACTGGCCGCGGACCAGGGCGATGCACAGGCTCAGTACAACCTCGGCGTCATGATGGCCAACGGTCTGGGCACAGGCGCAAACCAAACCACAGCCAAACAATGGCTTCAGTTGGCGGCCGACCAAGGTGACCCACAAGCACTTTACAACTTGGGTGTGCTTCATCAAGACGACACTCAAATGGACGCCAACTATGGGCAGGCTCTGGCCTGCTTCCGAATGGCTGCAACACGGGGTCATGATGATTCCAAGGTGGCTCTGGGCTGGTTATACGCCAGAGGCTTGGGCGTCTTGCAAGACTATGTCCGTGCGCACATGTGGTTCAATTTAGGCGCGATCAGTGGCCATGCCGAGGCCATCAAGGGTCGTGACTACGTTGCCCAGCAAATGATTGCGCCCCAAATCGCAGCGGCCCAAGACATGGCCCGGATGTGTCAGCAAGCCAACTTCCAAGGCTTTGACTGACCCAATCTGACATGTATCAGCTGCCAACCGCGACGCAAGCGCGCCAAAGCTCGAGCCTTGCCTATTTCTGTGATCCACTGCAAGCTGTCAGTAGCCAGATCGGACTGGCCCGCTACACGCTGAATGCCTGCATTGAAGGTCCATGCGGACGAGCATGGTTTGAGCTGATGCTCCGTGGCCTTAGAAATGGCCTGTCGGTCAGTCTTGGCATAGAAGCCATCCCGGAAAATCTGAATTCGGCCATTTCATGGGAGCGACTGACGGCTCTGGGCGGCCAATTGGTCTGGCTGGCGCCGGACCGGATTGTCTTGCACACATCAGTGTGCGTCATTGACGGGTTAGTCGTGATGAGCGGCAACTTTGCCCAACTGGGCCCCCTGCCCGGCACAGACTTCAATGGCATCCTGATCCAGGACGACCCCGACATAGTTGCCCAATCCGCGGCCGCTTTGATTGCGCTGCGGCAAACAAATCAATGGAAGCCCGAGCCAACCGAGCCGGCTCCATCCACTCTGGCAGTCCCTGACATCGAAGGCTTCACGGCAGCCCATGGCGGGCAATTGGTCAACCGACGAGAGCCCTTGCGGCAAATTGCGCTATGGCAATTCCAGGTGCTCGAGCGACACGCCTTGGCTATGGAGGCCGATACCGCTGAGGCCCTGCGAAAGACGCATGCTTTCGATCATGCACAAGACCAGGCAGTTGGCAAATTAATGCGGCAATTGCTGGACACCAAACAGCGCTGCATGATCCAGCGGTATACCCATTTTGGCGGGCAAGAGCACCAACAGGAGGCCGAGGCAGCCCAAGCCGCTTTTGCAACTTTTGAGCAGACTCACCAAGCCTTGGCGCAGACCCCGGTTGCGCAGACACTGGACGCCCAAGAGCAGGCCGATATCAAGCAGCTTTATCGAAAATTAGCCATGCTCTGTCATCCCGACCGGGTTAAGGAGGCGCAAAAGTCCCAGGCCGAGGCGATCTTTCAACAGTTGCAGCGAAGTTATCGCCGCAGCGATTTTGCAGGCATGAAGAACCTGGAGGCGACACTTCAGACTCAGGCGAAGGGCGATCGTCAAACCGCGCCGGCGCAGCAGGACCTCGAGAGCTTCGACTTGCGGTTGGTCAATTTGCAGAAGAGGTTGGCAAGCCAGCGCGCCACCCGCGACGCCATTTTTTGCAGTCCCACTTGGCGCACACTCAGCACTCAGAGTAACTGGGCGCTTTGGTTTTCGCAACAAGCCTTATATTTGCAGGACGAAATCGTCCGCTACGAGCGCGCGTTGGACGCTATGACAACCCGGGCGAGTCCATGAATCAGTCGCTGACACTGGTGGCGTCAAGCGAGGGCCAAATTGCCATCCAGCGACGCCTGGACATCGTGGCCAACACCCTGTCAAACCTGAAGAGCCAGCACATCCTGACATTTTTTCAGGAGCACGCGGCCTTACTGGCTCACTGCCTGAACAAGCACCATCCCCTGACGCCGGAAATACTGGCCCAGGAAGAGTTGCGTTGGGATTGGCGTCACCTCAGCAGCAGTCGTGCATTGGCCTGGTCGGAACAGCTGATCGACGCGCACGCCAGCACCCTCGATTGGGCGGCCCTCAGCCAAAACCCAGCCGTTCCATGGTCGGCATCACTGATTGAACGACACGCTCAGCACTGGAATTGGCCATTGTTGAGTGACAACCCCAACCTGCCCTGGAGCATTGATTTACTCAAGGCCAACACCTACCAGTGGCATTGGGTGACATTAAGCCGCAGCCGACACTTACCTTGGACATCGAATTTCATAGCGGCAAATCTGCACCGTTGGGATTGGACTGCGCTGAGCTGGAACAGTGCACTTCCACTGACACCAGCTCTGCTTGAGCGTCACTGCGACAACTGGGACTGGAGTGGTCTCAGCGCCAACGTGGCTTTGCATGCCGACCATCAACTTGTAGGGCAGTTCGCACGCTTCTGGCACTGGACTTGGCTCAGCAGCAACCCCGGGCTGCGATGGGGCGAGTTACTGATCGACGCCTTCGCGGACCAATGGGACTGGAAAGCCCTCAGTGCCCAAGGAGCGCTGCCTTGGACAGCCAATTTGATTACCCGCTACGCCACACGTTGGTGCTGGACTACGCTCAGCAGCAACACCAGCTTGGACTGGCAGCAGGACCTCATCGACCGTTGGATTGGCCAATGGAACTGGGTTGCCTTGAGCAAAAATCCATCGCTCTGTTGGGACGAGCTATTGCTCGAACAACACGCTGACAAGTGGGATTGGCATGAGCTCAGCCAGAACCCTGCCCTGCCGTGGTCGAAGTCGCTCTTGACGCGGCACGAGGCGCGCTGGGATTGGGATGGTCTGAGCTGGAACACAGGCCTGCCATGGGACGATGACCTGATTGCCGTGTTTAATGATCGTTGGGACTGGGCGGGTCTGAGCAGCAATGCTCAGCTGCCCTGGAGCGAGACCCTGATCGAGAGGCATGCAGACCATTGGGACTGGGAGCGCCTGAGCGCCAACCCGTCACTCCCTTGGAGCGTGGCTTTCCTCGAGCGCTACCAGGAGTTCTGGAATTGGGCGACCCTGAGTAGTCAGCCCAACCTCCCTTGGAGCCCGGATTTCTACCGGACCTTCAATCAACACTGGTTTGCCGCACTCGTAAGCGAGCACCAAAGCTTTGGCATTCAGACACTCAATACAACTGACCTTCACGCCCTTGTGCCGACTCTCCGCGGCGACCCGATTTGATCGTTCAGGACTGAGCCGAAGCGATCCAACTTTTGGCAGGCATAAATTGTGCTTTGATGGCTGAGATTCAGCCCCTATGTCAGGAACCAGACACCTGGGATGGGGTTTGCGGCACTCGCCCAAAAAAGGACACACCATGGGTCAAGTCAAACACCGCCAAACCGATCCTCAACACATGGAGGCCAGCGCGCACCCACGACGGGCACCCTACCAAGCCCATGTTCCCATCAGTGCGATGATCATCTCTGACAAAGCACACGTGCCGCATGGCCAAAAAGGCTTTATGTTGACCCACCAGTCGCACCCCACTCGGCACCAAAGCCTGCCCCAGCTCCAGGAACACCAAGAATGAACGCGGCAGCGATTTTGCGTTCGGGTTGGAGTGTGCTCCCATGAACGGACTGCTCGCCGATGCAGATGCTGCCTACAGCCGCGGCGACTACGTCAATGCCCTTAGGATCTCACGTCCACTGGCATCATTGGATTACGCCGCAGCCCAAAACAACCTGGGCTTCATGTACGCCAATG
The DNA here is from genome assembly GCA_945925985.1 of Comamonas sp. lk. Lineage (GTDB taxonomy): Bacteria > Pseudomonadota > Gammaproteobacteria > Burkholderiales > Burkholderiaceae_C > Rhodoferax. The sequence continues at coordinate 96,191 of CAMELV010000011.1, read as the reverse complement.
GCCAGGGCGTGGCGCAAGACTACAGCGAGGCCTTGAAGTGGTACCGCCTGGCTGCAGCACAAGACTATGCGCCGGCACAGTACAACCTCGGCTTCATGTATACCAACGGTCAGGGCGTCGCGCAGGACGATGCACAGGCCTTGGCCTGGTACCTCAAGGCCGCAGAGCAGGGTTTACCTGACGTACAAACCAACCTGGGCTTCATGTATGCCAACGGGCAAGGGGTACTCCAGGATGCCCAAGAAGCCACGAAGTGGTTTGAGCGCGCGGCCGTCCAAGGCGACGCCACCGCACAGTTCCACCTGGGCAGCATGTATGCAGCAGGTGAGGGTCTGCCACAGGATGCCAGTCTGGCGCGCCACTGGTTTGAGTCAGCGGCCACGCAGGGACACTGCTACGCCCAGTTCAACCTCGGGCTGATGCTGGCGCAAGGGCGGGGCGTCACGCCCAGCGCAGCCATGGCAGCCAAGTGGTACGGGATGGCCGCCGATCAAGGCGACGCACCGGCCCAGTACAACCTCGGCGTGATGTTGAGCCAGGGGCAAGGCTTAGCCCAAGACCATAACACCGCTTTACGGCATTTTGAAATGGCAGCGGCTCAAGGCCACAGTTCCGCCCACTACAACCTGGGTGTCATTTACAGCCAAACTGAACAGGACCCTAACGCTCAAGCCAGAGACCTTCCCAAGGCAATGGGCCACTATCGCTCTGCGGCAGCGCTGGGGCACCCACAGGCGCAGTTTAATCTGGGCTGTTTCAGCGCAAACGGCTGGGGCATGCCACAGGACTACGCAGAAGCCCTACAGTGGTATCAACTGGCTGCTGACCAGGGCCTGCCCGAAGCCCAATACCAACTTGGGATGATGTACCAAGCTGGGCAGGGTGTCGCGCAGGACGACCAGGCCGCGGCCCAATGGTATCGGTCTGCGGCGGCCCAAGGTCATGCCATGGCGCAGTGTCAGTTGGGCACCATGTGCCAATCTGGCCTTGGATTGGCGCAAGATTCCGTCCTGGCCATCTACTATTACCAGCAAGCCGCTGGGCAAGGCGACGCACTTGCCCAATTCAATCTTGGGATAGCCTACCTGTTGGGTCAGGGGGTACAAGCGAACCCGGATTATGCAGAGCAGTGGTTTGAGAAAGCGGCGAATCAAGGCCAGGTACTGGCTCAGTTCAATCTGGCGATGATCAAAAGTCAAGGCGCGTCCGCCAATCCCGCTCTGGCCCAACGCTGGCTTCGAGCCGCTGCCGAACAACATCTCACCGAAGCTCTGTTCAACCTGGCTGTGATGCATTCAGAGGCGCCGGGCGGCGACATGACTGTGGTCGAGCAACTGTACCAAGCCAGTGCCGACCTGGGCAACCCCGCCGCGCTGCACAACTTGGGGGTCATGTTCGCCTTGGGCCACGGCACCGCACCAGATCTCGTGATGGCTGCCCAGTGCTACCGCACCGCCGCAGATCAGGGAGATGCCAGTGCCCAGTACGCGCTGGCCGTCATGCTGCTTGCGGGCGACCATATCGAACCGGATCAGGCCATGGCGCGGAAGCTTCTTGAAACTGCAGCCGCGCAAGGCCATGCCAGCAGCCAGCAGCGGCTCTCCACACTCCAGTCCAAGGTTAACGCGGCGCCCGATTACGACCAACTTCTGGCATCCTATCGCGTCGCCGCCAACCAGCAAGATCACGAGGCCGAATTCAATCTGGGCTTGATGCACGCCAACGGCCAGGGTACCACGCCAGATTTAGTGCTGGCTGAGCAATGGTATCGGCGCTCGGCTGAGGCTGGCGTAGCGGCGGCACAGCACAACCTTGGCATCCTGTGTGCACATAGGAAACTGCCCGGCCTGAGCCCCGAAGAAGCGCTTTCCTGGTTCCAAAAAGCTGCATCCCAAAAGCAATCCGTTTCTTTTTTTAGTTTGGGCTTACTGGCCAGCCAGGGACTTGGCATGGCCACAGACTATCCCCGAGCGCGCGAGTATTTTGCGCAGGCTGGTGAACTGGGCCACGTGCGGGCAAAATTCAATCTGGCGTGCCTTCTTTTCGACGGCAAGGGCGGTGACGCCGAGCCACAGCTCGCGCTCAGTCTTCTGCATGAAGCGGCCCGGCAGGATGATGCAGCCGCGCTGTATACCCTGGGTCGATTGCATGTGCTGGGTGAGTCGGTCGAGCAGAACGAGGCACAAGCCCTGACCTTCTATACGCGTGCCGCAGCCTTGGGCGACCCGGCGGCACGTTTTAACCTGGGCTATATGCACGCTCATGCCCAGGGCACAGCGCTGAATTACACACTCGCCCTCAAGTGGTACCGGGCCGCTGCCGGGCAGGAAACTGCCAAACTGGGCTCCGCCGGCCCTCAACCAGCGAACCTGCGCTCAGCCAGCGTGGCACCCCACCTGAGACAGGCGGCTTGAAAGCAACAGAGCATGCTGGGCATTGGAGACATTGTCCGGTCGCACATACCCTCAAGTTTCGGCACTTTCTGACGATTCATTCTCAGACCTATCAAGGATACCGACATGAAAAGCTTACTGACACTGACCGTGATGGCCATCGCGCTGCTGGCTGGTTGTACCTCAGTGCCCTTGTTCCCCGACAACACTGTGCCGCTGACGGAACCAAGCCCAAGCCCAAGCCCAAGCCCAAGCCCAGGCACAGGCACAGGCAGCGGGACGAGTGGTGCGACACTCATCGCTACGCCCGCACCGGCCGAGAGACCCGCCACGACCGTCACCCTGGTTGAAAGGCGCGAGAGTCTGACGGCCACGGGTTACGCCGTCATCAGCGTCCAGAATCACCGTCTGCCGGCCCAGCAGCGTTTATTGGCAATCCGCGCCGCCAAGCTTGACGCCTACCGTTCACTCACCGAGCAGGTTTACGGCTTGCGGATTGACGCCACGGCAACGGTTGCAGACATGGTGGTACAAAACGACACCTTCCGAAGCCGTGTCGAAGGGGTCATTCACGGTGCAACATTGGTCAGCATCACGCCCACCGGGGACGACACCTATGAGACCACTCTGTCTCTTGACCGCGCAGTCGTGCAAGATCTCAGGGCACTCTACTTAAGCCAAGTCATGGCAAAAGCAAAATGAAATTCTCAGGCCTGATGTCAGATCTGGCCAGGTCAATCGGCCTGGTCAGCCTATCGGTCTTCAGCGCTATGGCAGCCGAGCCGCTTGCTCTTTCGGCCGAAGACAAACTGGCTGCCATCAGGCAAGGGCTTCTGGAAGCTGCGCTGGAAGGCCCCACCCAAGTACAGGCCACTCAGTGGATAGACGACAAAGGGGCGCTCCGCGAAAGCAGCAGCTATCGAAATGGGATTCAGGTCCGCGGCGTGCGCGTGTTAGGCTATACGCAAGACGCCACCGGCAAGCCAAACGCCACACTGCAGTGGCAAAGTGTGCCCTCTCGTGCCATAAGCAACACCCCGGTGGCTGCCCGCGTTAATGCCTGCAGCCCGGCTGCACCGGGTCGTTTGCAACACGTGATGTCGCTCGATTGGGGCGAAGGCGGCGCATGGCGCACCGATGACCAGCCACTGCTGCTGAGCCTTCGCAAACTGCTGGCGGCAGAGCTTCAACAGGCCAGCATATCGTCCTCCGTTTGGCGCCTGAGCCAATCGCCCGCCAGCCCAGCATCCCGCAGCACCTACGAACAGGCACTGCTCGGGGGCGCAGATGAAGACATCCCATGGCAGCTCCGCATTGGCCTGCAGCCACTACCGGTACTCACCCAAGACCGCGCCTTCGGTACCAGGACTCAAGCGCCGCAACCCATGAAAATAGCCATGACCACGACGCTCGGTGCGCACGGCCTTGGGAAAGCGTTACGGCAGGTCTCGTTCACCCTTGATTTAGAAACTAACGCCACCAGCAACTGGCAGCCGGCCCAATGGACTCAAACGTCTAGCGACCTGATATCACGACAAGCTCAGGAATGGGCGCGCCAAATGGAGACAGAACTCAGCTGTCAACCCGTGGTGGCCAAAGTCACCCAAGCCAATGGCAACCAGATCAGGATCAATGCGGGAGCAAGTGCCGGCCTGCGCGTGGGCGACGAATGGTTGCTGGCTGACGGCAAACAGGTTCTTGAGCGAACGCTGGAGTCTAGTCTGGCACCCCACACGGTGCTGGCGAAGGTGATGGTGGTCGCCGAGCACCATGCCCAACTTGTTACCGTTGCGGGGGCAAACCAGGCTGTTCGCCACAACTGGATCGGCTGGACCACCGAAGGTACCCGCTGACCCCTAAGGAGCCACACCATGCCCCATGATCACTATCGCGCGTCATTCGCAGCCATCTGCGGCATCCTTCTGTGCCTGTTTGCACCCAGCCAGGCCCGGAGCGCACAGCCACAGCCGCCAACGCCCGCAGCCAAGAAGGCTGCCGAGCCGATCACAGCCTTGCCACCCGGCAGTTACAAACCCAAGCCGGGCCAGACACTTGACCAGGTCATCGCTCACACCCTGGGGAAAAGTCCACTTAGCCTCGCCGTGCTAAGACAGGCTTTCATCCAAAAAAATCCGGTCGCTTTTGAGGCAGGGAAGATGCCCAGATTGCGCAAAGGCGTGGTGCTCATCGTGCCTGATCATGACGCCCTGCTGCTCAGCCTGATGCCGTCGCCCCTGCCGGAATCCAGGCCGGCGACAGTGTCGATAGCCGACAATTCGGAGCCTGAGACCGGCAGCCAGTTGCCACCAGCTGCCGGCGAAGACCGCAGGCGATGGGTCAGGTACCCATGATCCCGGTCACCGAGAGTGCTTCGCCGACGCGCTTTGCGCCCCTGTTTCCTCAGGGTGCTCAGTCACAGCCGCTGGTAGAGGCCATCACTGCAAGGGCGCTAAACCTAAAGGACGGCCAGGTCATACAGGCAACCGTTCAGTCGCAGGGTGACCAGCTCGCCCTGATGCTGCGGGGTCGCTTGATCGGCGTTCCCAACCGATCGGACTGGGATATCGGACGACGGATGAGCTTTCTCACGCAGCTCAACGATGACGGCAGTATCACCCTCTACGCTCTGTCCGATACCAGCCCGGCCAGCCCAGCACCGGAAGCCAAGGCGGCTTCTACCGTGGGGCTGACTCAAGTGCGGTTGTTTGAAGATCCCAGTGCACCCGGTTTCATGGCAGCTCGCACTGCTGGTTCTGACGGCAGTTTTTCCCGTTTGGCCAGTCTTTTGTACCGCCAACCTGGACTGCCTGATCTACAGCAACTGCTGGCCCCCGACGGACTGAGCGCGCTATTGGCGAAAGTCATCGACCACCCAGAATTGAAAGCCAGGTGGCGAGCCATTCAATTGACCCAGGAGCAAACCACGCCTGACGCGGTCCGGCTGGCAGTGATCACAACGATGGGCAGCGAAGCCAACATCGCCCGCTTCGGCAAACCATCACCATTAGACACAAAACAGTTGCTCTATCAGCTGCTGGCTGTCTTGGGAGACCAGGCCGGTGCAGTGGTCGACACCGCTGACCTGCAACACGTCAGGCGCGCCATCGATGACTTGGAAGCCAGCCAACTGAATGCGCTACAAGCGCAGCGTGCCGGTGAAATGGCCATCAAAGTGCTGTTGCCTTATCCAGATGCCAACCCTGTCGAACTCAGCTTTGAGCGCGGCCCTGCCACGGCAGGAAAAGATGCAGAGCTGACGGTCAGCGTCCACTCGAACAGCTTGGACTTCGGCGAACTCTGGTTGAAAGCTCAACTTCGTGACGAAAACCAAATCGATCTCACGATGTGGGCACTGCGGGAGTCCGTAATCACCATGGCCCAGGCGGGCGCCGAAGAGCTCGGGCTAAGCCTGCTCGAGAGCGGCTTGACTATGCGGTCTTTTCATGTGCACCACGGCGCTCGACCACAGCCTACGCCAGCAGCACACCCGCCGGTTGAGCCAGGTGTGGTTCTAGATGTCCTGGTATGACTCGCACGCCACAAGCCGTCGCCCTTGAATACGGCCTCAACACGGCTCCGGTGGTGACTGCCAAAGGCGAAGGCGAAATGGCGCTGGAGATGATGGCGCAAGCCCGTCGGAACGGTGTGTACATCACCCAAGACCCGGAACTGCTGGCGCTGCTGTGCAGGCTTAACGTGGACGACGAGATTCCGCCTGAACTTTACCGGGTGGTCTCGGTCATTCTGTCATGGGTGTACTGGCTTAAGGGCATGCGCCCCGGAGACGAGAAGGCGACGGGGCTGACTAATCAGCCTGATCAAGCGTCACTGTAGGCGTTGTGCCGTGAAAACCGTGAGATGACACCAAGACGGTCGTAGACTTCCACTGGGCTGGCTGTGTCATTCAGGCGCAGACTGTCGAGAGTACCCCTGATCGCATCCAGCTTGCGATTCATCAGTAGCGCATTTCGCCGATGCAAATCGCGACAAATGAGCATCATCTCCCGGAAATCCTGCCACTCCGGCAGTGATTGCAAGTCATCGGCGCCAGGGGCCAGTGCACTAACTTCACTCAACAATTGATTTTTGACGGGTTGCAGTTGCTCGAACTGGTCCAGTGCCTGGTCCCGCAGGGCTTGGAATTCGAGTTCAAGAATGTGCGCCAATTGCGTGGCGAACTCCTTGGCTTGATGCAGGGCTTGATTCAAGACTTTACCTATGTCAGTCGCTGATCAACTGCTCGATCGCAACGAAGCTCTCTGCAATCCGGCGCGGGTCAAGCGGATACTGTCCGTTCTTGATGGCCTCGCGAATGGCGTCTACTTTGCCACGGTCAAATTCAGGCTCTTGCTTGATCCGCGCCTTCAATTCTTCAGAGCCAACCACGTTGGCGCCAACGCCTGCCATCGGCGTACGGACAGGCGGCGCCGCGCCCTGCGCTGCCGGCGCGGTTGACACGTCGGACGTTTTGTCCGCCTTGTCAATTACCTTTCGGTACAAGCTTTCAGCCTGAACCAGGCGGGATTGAATCGGGAATGCGTCGCTCATTGTGTGCTCGCTTTGTAAACTTCGGGGTCATTACGCTTTGTCATCATATGAGTCGGCCCCATCTGGAATAACTTGAGCATTTTTTGAGAAATATTTTTCAAAGACCGCTCGCCGAGTTTGGACCGGTCACCACGCCAGTCACCAATCGGCCAGATTCAAGGTTCTTCAAACGCACCTGATCCCCCAGTCGACCATCCTGCAAAGCCTCGACCCGCGCCGAGATTGCCAGGCCGCCGGGCTGAGAAATGGTCAGCAACACAGTCTTGCCCATTTTAACCAGCACAGCGCGTCGCAAATCGTAGCTGCGCAAAGCCATGCCTGCAGCAATCTCCCGCACCGCCTCACTGTTCTCCGCTTCTCTGATCGAGCGCAAGACCTGGGCATCCAGACCAGTGGCGGGCTGATCCACTTCTACCAGCATATCGGCCGTCACCAAGCTCCCGGCGCGCAGCAATTGGCGCGCCACGACCACCCGGCGCAGCGCGACAACGGGCGCGGGCTCCTTGACCGCCAATGGGGTTGGTGCCGGGGATTGTGCAACACCAGCAGCCTCGCTCGCTGGTTTGCGCGGCAGCGCTTTTACGGAGGGATCCAGCACCATACGCACATACAACTGCCACGACGGCGACCCCAGGCAGCGCACCCGCACCGTCTCACGCGAAGCAAAAGGCAGGTCCATGACCAACGGCCGGTCGCAGGTTTGCGCTTGTAGACGGCTGTCCATCGGTGCGAAGCTGAACTCGTTGGACGTCAGCCCTTGCGTTTGCTGCACCCAAGCACCGACTTCAGCCAACAAACGCGCTGAGCCGGATCCTGATTGCGCCAGTGCAGGCCAGCTTAGCGTCAAAGCCAGGGCAAAAAGCCAAGGCCGCAGCGAGATCCTGCCCGGTAAGGCCTTCCCGCCTTTTGGCCAAAAAAATCCTAGGTGGCACAGCAATTGCTGTATCCAGGCAGGTGGTGTTGGAAAAATGACAGATTGGTTTGGCACGGCACATGAGCGTGCAAGAACAATGCCACCCGCGCAGCGATCCGAGCAAACCAGACGCATGGACAACAGACCGGCTATTGAACATTGGAGCAACAAGGTGACCAGAGAACTCACTCATATCGGAACGCAACCGGCCGGCCCCGCTTTGGCAGGGCACCCCCGCGGTCGGACAGCGGCCCGGCCGCCATCGGCGCATTTTGCCCAAGCCATGCAGCAAGCCAGGTCAGCACCCCCTTCCCAGTTGACAGTGGGTAGCGGCAACACACTGACAAGCATCGTGCGCACCCAGGCAGAGGCCAAGGGTCTGAAGCTCAGCGGTCATGACGAGCACCGGCTGGCACAGCAGTTGGCCAACGCCAACAAAATCAGTAACGCAGATCTGATTCATGTCGGACAACGCATCGACCTAGTGTCTCTCAATCAAGAATTGGAGGCCCTGAATAACAACACGGCGCGCGCGTCCGTGCCTGGCACGACCGCAAAGGCACAGACGGATCTATCTGCCGCCGCAACACTAGCCTCCCGCAGACCGACTCCTGCGCCATTGGCCGCCGTGGCCCCCAAAACATCCAATCTGGTTAGTCATCCCGTACTGGAAAAAACACTGGAACGTGCGGTCGCCAAGGGCTTCATACCGGCTGACGACAAGGTACCGGTCTACGAGAAGATTTTGCAAATGGCGAAAGACCATCGCTTTGCGCCCGATGACTTCGCCCGTATGACCCTGATGGAGAGCGATGGCATGAACCCCCGCGCCAGCAACCAGCGGTGCCACGGCATCATCCAGTTCTGCGATGGTCCTGCGCGCGGCGCAGCCTCTGCCGGCTATGCCGACAACCCCAAGGCCATTCTTGATCTCAGTGTCCACAAACAGCTGAGCCTGGTGGACAAGTACTTTGGCGACGTTGGCCTCAGGAACCAGGGCCCGGCTGGCCTGGAAGACCTCTACCTGTCTGTGCTCAACCCAGCCTCACGCAGTGAGCGCCAAGTCACCGCGGCCCTGGACATCGGTGGCAAACAGGCCCGCGTGCTGCACACCGGCAGCGATACCGATGCCCCCATTACGCGCCAATCGATACGCCAGGGTCTGCTACAGAATGCGGCGGCCCGCCTGGGTCAGTTTATGCCAACGGCGATGCGTGGGCCGTCAATCAGAACCAACCAGGTAGCGGCCAATGAGCAGCATTGATCTGCGAACAACTGAAAAGCTGACACGCCAGCTCAAAGCGGCAAATATTTGCCGCTTTGCCACACCACCAGTCCCCCTTGCCACAGGCAGGCCATGCCACTTTGGTGGTAAAGCGCGCCTGCGAAGGCACTGGGCCAAGCTGGTATGTAAATTGCTGTCATACCGGATGATGACCGGAATTGACACCCAAGACATCGGCAGCCCGGCCACTAACTTTAATTCAATGGAGTAAGCCATGAACATGATTGATAGGGCCATAGGCGTGCACGAAAAGGCACTTGGGATGCGCAATCAGCGCATGGAAGTACTCTCGCGCAACATCGCCAATGCCGACACCCCCAACTTCAAGGCGCAGGACCTTGACTTCAAGACCTTGCTTAAAGACACGCAAGACTTCGCCATGAGGACCTCGCATGCCAAGCACATCGAGATGGGGGAAGCCAGCGACGGCACGGGTCTGAAATACCGCATTCCATTCAACGTCGCCTTCGACGGCAACACGGTTGAACTGCCGGTAGAACAAGCCAAATTTGGCCAGTACGCCGTCGAGTACCAAACCACGTTAAGCATTTTGGAAAACCGCATCAGCGGCATCCGCAAAGCGCTCCGGGGGGATTGAGCCATGGCACTCGAACACATGTTTGGCATCGCGGGCTCTGCACTCAATGCACAGACCGCCCGCATGAACGCCTCTGCATCGAACCTGTCCAACGCCGGGTCAGTCGCAGGCTCTGACAAAGACGCCTTTCGCGCCAAGCGCACTGAGTTCAAGGCTATCCTGGCGCAGCATGCAGGCGCTGCCAGCGCCGGTCTCGCTGGCGGGGTTCAGGTTAGCCGCATCACCGATGACCCCAAACCCGTCGCCCGCATGTCTGACCCTGGCAATCCATCGGCCGACAAAGACGGCTACGTCTACCTCTCCAACGTCAATGAAATGACTGAAATGGTTGAAATGATGGCCGCTTCCCGCTCTTATCAAAACAACGTTGAAGTGATCAACACCGCACGCCAATTGATGGCGCGCACCCTCGACATCATCAAGAGCTGAGCCACACGCTGAAAGAACCTCATGGCCAATCTCAACCTCCTGCCGTCCAACACCCAGTCTGATGGCGCCTGGGCTTCTGCGGTGCCCACCAGCATCAAGACCACCGCCAGCACGGCAGCGGCGGCGGCGGCCACAGCCGCCAAGGGCCCGCCAGCCATGGGGCAAAAAGACTTTTTAACGCTTTTCACGACACAGCTGAAAAATCAGGATCCGCTGGACCCCGTCAAGAACGAGGCCTTTGTGGCCCAATTGGCCCAGTTCTCCCAGTTGGAGGCCACCACCAACATGTCGTCGACCTTGACAACATTTGTGGACAGCATGTCGAGTAACCAGATCACTGCCGGCGCTAGCCTGATCGGTAAAAAAATTGCGGTACCCGATGCACCTGTCCAACTCATTGGCGGTCAGCCGGTTCAAGGGGTGGTTAATCTGCCTACTGGGGCGGAGGGCATCAAGTTAGAAGTCTTTGACGACAAAGGCGTCCTGGTCCGCACGAGTTTGTCAGGTAGCCAGACCGCCGGAGACCTCGTCTTTGCCTGGGATGGTAAAGATGAGAGCGGCAACACCCTGCCTGACGGCAGCTACCGCTATGCCGTCACTGCAGTCAGCCAGGGCAAAACCACGACCCCCCCAGTGAGCACTTCGGCCACCGTCGTGGGGATCAGCCAACAGGCCGACAAATCCATGCTGCTGCAAATCCAGGGCGGCAAGACGATCAAACTGACTGACGTCAAGCGGATTGACGGCTAAGCCCACCTTTGACCAAGTATCGGCCGGACCACACAACAACCATTTGCTAAACAGGAAAACAAACCATGTCTTTTTACACCTCCTTAACAGGTCTGAACGCAGCCACTGCCATGCTGGGCGTCACCGCCAACAACATATCCAACGTCGGCACCACTGGTTTCAAACGCTCGCGAGCGGACTTTGGCGACATTTTTGCCACCTCTCCCCTGCAAAAAGCCTCCAGTACCGTGGGTCAGGGCGTGTCGCTCAAACAGGTCAGCCAAGAGTTTAGCCAGGGTAATATTTCTTTCTCGTCCAACGCACTGGACCTGGCCATCACCGGCGACGGCTTTTTCCCACTGCGGTCCGCCGACGGACTTACCGACACCTACACCCGCAACGGCTCGTTTTCTCTTAACGAACAGTTCAACGTGGTGAACTCGGCGGGACAGCGACTCATGGCCGCGACGGTGGATTCAACGGGCAGCGCCAACGTCAATGACCGGGTAGTTTTGACGATTCCACAAAAAACCTCCGGCGAGGCCAAGCAGACCTCCGAGGTCTCCTTGGGCCTGAATTTTCCCGCCGACGCAGCGGTGATCACCGAGCCCTTCAGCCGCGGCAATCCGGCTTCATTCAATAAATCGACCGCCTTTACCGTGTACGACAACGGCGGCAATGGCTACCTCGCCACCATCTACTACGTCAAAACGCAAAACGCCAACCAAAACAGCCCCTTCAACAAATGGCAAACCTATGTATTTGTGGGTGAGGACGAGGTCCAAGCGGCCATTGCCCAGTCTACCGATGCCAATGGCGATCTGCAGTATGTCAACCAGTACGGCCAGATCAAATCGTACAACGAGGTCAAAGACGAGCTGACCACAGCCAAAACCCAGTTGATTTCACTCGACGAACTGACCGACAAGCGCATCTCATCACCTGCAGCCATCACAGGTCAAGCGTCAACGGTTGATCTGACCGGCGGGACAAATACCTTTGCCATGCTCCGCACATTGCCAACGCCGATTGATCTGGACAATCTCTTCAAGGTGAATGTCGATGGTTCAACCGAGGCCGTCACGGTTGACCTTAGCTACCTGAAAAATTCCTCCTCCGTACTCACCGGCTCAACACTCGCCGCAGAAGCCACCAAATTCCTGAACCGAAAATTTGGTGACGAGACAACCTTTAATTTCACCTCTGCCGCGGTCGGCAGCAACCCGGATGAAATGTTTTCCATCACCAATTCTCGGGTGCAAAACGGCTCGCCGATCACCGTCCCGATCACCCTGTCGGGTTATGCGGATAAAAGCAATGTCTCGATGTCCGAGCTCACCAGCATCATCCAGACTCAAGTCGACAACTCGGTGCTGGGTGGCATGGCCAGAGAGTCAATCACCATCAGCGGTACGGCGACCGCCGGTCCGGTCAGCTTTTTGGGCAGAGCCATCTCTGGCTCTGTCAGCGGCGATCTTCCTTCGGCAACCGCAACAAAAATAGTGGATGACTGGAGCACGACCGAAGGGAAAGCAGCCTTTATTGCAGCCAACCCAGGCCTGGCCAATATCGAATTGGGCTACGACAAGACATTTGTCGTGCTGACTTACCACCAGTTCCCCAAACAAACCGTGGCCATCAGCGGAACGGCGACAACAGCGACAGAATTCATGGGTGTACCCATCGCCGCCGCACCCGCGGCGGGGTTTACCGGCAACTCGGCGGCACAGACTTGTTCGGCCATTGTTGCCAAAAAGGCTGATGTTCTTGCGGGCGCAGAGGCGAAAAAGGCTGGCATTACCGATATCCAAATTGACCCCAGTGACAGCAGCCGATTGATTTTGGTCTACGACCAAAAAGAAGCGACCCGGGCCTTGTTGACGCCAACGCTGTCCGGCGGCAACACCGCTGCACAAAGCGTTGCCCTGAACAGCATCAACGACGGCTTGGTCAAAAGTTCGGGCATACGGCCCACACCAGTGGCCGCGGTGCCCGCTGGCGACAACAAAGGTGTATCGCTCTCCGCTAGCAGCGTACTCAGCGCAGGCCTGGCCAAGTCGCCCATGACCGTCACTTACGACTACAACACGCAGAGCTTCAAATTTACGGACAGTACCAACGCTGGTGCCAACACCATCACCCTCAGCGGGGGCACCATCAGCAGCGCAACAGCCGGCGGCGCCACCACGACAACGGTCAGGCCCAACGCCATTTTGGGCCTGGGCACCTCGGCAGTCACGCTCGACGCCAATGGACTGTCTGGCGTAAAAATGCTGCCCAACAACAAGAACCCGATCCGGTCGGTGACCGATCAGCGCTACGGCATCAAGGTCAATTTTGACGCGGTCAGCAAATCATTCTCAGTCAGCTCAGGCACCACCGGCGACGGCTCTGCGATCAGCATCGACCAGGTCAGCGCCTCCGGGCTGGCACTGTTTGGTCTGCCAACAACAGGCGCTTCGGTGTCGAAGTCAAGCACCGCCTTGCGCGGTATTGCATCCAGCCCGGCGGTGGCCGTTGGCAAGACACCCACGGTCAACGTTGCCAACAACTTTGCAGTCGACGCCACCAACAACCGTTTTGTGATCACCGTTGACGGTATCAAGGGCGACGTGGTCATCCCCACCAGCGCCACCTATTCCCTGGCCTCCTTCACACGCGAACTGGAGAAAGGCATCAACGCCCTGGCCAGCGCCGACGGCGACTCGCCGACAACAGTCAATGGTGTCAAGGTCAGCTACGACTACACGCAAAATGTCTTTAAGTTCACCTCGGGCACGACCGGCTCAGACTCGTTCATCAAAGTCTCTGGCAGCAACGCCTGGGGGCTGGACCAGGTGGAGGCCGGCCGTGGCGCCACATCCACCTGGATCAAACCGTCGCAGCACAAAGATATGGTGGGCGGCGCACTGGCTGCCAAGTACATCGACAAAGACGGCAAAGAGACCACCAACGGCGATGGCTTCACCACCCTGCCGGCTTGGTCACCGATTTTCCTGGACAAAGGCGAGCTGACCTTCAACACGGCAGGTAAGCTGTTTTCACCCTTGCAGGGGACGCAGCTTGAAACCGTCTACCTTGAGGGCGGCAAAGGTGCTTTGACCATCAACGTCGATTACGCAGCGTCCACTCAATTCACCTCACCTTTTGCAGTGTTGTCGCAATCGCAGGACGGCGCACCTGAGGGCTCACTGGTGGGCGTGACCATTGGCAACGACGGGCTGGTGAGCGCATCGTTCTCCAATGGCACGCAGAAATCATTGGCCAAGATTTTGCTCACCAACTTCTCCAACCCTGCGGGCTTGCGCCAGATGGGCGACTCGAGTTTCCTGGCCTCGGCGTCATCGGGCAAACCCATCTTGGGCGCCGCCGGCAGTGCTGGCTTTGGCACATTACGGGCTGGCGCCACAGAACGAGCCAACGTGGACTTGACGCAGGAACTGGTTGACCTGATCACTGCGCAACGTAACTTCCAGGCCAATGCGAAGGCGATTGAGACCAGTTCAACGATGACCTCGGCCATCATCAACCTGCGCTCATAACACTGACCACTTTCTCCTGGCACGCTAGTTGCATCTATTGAGTTGCCGCCCCGGATGTCCACTAATTGACACCGCGGCGGCAACTTACCCCAGGGCAACCGGCAAGGAGTCAAGCACATGGATCGTTTAGCCTTTAACGCGGTAGCTGCCATCAACGAGCAGCGCGTCGCCCGCCAGATGGTGACCAATGAATTGGCCAACGTGTCAACCATTGGTTTCAAGCGCAGTTTTGAAGCGTCGGTGCGGGCTATTCAGGTCAATGGGCCAGGCTTGGCCACCCGAATGCAACCTCAGTCATTCACCGAAGACTATATCCAGTTGAAGGCGGGTACCGTCATGGCGACCGGCAACAACCTGGACGTGGCCCTCAGCGGCAGCAGCGTTCTGGGTGTCACCGCTGCCGATGGACAACTGGGCTTTACCCGGCGTGGCGACCTGCGCGTCAACGCCAACGGCGTGCTAGAGAATGGCAGCGGTCACTTGGTACGCGGCCAAGGTGGCGCACCTATCAGTGCACCCGCTGGCCTGGTGATCACGATCGAGTCTGACGGTACCGTCTACGGCCGTGACCCGGCACAAACCAATGCAGCCCCACCGGTGGCGCTGGGCACGCTACTGCTGCGCGACGCCAGCGAGGTGAAGCTACAGCGCCGGACAGATGGCCTGTTCAGCGTGGTCGGGTTGGAACCGGGCGCAGACTTCCCCTCAGGTCCCCAATCACCCCGACTCACACCAGGCGCTTTGGAAGGCAGCAACGTCAATGCCTTGAACGTGATGATCAAGCTGATGGATCAGAGCCGCTCCTTCGAGCAGCAAATCAACATGATCAAGGAAGCAAAAGCCACTGATGAGTCGGGTGAAAGCATGATGAAGCCGTCCTGATCCCGTTCGAATTTTCAAGCCGTCACCCCGCTAAACAAACCAAATCACGAAGGAACAGACCATGGACGCATCAATGTGGGTTGCCAAAACTGGCCTCGACGCGCAGCAGACACGCATGAACGTGATCGCAAACAACCTCGCCAATGTCAACACCACCGGCTTCAAGCGCGACCGCGCGGTATTTGAAGACCTGCTCTACCAAAACGTCCGACAGGCGGGCGGTCAAACCGGCGCAACCACCCAGGCCCCTACCGGCTTGATGCTGGGCACCGGCGTACGTGTGGTCGCCACTGAAAAACTGCATGCCCAGGGCAATATGGTGAACAGCCAAAACCCGCTAGATCTGGCTATTTCCGGCGAAGGTCATTTTCAAGTTCTGCAGGCCAACGGTTCACTCGCCTACACGCGTGACGGCAACTTCAAAGTCTCGGCAACTGGGCAATTGGTGACATCTGCCGGTGCGCCGCTGCAACCAGCCATCACCATCCCCGCCAATGCATCGAGCATCACCTTTGGACGCGACGGCACCGTCACCGTCGGGCTTGCCGCTGGTGGGCAACAGGTCTTCAACCTCACGATTGCCCGGTTCCTCAACCCGTCTGGTTTGCAATCACTGGGACAAAACCTGCTAAAAGAGAGCCCGGCCAGTGGCGCACCAGAGGTTCTAACCCCGGGGCTAAATGGGGCCGGGACCATCATGCAGGGCACCCTCGAAGCCTCCAATGTCAATGTTGTGGAAGAAATGGTCAACATGATAGAGACCCAGCGCGCCTATGAGATCAACTCGAAAGCCATCTCTGCGGTGGACGGCATGCTCAAGTACATGAACCAGAACATGTAAGAGAGCCAACAAATGAAATACCTTACCCTGCTCCCATTGGCCTGCGTACTGGCTGCATGCAGCGTCATACCGCCAGAGCCCATCACCCATTCCAAAGAATTTGTCCCAGTCTATCCTGTGCAAGTGGCGCAGCCCATGGCTGCAACCGGCTCCATCTACAACGGGCGTGTGAACGAAAGCTTTTTCAGTGGCGGTCGCAGTTTTCAAGTGGGTGACCTGATCACGGTCATACTTGCTGAGGAAAGCAAGGCCTCGCGAAACCAAAAAGGCGAGATCAGCAGAACTTCCAGTACCGATATCGTGCCCCCTGGGCTCAAGGGCCTCATGGGTGACATCGGTTTGGCCTCGAGCGCCTCTAAACTGGGAGCCACCACGTCAAACAACGGCAACGGCGCAGCCACCCAGGAAGGGGCCCTGACGGGTTCGGTGACGGTCGCAGTGGTCGCGATCATGAGCAACGGCAACCTGATTCTTCGTGGCGAAAAACAATTGGCGCTGACCGAGGGCAGCGAGATCATCCAGGTCGCCGGCGTGATCCGCCCTGACGACATTGCCCCCAACAACACCGTGCTGTCCAGGCGCCTGGCCAATGCCCAGATCACCTACCGCGGCACCGGGGACATGGCTGCAGCCACCCGCCCGGCCTGGGGCACCAGCGCCGTGCTCAAACTCTGGCCCTTCTAAGCCTTACTGGTAAACGTCATGACCCACAAGCTACGTGCCCTACCCCTGCTGCTGCTGCTCTGGCTGCTTCCCCAGTCCTGGGCCCATGCCGACCGCATCAAGGACATGGCAAGCATTGCTGCCATGCGGAGCAATCAACTCATTGGCTTCGGGCTGGTGGTCGGTTTGGCCGGCACCGGGGACGGTGACCTGTCCTACACCAACCAAAGCATGAAGACGCTGCTCAATCGCTTGGGTGTTAATCAGGAAAACCAGTTGAAGGATTTTGAAACTGCCACGGCAACCGCCAAGGCAGACCTCAAAAATGTGGCTGCAGTGATGATCACCGCCGAGCTACCAGGCATGGCCAAGCCCGGCCAGAGGATTGACATCAACGTATCAGCCATCGGTAAAACCACCAGCCTGCGCGGAGGCAACCTGCTGTTGACCAGCCTGCGTGGTGTCGACGGCGAGATCTATGCCCTGGCCCAAGGCTCCCTCACCGATACAGCGGTCAGCGGCAGCGCAGCGGGCTCCAGCGTCACTGTAGGGGTGGGCACTTCGGGACGTATTCCAGGCGGCGCCACCGTGGAAAAGACGGTCAGCAATCCGTTCGCCAAGTCTGACAATGTCGTGATCAATCTTCGCGAGAGCGACTTCACAACTGCCTCCAGCGTCGTTCAGGCGATCAACGCCAAATTTGGTGACGGTGTTGCGACTGCGCTAGATGGTGTCTCGATCTCCATCCGAGCACCGATGGACATCAGCCAGCGGGTAGCCTTTGTCAGCATGATCGAAAACATAGATGTTCAACCCGGCGAGCCACCGGCCAGGGTGGTCATCAACGCCCGCACCGGCACCGTTGTGATCAGCCGTAACGTCAGGGTCACTGCAGCCGCAGTCAGCCACGGCACCATCACCGTATCCGTGTCGGCTACCAATGAGGTGTCCCAACCCCTCGCCCAACCGGTGATCGGAAATGCCGCGCCCGCCGTGCCTGTTACCAATGCTGAAGTCGCGATCAGCGAACCCAACAAGCCCATGTTTTTGTTCCAACCCGGTGTGGACCTACGCCAAATTGTGGATGCGGTCAATCAGGTCGGCGCTACCACCTCGGCCCTGATCGCCATTCTGGAGGCGCTCAAGAGTTCGGGTAGCCTACGCGCCGAACTGCTGGTCATCTGATCCATTACCGGACCACGCCATGGACCCACTCAGCAATGCCCTGCCGCCGGCCTTTGGTTCGGCAAGTCTCACCGGCTCCTACCATGATTTCAGCGGGCTGGGCAAGCTCAAGGGGCAGGCGCGCACCGACGCCAAAGCCGCCACGCGCGAAACAGCCCAGCAGTTTGAGGCCATGTTTCTGCAGCAAATGATGAAGTCCATGCGCGATGCCAGCTTCAAAAGCGATCTGGTCGAGTCCAGCGGTAAAGAAACTTTTGAGGCCATGTTTGACAAAGAGGTGGCCATGGGCATGGCCCGACGCAACAGCATCGGGCTGGCCGACCTGCTGGTCAAACACATGCCTGATCCGGCTGCCCAAGCCAGTACTGCAGAAGTGCTGAAAACACGCGGTACCCAAAGTATGTCTTTGCTCCCCGCCCCGGAAAAAGCCATGTCGCTGCAGCCGAACCCGTCGCAGGTGATGCCCTTGCCGCGCCTTGGCGGCCCCATGACCTTGAAGGGACTGCGCAATGAGTGATATGGCGGGCATTGCGGGCAATGCGGTTGCTGTTTACCAGCAGGCCCTGACCACGGTCAGCAACAACATTGCCAACGTTGCCACCGATGGCTACTCCAGACAGGACGTCAAGCTCAGCGCGCTGCCGGTCACCCTGACGGGCGGCGTCTTTTTGGGCTCGGGCGTGATGGTGGATCGCGTCCAGCGCCAGTACAACGAGTTCGTCGAGCGCAACCTGCGCAATACCGTCAGTGATCTGGCCAGCCAGGAGCCCATGGTCAGCTATGCCAACCGCGTGGTTGACATCATGGGCGGAGAAAGTATGGGCTTGAGCTCGGCATTGGATCGATTTTTTCAAGCTGCACGCGCACTCTCGGGCGATGCCTCATCCACGGTCATGCGTGGCAGTTTTATGCGCGAGGCGGAGGGCGTTGGTGATCGCTTCGGCCAGCTCTCAGCCCAACTCGACCTAGTGGACCTGGAAACTCGGCAATCTATGGACAGCTCGGTGTCCCAGATCAATGAGCTCGCAGCCAACCTGGCGCTGGTGAACAAGCAGCTCACCAAACAAAGGACCCAGGAGGCACAGCCCGCAGACCTGCTGGACCAACGCGACCTTCTGCTCAAGAAGCTGTCCAGCTTTGCCCATGTCAACACAGAGTTCACGCCCAATGGCACGGTGACGGTCAGCCTGGGTGCGACCATTGGCCAAGATGTGCTGGTCAAGGGCAACAACGCGCTGATGGTTCAGGCCAACTACGACACCAAAGCACCCGACAAAGTCGTTTTGGTGCTTGACCCCTATGGTCAGCCGCGCTCACTTTCGGGCATCACCAGCGGCAGCCTGGCCGGGCTGATGTCGTTTCGCGAACAGGTGCTGGGCAGCACCCGCAATGCCCTGGACGGTCTGGCTCAAACCTTTGCCAAGGAGGCCAACACCGTCCACCAGCAAGGCGTGGACGGCTACGGTAACCCGGGGCAAGCTCTTTTTAAATTCGACCCCAAGGCCGCCAACGCGGCCTCCGGCATCCAAGTGGCCTTTGCCGACTCGATGCTGATCGCATCGGCCGCCCAGTTCCGAGTGGTGAAAGGGGCTACCAACCCCAGTGAGAGCAACGCCAGTATCAGTTATCTCGACGGCCCCCAAGCGCCTCAGCGCGGCCCGGCCGACATCACCACCGCCTTGGTCAATGGCGCGTACACCAGCGCTGTCAAAAACATCAGCGTCTCCTTGAGTGTCCCCGTCTCTGGCGTGGCATCGGTGGCGAGTGGCATGACCGACCTGAGCGTCTACCTGAACGGCCCACAGGCCGGACAACAACTGACCGTTTTGACCCGTGACGGCCGCCAGTTGATCGGCAAGCCGATGGCCAGCGATAGCGCCCTGCTGGGCCAGCTGATCACCCCCGACAACGGTTTTGCCCCTGGCGCAAGCTACAGCGACGCCTACCTCAATGGCGTGACGCCCTACAAAGGCATGACCGTGTTTTACGGTGCTCAGGCCACCGTGCAACAGCAGCCTATTTACAACGCCAAAGACCAGATCTCGGGTTCCAAGGCCTTCCCGGCGATGCTCCAGGGTGACCGTATCCAAGGCGGCAGCAGTGGCATTGCGGCCAACACCCTGGTGCTCAATGGGGTCGCTCTGGAGGCGCTGGCAGCCCCCAGCAGCGGCACCCTGCAACCCGGCGCAGTGGCCGCATGGCTGAACAGCCAAACCGCCAAAACCGGCGTCACGGCCACCGCCAGCAACGAGATTCGCCTGAACCCTGGCCAGATCAAGTATGGTCTGCCGCTTTACATCAACGGTGAAAGGGTGGATGCCTCCCAGACCAGCACCCTGGCTGGCATGGTCGCCGCCATCAATCAGGCCTCGGGCTCCGAAGTCACGGCCAGAATCACCTCGGACGGGCAACTGCTGATCACCGGCACGCCAGGCCACGAGACGGATGACATCACCATCAGCACCGGTACCTCCGTGGGCCTTGCCTCGCAAAATGCCCTGGGTGTGACGGCAGGTACCTACCGGGGCCAGGTCAGCCTGACCCGCGCGACAGCCGACCTGGTCACTGTCAACCCGTCCAAGCTTGATTTCACCAAGTCGCTGTTTATCAACGGCAAGAGCATCACCACGCAGGCCAGCACGTCGACCGGCATCAACTACCCGGCCGACAGCTCCGGCGTCCCCCTCCTAAGCACCGGGGTAGCCAATATTCTTGCGCTGGCCAATGCCATCAATGCCACCCCGGACGTGAACATCACCGCCAGGGTGTCGACCAGCGGCCAGTTGGTGCTGAGCAACCGGGCCGGGCAGGAAAACGCCAGCATCACCATTTCGGCCTCCCCAGACGCGGGTTCAGCAGCCGCCAATGCCTTGGGTACCCTAGGCCCCCAGGACCCTGACACGCTCAAAATTGGCCCTATCACCGCGGCCAAAAATCAGGTCATCAACCACAGCCCCATCCAACTCGGCTTCGGTACCAATGGCACGCCCGCCGACCTGGCCAGGCTAGGCTTCAGAACCGGGGTCTTTGTTGCCGGCGAAGTCAAAGACGACCTGCTGGTTTTTGTGACGGGCGCGGGTAACACCAGCGTGTCGGCCAGCTACAGCGGCAAGGCCGCTGACGCAAAACAAAATTTGCGGGCTCAGAGCCTGCAGGTCGCGTTCAGCAATGAAACAGACCCCTCAGACCCGACCAAAACACTGGCCTACACCATCACCAGCACAGACCCGGTGACAAAGGCTAAAACAGAGGTCGCCAAGCGGTTTTTTGACGGCCAGAAGCTCAACCCCGGCGTCGAGTTCCAGGGCTTGCAGTTGGCGTTCAGTGCGGCGCCCAGAGCAGGGGATGTTTTCGTGCTAGACGGCAACCGCGACGGCATCGGCAACAACGACAACATGCTGCAGTTGGCCGCTTTAGAAAAGAAGGCCGTGGTGGGCAACAAGACCCTCGCCAACGCCTACATCGACCACATCAACGAGATGGGCAACATCGCCATAGCCGCCGGCATTGCGCAAACCGCCCTGACGGTGGTGCACGAACAGGCCGTGGGCGCACGGGATGATTTGGCCGGTGTGAGCCTGGACAAAGAGGCCACTGATTTGATCCGTTACCAGCAAGCCTACCAAGCCGCTGCCAAATCACTCCAAATTGCCAGCCAGCTTTTTGACAGTGTCCTGCAAATAGGTTAACCCGAGGCTTGAGCCATGAAAATCTCCACCAGCGTTCAGTTTGACCGTGCCAGCACCACGATGAGCAAGCTGCAAAACGAGTTGGCCACCAGCCAGGCCCAGATTTCAAGCCAAAAGCAGGTGCTCAACCCCAGCGACGCCCCCAGCCAAACCGCCACCATCTTGCGCATCAATTCACTGATTGACCGACAGACCAGCTATGGAAAAACCATAGACAGCCTGCAAAGCCGCCTGGACAATGAAAACACGACGCTGAGCAGTGCCAGTGACGTGATCATTCGGGTCAAGGAGCTCGCCATTCAGGCCAGCAACGGCACACAGGGGGTCGCCACTCGGCAGATCATTGCAACTGAAATGACGGGCTTGCGTGACCAATTGCTGAGCCTGGCCAACAGCACCGACACCACAGGAAACTACATCTTCGCAGGCAGCCAGGTGCGCACACAGCCCTTTTCTGCAAACTCTGCTGGCGCTGTGACCTATTCTGGCGACCAAACCCGTATGAGGGTAGAGATCGGCGAGCAGCGCACGGTTCCCATCAACCGCCCAGGTTCCAACGTGTTTGTCCGGGTTGTACGCAGCGAGAGCGACGGCAGCTCGTCCGGCGTCGGGTTTTTTCAAGCTTTGGACGACCTCATAGCGGCCGTCAAGACGCCCGGCGCCAGCGGCATCAGCGGCATGAAGCGCGGACTGACCGAAGTGGATGCTCTGCATCAGGGCCTTGTGATGGCGCAGGCCGACGCGGGCACCGACATGCAGGTGCTGGCGCAGCAAAGCGTTGTTTTGGACGACACCAAGCTCAACCTGAAAACCGTGCTGTCCAACGTGGCGGACCTGGACATGGCCGCCGCGCTGACCCAGATGCAAAAACAAATTTTGTCACTTGAGGCCGCACAAAGCAGTTTCGCCAAAATTTCTCAGTTGACTTTATTCAGCTATCTCCGCTGAATGAGCCTGCTGGCTTAAGTTTTTGTGCTTGCGTTCGATTCTGAACCTGCGCCCCGCCACTGAGACAGAACTCCGATAAGGCTGAACCATGGTCACCACCACCGCAAGCTCTTCCAGCACCAACCTCACCAATACCTTGGGTGCCGGTTCTGGCATTGACATCAAGACCCTGGCACAAAGCCTGGTCGACGCTGAGAAAGCCCCTCGCAAAGCAGCCATCGACAAAGGTGTCTCAAACAGCGAAAAAGTGGTGTCTGGCATGGCCGCAGTCAAGTACGCCTTGACCAACCTGCAAACCGCGTTTGACAACCTTAAAGACAAAAGCGACTTCAAAACGCTATCGCTGAGCAACTCCCAACCCAGTGCCTTCACCGCCACCGCCAGCACTGCCGCAGATGCAGGCAGCCACACCGTGTTGGTCAACGCCCTGGCCGCGGCACAGCGCAACACCGGCACCACCGCCTTTGCAGCGACCAGCACCGCCATCAATGGCGGTGCTGCCATCACACTCACCCTCGGCGGCACCGGCTTCAGCGGCGGCGGCACCATCACCGTTGCTGCCGGCAACGACACGCCCGCCGGCGTGGTAGCCGCCATCAACGGCGCGGGCAAGGGATTGAGTGCACAACTCGTCAACACCGGCGACGCCGTCAGCCCCTACAAGGTGGTGGTCACCGGCAGCACAGGCAGTAGCAACGCGTTCACGATCAGCAGCAGCGCGGCTGGCATTAACTTCGACAGCCCATTGCAACTGGCCAGCAACGCTTCGCTGACGGTCGACGGTATTGCCATCAGCAGTACAAGCAACACACTGAGCGAAGCACTCCCAGGCGTCACGCTGAATCTGCTGGCCACCAACACCAGCGCAGCCAGCCTCAACCTGAGGAACGACACCAGTGGCGCAAAGACCAAGGTGCTGGCATTGGTCACGGCTTATAACGACGCCATGACCATGCTCGATGAGTTGACCAATCCAAAATCAACCCTTGAGACCTACGGCGCCACGCTGTCCGGAAACTCCACAGTCACCAACCTGCGCTCACAGTTGCGCGCGCTGGTCACCGCAGACTCATCCACCGCCGCATCTTCAGGCACGCTTGCGGCCCTGCGTGATATTGGTGTTGAGGTCGACAAAACCGGCAAGCTCACCAGCAACTCTGTCAAGCTGGACCTTGCCCTGGATTTGAATTTTGCCAACACAACGACGTTGCTTTCTGGCAACCAGGAAAACCAAAGCAGCTTTGACCCCACGGCCTCAGGCTTGGCCGGAGACGCCAGCAAGGCCATCATCGAGCTCATCAGCAAAAGTGGCACCATTGCCACCGAGAGTGCCAACGCCACCACCCGCATCTCCAAGTACAAAGACGACCTTGTCAAATTGGAGGACCGCATGACCCGGGTGCTGGCGCGTTACAACAAACAGTTTGCCACCATGGACAGCATGGTTGGCCAAACCAAGAGCACCCAGACCGGCTTGACCAGCTCATTTGCCGGCCTGATGGCGATGTACACCAATAAGTAAAAACGCCAGGTCGAGGTTTTTTGCTTCAGCGCTCAAGTTTTTCAAGCCCGATCCGATTCATCAAGCACTAATGAAAATGTTTGCGGCTTCAGCGCTGCAAACAGCCGCCTGTCGCGGTTGATTTAGCACATTGAAAGGATGGGACCTGATGGCTTCCGAACTTAGCATTGGCGATGCCAACCAACGCCAACCCGCCGTGGAACAGCTGCGGCCCCCTCAGGGGAAGGCAACTGCCATTGTGCGTGAGGCGGTGGCCAAGGTCGCCCCCCCTAAACCCAACGACATCAAGTTTGATGCCATTGAGGCGACAAAAAACTTGAAAGAAGCGGTTAGTCTGCTCAACCACCAATTGGTGGAGACAGGCCGCGGGCTGGGTTTTTCTTTTGACGAATCAAAAGCCAGCGCAGTCATCAAGGTGAGCAATATCAACACAGGGGAAGTGATTCGCCAGATCCCCACTGAAGATGTGCTGCGCATGGCCCAGAAGATGGATGACCTCAAAGGCATTCTTTACAACAAATTGGTTTAAAACAATTAAATTGCTCAAGAAATTTCGGCAGCGTCCGATTCATCTTTGACAGGTAAATTTTTAATCATTCACCGACTGAAATCCTTTTTTTAGGAGTATCCAAATGCCCAGCATTAACACCAATGTCGCAGCCCTTTTTGCCCAGAATTCACTGAAGGTCAACGAGCGCGCCCAAAGTAATGCCATGCAGCAGTTATCTACTGGGTCAAGGATCAATTCCGCCAGCGACGATGCGGCTGGCCTGGCCATTGGCCAAACCATGACAGCCCAGATCAGGGGCTTGAACCAGTCTGTACGCAACTTGAATGACGGCATCAACATGATGCAGACTGCCGAAGGTGCCCTGGTTGAGACATCCAACATGCTGCAACGTATGCGGGAACTGGCGGTTCAGTCGTCCAATGGCACCTACTCCTCGACGCAGCGCGGCTACATGCAGACGGAGTATGCCGCCCTGTCCACACAGATCGGCAAAATTGCCAGTGAAACACTATGGAACGGCACCGCTCTTCTGGCCGCGACTTCCACGTTCACCTTTCAGGCAGGTGCCATCAGCGGGCAAACTATTTCGGTCGCCGTTGGCCCCATGACCACGACTGGCCTGGCTCTTACCAGTACCGATACGGTGGCTAATGTGACAGGCGCCACTGCGGCGATCACCTCGTTGGATACAGCCCTCAATGCAGTCAATTCGCAACGTGCCACGATAGGAGCCGGCATCAACCAGATGACTTATGGTGCCGACAACTTGAGCAGCATTGCAGCCAATACCACGGCCTCACGCAGCTCCATCATGGACACAGACTACGCCACCGCGTCCACGCAGCTGTCTAAGACACAGATCATTCAGCAAGCGGCGACCGCCATGCTGGCCCAGGCCAATCAGCAACCCCAAAGTGTTTTGGCCTTGCTCAAGTAAGTCTTACCTTTCCTCAACCACCCTTTTTCACTGTTAATTTTTTAGGAGTATCCAAATGCCCAGTATTAACACTAACGTTGCCGCTCTTTTCGCCCAGAATTCATTGAAGGTCAACGAGCGCGCCCAAAGTAGCGCCATGAAGCAGTTGTCTACGGGGTCACGGGTCAACTCCGCCAGCGACGACGCGGCTGGCCTGGCGATTGGCCAGACCATGACAGCCCAGATCAAGGGCCTGAACCAGGCCGTGCGCAACCTCAATGACGGCATCAACATGATGCAAACCGCTGAGGGCGCCATGACTGAGGTGTCAAACATGCTGCAACGCATGCGTGAGCTGGCAGTTCAGTCGTCCAACGGCACCAACTCCACGACCCAGCGTGGCTACTTGCAGACTGAGTTTGCCGCGTTGTCAGCCCAGATCACAAAAGTGGGCAATGAAACCCTTTGGAACGGCACCCAAGTGCTGGCCACTGCGGCGACGAGCTTCGTCTTTCAGGCAGGTGCACAGGCCAGTCAGACCATCACGGCCACGTTGACAACGGCCATGACGGCCACGGGCCTGGCTGTTGATGTCCTGTCCATTGGTACATCGACAACTGCGATTACCGGTATCGCTACATTGGACACGGCTCTTGGGCTGGTCAATACCCAGCGTGCGTCCTTTGGCGCGACCATCAACCAGATGACCTACGGCGCAGACAACTTGAGCAGCATCTCGGCCAATACTGCGGCGTCGCGCAGCTCCATCATGGACACCGATTACGCCACGGCGTCCACGCAGCTGTCCAAGACTCAGATCATCCAGCAGGCCGCAACCGCTATGCTGGCCCAAGCCAACCAACAACCGCAGAGTGTGCTGGCACTGCTGAAGTAAGCACCAGCGGTTGAACGCCAGCCCTGAGCTGGCTTAACAATTCGAATGGCCTGTCGGCAACGACAGGCCATTTTTGCTTTTAAAGCGGCAAAACATGGCCGCTTTTTCAGGCACGATCTTTGCTGTGAAGTATTCAGTCCTCACTGTCCGCTTTACGACATTAGGGCGCCCTCAACCCCGCCCGACGCTTTGGCGGCCTTGCTTTATTTTTGGAGACCAGCCATGTCAGTGATCAATACCAACGTCAATGCCCAGTATTCGCAAAACGCCTTAAGTGTCAATGCACGCGCACAGAGTAGCGCGATGCAGCAGTTATCTACGGGGTCACGGGTCAACTCCGCCAAAGACGATGCCGCTGGCCTGGCCATTGGCCAAACCATGACAGCCCAGATCAGGGGCCTGAACCAGGCTGTGCGTAACCTGAACGATGGCATCAACATGATGCAAACCGCCGAGGGTGCCCTGGTTGAGACATCCAACATGCTGCAACGCATGCGGGAACTGGCGGTTCAGTCGTCCAATGGCACCTACTCCTCGACGCAGCGGGGCTATTTGCAGACCGAGTATGCCGCCCTGTCCACACAGATCGGTAAAATTGCCAGTGAAACACTCTGGAACGGCACCGCTCTTCTGGCCGCGACTTCCACGTTCACCTTTCAGGCAGGTGCCATCAGCGGTCAAACTATTGCGGTGGCCATTGGCCCGATGACCACTACCGGCCTGTCGCTCACCAGTACCGATACGGTGGCCAATGTGACCGGTGCTATGGCAGCGATCGCATCGATGGATACAGCCCTCAACGCGGTCAATTCGCAACGCGCCACGATAGGTGCAGGCATCAATCAGATGACCTATGGCGCAGACAACTTGAGCAGCATTGCAGCCAACACCACGGCCTCACGCAGCTCCATCATGGACACCGATTACGCCACCGCGTCCACGCAGTTGTCCAAGACACAGATCATTCAGCAGGCCGCAACCGCCATGCTGGCCCAGGCCAACCAGCAGCCCCAAGCGGTCTTGTCACTGCTCAAATAAAAAATAGTGGCAAATAAATGACAGGCACAGAAATTGCTTGTTATTGAACCAACAGGCCCGCTGCCCACCATGCTGACGACTTGTTTGTGAACCGACGCCACTGAATCCTGACTTAACAGCAAAGAATTTTGGAGTAATACCATGTCAGTCATCAATACCAACGTCAGCGCCCTTTACTCGCAAGGCGCCTTGAAAACCAACGAACGCGCCATGAGCACGGTCATGCAGCAGTTGTCCACAGGGTCAAGGGTCAACTCCGCCAAAGACGACGCCGCTGGCCTGGCCATTGGCCAAACCATGACAGCGCAGATACGGGGCCTGAACCAGGCCGTGCGCAACCTGAATGACGGCATCAACATGATGCAAACCGCTGAGGGCGCCATGACGGAGGTGTCGAACATGCTGCAGCGCATGCGGGAGCTGGCAGTTCAATCGTCCAATGGCACCTACTCCACGACCCAGCGTGGCTACTTGCAAATTGAATTTGCAGCGTTGTCAAGCCAGATCACAAGAGTGGGCAATGAAACCCTCTGGAACGGCACCCAAGTGCTGGCCACTGCGGCGACGAGCTTCGTCTTTCAGGCAGGCACGCAGTCCGGTCAGACCATCACGGCCACGTTGACAACGGCCATGACGGCCACGGGCCTGTCTGTTGATGTCCTGTCCATTGGTACGTCGACAACTGCGATTACCGGTATCGCTACATTGGACACGGCTCTTGGGCTAGTCAATACCCAGCGAGCGTCCTTTGGTGCGGTCATCAACCATATGGCCTTTGGAGCAGACAACTTAACCAATATCTCGTCCAACACCACAGCCTCACGCAGCTCGATCATGGACACCGATTACGCACTAGCAACCACACAGTTGGCGAAGTCTCAAATCATCCAGCAAGCAGCGACGGCCATGCTGGCGCAGGCCAACCAGCAACCGCAAGGCATGATGGCCCTGCTCAAGGGCTAAACCCAGTTGACAGCCCTGGGCACGGTGCCCCAGACCTGCAATCATGAACACCAGCTTGAGTTACCGTGCCGGCGACCCCTTCGCCGAGCACTTGCTGACCGTTCTGCAAGACCTGGCTGGCGCCAGCGCCAAGGTGCTGGAGGCCGGCGCTGCCGGCGATGACGCGACAACCCGGGCCGGTATAGACCAGATCAGACAATTGCGGGCGGTGCTGCAGGACATAGGGCTTGACACCAAACAACAGGTCGATAAGGCCCCTGCCAGCACCCAGGCCGCCATCGGACAACATTTAGCGACCATTCAGCAAAGCGAGCTGTTTATTGCCGCATGGTGCGGTCGGTACGACGGCATCCAGACACAAGCACAACTGACACTGACCGCTGAGGGGCGGCACGCCATGATTGACAAAATGATTCCAGCCACTTGGCACTGGGGTCACGATATTGTGACGTTTACCGACAGTGTGGATGTTGCCTTGATCAAGACAGCGATTGACAGAGGCCAAAAGAGAATCGTCGTTTTTTGTGATGCGGCACCCGCTGACGACCAAAAATTAGCCAATGTCTGCTACTTGTTAGACAAAAAAGACGCCTATGGCTTCTTTCAAAGCATGGATTACGGTGAACCCAAGCGCTTGGTCTGTTTTGATGGCTTGAGCCCAGAAGATGACACATCTCTAAAGGCAAAAAATACCAAATACGCCGAGTTTCAGACTGATTTCACCCTTGCATTCAAGAACCACAACGTCAACAAGAATACCATCCGATTTTTCAGCAACCGCTGGCTTATGCAAGGACTGGATAATCTGCCAGCCATAGCAGAACACGCAACATTTTCGCGCCTAAAAGAAAAATTCATCAATACCCCGCTGGTGATTATTTCACCCGGCCCGTCGCTCGATAAAAATATTCATTTGCTCAAGCAGCTCAAAGGTAAGGCACTGCTCATGGCACCCGCACAAAGTGCCATGGCACTCTGCCGTGCCGGTGTGATACCTGATGCTATTGTTGTCGCTGACCCAGCTGATTTCATCTACATGCTGGACGGTTTTCCGGTTGAACAAGTTGAAACACTGCTTCTTGGCGTGGCATGCCACCCCTCGTTTTATGAACGCTTCAAAGGAAAAATTGTTACATTCAATGTGAATGCAGGCATAGACAACTGGATATCCGGCATATTTGACGATACCACGCACGTCGGTTCCGGTGGATCGGTCGCCACGGCCATTTTTACCATGGGCCTTTATTTACATTGCAATCCCATTATGCTGGTCGGCCAGGATTTAGCGCTGACCGATGGCAAACAGTATTGCAGCAACTCGGCAGACGGCAATATGTCGGTCAAACTGAACCCGGAAGGTGACGCCTTCATCTATGACAACGTCACCCCAGGCTTTGAGTTGCTTTTTGAAGATGCAGGAACCAACAGCGCGAACCATCGTGATAAAGCGCTAACTCTGCCCGGCTATTACGGTGGTACCGTATTGACAAAGCCGGATTACGCCATGTTTCACGCCGAGTTTGAGAACCATGCAGAAATTGAAAATGCCCAATCCCACCCGATTCGGCTTTTAAACTGCACTGAGGGCGGCGCTTATATCAAAGGGTTTGAACACATCCCATTGGCTGAAGCCATTGCTGACATCAACGCCTCCCCCGGCGCAGTGTCGGATATTGCCAACCGGTTCAAGGCCGCCCAGGCAGACGTGGACGTCGCAGGGCGCCGCAAGTTGCTTGCCGCGCGTTTGCAACAGGCCAAGGCGTCACTGGAGAAAAGCTACCTACTCGCCGTCAGGTGCGCCAAGGTCGCCACGCAGGTTCAAAAAGCCAAGGTCAAGGTCAGCGCCTTGACAAAAGCAGAGTCTGATCTGAGCCGGGCGATTGATGGCTCAGCGTTCATTGCCTTGGTCGACCAAGTAGAAATCAACCATGCTATCCAGATCGGCATGCGGGCCAAAACCATTCAGCAGAGCTTGGCCGCATCCAGGGTTTTATACACACTGGTCATGCGCGAGGTACCCAATATTCTGCCCAAAGTTAACGCGGCACTCATGAAACTGAACCAAGCCTATGCTCACTGATTCATCCATTCTTGTCACCGGCGGTACGGGCTCATTTGGCCACACGTTTGTGCCCATGACCCTGGCCAAATACAAGCCGCGCCGGCTGGTGATTTACTCGCGCGATGAAATGAAGCAGTGGGAGATGGCCAAGCTGTACGGTCATGACGACCGGGTTCGCTTCTTTATCGGTGATGTGCGCGATAAAGACCGCTTGAGCAGGGCCCTGAACGGCATCGACTATGTCGTGCATGCTGCGGCCACTAAAATCGTACCCACCGCCGAGTACAACCCCTTTGAGTGCGTCAAGACCAATGTCTTTGGTGCCATGAACCTGATCGATGCCTGCATTGACCAGGGTGTCAAAAGGGTCGTCGCGCTATCTACAGACAAGGCCAGCAGCCCTTCGAATCTTTATGGTGCTACAAAACTCACCTCTGACAAACTTTTTATAGCTGGCAACTCCTATGCAGGTGGCAACGACACCCGGTTTGCAGTGGTGCGTTATGGCAATGTGATGGGTTCACGGGGCTCAGTGATCCCCTTCTTTCTGAGCCTAGCCGACAAAGGCATCTTGCCCATTACCGATGCGCGCATGACACGCTTTATGATCACCCTGGAGCAAGGCGTGGACCTGGTCTGGCATGCATTCGGGAACATGGTCGGTGGCGAAATCTATGTGAAAAAGATTCCGTCGATCAAAGTGACTGACGTGGCTTTGGCTTGTGTGCCGACAGCGTCCCATGACATCGTCGGCATTCGGCCGGGCGAGAAATTGCATGAACAGATGATTGGGTCAGAAGACGCGCCACACACCTATGAGTACGACAGCTACTACAAGGTCTTGCCGGCGATCCATAACTGGAGCCATGACCCTGTACGCATTGACTCTGGAGCGCCTGTGGCGCCAGATTTCACCTACTGCTCAGACAACAACACAGAGTGGATGAGCATCGCGAGTTTAAAGGCCTGGGTAGAAGAAAACCGCCACTCTATCGGTAAGATCTGATGGCAAATATTCCCTACGGACGCCAAGAGATCAGCCAGGCCGATGTTGAAGCCGTTACGGCCGTCTTGAATTCAGATTTTTTAACGCAAGGCCCCGCAGTTCCAGCCTTCGAAAGTGCCGTTGCCTCCTACTGTGGCGCGAAGCACGCGGTGGCTGTCAACAGCGCCACCAGTGCGCTGCACATCGCGTGCCTGGCCCTGGGTGTGGGCCGCGGAGACGTCGTCTGGACGACAGCCACCACTTTTGTTGCCAGCGCAAATTGCGCGCTGTATTGCGGCGCAACCGTCGATTTCGTCGACATTGACCCGCTCACCTATAACCTCAGCGTCGAACACCTAGCGGAAAAATTGGCCTTGGCCCGTCAGACAGGCAGACTGCCTAAGGTGGTCATTCCCGTCCATTTATGCGGCCAACCCTGTGACATGGAAGGTATCCATGCGCTGAGCCAGCAATACGGATTCAGGATCATCGAGGACGCCTCGCATGCCATTGGCGGTAAATATCAAAACGAGCCGATGGGTAACTGCCGGTTTAGCGACATCACCGTCTTCAGCTTTCACCCGGTGAAGATCATCACGACTGGCGAAGGTGGTATGGCCGTTACCAATGACGCGCAGCTCGCCAAACACATGCGCCTGTTGCGCAGCCATGGCATCAGCAGCACGGTGACAGACATGCAGGCTCGTCCAGCGCAGGAGATCTGGAACTACCAGCAAATTGACTTGGGGTTCAATTACCGCATGACCGACATTCAGGCTGCATTGGGGTTAAGTCAGCTGCAGCGACTGGATGACTATGTTGCCAAACGGCATGCCATCGCACGGCGCTACGATGAATCACTCGCCACATTACCCGTTACCACGCCATGGCAACATGATGTCGGATACTCAGCACGCCACTTGTACGTGATCCGATTAAATTTGAGCGACATCAAAAAAACACAGCGACAAATTTATAAGCTTTTGCACGCAGCAGAGATCATCGTCAACTTGCATTACATACCCGTTTACCGGCACCCCTACTTTGAAAAGATGGGATTCAAAGCAGGCTATTGCCCGGAGGCAGAACGCTACTTCGGCGAGGCACTCAGTATTCCCATGTTTCCAACCCTGGACAATTCGCAACAAGCACAAGTTGTTGGCGCGCTGCGCACTGCGATCGAGTCATGAACATTGCCATCATTCCAGCGCGGGGTGGCAGCAAGCGCATTCCAAGAAAAAACATCAAAGACTTCTGCGGCAAGCCAATGCTGGCCTATGCCATTACAACGGCTCGGAAATCGGGACTTTTTGACCGTGTTGTCGTGTCTACCGATGACGACGAGATCGCCCACATCGCGAACAGTTGGGGGGCAGACATACCGTTTAAGCGCCCAGCAGAACTGGCCAATGACAAGGTCGCGACCGTCCCCGTCATTGCCCATGCCATTCAAGTTCTCGGCGAGCTCGGGTGGACATTTGATCAGGTCTGCTGTATCTACCCCAGTGTGCCTTTACTGACCATCGAAGAC
Organism: Comamonas sp. lk; assembly: GCA_945925985.1. GTDB lineage: Bacteria > Pseudomonadota > Gammaproteobacteria > Burkholderiales > Burkholderiaceae_C > Rhodoferax. The sequence goes on along the minus strand of CAMELV010000011.1, from coordinate 63,123 downwards.
CTGAGCGGGGCACTTTCACAATTGCGGGATAGCCAATCAGATTATTGTTTTCCAGTAGCCGAATACCCCGCCGCCATCGGGCGTGCCATGAGGATGTTGGAGACTGGTCAGATGCAACCGTTTTATCCGGAATTTGAACTTACCAGGACGCAAGACACAGAAGCAGCCTACTACGATGCAGGCCAGTTCTATTGGGGCAGTAGCCATGCGTGGCAGTCAAAACCGAAAATCCATAGCAACGGCTCTGGTTTTGTCATCCCAAATTGGCGAGTCATTGACATCGACACCCCGGATGACTGGAAGCGTGCCGAACTGATGCACCGTGTTATCCATCAAACAACAGCACCTGCCTAAACAGAGAACACCATGTCCTATAAAACTGAACAGGAAGCATTTTGGGCCGGTGATTTTGGCACACAATACAGTCAACGCAATCAGGGGGATTCCTTATTAGCTTCAAATCTGAATTTTTTTAGCAAGGCATTACGGCAAGCTCATGGCCTGAACACTTGCATTGAGTTCGGCGCTAATATTGGCATGAATCTAAAGGCGTTAAAACTGCTGTATCCACTGCAAGAACAGGATGGCATTGAGATCAATGCCGAAGCTGCAGCCGAACTTGCCAAGGTTATTTCGTCGGCCCATGTGCACCAAGGATCCATCCTTGACTTTGTACCGCAGAAGACGTGGGATCTGACCCTTATCAAAGGAGTTCTCATTCATATCAATCCCGAAGAGTTACCAGGGGTTTACGACAAATTAGTCTTGACCTGTGGCAAATATCTGCTGGTCGCAGAATACTACAATCCGTCGCCAGTCACTATTCCTTATCGCGAGCATCGCGACCGCCTGTTTAAGCGTGATTTTGCGGGTGATATTTTGGACCGCCACCCCAAAATGGTTTTAGTTGATTACGGCTTTGCGTATCGGCGAGATCCAAGTTTCCCGCAAGATGACATCACGTGGTTCCTGATGGAAAAGAGAGCATGATATGTTGACCTATTGCAAACGCTGTGTGATGCCTGACACCAAACCAGATATTCACTTGGATAATGAATGCATATGTAATGCCTGTCGCAGTTACGAACAAAGAAATGAAGTTGACTGGAGCGCACGTCAGACCGAACTGCTAAAGATTTTGGAAAAGTACCGCAGACCGGAAGGCAGCAATTGGGACTGCATCATACCGGTCAGTGGCGGCAAGGACAGCACCTACCAAGTCGTCCGTATGCTGCAATTAGGACTGAACCCTTTGTGCGTGACCTCAACGACTTGTGACCTGTCATCACTTGGCCGCATAAATATTGAGAACTTAAAACATCTCGGCGTGGACTATGTAGAAATGTCGCCCAATCCATTGATCAGGGCGAAATTAAATAGTATCGGTCTCAAACAGGTTGGCGATATCTCATGGCCTGAGCATGTGGGCATTTTTACCATTCCTGTCCGTGCCGCAGTGCAGTTTAATGTACCTCTTTTAATTTGGGGTGAAAACTCCCAGAACGAATATGGAGGCCCTGCAGCAGCAGCACAAAACAATGTACTCAACCGCCGCTGGCTGGAAGAATTCGGCGGCCTGCTGGGGATGCGGGTAACAGATTTAATCGGCATGAATGGTATTGAGGCCAAGCACTTAATTCCGTACACCTACCCAAGCGATGAGGAACTGGCCCGCGTCGGCGTGACTGGTTTGTTTTTGGGTCATTACATCCCTTGGGATGGCTTGTCAAATACATTGATTGCTCAAGCCAACGGCTTTCATACCTATGACAAAGTTGTCGAGGGATCAATGGTCAGCTATGAAAATCTGGATAACCATCAGACAGGCATCCACGACTATTTCAAATTCCTGAAATTTGGGTTTGGCCGGGCAACCGATTTGGCGTGTATGCACATTAGGCGCGGTCGCTTGTCGCGGCAGGACGGGCTTAATGCGGTCAGGCGTCTGGATGGTACTTTTCCCTGGGAATACCTGGGCAAGCCACTGGAAAAAATCTTGCACCCATTGGAAATCACAGTCGATGAGTTCATCAAAATATGCGATAAGTTTACGAATAAAAAAATATTCAAACGTGATGATTCTGGTGCGCTGATCAAAGACCGTGATGGCAATTTGACGAAAATTAACCATGACAATGTATGAGAGTTGGCGTCGTTGACTATGGGGTTGGCAACTTAGGCTCCGTCGTCGGAGCGCTGGAGGCCCTGGGCGTTACGGCAGTCCTGATCACCGATCCCAAAGACATTCACACCACCGACCGCCTGATATTGCCTGGCGTGGGCAATTTTGCCGACTGCGCCGTACGACTGCATGCCGACGGTTGGACGCCTGCCTTGCGCGATGAAGTGCTGGCGGCTGGCAAACCGCTACTGGGCATCTGCCTGGGTATGCAACTGCTGGCGGCCAATAGTTTGGAAGGCAGTGCGGATCATGAATCCGACGGCACGCCTGGCCTGAACTTAATTCCTGGGCGCGTCACGGGTTTGCGGACACTCGGTTGCAAATTGCGGGTCCCGCATATGGGCTGGAACTCGGTCACAAGCCGAACGCCGTTGGGTGGGCCATTTGCCGGTATTCCCGACGAATCTGATTTCTATTTTGTTCACAGCTACGCTTTTGTACCCGATGATCCGTCCCATGTATCGGCCACAACGGACTACGACATACCTGTGACGGCAGCCGTAAGATTGGGCCACATTTGGGGCACTCAATTTCACCCGGAAAAAAGCTCGCGTGCCGGATTTCGCTTACTGCGTAATTTTATTGAGCAAGCGGCATGCTGAAAGTGCGGGTCATACCAACCTTGCTATGGAAAAAATTGGGCTTGGTCAAAGGCGTTGGCTTTGATAGCTGGCGCAGGGTTGGCCCTGCCCTTCCTGCGGTCAAGGTCTATAACCAGCGGGAAGTGGATGAGTTGATCTTTGTTGATATTTTGGCGCATCAAATGCCAGATGACCTGGATTTTGAGTGCATCGAAGAATGTGGGCGAGACTGCTTTGTGCCTCTGACGGTTGGCGGCGGCGTTCAACGTATCGAGCAGGTTCAAAAGCTGCTACGCGCCGGCGCCGACAAGGTTTGTGTCAACACGGCTGCCTACACCAACCCAGGTTTGCTTAGTGAAATGGCAAAACGGTATGGCACGCAATGCGTGGTCGCCAGTATTGATGTGCGACAAGACGCATTGCGCGGCAGATGGCATTGCTTTAGTCACGCGGGCAAGCAAGCAACTGATCGAGATGCTGTGTCATGGGCGCGTGAGGTTGAAGATCGCGGTGCTGGTGAAATTCTGATGACGTCCATTGAGCGCGACGGCACGTTTCAAGGCTACGACCTTGAATTGATAGAGGCCGTGGTCCGCGCAGTGAATATTCCTGTCATCGCCTCTGGTGGCGCCGGCAGCTACCAACACATGGTGGATGCTGTTAAAAAGGCAGGGGCCGCTGCAGTGGCAGCAGCCAGCATGTTTCACTTTACCGAGCAAACGCCGGCAGGCGCCAAAGCGGCTTTGCAAGCCGCTGGGATCCCCGTGCGCCGCAACTACACCGGAAACGTTGGCGTATGAGAGTCGCCTTTCGTACAGACGCCGGTGGTCGCATGGGCACTGGACACTTCATGCGCTGCCTCACTTTGGCTGAGGCACTGCGGCACCAGGGCGCGCAGGTGCGGTTTGTCAGTCGTAATTTGCCACAGCACCTGCTTGCCATGCTCGGCGCCAAAGGGATGGAGTTCACTCCCTTGTTGCAAGAAACAATCCAGGGTCCAAGCGATGAACTGGCACATTCTGATTGGCTAGGCACCAGCCAGGTCAACGATGCACGCGCCACGAGCGATGCTTTGGCGGATCAACCTTGGGATTGGGTCGTCGCCGATCATTACGCTCTGGACCAGCGCTGGGAATCTGCCATCCGGGCGTGCGGACCAAGGTTGATGGTCATCGACGATCTTGCCGACCGGCAACACGATTGCGATGTGCTTCTGGATGCAAATTTTTATTCAGATAGGGCGACCCGCTATGTCGGCAAAGTCCCTGTGAATTGCCAGTTGCTGCTTGGCCCGGATTACGCATTGCTACGGTCAGAGTTCAAGACCTTGCGCGCTCAGATAGCGCAACGATCCGGCGAAGTGACAAAAATACTGGTTTTTTTCGGTGGGGTGGATGCCGACAACCACACAGGCCTTGCCATAGAGGCATTGGTGAGTCTTCACCTGGCGGCGCAGGTGGATGTGGTGATTGGCGCCCAGCATCCCTACCGCGACACCGTTCAACAAGCCTGCCATGAACATGGCTTTGTATGCCACCTGCAGACCCCCCATATCGCGGCATTGATGGCTTCAGCTGATTTGGCGATCGGCGCAGGGGGCACCGCCGTTTGGGAGCGTTGTGTTTTAGGCCTGCCAACCATCAGCCTATGCTTGGCCGCAAACCAGAGGCAGCAGATTAAAGATGCGGCAGAGGCAGGGCTGCTTTACGCCCCCGCAGACGGGCAAAGCATAGCCCACAGCATCGCGCAGCACACCCGCCTGCTGATGGAAAACCCGGCGCTGCTGAAACTGATCTCAGCAACAGCGATGCAAGCGGTTGATGGCCGGGGTACAACTCGCGTGATCGCTGCAATGGCGTCGGGTGGCATAGACATCAGGCCAGCCAATGCTGGTGATTCGAAACAGCTTTTTGAATGGCGCAACCACCCCACGATCAGAGCGGTATCAAGACAGCAGGTGCCCATCGCGTGGGCCGAGCATGTGTTGTGGTTCGATAGCGTTATGCGGGACAACAGCCGTGTGCTGCTGATAGGCTCGGTGGCCAATGAGCCATTGGGGGTGGTACGTTTTGACGCCGCAGGCGACCTTGCCGAGGTATCCATTTACCTGGTGCCCAACGGCAAGCATTTGGGCCAAGGGCGCCACCTGCTGGCCTGCGCCGAGCAGTGGTTGAAAAAACACCGGCCCGATGTTCAACATATTCGCGCCAGCGTGCTGTCGGAAAACCGGGCCTCGAGCCAGCTTTTTGTTCGATCAAACTACAAGCCGCAGACGATTATTTATCAAAAAGACCTTTGAGAGAAGATATGGCAAACGCAATAGAAATATCGGGCAAGCTCATAGGCCGCGAACACCCCCCCTTCATCATCGCGGAGATGTCTGGCAACCATAACCAGTCCTTAGCACGCGCGCTGGAAATCGTCGAGGCTGTGTCCAATTGTGGCGCGCACGCCTTGAAAATACAGACCTATACCCCCGACACCATGACGCTTAATCTGGATGAAAGGGAGTTCCATATTGGAGACCGCAGCAGTCTTTGGGCCGGCAACTCACTCTACAACTTGTACGCCGAGGCATGCACACCGTGGGAGTGGCACCAACCCATTTTTGACCGCGCCCGTGAATTGGGCCTCATTGCTTTCAGCACGCCTTTTGACGATACAGCTGTCGATTTGCTGGAAAGCCTGCATGTGCCGTGCTACAAAATAGCCTCTTTCGAGAACACAGACCTGCCCTTGATTCGCCGTGTGGCAGCCACTGGCAAACCGATGATCATTTCTACGGGCATGGCCAGCGTCGCCGAGTTGGACGATACGGTTCGTGCTGCCCGTGAAGCGGGTTGCAAAGACCTGATCCTGCTGAAGTGCACCAGCACCTACCCCGCAACCGCTGGCAACACAAACATCCTGACAATTCCGCACCTGAGAGACCTGTTCGGCTGCGAGGTCGGCTTGTCTGACCACACCATGGGCTTGGGCGTGTCGGTCGCCAGTGTGGCGCTAGGTGCCACCGTCACCGAAAAACACTTCACACTCAAGCGAGCCGATGGCGGCGTAGACAGTGCTTTTTCGATGGAGCCTGATGAAATGGCGCAACTGGTGATAGAGGCCGAACGCGCCTGGCAATCCCTAGGAAAAGTTGCCTACGGCCCCACCGAGGCTGAGAAAAAATCCTTGATGTTTCGTCGATCACTTTATGTGGTTGAAGACATGAAAGCGGGGGATGTGCTGACCCATGCCAATGTTCGAGCCATACGCCCGGGATTGGGCTTGCCAACCAAATACATCGATGCAGTGATCGGCAAACATATTGCCAGCGATGTTCAGCGTGGCACCGGTTTACGGTGGGATCTCATCCGCTAGGGGCTGTTTGCCACCCAACCGGCGTCGACGCTCATCGAGGTGCGCACAACTTTAGGACTCAACGGACACAATAAAAATGCAAATCTTGCCCGGCAACTTCTTGCGGACTGCGCACGGGGGACGGGTTTTGCAGGGCTGTGGCGTAGACCTGGCCCGCTGCCAGGGCCCACACGTCTTGGTTTAAGTTGATGCCGCCGTTCCACTCGCCCAAAACGGCGATCTGCTCGTATTCGTCGGCCGTAGGCAATCGGGCCTTGAGGGACAGGCAGGTTTTTTCAGCCATTGAAATGGACGGCGTGTGGCTGAAGTTACCAGCGGGGGTGCCCACAATCGTCAGCGCCCTGCCCGACAGCTTGATCTCTGACGGCAAGCGGGTGGACTGGTAAAACCGAAAAATCTGCGCAGCGATCAAACCGCTGGCCTGTGTAGGGCTGCCCTGGGCACTGAAGCTTTGGGTCTGGCCGGTGCGCATCTCCAGGTGCAGGGTGAGCCGGACGTCGCCCCGGCAGCCGGGTGCGTAGCCATAGGTGCCCCAAGCCATGCCGCCGATTTTGGCAAGCTGGCGGGGGTTTAGGGTGCCACGGCGCTTTTCTTCGCGCACGTCTTGCAGCAGCTCAATCAAGGACGCCGGGTTGTAAAAGGTGATCTGCCGGGTGGGCACCCGGATCTCACGGTACAGCTGGTCAATCGAGGCCTTGACGTTGGCCTCCAGGGTCACGTCCATGCCCATACCGGCTGCGGCAAGGCGCCGGCTTTTGTCAATCAAGCTGTCCAGGGTTGCGACCACGGTCAAGGCATCCAGGGGGCTGGCACCCTCCATCAGCAAGGATTTGACTTCTGCGGCCAGGTCTTGCATCTGGGCGATGCGGGTGCGGCCGTAGGCGTCTTCAAACTGGCACATATCCAGCGCCCGGATAAAGGCAATGGTAGGCCAGAGTGTGACCGGCTCTGCCGCCTGCGCTTGCCCCGCCCCCACCACGCCCACGACGCCCTTCACGCCCAAGAACCAAGCCAAGGCCAGGGTTTTCAAGCTTGGCCCAATGCGGCGGATCATGACTGGGGCGCTGTTTGACATGTTTAGCAATCGTGGCGGTCAGCGCGGGTCGGCCGCCGAGATATTGGCCTTTTGGATTTGGCCCCAGAAGGCGGCCTCGGTGCCGGTCAGGCTGTCTCTGTCCTTTGCCGTCCGCTCAAAGGCGACCGGGTCGGTCAGCAAGGCCAGTTGCCGAATTTGGCCCAGCAGGGATTTGTAGTGCTCCAGGGCCAGCTCGGGCTTGGCAGCGATGGTGTGTATGGGCATGGCAGAGAAGTCTGATTTGGCGGAATATTCTTCCTGAACCTGCTTGAGCAGCTGTTTGATTTCGGCTGCGGTCAAGTGCAGTCGCTTGGACTCTGTGCGAATGTAGGCCATTTCAGCCACGTCGATATTGCCGTCGGCCAAGATATCGTGAAGTTTTATCTTCAACGCAGCGCGTTCTTTGACCAATTCGTCACTGAATGCAGATGACAACAAGGCCGCCGGAATCGCAAAAATACCGATGCCAATCAGGGCCAAGACCATGGTCATGATCCGTCCCATGGGTGTCACAGGCGATATATCCCCATACCCGACCGATGCCAGCGTGATGACCGCCCAGTAAATGGCGTTGGGAATGTTGTCAAACTTGTCGGGCTGGGCTTCGTGCTCAAACAGGTAACCTAGGGAGGCCGTCAGCACCACCAGCAGGAGCATCACAAAACCGGCGGCGGCGATCACCGGCCATTCACGGCGGACCACCCGGCCCAGGGTTGCGGTGGCGTCATTGCCACGGGTCAGTTTGAGCAGTCGGGCCAGCCGGAAAACCCGCAAAAACCGCAGATCGATCAAATGGTGCAAAAAGACTTCTAGAAAGAAGGGCAATATCGCCAGCAAGTCAATCAGGGTGGAGCTTGTTTTGGCCTGCTTGAGTCGGCCCGACACCGCACCCTTGAAGCCAGGCTCTTCCACGCAGGAATAGAGGCGCAGGCAGTACTCCATGGTGAAGATGGCCACCGCCACGGCGTTCAGGATCACAAACTCAACGTTCAGGATGTACGACACGCTTTGCACCGATTCCATCACCACGGCCAACACCGAGATCAAGACCCAGATGCCGATGAAACTCTGGAAAAAATCGTGCATTTTCCCGCCATGGGGGCTGGTAAAAACGATGGCATGAATTTTTTGCCGGAAGGTTCTGCCCCGGTTCAGGCCAACGAATTCATGGTAGGCGGGCACGATCACCCTGAACAGCTTCAAGATCCGAAGCAGCCGCAGGAACCTCAACACGCGTAAATCAACGGGTATGAAGGCCTGCAAGTAAAACGGTGCAACCGCCAAGAAATCGACAACGGCGAACGGGCTGGTCACATAGGCCAAACGTGGTTTGGCGCGTTTTTGAAACTCAGGGTCTTCAGGCGCTAGGTACAGACGTAAAAAATACTCAATGGTGAAGACACCGACCGAGAAGACATCAAAGTAATGAAACCAATGCTTATTGAGGTCAAACACCGCTGGCACATGTTCAAAGACCAGCGCAAACAGATTGACAACAATCAGGATGCCAATCCATTTGTCAACGCCTTTTTGATGGTTGCCGGGAATCGTGGGGTCAAGCAGCCAGGCGTACAGCCACTTGCGCAGGGGCAAGCCCGATGGGATGTTGGCTTCTTGTGGGATTTCAAGAATATCTTCGACGGCCAAGTCGTCGATCGAAATGCTGTTTGTAGTCTTCATGTCACACCTCAGAAGTCAATTTCGTCGATCTTGATCGAGTAGCCGCCCTTGTCACACACGGTGACGGCTATTTTTATTTTTTCCGAGATGGCGTCAGCTCTTGCCAGCTCAGATTTCACCGTAGGCACCGCGGATCCGGGAGGGGTCGCCACGATTTTGTCCAGGCGGATGGCACCGATCACGCTGCGGTCCGATGAGCTGCACTCGGTGACGAATTTGGGTATCTGACCCAAAAACGGGTTGCGCATGGCCTTGAGCTCTGTCTTGGTCAACAGTTCGTCCAGACAAGCGCCCCAAGTTGGTTTGGCGACCAATGCTGGGGCTGCAGCGCCAGCAGGTGAGGCGCCCTCACTGAGGCCAGCACAAGCCGCGTAAACATAGCCGGGCTTGAAGCGGGGATCGCTGGCGGCCTTGAGCCAGGCTGCCAATGCCTCCCCGTTTTGCTTGGTCGCCTCGGTCTTGAGCGCCTCTGCCCGGGTGAAGACACCCAGCCAGCACACCAAACCAAACACCACCACCAAAAATAAGCAAAACAGGCCATCAATGAAGGTAAAGCTGGCGACCTGGGCAGTGGGCTGCGGCTCAGGTGGCTCGGGCTGGCCCTGTCCCGCAAGCGGCGCTGTCGTGATGGCATTTGCCTGGTCCTGACTCATAAATTGCCCTTTCTGTTGGCTCGCTTAACGCAGCAGCCCACCGAGGTCATATGCAAAGACGCATCAAAAGCAATCGGGAGCAAACCCCAAAGCTTTAATCTGCAAGCCGGGTCGTCGGCCCGCGGGCGGTCAAAGTGGGTGAACGTGGGCCGGGTCAGGCCGGTGCAGCCAGGCCTCAAATTCATCGGCCAGCTGGGCGCTGGCTGACGTCGCCGCCCGCCACGCCTGGACCCGAGCCGCGAGATTGGCCCCAAAATAAGTGAAGTCAGTGCGGTCTGGCAACTTTCCGCGTGGCAAGCGGCTCACCCAGCCCGGGTCAGGCGCCAGCAGCAGCATGTTGTCCAGAAACGGGGTGGCTGCGTGCCGCCACGGCAGGTGCTTGTCGAGCCAACCAGGCACCACAGCCTGCTGGAAGTGCGGGTATAAAACCAAGCCATTTTGGGCTGTAGGCCCCGTCGTTATTGGGTTTATAGCTCTCGATTCGATAGCGTGAAAGCGTGCGGCGTAGTTCAGGTGCAGGTGGTAATCGGTGATGCCGCCGTCCCAGTAAGACCCGGCTGGCGCGCCCGGGATGTGGGTGACCGAGCGCAGCACGAACGGGATCGAACAGCTGGCCTGCAGCGCTGGCTGAAAATTTGCGGCGCTCAAAGCCACCCGGCGGGTGGCAAAGTCGTCGCTGGCAAAAGGCAAATCAGCCCCTGGGCTGGAGAACACCACCCGCTCCAGCCAGGCCCCCAGGGCCCGGCGATAGACAGCGTTGCTCAAGTAAGCGCCCAAATAGCCCAGCGGCGTGCGCCAGGGGTGCTCGGTGCGCAGCACATGGCGCCCGTGCGAAGCCAAAATGTGCAGTCGGTAGCGCGGATGGCTCAGCACCCGGGCCTCTTGCTCACCAAAAAAAGCCGCCAGGTTTTGCCCAAACAGTGCGCTGACCCGCTCTGCCGCCGGGCGCTTCTCGCCGGGCTGCAGGTCGTAATGTTGGTGAATATAGTCATGCTCCAGCCGGGCAAAAGCCGCCACCGGCTGCGCCAGGCAGGCCGTGGCCATGCGCCAGGCCCCAATCGAAGCACCCACCAGATGCACCGGCTGTGCGCTGCTGGCCAGCCAATGGCCAAACACAAAGCGGTCCAGCGGGCCCAGGATCAGGCCCTTGGGCCCCCCCGCCGCACCCGCCACAGTGCTGATGTCTTGCGGTTGCAGCCCGTGGCGGCTGATATGGCGCAGAGCCGCTGGCCCGGCGTGGATGCGCAGCGCCTGAACCACGGTATCAGGCCCCAGCGCGGCCCGGCCCTTGGGCCGACCAGTCAATCGGGTCTTGCTGCAAGACCAGGTCGATGTCCAAGCCCAGCAGCTCACCGACCGAGCCGGGAAAGGTATCGGCCAGCGCCTGTTCAGGCAGCTTGGCCTCTTTGGCGCGCGCCCGCCAGGTCGCCAGGTGAATGACACCGGCCAAGGGCTCAAACACATCGTTGTCAAAGGGCGCGTACTGGTGCGCCAGGGCATCCACGATGGATTGAGGCAGATGCCATTGGCGAGCCAGGCCAGCACCCACTTGGGCATAGCAAAAACCCAGCTGGCGTCGCTCTAAACGCGCACGCCGCAGGTCCAGCGGCCCCACCGACCCGTCCAGACCCTGCAGCTGCGGCGCCATGGCCATGTGCATGGCCAACTCGCCCACCGCGTGGATCAGGCCGCAGGTGAATGCCGCCTGCTGGTTTTGCCGCACCACGCCCGCCAAAGAGCGCGACAACTTGGCCACATTGAGGCTGTAGGACCAGAATTGCAGCAAGTCAATGCCAGGCACAGACCGCAAAGAGGCGCTGGCCGCAGCCTCAGCCGTCATGGCCCGCACCTGTGCCAGACCCAGAATCGCCAGCGCCTCGGACACGCTGTTGATCTTGCCGGACATCTTGAAAAAACTTGAATTAGCCCACTGAAGCAGGCGGGCTGTTAACGCCAGGTCAGTGCTGATGAGCTGGTTGACTTTTCGCAGGTCGGGTTCAGCCTGGTCCAGCTCGCTCAGCAGCAAGGCCACCACCCGCGGAATGCTGGGCAGCACAAATTGAATGGCAAGCAGTTTGGCAAGTGGCATGGTGGTGCGGCTAGGTGCGGGTCAGGGCTGCTTGAGCTTCATGGTCAGCGCAATGCGCTTGCGGGCGGCGTCAACTTCGAGCACCTGCACCCGGACAATATCGCCGGTCTTGACCACGGTGTGCGGGTCAGTCACAAACTTGTGGCTCAGCTGGCTGACATGCACCAGTCCGTCCTGATGCACACCCAAGTCAACAAAGGCTCCAAAAGCCGCCACGTTGCTGACGGTGCCCTCCAGCACCATGCCGGGCTTGAGGTCTGCCAAGCTCTGTACCCCGTCGGTCAGTCGGGCCACCTTGAAATCAGGGCGGGGGTCTCGACCCGGCTTTGCCAGCTCACCCAGGATATCGCGGACCGTGATCACGCCAAATTGGGCGCTGGCGAACATCTCCGGCCTGAGCCCCTTGAGCCGGTCGGCGTGGCCCATCAGGGCGTCGACGCCCTGCCCGGTTTGGACCATGATCTGCTGCACCACCGGGTAGGTTTCCGGGTGCACACCGGTTTTGTCCAGCGGGTTGTCGCCGCCACGGATACGTAAAAAACCCGCGCTCTGCTCAAAGGTCTTGTTGCCCAAGCCACTCACCTGCAAAAGTTGCTGGCGGTTGGAAAAGGCACCGTGGGTGTCACGCCAGTGCACCACGGCACGGGCCACATGCCGCGACAGGCCCGAGACCCGCGCCAGCAGGGGCTCGCTGGCGGTGTTCAGATCGACACCCACAGCATTCACACAGTCTTCCACCACCGCATCCAGCGTGCGCGCCAGTTCGCTCTGGTTGACGTCGTGCTGGTATTGGCCCACCCCGATGGCCTTGGGCTCGATCTTGACCAGCTCGGCCAGCGGGTCCTGCAACCGGCGCGCGATGCTGGCAGCGCCACGCAGGCTCACATCGACATCGGGCATTTCTTGCGAGGCAAATTCACTGGCCGAATAAACGGACGCGCCAGCTTCGCTCACCACCACCTTGTCGATGTGGCGGTCAGCCCGGCCGGCCAACTGGGCGATCAACTCGCCCGCAAGCTTGTCGGTTTCTCGGCTGGCCGTGCCATTGCCAATGGCGATCAGGGTCACGCCGTGGCGTTCGCACAGCCCCGCCAGCGCGTGCAATGCGCCGTCCCAGTCGCGCCGGGGCTCATGTGGAAACACGGTGGCCGTGGCACCCAGCTTGCCAGTGGCATCCACCACGGCCACTTTGACGCCGGTTCGAATGCCCGGGTCCAGCCCCATCACCACCCGCGGGCCGGCCGGTGCGGCCAGCAGCAGATCACGCAGGTTGTGGGCAAACACCTTGATCGCCACCTGCTCGGCCTCTTCGCGCAGGCGGGCCAGCAGGTCACGTTCGATCGAGAGGCTGAGCTTGACGCGCCAGGTCCAGGCCACGCACTTGCGCAGAAAATCGTCGCCCGGTCGACCCTGGTGACGCCAGCCCAGGCGCAGCGCGATCCGCGCCTCGGCCAAAGACACCGCCGGCCTTGCTCTTGTTTTTATAGCTGCATCGCCTTGCTGGACGGGGGCTGGTGCCACTTCTGGCTCTGGAATCACAAGCCGGGCGTCGAGCAACTCCAGGGCACGTCCGCGCAACACGGCCAGCGCCCGGTGCGAGGGCACCCGCCCAATTGGCTCGTCGTAGTCAAAGTAATCGCGAAACTTGGCCACCTCGGCCTGGTTGGCGTCGCAGCCCTCACGCAGGCGGCTCTGAAAGACACCCTCTTGCCAAAGCCATTGGCGCAACTCTTGCAGCAATGTGGCCTGGTCGGCCCAGCGTTCACTCAAGATATCGCGCACCCCGTCCAGCACCGCCGCGACGCTGGTGAAGTCGTCGCCAGCCTCGTTTTTTTCTGGCCGGACATAAGCCAATGCCTGGTCCTGGGGCGACAGCGCGGGGTCAGACCACAGCAGGTCAGCCAGTGGCTCCAGCCCGGCCTCGCGGGCGATCTGGCCCTTGGTGCGGCGCTTTTGCTTGAACGGCAGGTACAGGTCTTCCAGCGCCTGCTTGGTGCCGGCCCCGTGCAGGGCTGCCAACAGGCTGGGCGTCATCTTGCCTTGCTCTTCAATGCTCTGCACCACCGCCTGCAGCCGGTCATGCAGTGCCCGCAGGTAGCTCAGACGAGTCTCCAACTCGCGCAACTGAATGTCGTCCAGGCCGCCAGTCGCCTCCTTGCGGTAACGGGCAATGAAGGGGACGGTGGCGCCGCCGTCGAGCAGGTCTACCGCAACCTGCACCTGGGCCGGAGCCACCCTGATTTCCTGCGCAATTTGCGCGACGATATGTTGCATGAGGGAGAGGTCTGGCGCTCGACTTGGCGCCGCTGGGGGAAAACCGCAAGATGAAGACGAGAAGTGTGCCATAGCGCATGGCCTGGCCCTGGGGCAGTTTGGGATGTGCTCAGCACGGCTCTGGCACCAGGGGCTTCGTGACGGCGGCGCTGTAGGAAAAAACCTGACACGAGGTTTAGCCAACGGCTGACAGTGGATTTTGTCAGCGCTGATTACAGTCAATCAGACCATAACCAGCCTAGAGAAAGCAAACACCGTCATGTTTCAATCAATGACCCCTGCCACAGCTGCCGCCATTCCTCTGGGACGGATGCCACCGCTGCGCACTGTCGAAGCCCGGCGCACCGACATGACCGAGGAATTGCTGCCCTTCACCCTGCGGCTGGTCCGCACCCCGGCGCAATTGGCGAAGGCCGTTCAGATTCGGCACAGTGCCTACGCCAGGCATTTGCCCGACTTTGCCCAAACCCTCAGAGAGCCCGAGTCGGCGGACGCGGATGACGGCGTGGTGGTGCTATTAGCTGAATCCAAGTTGGATGGCTCTGCCCTGGGCACCATGCGAATCCAGAGCAATGAATTCAAACCCCTGAGCCTGGAGCAGTCGGTGGACCTGCCCCAGGCGATGACGTCTCGCCACCTGGCTGAGGCGACCCGGCTCGCGGTGACCAATGACAAGGTCGGCCGCTTGGTCAAGGCGGTGCTGTTCAAGGCCTATTTCCTTCACTGCCAAAACACCGCAGTCGACTGGATGGTGATCGCTGGTCGCTCGCCCATCGACCGTCAATACGACCGATTGCTGTTCGAGGATGTGTTTCCCGGCATGGGCTACATCCCGCTGCGCCACGCTGGCAACTTGCCGCACCGAGTGATGTCGTTTCACATCGGCTCGGCCAGGCGGCGCTGGGCGGCGGTCAACCACCCTCTGCTGGACTTCATGTGCCAGACCCACCATCCCGACATCGCGCTTGACCTCGCTGATCGGTCTCCCAGCAGACAGCGACAAGGGCTGCCGATGTAAGGCCAATTACAGGTAGCACTTCAGGTTGTGCTGCCAACCCAATGATTTATATGTTGTTTTTAGCTGACGTGAGGACACTGTTTTACTTGTCAGCGCATCTTGACGGGGTTATGTTCGGACCACAGAGCAAACCTTAGACGTCAAAAGAGCATGGCTCTACCCGCCGGGGATAAGGCGGGTAGACGGAACGGCCAGACGCGCAACAGATGAGCACCCGCGAGGGTGAAGAAACAAAAATGTCATTGTCCATCGCGCTCGTCCGGACCCGGTTGGAACGTTACGGTCGAAAAAACGAGGACCTGCTCCACATTTTTTCGTGTTACGCCCTGCCCTTTTTTATTGGGGTGGCATCGCTGCTGGCGGTGTTTTTTTGGCAGTCGCAGTTTTTGCCATCTGAGGCAAATCGTTTGGACATCAAGGTGATCCGGCAAACGGCCGACATGACCGCGCCGCAACGGGCCCTGCCGAGTCTGCAGGGCCAAGCCTTCACCGCATTTCATGACACACAGCTCTCAGAACAGCCGTTTTGGCTGTATCTGCCAGTGCCTGCCGGCGCCCGGCAGACCGACCGGACCATCGAATTCCCGTCGCGGCACACCATGGAAATCACGTGTTGGGATGCTGGCAACTACCGGCTGCTGGGCACTGGCAACCGGACCGTCGCGTCCGGTCTGGTGTCGGCTGTCAAATCAGGCTTTGCGCTGCGACTGGGCCAGGAGGTCAGCGGCAATGCCGTGCTGTGCCGCACCAACGCCATCGGGCCGGCGCGCATCACCGCCCTGAGCTGGAAAACCGCCGACTTGCAAACCTCGGTCCAGGAGTTTCAACGCAAAGCCGGCCTGCTGGATGGCGGCATTTTGGTGCTGGCCTTGTTCGTTCTTGTCACCGCCGTGATCAACCGCAATGGGCTCTACCTGCTGTTCGCCACCTGGCTGGTCCTGAACCTGCGCATGGCCGCGCTGTCCGGGGGCTGGGACACCCAGTGGCTGGGCTATATCGTGCCGTACGAGTGGCTGGTCCAGGGCCGGTTGGTGACCATCACCCTGTTTTATACGCTGACCTTGACACTGTTTACCTCGCTGTTCAAGGACGATCTGCTGGTCATTGGGCACCGCACATTGGTCCGATTGGCGCAGTGGTCATGCTTTCCCTTGTTGGCGCTCTCGCTGGCCATGCCGTTTGCCGACTTCCTGCCGATCATGTGGAGCGTTACCGGCGTCGGCATTGGCCTTCTGGTGTTTCTGATGGCGCGTGTGTTGCAAAAAACACGCTCGCAGGTCGCCATCTGGTACGCCGCAGCCATCACGGTCACCCTGATTTCCAGTTTTTACGAAGTGATTGCGGCGGCCTTGGGCATCAAGGGGCTGATTGGCTCGGTCAACAGCGTCACGGCAGCCCTGTCATCGAGCCTGTTGACGGCCCTGGCGATTGCGCAGCAGATGCGCCAAGAACACGAAGATCGACTCGCTGTTCAAGCCGAGTTGGAACATACCTTTGAGGCCATGCCGATCGGCCTGTTCACGCTGGACATGGAGGGGCGTTTTTTAAGCGCTAATCCCGCGCTGATCAGCATGCTGGGCCGCCGCGTCCTGACGGATGGCAGCGACAGCTGGCACCAGTATTTCGAGCCGGGTGCCTGGACCAAACTGCACCAGATGGTGCATGCCAAGCGCGTGGCCGAACAAGGCACAACATCGCCATCCCCCACCCCCGAATTCGGACCTTCGCTGCAGCCAGAGGCGATAGACGCTGCACGCGGGGCCGCCACGGGCGAACTGGAGGTGAAGGGTCGCAGTGCACCCGGCCTGTTGGGCGCCAAGCGCTTTCTGGTCAAGGCCGCGCTGGCGCGCGACAAAATCGAAGGCTCGCTCCAGGACGTTACCGAAAAATCAAAAGCGACCGAAGACCTGTACTTTTTGGCCAACCACGACTCCTTGACCAAAGTGCTGAATCGCCGTGGGATCGAGCGGGTACTCTATGGCGCCATCCACCAGTTGGCAGGCGGGCGGGCCCTGGGACTGGCCTATCTGGACCTGGACCGCTTCAAGCTGATCAATGACCTGTTTGGCCATGGCGTGGGCGATGAGGTCTTGCAACAGGTTTGCAAACGTGTCACCGATATATTGCCCACCAGCATCCAGTTCGGGCGGGTTGGCGGCGATGAGTTTGTGATTGTGTTTCGGGACACGCCGATTGCCATGGCCTCCCACATGTGCCACGGCGTTGTGGACAGCATCGGCACCCGTCCGTACCGGGTGGGCGGCAAGGCTTTTTATGTTCGCGGCTCGATCGGGCTGATCGAGGTCAACGCCGACATGGCCTTAAAAGACGCGATCTCCACCGCGGACCGGGCTTGCCGCCAGGCCAAAACCGCCAACAGTGGTGGCCTGGTGGTGTATGAAAAGTTCGCGCTTGCGTTCCAGCAGCACGAAGCCGAACTCAAGCTGATTTCCCAGTTGTCGACCAATTCGGCCACAACGGGGCTTTACCTTGAAATGCAGCCCATCATGTCGCTGACCGCGCCAAACGACTCCTTAAATTTTGAAGTCCTGCTGCGCATGAAAGACCCGGAAGGCAATGTCGTGCCCACCGAGCGCTTGATTGCGGCGGGTGAGTCCAGTGGCCGCATGGCGGTGATTGACCGTTGGGTTCTCACATCCACCCTGGCCTGGTTGGACCAGCACCGGGAGCGGCTCAAGCACACCCGCTTTGTTTGCATGAACCTCAGCGGCGCCTCGCTCAACGATGAAAAGTTCCTGCAGGACGTGTACGACATACTGGAGAAAAACCGTCACATCGTGGGCCAGCTCTGCCTGGAGATCACAGAAAGCGTGGCACTGCACGACATGAATAACACCCGCACCTTTGTCAACAAGGTCAGGCGCATTGGCGCCAGGGTGGCACTGGACGACTTTGGCGCCGGTTACACCTCTTTTTCGTACCTGAAAGAAATCACCGCCGACCTGCTCAAGATCGATGGCAGCTTCATCGTCAACATGAACCAGCATCCGGCCAACATTGCCATCGTCGAGGCGATCGTGAATCTGGCCAAAAACCTGGGCATGAAAGTGATCGCCGAGTGGGCCGAGGATAAAGCGACGGTGCAAACCCTGATGGACATTGGCGTGGACTACGTACAAGGCTTTGTGGTGTCGCGCTCACAACACCCTGACAAAATTCTGCTGGCCACGTCATCCGCCGGCTTCATCAAAGACGATGAGCTCACCCTGATGATGAACCAGATTGGCAAGCCCGAGCCGGCGCTGAACCAGGTTGACCTGTTTTCAGACGCAGCCGGAAGCCGTCTGCACTGAGGCTGCGACCCCGGGCCGCCTCGGGCGGCGCCAGAAATCAGGCCTCGCGCAAGGCTCGTTTGAGCTCCAGCCCCAACTCTGGCTTGTGGGCAAACGGGTCTGTCGGGTTACGCGCAAGCATGATGTCTTCCAGGCGGATCTGCACCGAGCCAATCGCCTTAGGATGACTGTAAATATAGAACTGGCCCGCCGCCATGGCGTCAAAGACCTTTTGGGCCACATCGGCCGCACTGACACGGCCAGAACCCACCGCCTTGTCACTCATGGCCTGGCCGATCAGCTGACTGCGCGTGGGCTTGACCGGCGTGGCATCGGCCGGCCGGTTGCGGTGGCTTTGGCTGATGCCGGTCGGCACAAAATAGGGGCATAGCACCGAGGCACTGATCTGGTCGGTCACCAGCGCCAGGTCCTGGTAGAGGGTCTCGCTCAGTGCCACAACGGCGTGCTTGCTGACGTTATAGATCCCCATGTTGGGCGCATTAAGCAGGCCGGCCATGCTGGCAGTGTTGACGATATGGCCCCGGTAGTCCGCATCCTGCGCAGCTGCGGCCAGCATCATGGGCGTGAACACCCTCACGCCATGCGCCACGCCCATGACGTTGACGCCCAGCACCCATTCCCAGTCCTGCACCGAGTTTTCCCAGATCAGGCCACCCGAGCCCACGCCGGCGTTATTGAAGACAAAATGCGGCGCCCCAAAGCGTGCCTGCACCGCCTGACCCAGCGCGTCCATGGCGGCGGCGTTCGACACATCAACCCGCTGAGCCAGCACGGCGGCTCCGGCAGCTTGCAGTTCTTGCGCCGCACGGTCCAGTGCGTCCTGCTGCACATCCACCAGCACCAGGTTCATGCCGAGACGAGCACCGATGCGGGCGTACTCCAGGCCGAAGCCCGACCCGGCGCCGGTGAGTACCGCCGTTTTGTTGTTGAAATCAGTGATCATGGGTTTGCTCCTGAGTTGCGGGGGTGCCAGACCATCTCCAGATGGTCAATGCCGTCTTCGACATAGGGGCGTTGCGCGTCGACAAAGCCGTGGCCGGCATAAAAGGCCTCAAGCCGCGCTTGGGCACCAATGCGCACAGGCTGCTCACCCCACTGCTCGGCCACCGCCTGCAACGCCCGGCGAATCAGGGCGTGGCCCAGTCCGGTGCCACGGTGTGCAGGGTCGGTCACCACCCGGCCGATGCTGGCCTCTGCGTACTTGACGCCAGTGGCAAAGCAGCGCGCGTAGGCCATCAGTTGCCCGGAACGGGTGCCCAGCAGGTGCAGCGCCTGGAGGTCGGCGCCATCCACATCCTGAAACGCGCAGGCCTGTTCCACCACAAACACAGCGCTGCGCAGTTGCAGCAGGTCGTGCAACTGGCGTGTGGTCAGGGCGTCGAAAGGCAACAGTTGCCAGTCAAGGGCCGGCGCCAGGCTCATGCGGCCGGCGCTGCCTTGAGGGTGAAGCCGATGCGCGGAAAGTGCACATGCACCAGCCCTGCCCGCTCGTCGACCCGACGCAGGGTGTAGCGGGTGCGGGTGGCGGCCACCAGCTCGCCCTCGGTAGGCTCGGGGCCAAAACTCTCGGCTGTGACCGTCACCCTGCTGCCCAGAGGAATCCCGTGCTCATCCTGAAAATAAGTATCAATTTGGGCTGCAGGCCCCGTGGTTGTTGAAGAGATTGCTATCGCTTCAGTAGCAGTGAGTTTGTCGACATGGCCATGGCCGATCGCCTCCATGCGATCCATCCAGGCCAGCACTGCCGGTGTCGCGTCCAGGATGCCCGCCATGACCGTCACGCGCCGGCGCGAAAACCACAGCGGGTGGTACACGGCAAAGTCGGCCACGCACGGTGCGGCGCCCAGCAGGTAGTCCTGTCCCTCCAGCATGGTGGCAATGCGACGCAGGTAGGATTTATAGGCCGTGGTGGCATCGGCCGGACGCAGGCGGGTCATGCCCGCAGTCATGGCGCCACGGTCGGCG
This sequence comes from Comamonas sp. lk, assembly GCA_945925985.1. Lineage (GTDB taxonomy): Bacteria > Pseudomonadota > Gammaproteobacteria > Burkholderiales > Burkholderiaceae_C > Rhodoferax. Next base: position 42,929 of record CAMELV010000011.1, on the reverse strand, counting down.
ACAAAGGCCTTGGCGGCCTCTGGGGGTGCTCCCTCAAACATGGCAGCGGCACCGCGCGGCTGCAAGCTGTAGCCCATGGCGGCCCAGAACAGGGTGCTGTCAGCCCATTGGGCCAGCACCCTGGCCAAGCCACGGTGCGGCACCGGGTACAGCGCCGGCGTGGGCTGCAGGTGCTCCAGCACCTCACAGATCAGGGCGGTGTCGCAGTAGATATCGGCGCCGATCTGCAGGAGCGGGGTCTTGCGGTAGCCGCCGGTGAGCGCCAGCACGTCGGGCTTGGGCATGATGGACGGGATGATGACCGACTTCCAGGCCAGTTGTTTGTAGCCCAGCACCAGCCGGATTTTTTCCGCAAACGGTGAGGTCGGGTAATGGTGAAGAATGATGTCGGCCATGGGCAACTCCTGGGTGATGTGAACGGTGTTTAGATCAGCTTGACCAACTGCTTGCCAAAATTACGGCCCTTGAGCAGGCCCAAAAAGGCCTCGGGCGCCGCGTCGATGCCCTGCGCCACAGACTCACGGGCGCGCAATTTGCCCGTGCCCACCAACAAGCCCAGTTCCTTGAGCGCGGTCGGCCAGACGTCCATGTGTTCGCTGACGATGAAGCCCTGCACCTTGAGCCGGTTGGTCAGGATGAGTGCTGGGGAGGCCAGCGGCAGCGGCGCGCCGTTATAGCCCGCGATCATGCCGCAGACCGCGATGCGACCAAAGGCGTTCATCAGCGGCAGCACGGCGTCAAGCACCATGCCGCCCACATTCTCAAAATAGCCGTCAATCCCGTTTGGGCATTCGGCACGCAGGGCCTTGGACAGCGAGGCTGCGCTGCTGTGCTGCTTGTAGTCAATGCAGGCGTCAAAACCCAGTTCCTCTACCGCATAACGGCATTTGTCGGGGCCGCCGGCCACGCCCACGGTGCGGCAGCCGCGCGCCTTGGACAGGGCGGCAAAGGCGCTGCCCACCGCGCCCGTGGCGGCGCTGACCACCAGGGTCTGAGCGGCCTGGGGCTCGATGATTTTCACCAGCCCGTACCAGGCAGTGACGCCAGGCATGCCAACTGCGCCCAGATAGGCACTCAGCGGCACGTGGGTGGTGTCGACCTTGCGCAGGGCGCCGGGCTGATCAGCATTGACCACGCTGTACTGCTGCCAGCCGCCCATGCCGACCACCTGGTCGCCCACGGCGTACTGCGCATGGCGCGACTCGACCACCTCGCCGACCGTACCGCCGCCCATGGTCTGGCCCAGCCCTTGCGGTACGGCATAGCTCTTGGCGTCATTCATGCGGCCACGCATGTACGGGTCCAGGCTGAGGTAGTGGTGACGCACCAGCACCTGGCCCTCCTGTAAGGCCGGTGTTTCCGCCACAACCCGCTTGAAATTGCTGGCCTGGGCTTCACCGACCGGGCGGTTGTCAAGGTGGATCTGAATATTCTGGGTCATTTTTGTCGCCATGTTAGCCGCCCCTCACGATGCTCACACCACCGTCCACCGCCAACCACTGGCCGGTGATGTGCTTGCCGGCGTCCGATGCGTACAACACGCACAGGCCCTTCAGGTCTTCGTCGTCGCCCAGACGCCCCAGTGGCGCGTGGGCAGCCAGGGCCTCGCCATGCTCGGCCAGGGCACCCTGGGTCATTCGGCTGGGGAAAAAACCCGGGCAAATGCTGTTGACGTTGATGTTGTACTTACCCCATTCGGCCCCCAGCGCGCGGGTGAAGTTGATGACCGCCCCCTTGGAGGTGTTGTAGGCGATGGTGCAGATTTCGGGCGGGTTGCCGCCCAGACCGGTGATGGAAGCAATGTTGATGATCCGGCCGCTTCGCCGGGCGATCATGCTTTTTTTGGCGATGGCTTGGCTCAGCAAAAAATAGCCGCGAATGTTGAGGTTCATGACCTTGTCCCAGGCCTCGATCGGGTGGTCTTCCGCCGGCGCTCCCCAGGCCGCCCCGGCGTTGTTTACCAAAATATCGACATCGCCCATACGCTGCAGGGTCTCATTGGCGAGGCGTTCAATCTCGGCGTCGCGGGCGCAGTCGGCGGCGATCCAGCGCGCGTCAATGCCCGCAGCCTGTAATTCGGCGCAGGCCTGCTCGAGATCCGCCGCCTTGCGCGAGCTGATCATGACGCGGGCGCCAGCCTCACCCAGCGCATGAGCCATCTGCAGGCCCAGCCCGCGCGAGCCGCCGGTCACCAGCGCTGTCTTGCCGGTCAGGTCAAACAATTGCTGAATGGTGCGCGTCATGGTGGGGTTCCGGGTTGGGTAGGTGATTTTGCAGGACCGGACCGCTCCGCCATGTCTCGCTCGCGATATTGTCACGCCTACCGCCCTCGCCCCCGATCAAGTCGAGGGCAGGCTGCACGCGGGGACCCACCTGCGCGTTAGACTTGCCGGCTTTACCTTGCCTGCCTTGCTCCAGCCCATGCATGCCCGCCTCCTGCCAGCCCAGCGGCAAGCCCAGATTTTGCTGGGGCTGGGCTGTGTGCTGCATGCCACGGTGGGTGCGCTACACGGGCTGTCGGTTGACGAGGCCCACTACCTGCTCTACGCGCTGCACCCGGCGCTCAGCTATTTTGACCATCCGCCCATGGTGGGCTGGCTGCAGTGGCCGCTGGTGGCGCTGGAGGCACCTGTGGCGGTGCTGCGGCTGCTGCCAGGCCTGATCTGGCTGGCCTCGGGCTGGCTAATCCAGCAATTGGCGAAGCAACTCAGCCAGGGCAGCGCGCTTGCGGCCGACAGAGCAGGTCTGGCGGCAGTGAGCGTGTTTCTGCTGGCGCCGCTGTTTAATGTGTTGGCCATCGGGCTGCTGCCCGATAGCCTGCTGACGCTGCTGAGTCTGGCACTGATGCACCAAACCCTTCGCCTGATGCAGCCGCTGGCCTTGAGCCGGCCGCGCGATTGGCTGCTGCTGGGCCTGCTGCTGGGCCTGGCTGGCCTGAGCAAATACACCGCCATCCTGGCCGCACTGGCCGTGGCACTCTGCCTGTTGCGGACGCACGGCTGGCGACTGTTGCGTCAGCCCTGGTTGTGGGCCGCCACACTGCTGGCGCTGCTGCTGGTCGCCCCGGTGCTGGTGTGGAATGCACAGCACCAATGGTTGTCTTTTGTCTACCAGGCCCAGCACGGCGCCGGCACCGGCTGGCAGCTGCGACCCTTGCTGACCTTTGGCCTGCTGCAACTGCTGGCTTACGGGCCGTTGTTGCTGTGGGCTGTGCCCGGCTGGCGCCAGGCGACTTCAGGTGCCGGGCGCTTGACGGCGCTGTTCTTTGTACTGCCGTTTGGCGTGCTGGCCTGGTTGTCAGCCGGCGGCAGCAGCCTGCCGCACTGGACAGCACCAGCCTGGGCCGCGCTGGTGCCTTTTGCCGGGCTGGGCTTGGCCTGCGCCTTGCAGCAGGGCCGGCGTTGGCTGCTGACCACAGTGACCAGCCTGCAAGCGGTGGCACTCACCCTGCTCCTAAGCGCTATGGCCACCGGCCTGGCGCCCTGGCCCAACAGCGAACCGGGCCAGACCCAGGCGGCGAACCCCTTTGCCGACCTGCATGGCTGGGACCTGGCCAGTGAACGGGCCCGTCTGCTCGCGCCGGCCCATGGTCTGAACGCCTTGGCGGTACAGCATTGGACCCTGGCCAGCCGACTAGGCTGGTACGCGCGCCCGTTGTCGGTTCAAGTGCTCGACCACCGGGTCGATCAGTTTGATTTATGGACTGCGCCACTGGCGGCCGGGGGCAACGCCCTGCTCGTCGACTGGTCGCTGATGCCGTTTGCGCTGCCGGTGGGCCCGGCAGGCTTTGACAACTGCCAACTGCTCGACAGCATGCCCGTGCGCCGCTGGGGCACCTTGTTGTCCGAGTTCCGCTTTTACGACTGCCGTGGCTGGCAAGGCGGCAGCGGAGAGCAGACATGAGCTCGGCGCCGTCAGGCGGCCGCGCACGACTCTGGCGATGCACGGCAGTGGCCTTGTTGTTGCTTCTTTTGGGCGCGCCAGTCTGGCTGGGCTGGTTCGAGCCGCGCCTGTTTCTCACACTGAACCACGCCTGCGCCCTGCTGGGCAGCAGCCTTTGGGCCGGGCTGTCCTTGCTGGGCAATGGCTGGGGGCTGCTGGCAGTGACCTCGCCCCTGTTGGTGCTCGCCCCGCGGCTGATGTGGGCCTGGCTGGTCGCAGCGCCTTTTGCCAGCCTGCTGTCGCGAGGCATCAAGGCCTGGCTGCAAAGCCCGCGACCGGCGGCGGTGCTGGACGTGGCGCAATTTCACATTTTGGGCGAGCCTTTGCACCGGGAATCATTCCCCTCAGGCCACACCATCACCGCCTTTGCCGCCGCCACCGCGCTTTACCTGGCCTGCAGCGATCGCCCAGGCCGGCGCCCGCTCTGGCTGTTCGGCCTGGCTGCAGCGGCAGGACTGTCCCGCATAGCCGTCGGTGCCCACTGGCCAGGCGATGTTCTGGCGGGCGCCGCCATCGGACTGATCGCCGGGGCACTCGGCCATGCCCTGTGGTTGCGGCTGAACCCCGCCTGGTTCACGCCAACCGGCCCAGCACAATGGTTGTTGGCGCTGCTGATGGCGGCGACGCTTTACAGGCTAGGCCAGGAGCCACTTGATTTCGCCGAAAACCAGTTGCTGCAACAGGGCCTGATGGTCCTGGTGGCGCTGTCCTTGCTGGGCTTTGCCCGACAAGCCTGGCGGTCACGCAAGGGGGCCATGGATCCCCGGTCATAGCCGGGGATGACGATAGGCTGTCGTCCTCGCGCACGCGGGGACCCATGCGTTGCGGGTCGTGTTCAGCGGCTAAAACGCGGCGTCGGGCATGGTGGCGCAGATCGGGTTGCGCGTGCTTACCACCTGCAGCCAGGCGCCAATTTTTGGCAATTCATATTGATAAAAATAGGCTGTAGCCCTTATCCTGCCTTGGGTTTGTGCTATGGATTGTGTAGCATCGTCGTGCAGCGCTGCCAAAGCGACATCCAGCCAGATCCAGGCCAGTACGGTGTGGCCAAAGGCCTGCATGTAGGGTACGGCATTGGCCAGCGCGTCGGCAGGCACCCCGGTAGCCCAAGCGGCGCGAGTAGCCTCAGCCACCTGTTGCAGGGCCTGCCGCAGCGCCAGGGCATGTTCGGCCAGGGCCGGCACGGCCAGGGCACGCTCGGCGGTGGCCTCGATGCGCTGGCTGAGCAACTGCAGACCACGGCCGTTTTCCATCAGCACCTTGCGGCCCAGCAGATCAGCCGCCTGGATGCCGTGCGTGCCTTCGTGGATCATGTTGAGCCGGTTGTCGCGCCAGTACTGCTCCACCGGAAAATCCCGCGTGTAGCCGTAGCCACCATGGATCTGGATCGCCAGCGAGTTGGCCTCCAGACACCATTCACTCGGCCAGCTCTTGGCAATGGGCGTGAGCACCTCCAGCAGCAGGCGCGCCTCGTCGGCGTCGGCAGCCGAGCCGGTGCGCTGCTCATCGACCAGTCGGGCACAGTACAGCGCCAGGGCCAGGGCGCCTTCACCATAGGCTTTTTGCGCCAGCAGCATACGCTTGACGTCGGCGTGTTCGATGATGCGGACCTGGGGCGCGGCGGCGTCCTTGCCGCTGCTGCCGATCGGGCGGCCCTGCGGTCGGTTGCGGGCGTAATCGAGCGAGGCGTAGTAGCCGGCCAGGCCGAGCATGGTGGCAGCGATGCCAACACCAATGCGGGCTTCGTTCATCATGTGGAACATGCAGCGCAGGCCCTCGCCGGGCTGCCCCACCAGGTAGCCAATGGCCCCCGCGCCAGCGCCAAAAGGGCCGTCGGCCTGCGGGCGCACCGGGTACTTGCCCTCGCCAAAATTGAGCAGACAGTTGGTGGTGCCACGCCAGCCCAACTTGTGGTTCAGGCCGGCCAGCGCCACGTCATTGCGCTCACCGGTGAGTTGCCCCTCTGCATCGACCAGTTTTTTCGGCACGATAAACAGCGAAATGCCGCGCGTGCCGGCCACCAGCCGGCCATCGGGCCCGGGAATCTTGGCCAGCACCAGGTGGATGATGTTCTCGGTGAGCTCGTGGTCGCCAGCAGAGATCCACATCTTGTTGCCCTTGAGGCGGTAGCGCGGCCCCAATGGATCGGCGGCAAAATCGGGGCCGTCCGGCAGAGCCCGGGTGGTCACGTCGCTGAGCGAGGAGCCGGCCTGCGGCTCGGACAGACACATGGTGCCCGAGAAGCGCCCTGAGAACTCATGGCGCGCAAACGCAGTTTGCTGCTGCGGCGTGCCGTGCACCATCAGCAAATTGGCGTTGCCGGTGGTGAGCATGCCTGAGCCAATGCTGACCGAGGCGCAGGCAAAAAACGAGTTGGCAGCGGCCTCCAGGGTGTACGGGAGCTGCATACCACCATGCTCGTAGCTCTGTGCCGCGCTCAGCATGCCCGAGGCCGCATAGGCCTGCGCAGCGGCCAGCGTGGCAGCGGGCAGCACCACGCGCTCCCCGTCAAAGTGCGGCTCCTGCGTGTCCACCAGGCGGTTGAAAGGCGCGAACTTGTCGCGCGCGATGCGCTCGCAGGTGTCCAGCACCGCGTCAAAGGTATCGCGCGAGTGGTCGGCGAAACGAGTCCGCTGGGTCAACGACGGTACATCGAGCCACTGGTACAGTAAAAAATCGACGGTGGAGCGCAAGTTCATGGCAGGATCAGGCATGGATTCCCGTTGTTACGGGAATGACGACCGTTGGGCGTTGCAGCAGGCTCACAGCACCTCAAACACACCGGCGGCACCCATGCCGCCGCCAATGCACATGGTGACGCAAACCCGCTTGGCGCCGCGACGGCGGCCTTCTATCAGGGCGTGGCCGGTCAGGCGCTGGCCGCTGACGCCATAGGGATGGCCCACCGCAATGGCACCGCCATTGACGTTGAGGCGGTCACCCGGGATGCCAAGCTTGTCGCGGCAGTAGATCACCTGAACCGCAAAGGCTTCGTTGAGTTCCCACAAGTCGATGTCGGCCACCGTCAGGCCCAGACGAGCCAGCACCTTGGGAATGGCGAACACCGGGCCAATGCCCATCTCGTCGGGCTCGCAACCGGCGACCGCAAAGCCCAGAAAGCGCCCCAGCGGCCTCAGGCCTTTTTTCTCAGCCAGGCTCTCTGACATCACCACACAGGCACCGCCGCCGTCCGAGAACTGGCTGGCGTTGCCGGCCGAGATCAGACCCCCGGGCAGCGCCGAGCGCAGGCCGCTGATGCCCTCCTTGGTGGTGCCGTCGCGGATGCCTTCGTCCTGGCTGACCGTGACTTGTTGGGTGGTGAGGCCCATGACCTTGTCGGCCACACCCATGGTGACCGTGATGGGGGCGATCTCGTCGGCAAACAGGCCTGCAGCCAGCGCTGCGGTCGCGCGTTGCTGGCTGGCGGCGCCGTACTCGTCCATGGCCTCGCGGCCAATGCCGTAGCGCTTGGCCACGTTTTCGGCGGTTTGAAGCATGTTCCAGTAGATCTCGGGCTTGTTCTTTGCCAGCCAGGGGTCGGCCAGCATGTGCTGGTTCATTTCCTGCTGGACGCAGGAAATGCTTTCCACGCCACCGGCCACATAAACATCACCTTCACCCGCGATCACGCGCTGGGCGGCCAGGGCGATGGTCTGCAGGCCCGACGAACAAAAACGGTTCACGGTCATGCCGGAGACCGTGATCGGGCAGCCGGCGCGCAGAGCCACCTGGCGCGCGATGTTGGCGCCGGTGGCACCCTCGGGGTTGGCGCAGCCCATGATGACGTCGTCCACCTCAGCGGCCTCAATGCCAGCCCGGGCAATGGCGTGCTGGACGGCATGCCCGCCCAGGGTGGCGCCGTGGGTCATGTTGAACGAGCCTTTCCAGCTTTTGGCGAGCGGGGTGCGGGCGGTGGAGACAATAACAGCTGATGACATGGTGGAGTCCTCTGGTTCAAATCAATTGAAGGTCCGGCCTTCGGCAGCCAGGCGGGCGAGCAGGGGCGCGGGCTGCCAAAAAGCGGCGTCGTCGCGCGGGTTCTGGGCAAAACGGCCCATGCTTTGCACCACATTGAACAGGCCCACCTGGTCGGCGTAGTTCATCGGGCCGCCGCGATAAATCGGGAAACCGTAACCCATCAGGTACACCATGTCGATGTCGCTGGCCTTAGAGGCAATGCCCTCTTCCAGGATGTGCGCGGCCTCATTGACCAGCGCATAAACCAGGCGCTGCACGATCTCGTCATCCGAGATTTTGCGCGGCGTGATGCCCAATGAGGCACGGTGCGCCGCTATCATTTCCACCACCTCAGCATTGGGAATCGCGTCGCGCTTGCCGGCCACGTAGTCGTACCAACCGGCGCCAGTTTTCTGGCCAAAGCGCCCTTTCTCACACAGCAGGTCGGCGGTCTTGCTGTACTTCATGCCCGGCCTTTCCAGCGCGCGGCGCTTGCGGATGGCCCAGCCAATGTCATTGCCGGCGAGGTCGCCCATGCGGACGGGGCCCATGGCAAAGCCGAATTTTTCAATCGCCCGGTCCACCTGGTCAGGGGTGCAACCTTCATCCAGCAAAAAGCCGCCCTGGCGGCCGTACTGCTCGACCATGCGGTTGCCGATGAAGCCGTCGCAAACACCTGACACCACCGCCGTCTTGCGGATGGTCTTGGCCAGTGTCATCACCGTGGCCAGCACGTCCTTGGCCGTCTTGGCGCCACGCACCACCTCCAGCAACTTCATGACATTGGCCGGGCTGAAGAAATGCAGGCCGACCACGTCTTGCGGCCGGTTGGTAAAACTGGCGATCTTGTCCACGTCCAGCGTCGAGGTGTTGCTGGCCAGGATGGCGCCGGGCTTCATGACGCGGTCGAGTTGCTTGAACACGGCCTCCTTGACCCCAATCTCCTCGAACACCGCCTCAATCACCAGGTCTGCACTGCCCAGGTCGTCGTAGCTCAATGTGGTTTGCAGCAGGGCCATGCGCTGCTCGTACTTGTCGGCCTTGAGCTTGCCTTTTTTAACCTGCGCTTCATAGTTCTTGCGGATGGTGGCCAAGCCGCGGTCTAGGGCCTCTTGCTTCATCTCCAGCATCACCACCGGCAGACCGGCGTTGAGAAAGTTCATGGCGATGCCGCCGCCCATCGTGCCAGCACCAATCACTGCGACCGACTTGATCGGTCGTTGCGGCGTATCTGCCGGGACATCAGGAATTTTTGAGGCGGCCCGCTCGGCCATGAAAATGTGGCGCAATGCGCGCGACTCGGACGTCTGCATCAAAGCGACAAAAATATCCCGCTCCACCACCATTCCGGCGTCGAACTTCTGCTTGGTGGCGGCTTCAACCGCGTCCACACACTTGGGCGGGGCCGGGAAATTCTTGGCCATGCCCTTCACCATGTTGCGCGCGAACTGAAAGTAAGCATCACCCTGCGGGTGTTTGCAGGGCAGGTTGCGCACCAGCGGCAGCGGCCGGATGTCAGCCATAGCGCGCGCCAGGGCGAAGGCCTCCTCAGCAAGCGTCTCGGCAGAGTTGGCCATTTTGTCAAACAGCTTCTGGCCTGGCAACATGGCCAGCATCTCGCTTTTGACTGGTTCGCCGCTGACGATCATGTTCAGCGCCACTTCAACACCCAAAACACGCGGCAGGCGCTGCGTGCCGCCAGCACCGGGGATCAGACCCAGCTTGACTTCAGGCAGTGCCACGTTGCAACCTGGTGCGGCAATGCGGTAATGGCAGCCCATCGCCAGTTCCAGCCCGCCACCCATACACACGCTGTGAATGGCCGCCACCACGGGTTTGGCCGAGTGCTCCAGGGCCACAATGACGCTGAGCAGGTTGGGCTCTTGCAGGGCCTTGGGGCTGCCGAACTCCTTGATGTCGGCGCCGCCTGAAAACGCCTTGCCAGCGCCCGTCAACACCAGGGCCTTGACAGCGGGGTCTGCGTTGGCCCGGCTCAGACCATCGGCAATGCTGAGGCGGGTGGCAAAGCCCAGGCCGTTCACGGGTGGGTTGCTGAGCGTGATGACGGCGATGTCGCCATGCACTTGGTATTGGGCAGTCATGGGTATTTTCCTTGCAGATAGAAAAAAGAACGGTCGTTCGTTTTTGAAGATTGTAGGGTCCTGCGCCGTGACAGGGTAGCAGCCCAGTCACCGGTGGGACAAGGCCCACTAGACCTCCAGCCACTCCTTGCGGGTGGTGGCATCTTGACGCAGGGCCTCGGGCGTGCCGTCAAACACAATGCTGCCGTGGCCCATCACCAGACAGCGGTCAGAGATCTGCAAGGCGATGGTCAGCTTCTGCTCAATCAGCAGCACCGACAAACCGCGGGCCCGCAGGGCCTGCAAGTACTCAGCCACCAGCTCGACGATCTTGGGCGCCAGGCCCTCGGTGGGCTCGTCGATGATGATCAGGTCCGGGTCGCCCATCAAGGTGCGGCACAGGGTCAGCATTTGTTGCTCGCCGCCAGAGAGGACACCGGCCTCGGTGTGCTCACGCTCCTTGAGGCGGGGAAAGAGCTGGTACATGTCGTCAAATGACCAACGCGGTTTCTTTTGACTCCGCTTTTGCCCCAGCAGCAGGTTCTGGTGCACGGTGAGCTTGGGGAAAATGTCACGGCTTTCCGGCACATAACCGAGCCCCAGGTTGGCGATCTCATAGGGTTTGCGGCCCAGAATCTGACCGCCCTGCCACAGCACCGAGCCCTGACACGCCACCATGCCCATGATGGCCTTGGCGGTGGTGGAGCGGCCCGAGCCATTGCGCCCGAGCAGGGCCACGATTTCGCCCTGGCCCACCTGCAGGTCGACACCATGCAGCACATGGCTCTTGCCGTAAAACGCCTGTAATTGACTGACCTGCAGCATGCTCAGGCACCCCCACCCTGGGCACTGACCTGGGCATCGGCCACAGCCGACCCCAGGTAGGCTTCTTGCACCCGGGCATTGGCCCGCACCGCCTCTGGGGTGTCAAAGGCAATGACTTCGCCATACACCAGCACCGCGATCTTGTCGGCCAAACCAAACACCACACCCATGTCATGCTCCACGGTCAGCAGGGTCTTGCCCTCGGTCACCTGTTTGATGAGCTCGATGAAGCGTGCGGTTTCACTGCGGCTCATGCCAGCCGTAGGCTCATCCAGCAGAATCACATTGGCGCCACCGCCAATGGTGATGCCAATCTCTAGCGCCCGCTGCTCGGCGTAGGTCAGGTTCATGGCCAGCACATCGCGCTTGTGGCCGAGCCCGATCATGCGCATCAACTGTTGCGCACGCTCGTTGGCGTCGTCCAGGTCCACCAAAAACTTGAAGAAGCTGTACTTGTAGCCCAGGCTCCAGAGCACGCCACAACGCAGGTTCTCAAACACGCTGAGCTTGGGGAAGATGTTGGTGATCTGGAAGCTGCGCGACAGGCCCAGCCGATTGATCTCAAAGGGTTTCTTGCCGTTGATGCGCTGACCGTGCAGCAGCACATCACCACTGCTGGCTTCAAACCGGCCACTGATCAGGTTGAACAGGGTCGACTTGCCAGCACCGTTGGGGCCGATGATGGCCACCCGCTCCCCGGGGCGAACGGCCAAATTGGTGCCGCGAATGATCTCGGTCTTGCCAAAACTCTTTCGCAGATCGCGCAACTCCAGCGCATGGGGACCGGTCTGGCTGGTCGTCACCATCATGCCCCACCTTTCGCCTGCAGCGCCTGCTCAATCTCGGCCTGGGCCGCGTCCCATTGCAAGGCAAAGCGCTTTTGCACTGGCCGGAACGCCAGCGCCCCTGAAGCTAGGAGCAGTACCGCGCACACCCAGGTCAGTGGGGCAGCGGTGTCCAGCGACAGGCCCAGGAACGGCACTACCGAGCCAGAGGCCGAGCTCAGTTGCAGGTGGTACACCATTTCAATCAAGGCCGCCGAGCCCAGCAAAATCATCAGGCCTGTCATGAGCAGACCAGCGTAGCTGCCACTCAGTCGCGCCAGCTTGCCGTGCAGGGCCAGTCGCAGGTTCATCATGACCAGGCTGGCGATGCCGCCCGGCGCGTACATCACCATGAACAAAAACAGCAGCCCCAGGTACAGCAGCCAAGCCTTGGTGAACTCGCTCAGCAGCACAAAGGCCAGCACCATCAAAATGGCGCCAATGATGGGGCCAAAGAAGAACGTGGCACCGCCCAGGAAAGTAAACAGCAGGTAAGCCCCCGAGCGCGCGGCGCCCACCACCTCGGCGGTGACGATCTCGAAGGTGAGCGCGCCCAACCCGCCCGAGATGCCGGCAAAAAAGCCCGCGATGATGAAAGCCGTGTAGCGCACCCGCTGCGGGTTGTAGCCAATAAATTCCACCCGCTCCGGGTTGTCGCGCACCGCATTAAGCATGCGGCCCAAGGGGGTCTGGGTAAAAGCGTACATGAGGACCATGGACACCAGGGTGTAGGCCGCAATCAGGTAATACACCTGGGTGGCCGGGCCAAAGGTGACGCCCAGCACGGCCTGTCCCATCACCCGGTTCCCCGACACGCCGCCCTCCCCCCCGAAAAACTCGGGGATCATCAACGCCATAGCAAACACCAGCTCGGCAAGGCCAAGCGTGATCATGGCAAAGGTGGTGCCCGACTTGCGCGTGGTGACATAGCCAAACAACACGGCAAAACCCATGCCGGCAAAGCCGCCGACCATCGGCACCAGCGACACTGGCAGCACCCCGCCGCCGTAACTGTTTAAAGCATGGATCGCCACAAAGGCACCCAGGCCGGTGTACACCGCATGGCCAAAGCTGAGCATGCCGCCCTGGCCCAGCAGCATGTTGTACGAGAGGCAAGCGATGATGGCGATGCCCATCTGCGACAGCATGGTCACCGACAGACCACTGGCGAACAACTGTGGCGCCACCAGCATCACCACGGCAAATAGGGACCAACCCCGGAGCGAGCCCACACGGGCAGACAGGCGTGACATCATCAACCCTCGCGGTGGCCGAGCAGGCCACGGGGCCTGAAGATCAGGATCAGGACCAAAAACAAGTAGGGCAGGATGGGGGCCACCTGGGCAATGGTCAACCGGGCCAGCGAGTTGTCGCGCAACGCCGCATGAATGGGCAGGTTCAGTTGCTGCAGCAGGGTCAGCAGCGAGTAGTCAAAGGCGACCGCAAAGGTCTGCACCGTACCGATCAGCAAAGAGGCGACAAAAGCCCCCGACAAGGAGCCCATGCCACCCACCACCACCACCACAAAAATGATGGAGCCGACCGTGGCCGCCATCGACGGCTCGGTCAGGAAGGTGCTGCCACCGATCACGCCGGCCAGACCGGCCAGCGCGGCCCCGGCGCCAAACACCAGCATGAAGACGCGCGGAACGTTATGCCCCAGAGCCTCCACGGCGTCCGGGTGTGTGAGTGCCGCCTGAATTACCAGCCCGACCCGGGTGCGGGTCAGCAACAGCCAGATCGCCACCAGCATGGTCATTGCCACCAGCATCATGAAGCCACGGGTGGCTGGAAACGGTGAGCACACCACCCTGATCGCAGTGTCGGTGGCACTGCACCACTCGGCTGGCGCTGCGCCCAAGACCAGCTGCAGGCCGTTGAGCGAGTGGTTGATCAGGGTGAAGGCCGGGCCTTGCAGGGTTTCGGGCGGTTTAAAGTCGAGCGCAATGCGGCCCCAGATCAGTTGCACCAACTCCAGCACCACATAGGTCAGGCCAAATGTGATCAGCAGCTCGGGCACATGCCCAAACTTGTGCACCCGGCGCAGGCAAAGCCGCTCAAAAAGCGCGCCGAGCGCACCCACCACCAGGGGTGCCAGCACCAGCGCCGGCCAGAACCCGACCCAGCGCGACACCGTGTAGCCCACATAGGCGCCCAGCATGTAAAAGCTGGCATGGGCAAAGTTGAGCACGCCCATCATGCTAAAGATCAGGGTCAGCCCCGAACTTAGCATGAACAGCAGCAAGCCATAGCTGACGCCATTGAGCGTCGAGATGATGAAAAACTCCATGTCGCCTGTCCTGTATCAGCGCAAAACCCAAAAAGAGCCCACTATGGCCAAGCGCAACGGGATCTGAATGCCGCAATCCGGTTCAGGGACGCTTCATTCGGCAGCGGAACACCTTGAAAGCCTCAACCTGTTGCGCCATCGCCAAGCGCGGTGGGTCAAAGACCGGGCAAGCGGTAATCTTTCAGGACCTCGCGCAGCTTGGTTTTTTGCATCTTGCCGGTGCCACCCAGGGGGATGGCATCCAAAAAGACGACGTCGTCGGGAACCTGCCATTTGGCGGTCTTGCCCTCGTAGAACGCGATCAGTTCGTCTCGGCTCACCGCTGCACCTGGTTTCTTGACCACCGCAATGATGGGCCGCTCGTCCCACTTGGGGTGCTTCATGCCGATGCAAGCTGCCATGGCAACCGCTGGGTGCGCCATGGCGAGGTTTTCGACATCGATCGAGCTGATCCACTCACCACCTGACTTGATCACATCCTTGCTGCGGTCGGTGATCTGCATGTAGCCGTCGGGGTCGATGGTGGCCACGTCGCCAGTGGGGAACCAGCCATCCACCAAGGGGCTGCCGCCCTCGCCCTTGAAATACGCGCTGATGATCCACGGCCCGCGCACCAGCAGGTCGCCAAAGGCCTTGCCGTCCCAGGGCAACTCCTGGCCCTCGGGGTCAACAATCTTCATGTCAACGCCAAAAATACCTCGGCCCTGCTTGAGCCGGACCTTCATCTTGTCTTGGGGCGCCAGCGCCATGTGCTTGTTTTTGAGGGTGCAGACCGTGCCCAGGGGCGACATTTCGGTCATGCCCCAGGCGTGCAGCACCTCGACGCCATAGTCGTCGTTGAACGCGGTGATCATGGCCGGCGGGCAGGCCGAACCGCCAATCACGGTGCGCTTGAGGGTCGAAAAACGCAGGCCACCGGCTTGCATATGCCCCAGCATCATTTGCCACACCGTCGGCACGCCAGCGGCGAAGGAGACTTTTTCGGTCTCGATCAGCTCGAAAATCGACTTGCCGTCCATTGCCGGGCCGGGGAACACCAACTTGGCGCCGGTCATGGCGGCCGAATACGGCAAGCCCCAAGCGTTGACGTGAAACATGGGTACGACTGGCAACACCGCGTCGCGGGCGCTCATCGCCAGCGCATCGGGCAAGGCGCCGGCCAGCGCGTGCAGCAGGGTGGAGCGGTGGCTGTACAGCGCGGCCTTGGGGTTGCCCGTGGTGCCGCTGGTGTAGCACATGCTCGACGCCGAGTTTTCATCAAAAATCGGCCAGGCGTAGGCGGTGGACCTGGCTCCGATCCAGGCCTCGTAGCTCAGCAGGCCGGGGATACCGCTGTCGGCGGGCAGCCTGTCGGCATCGCACAGCGCCACGTAGTGCTTGATGGTGACGCAGCGGCCTGCAATCGCTTTAACGATGGGCAGGAAGCTGAGATCAAAACACAGCACTGAGTCTTCTGCGTGGTTGGCGATCCAGGTGATTTGATCCGGGTGCAAGCGCGGGTTGAGCGTGTGCAGCACTCGCCCCGAACCACTGACGCCGAAGTACAACTCCAGGTGGCGGTAACCGTTCCAGGCCAGGGTCGCGACCCGGTCGCCAAAGCCCAGCTTCAGGCTGTCCAGCCCATGGGCCACCTGACGCGAACGCGCCGCCAGAGCCTTGTAGGTGTAGCGGTGTATGTCGCCTTCCACCCGGCGCGACACGATCTCGGCGTCCCCGTGGTGCCGTTCAGCAAAATCAATCAGCGACGAGATCAACAACGGGTGGTTTTGCATCAGACCGAGCATGGACAACTCCTGAAAATGAAAGAAACAAGGCCCGCATCGTACTGCGAAACAAGCGCTTGCCGGCAGCCGCCGTGTTGTGGCGTGAGCCGACTGCCGGACGGGGTCGGTTCGGCCATTTATGATTGGATCCATGCTTTCTTCATTCATGACCCCCGCTGACCGAAACACGGCGGCGACCTTCAAACCCAGCCGGTCGCTGCCAACGACCCGTGATGCCCGGGCGTTAGCGGCGCGACGCCTGCCGCGCTTGATTTACGACTTCATCGACGGCGGCGCCGGCGACGAACTGGGCCTGGCCAGCAACCTCAGCGACCTGCAGCGCGTGCGCTTGCAGCCGCGCAGCCTGGCCGAGGTCAACAGCATTTCCCTCAAAACCTCGCTGCTGGGGCGGGACTGGGATGTGCCGTTTGGCGTCGCCCCCATGGGCATGTGTGACCTGGCCTGGCCCGGCACCGACCACAGCCTGGCCGCCTTGAGCCTGCGCCACAACCTGCCGCTGGGTGTGTCGACAGCCTCCTCGACCTCGCTGGAAGAGCTGCTGCGACTCAGCGGCGGGCGGGCCTGGTTTCAGCTCTACGTCACCGGCAGCACACAAGACGCCATGGCGCTGAGCCAGCGCGCCGCCAATGCCGGCTACGACACCCTGATCCTGACCGTGGATGTGCCACGCCTGGGCAAACGGCCGCGCGATGTGCGCAACGGTTTTGCCACGCCTTTCCGGATGACTGCCCGGCATTTCGTGGACTTTGCGACGCACCCGCACTGGTCGCTCAAAACCCTGGCCAGCGGCTTGCCGACCATGGCCAATTTTTCGGGCGCCAACGCCAAGGGCTATGACCGCAACGCGCCCAGAACCGGGGCCAACTGGGCTTTTCTGCAAGAACTTCGGGCAGCCTGGCGCGGCAAGCTGATCATCAAAGGCGTGCTGTCGGCCGAAGACGCTGTGCGAATGAAAACTGAGGGCGTTGACGCCATCTGCGTCTCCAACCACGGCGGGCGCCAGTTGGACAGTGCGCCCTCGGCCATTGCTGCGCTGCCAGCCATCCGGCAGGCCGTCGGACCGACTTTCCCCCTGCTATTTGACAGCGGCATCCGCACCGGTGACGACATGGTCAAAGCCCGGGCACTGGGTGCTGACCTGGTGTTGGTGGGGCGGCCATTTTTGTACGCACTCGCAGCGGTGGGTCCCGAAGGTGCCGAACGCATGTACAACTGCTTCACAGGCGAGATTGAAACTGCGCTGGCACAAATTGGCGTCGCTGCCATGTCGGCCGTGACGTCGGCCTGCCTGTACCAAGCGACTCTCCCGGCCTGATGGGAACCAGTTTTGTGGTGTGTGGGATCAGGGCGGCGGGGCCGTCGGGCTGATCAACCCCCAAGCAGACAACCCCACTGCCCACCTGCCAGCCCCACCTGCGTGACAATCCAGCCATGAACACGGCAACTACCGAGGCGAACAGCCTAGACCTCGGCCTGAACTGGCACAACAGCTTCGCAGCTCTGGGCGTAGACTTTTTTACTGAATTGACGGCCACACCGCTGCCGGCGCCTTACTGGGTGGGCCGCAGCAAGGCCGTGGCGCGCGAGTTGGGCCTGTCAGCTGACCAGCTGTCATCTGACGCGCTGCTGCAGGCCCTGAGTGGCAACCTTCATATCGCCGGCACCCAACCGCTGGCCAGCGTCTACAGCGGCCATCAGTTTGGCGTGTGGGCCGGGCAACTGGGTGACGGCCGGGCTATTTTGCTGGGACAAACGGCTGCCGGACAAGAGATCCAGCTCAAAGGGGCTGGGCTTACGCCCTACTCCCGCATGGGCGACGGTCGCGCCGTGTTGCGCTCGAGCATTCGTGAATTTTTGTGCAGCGAGGCCATGCACGGGCTGGGCATTCCGACCTCGCGCGCGCTGTGCGTGACTGGCTCGGACTCACCGGTTTACAGAGAGACCAGTGAAACTGCGGCGGTGGTGACCCGAGTGGCGCCAAGTTTCATACGTTTCGGGCATTTTGAACACTTTGCCTACCGCCAGCAGTTGACCGAGCTGCAAACATTGGCCGACCACGTGATCGACCGGTTTTACCCGACCTGCCGGGACACCACGGAATTTCAAGGCAACCGCTTTGCCGCGCTGCTGCAAGCGGTCAGTGAGCGCACGGCAGACATGGTGGCGCAGTGGCAGGCCGTGGGTTTTTGCCATGGCGTGATGAACACCGACAACATGAGCATGCTTGGCCTGACCATCGACTACGGGCCATTCCAGTTTCTGGACGGCTACGACCCCGGTCACATCTGCAACCACTCTGACAGCGGCGGCCGCTACGCTTTCCAGAAGCAACCCAACATCGCCTACTGGAACCTGTTTTGCTTAGGCCAGGCGCTGCTGCCCTTGATCGGCGAACAAGCGCTGGCACTGGCCGCGCTTGAATCCTACAAAACCCTGCTCCCGGCCGCGCTGGCGGCGCGGATGCGGGCCAAGCTCGGCTTGCTGGGTGAGCCAGACGCGCAGCAGGCTGCGACCGATCGCCGCCTGATCGAAGACATCCTGAAGCTGCTGGCGGCCGACCGGGTGGACTACACCCTGTTCTGGCGCCGGCTGAGTCACGCGCAGGGCGGGCGGGCGCCTGGGCCGGTGCGCGACCTGTTTCTTAACCGGGCCGGTATAGACGCCTGGTTGCTACAATATTCAGAGCGAACTAGCTATATGCCACATGGTCTGGTGGCCGATTTGATGCTCAAGACAAACCCAAAATACGTGTTGCGCAATCACCTGGGTGAGTTGGCCATACGGGCCGCACGGCAAATGGATTTCTCACAGGTCCAGGCCCTGCTGACAGTGCTCGAATCTCCCTTTGACGAACACCCGGGCTTTGACGACCTGGCAGGCTTGCCGCCCGACTGGGCGAGTAGCATCGCCATCAGCTGCAGTTCTTGAACCCCTCCTTCACCCTGTCAACCACCATGCCCTACAAAATTACCAAGACCGACGCCGAGTGGCAATCCCTGCTCAAAGACAAAGGCGCCGAGCCTATGGCCTACCAGGTCACGCGCCACGAGGCCACCGAGCGCGCCTTTACGGGGCGGCTGGCCGAGCAGCACGCCGCCGGCACCTACCGCTGCATCTGTTGCGACAAGTCGCTGTTTGATGCGGCAGCCAAATTCGACTCGGGCACCGGTTGGCCCAGCTACTTCCAGCCGATTGCCCCCGAAGCGGTGGGCACCAAGGTGGACGGCCTGCTCTGGATAAAGCGCACCGAGGTGCATTGCGCTGACTGTGGCGCGCACCTCGGCCATGTGTTTGAGGACGGCCCTGCACCGACCGGCCTGCGCTACTGCATGAACTCGGCCTCGCTACACTTCACACCTTCATGAAGCTGCTGATCGATTTTTTCCCCATACTGCTGTTTTTCGGCAGTTACAAGCTCTACGACATTTATGTGGGCACCGCCGTGTTGATGGCGGCGACCGTGGTCCAGATGGGGCTGGTCTACGCGATCGACCGCCGACTGCCCATGATGCACAAGATCACGCTGGCACTGGTGCTGGTCTTTGGCGCACTGACCCTGCTCTTGCACGACGACCGATTCATCAAATGGAAGCCGACCGTGTTGTACGGTGCGATGGCGATCGGGCTGATGGTGACAGTCTGGCTGCTGAAAAAGAACTTCCTCAAACTGCTGCTGGGCAGCCAACTTGAACTGCCTGACCCCGTGTGGCAGCGGCTCAACCTGATCTGGATCGGCTACTGCTTGTTCATGGCCAGCATCAACGGTTACGTGGCTGCCTACTACAGCACCGAAGACTGGGTTAATTTCAAGCTCTGGGGCTACGCCTTTCCACTGGTTTTCATCTTGGGCCAGGGGCTTTACATTGCCCGTTACCTCAAGTCCGACGGGCCGAAGGCATGACGACGATCCCTGCCCCGACAGGCGCACCCACCGAGGCGCTGCTGACCCAACGCCTGATCGACACCCTGCAGCCCCTACAACTGGAAGTTTTGGACGAGAGTTGGCAACACAGCGGCCACGTTGGCGCCAACGACAGCGGCCAGGGCACCCATTTCCGGGTCCGCATTAGCGCCGAGGCTTTCCGAGGCAAGTCGCCGCTGGCGCGGCATCGCCTTGTGTATGATGCGCTGCAAGATTTTATGGACCAAGGGCTGCACGCACTCGCCATCGAAGCAAGCCCACCGCCTGCGTGAAAATCGGCCTCGATGGCCCCTGTTACTCGTCGCTTGTTTTTTTAATTACCCGAGACCTTTTCCTCATGAAACGCACCCTGATTTCAACTTTGGTCAGCGCCCTGCTCATCGGCGGCCTGACCCCACTGGCGCTGGCCCAAAACGTCGCGATCGTTAACGGCAAGGCCGTACCCGTCGCGCGGGTCGAGGCCCTGGCTCAACAGGTCGCCAAGTCTGGCCGTCCGGTCACACCCGAGATGCAGGGCCAGTTGCGCGACGAAGTGATCGCCCGCGAGATCTTTATTCAAGAAGCCCAAAAGCAAGGCCTGGATGCGACCGAGGACTATAAAGTCCAGATGGAGCTGGCACGCCAAACCCTGCTGATCCGCGAACTGTTCGGCAACTTCCAGAAGACCAGCCCGGTGACCGACGCTGACGTCAAGGCCGAGTACGACAAATACGCCGCAGCCAATGGGGGCAAAGAGTATCGAGCCCGCCACATCTTGGTGGCCAAGGAAGCTGAAGCCAAGGCCATTCTTGCCCAGCTGAAAAAAGGCGGCAAGTTTGAAGAGATTGCCAAGAAGTCGAGCAAAGACCCAGGCTCTGGCGCCAACGGCGGCGATCTGGACTGGGCCAGTGCCGGTAACTATGTGGCTGAATTTTCAGACGCGCTGACCAAGCTGGCCAAGGGCAAGCTGACCGAAACGCCCGTCAAGACCCAGTTCGGCTTCCACATCATCCGGCTGGACGATGTTCGCGATACACAGTTGCCCAAGTTTGACGATGTCAAGCCTCAAATCAAACAGCAGCTTGAACAACAAAAGCTGGGCAAATTCCAGGAAGAACTGCGGGCCAAGGCCAAGATCGAGTAAGCGCCCTCTGGGTGGCGCTGGTGGTTAGCGACCAGCCACCCAGCTCAGCGCCATCAGGGCGCCAATCAGCACCGGCTGGTGCAGCATGTAGTAGCTCAGGCTCCAGCGACCCAGCGCCGCGAGTCGCCGGCCGGCACCACCCGGTGGCTGCCATTGCCGCAGCCAGTCTGTCTTTAGCAGCCACTGACCCGCAGCGATACCCCACCACACCATGCCCAACCAGGGCAACACCGGCACGTAGTCCTCGGCAACGGGTTTGCGCGTGATCAGCCCCAGCCAGTTCAGCGCAGGGCTGTTCAGGGGCTCGGCCCAGGGCGCCAGTGCCCCGGCCAACAGCGGCTGCGCAGCCCATGGCAGCGCCAGCGCCACCGCCCCCAGCAGCCACAGCCATCGCCCCCAGTGGGCAGTCAGGCGGGCAATAACGAGTAGCACCGCCATGCCGTGCAGCACCCCAAAATAGATGAAACTTTGAGGGTACATCAGCCAGGACCCCGCCGTGACCAACAGCGCACAGCCTGCCACCTGAAACCAGCGCCGCCAAAAGCGCGACCAACTTTGCCCCTGTGCCACCGCAATCGCCTGCCCCAGGGCAGCACACAACAAAAACAGGCTGACGATGGCGCTGCGCTGCCAGGTCCAGAACGGATCAAGGTAGAAGTTCTGCTGAATGTGACCGAAGTGGTTCAGGTCGAAGCAAAAATGAAAGGCTGTCATCCAAAGCATGGCAACGCCACGCAGGGCGTCCACAGCCTCGATGCGGTCTGGCGAGGTCATCGGGAGTTCACGTGTCATACCGACACGATACCCGATTGGCGACCCGGGTTCAGCCTGAGGTCAGGGCTGGTGGCGCCGAAGTGGCCATCGGGGCTGGACCGAAGGGTTCACCACATGGGCGGGCCAACGTCCCAGCAACACTGCGGCAGCATGCTGCGCGCCGCGCTCCTTGGACTCGCGGGTGGATTCAACCGAGCTACCGGCACTGTGTGGCGTTGCGATGACGTTGTCCATGGCCAGCAAGGGGTGCTGCGGCGGCGGGGCTGACGGGGCAAACACATCTATCGACGAAAAAACATCAAGTGCGGCTCCGGCAATAGCGCCTCGCTGGAGCGCATCAACCAGGGCAGGCTCGTCGATGATGGCGCCACGGGAGGTGTTCACCAAGGCCGCATCGGGCCGCATGAGCGCCAACTCAGCCGCACCAAGCAGATGACGGGTTTGCGGTGTCAAGGGCAGGTGAATCGAGATGAAGTGACTGGTTTGCAGCAAGCTGGATAAATCGACCAGCCGAACACCAAGTTGCTCGGCGACGCTGTGGTAATTGCCGGGGTTTCGGGTCCAGGCCTGAACCTGCAGCCCAAAGGCTGTCGCCCTGCGCGCTACGGCCTGGGCGCTGGCGCCAAATCCGATCAGGCCCAATTGCCGGCCAGCGAGCCGATGCACGCCAGCGTGTTGTCGGGCTGAAAAATTACCTTCTCGCATCGCCTGCTGCATGAAGGGCAGGCGGCGCGCGAATGACAGCAGCAGGGCCATGGTGTGGTCGGCCTGCTCGCCTAGGCAAAAATCAGGCACATTGCTAACGACCATGCCAGCTTGGGTCGCGGCCTCAATATCGATTCGATCGGTACCAGCGCCCAAACGGGCGATGGTGCGGCACTTGGGCAACTGCCTGACCACGGTCGCCGGCACATAGGACGAGACCACCATCAGCGCATCGCAGCCCGCGGCAGCAGCCAGAATATCGGCCTCAGTCCGGCCTTCCACCGCCACCAACTCGGCACCGGCATCGGCGAGCGCCGCATACTCCCCGGGCTCGACCGGATAAGTTTTGGCATTGAGTCGCAGCACGCGCCAGCTCATGCGCTCACCCCGGATTTAGTGAATTCCGCCAGCCAGCGTCTGTCCCAGAGCGAGGGAAACGCATGTTTGACGAAGGGGTGCCTCGCGCAGGCTGCGTCATCGAGTTCAATGCCCAGCCCTGGCTTGTTGGGCAACACATATCGGCCGTCCTTCATCGGCGTCCAGCCAGACACCAATTCGCTGCGCCATGGGGCATCGAAGTCGCCAAAGTTTTCCTGGACCATCACCTGCGGCGTCGACCAGCCAAAGTGGATGGCAGCGCACAGGGCGACTGGACCAATCGAACAGTGCGGCGCCAAACGAATATCTTGCGGCTGGCATAGCGCGGCTATTTTTTTGCCCATCCACAAGCCACCACAGTGGGCCAGATCGGGCTGAGCCACATCACAGGCCCGCAAGTTTGCCAACCGGGCAAATTCTTCAAGCATGTAGAGCCGCTCACCAGCAGCCACCGGAAAGGGCAGCGCACGGTGAACCTCCGCCAGCAAATCAAGACTGTGCGGGCTGACCGGTTCCTCGTACCAGGCCGGGTTGTACTTGGCCAGGCGCCGGCCCATCTCGATGGCAGAACCGGCCGAGAGCCGGCCGTGCACCTCGATCATCAAGCTCACGCGATCCCCCACAGCCTGTCGAACCGCCGCGACGGTATCCTCGGCGGACTGCATCGCGGCCTGATCGAGCGTTTTCCAGGCCTGCTCAAAGGGGTCAAACTTCATGCCGTCGTAGCCCATCGCCACCACCTGACGCGCCTTGTCGGCGTAGTCCTGGGGCGTCCTGGCGCTACCGTACCAACCGTTGGCGTAGACCGGCAAGCTGTCCCGGGCTTGCCCGCCCAGCAACCGATAGACGGGCTGCCCGCAGGCCTTGCCCACGATGTCCCAGCAGGCAATTTCGAGCGCGCTGATCACGGTCATCACGGTGGCGCCGCCTTGATACTGGTCGCGGATCAGGTCTCCGAACACTTTTTCAATGTCGAAAGGACAGACGCCCAAAATGCGCTCCTCGGCCCATTCATGCATCAGCGTGTGGACTGACATTTCCTGCCACTCCAGCGTCGCCTCGCCCAGCCCGGTCAGCCCGGTGTCGGTGCGCAGCCGGACAAACAAGTAATTGCGAAGGCCACAGTTGGCCAGAAAAGTTTCCAATTTGACAATTTTCATACCTGAACCTCCTTGGCTTGAACGCTGATGCGGGCCGTCAACCAGGCGCTGGCCATCCCGCTGGCGGCGATCACCAGCATGCCAAGGAAGGCCCACTGATCGGGGATGTGGTCGAACACCAACCAGCCACCGAGCACGGCAAAGCCAATGTGGCCATACATGAAGGGCATCAACACCACAGTCGGCGCGTGCTGGTAAGCCTGGGTCAACACAAAATGACCGGCCGCACCCATAAGGCCCATGAGCAGCATCAGTCCCCAGAGCCTGTAAGAATCCAGAGCCTGCCAACCCATGGGCAATGCAATCGCCGCCAAGACTGCACAAAACCAGACGCTGCAAAAATGGGTGCTGGCGGCGCTGTCATACCGCCGAAGGCAGCTGGTCAGCAGCTGAAAAAGTGAGTTAGAAAGCAGGCAACCTATTGGCAGCAAGGCGCCCCACCCCAAACTTTGCTCACTGGGTTTGATGATCATTAGTGTGCCAAACAGCCCGCCCGTGACAAACAGCCACTGTATCGGCGCGATGCCTTGCTTGAGCACCGTCACAGCCAGTACCGTCACCAGCATGGGCGTGACCATGACAATGGCAGTGAACTCCCCAATGGGCATTAGCTTGAGCCCAGACACCGCCATCACCGTGCTGGCAGCCAGCAAGGCCCCACGCAACAGCTGCAAACGGGGTTGGCTGATCCGGAGCAGCGCGCGGCCGTGTAATGGCAACAAGACCAGCGTTGAAACCAGAGCCTGCACCAAGAAGCGGATCGACAGCATCATCACCAGCGTGACACTGGCAACAACGTACTTGGCGGTGGTGTCGAGGATCGAAAAACACAGCCCGGCCATCAGCATATAAAGAACACCAGCAAGGCCGGTTGCACGGACCAACTTCACGGTCGGCACATTTCGTTTGGCTCGGGTGTCACAACGGCAAGCGTGTCAACCGCGGAACAGGTTTGGCAGCCCGGTAGACAGCACCGGAAAGTACACCAGCACCACAATGAGCGCGATCTCGGCATAAAAGAACAGTGCCAGTTCCGACCAAAGCGCACGCATGGTGATGTTGCCGATCTTGCAGGCCACGAAAAGACAGATGCCTACCGGCGGGGATATCAGGCCGAGCGTCACGCTGACGATCATCACCATCGAAAAATGGATGTCGTCGATGCCCATGCTTCGGGTGATGGGCAACAGCACAGGCGCCAGCAGCAGCAAGGCAGGACCCGCATCGAGCGCCAGCCCAACGACCAAAAAGGCAAGCACACAGACGAGCAGAAAGGTATTGGGATAGTCCTTGAAAACGGAGACCACAGCCGCCGTGCCTTCGGCCACGCCAGCCAGGATCAAGACATAGTTCACCACCTCGACCGCAGCAATCAGCAGAAACAGGCCCGCGGTCAGGCGCGCGGAATTGCGTGCCGCCTGCAGGAAGCCTGAGAAATTCAAAGTGCGGAACACAAAGGCGCCAAGAAATGCCGCGTAGATCACGGCGATGCCACCGGCCTCGGTGGGGGTGAAGGCGCCGGAGATGGTTCCCAAAACAATAAATGCGGGCAGGCTCATGACCAGCAACCCGTCGCGGGCCAGGCGCGGTATTTCGGCCTTTTCAATCTTGATCGTCGAAACCGGCATATCGCCACGACGGCCCCGCCAGAATACGACAAGCGCACAGGCAACCCCCAACAAGAGACCCGGCACGATGCCCGCCAGGAAGAGCTTGAGCACGGAGATGTCGGCCACCGCGGCGTACAACACCATGATCACCGAGGGTGGAATGATGGGTCCGATCACCGACGCTGCCACGACCACGGCGGCGGAGAATGACTTGCTGTAACCCTCTTTGGCCATGCCGTTGATAAAGATATTGCCTAAAGCGGCGATGTCTGCCACAGCAGTGCCAGAGATTCCGGAGAACATCACGGACGCCAGAATCGCGGCATAGGCGGTGCCGGCGCGGACGCGTCCGACCAGGATCTGCGCCAGATGGATGATGCGCTCGCTGATGCCGCCCCGGTTCATCAATTCGCCAGCAAAGACGTAGAAGGGTGCCGCCATCAGCACGAAAGTATCCAGCCCTGAGAACATGCGCGAGATCACGTTGAGCTGCTGTTCGCCGGTAAACCACAGCGCGAAAGAGCCCGCCAACGCAAACGCATAGCTGATCGGCAGCCCGACCACCAGCAGCAAGGTGAGGACAATAGCGATCGCGATCATGCTGAAACCTCCATCACATCGGACTCGGGCCAGAGTGCGGCGGCAATCTTATGCAGGCTGACCACGGCCAGCATCACCCCGCCCACTGTGGTTGCGCCGTAAACGTAGACCATCTCCAGCCCGATTGCCGGCGAGGTCTGCATGCCATTGAGGAGGCAAAACTTGGTGCCCTGCCAGACGATGAGCACGCAAAACACGAGCACGACGCATTGGAGTGCGGCCTGATGCCAGGCCTGAAAACGCGGGTTTTTCACCTCGGCAAAGAGGTTCATATCCATATGGTCGCCATACAGGCTGGCTGCGGCCGCGCCAGCAAAGGTCAGCCAGACCGTGGTGTAACGCACCATCTCCTCGGTCCAGAACAGCGGCGCATTGAGCGCATACCGTGTGAACACCTGCGCCAGGTTGAGGAGCACACTGATCAACAATAACCACCCTATCAAGTGGTCGGAAAAGCGGCCGACGAGACGGCCCATGCGGTGTATCAATTTCATCGGCGATCCTGCGTCATAGGGTGGATGACAGGCGGGTTGGTCACCCATTTTCGCAACTTGCCCGACCCTCGTGGGCGCCGGCCGGACAAGTTGGATCGGTCAGCCTGGGCTATCAGTTGGCGTACGACTTCCGCGTCGTATCCCGCACCGCCTCCAGCAACTTGTCAACCACCGGGCGTCCAACCTGCGACGCAATGAACTCAATCACCGGCTCCTGGCTGGCCTTGCGGAAGGCTTCCTTCTCGGTCGGCGAATTAACATGCACCTTGGTACCTGCGCCGCGGATCTTCTGGATCGCCTGCATACTGTCCATGGATTTTCGGGAGTTGGCCACCTCGGCATGCACGGCCGCACCGTCCATCAGGATTTGACGCATGTCCGGGCTCAGGCCCTGGAACACCCGGTCGTTGATCACGATGAAGTGCAGTCCATAGATGTGCTCATTCACGGACATGAATTTCTGGACCTCAAACAGCTTGCCATCCCAGATGGTGGCCGACGCATTCTCCTGCCCGTCAACCACACCCTGCTTTAATGAGGTGACCAGCTCGGGGAAAGCAATGGGTGTGGCAGCGGCACCCATGGACTTCATGAAGTTGACGTAGACCTGCGATTGCATGGTTCGCATCTTCAGGCCCTTGAGGTCATCTGGATTTTTGATCTCGCGCGTGTTGTTCGTCAAGTTGCGGAAGCCGTTTTCTGACAGCGCGAGCGTGCGAATCCCGGTGGCCTTGCGCATGTCGTCGTTCAATTCGCGTACAAACGGACTCTTCATGAACTCCCACGCCACCGGAGATGAGGCAAACAGATAGGGAATCTGAAACACCTGCATGGGCTTGTGAAAGCTGCCCAGCACCGAGTCGTCGGTCAGCGCCATTTCAAGCGTGCCGTTCTTGACCTGTTCGGTGACTTGCAGCGAACCACCGAAAGTGTTGAAGAAAAGACGGATTTCGATTTCACCGCCGCTTTTGAACTCTACATACTCCTTCAAGGCCTTCATACCCAGAATTTCACCGCCAGTGCTTTCTGGCGCACCAATCGAAAACTTGAGGGTCGTCTTGGCGGCTACACCCACCGAAAACGCCAAGGCCACTGCGGCCAAAAGACCTGAAACATAGTGCCGAACTCGCATGATTTTGTCTCCTGTTAATAAAAATTACAACACCACTAAACCACTGTCTTCTTGTTATAGATTCATTCAAGCCCCATACCGCCTCAGGCAGCAGGCAGCCACACGTCAGCCACTGACATTGCAGCCAAACGGCTGCGGAAGGCGGCCAGCCAACGGGCAGCCACTGCACCCTCGGTGACACGGTGGTCCACCGACAGCGTCACTGTCATGACGTTTGCCACAGCCAACTTGCCATCGAGCACAACCGGCCGCGCCTCGGCGGCTCCAACGGCCAAAATGGCAGCCTGCGGCGGGTTGATCACAGCGGCAAACTCTCGCACGCCAAAGGCACCCAAATTGGAAATAGAGAAAGTGCCGCCAGCACTCGCGCCGGGCGGCAATGCGCCGGCACGGGCTTGTGCAGCAAGTTCTGCCATCGCCACGGCGATTTGAGCAACGCTCTTGCGGCCAGCGTGCTCGATCACGGGCGTCACCAGACCATCATCCAGAGCGACTGCCACCGAAATATGGACATCGTCAAAATACCGGATCGATGTCTCTGAAAATGATGCATTGAGCGCAGGAACGTCGCCCAAGGCCAGCGCCGCAGCCTTGATCACAAAGTCATTAAGGGAGAGGCGCACGCCTTCGGACAACGCCCGTTCCTGCTGAGATGTCCGCAGAGCCAGCACTGCGTCAACGTGACAGTCAACGCTCAGGTAAAAATGCGGCGCATCCTGCTTGGCCTGGGTCAGCCGACGCGCCATCAATTTGCGGCCCAGCGTATTCGGCACGTCATGAAAGCGAGTGGCCCGCTCTGGCGCTCGGGTTGCGGGGCCCGGCATTGAAGCCAGGGCGGCTGCCACGTCGGCGCGCACAATCCGCCCCTGCGGTCCACTGCCACGCAGGGCGGCCAGGTCCAAGCCACTGCGGCTGGCCATAGCCCGTGACAGAGGGCTGGCGAAACGCCGTGCGTTACGGCCTTCTAACGGCTTGGCGCTGCTCATGGTCAAGCCCCGGACGGTGTGATCACCGCAATCTGCTGGCCCATTTTGACCATGTTTCCCTCAGCTTCGAGGTGCTGAGCCATCGTGCCATTGCAAGGCGCCTCGACTTCAACCACTGCCTTGTCGGTCTCGATCTCGACCACCAATTCACCCTCAGTGACAGCCTCACCCACCTGCTTGACCCAGCGGATCAAGCGACCCTCACTGACGGTCAGATCACCAAAAGGCATCATCAAAGGCTCGCCTGCCATGGGCGTTACTGTCGCAGCGTCATGAATGACGGCTGCCGGGGCAAGGGCACTGGCCTTCTCTGCGGGGGCAGGCGGGCTGTTAGGTTCTGAGATTACTGCCGCCCGGGCCTCTGCCCGCTTGGCAAGGCCACTGCCAAAGCGACGCGGTACCGGTGCGGTACCTGCAATCACCTGCAGGCTGGCAGCAACAACTGCCTCTGCATTGACCAACATGGCGCGCTCAAGGACCGGCGCGAAGGGATGACTCATGGCGTCAGTGTGCAGACGACCGACCGGCGCGTCAAGGTAATCAAAGGCCAATTCATTCATGGCCTGACCTAACTCAGCGCCCACTCCGCACATGGACCAGCCTTCATCCGCCACCAGTAAGCGCCCCGTCTTGCGCACGCTTTGGGCCACGGTATCCACGTCAAGCGGCTGGATGGTGCGTAGATCGATCACCTCACAGGAAATGCCCTGCGCCTGCAAGGTGTCGGCCGCTTGCAGGGCCATCAAGACAATTTGCCCTGCACAGGCGATGGTCAGGTCGGTACCCGCTCTGGCAATGCGAGCCACGCCAAAGGGGACCAAGTGGTCTCCGGTGGGCACCTCCCCACGGCTGGCGAAAAGGGCTTTAGGCTCCAGCATCAAAACGGGATCCCCAGCCCGCAAGGCAGTTTTCATCAGGCCCTTGGCATCGGCCGGATTGGATGGCACGCACACAATGAGCCCAGGGATGTGCGCCCAAATCGGGTGGTACATGCCGCTGTGGTGAGGCCCGGCAGAGCGAACGGCACCAGCGCCGGCTCGGATGACCATCGGTGCCTGCATTTGTCCGTTGCTCATGTACCGTAGCTTGGCAGCCTGAAGGGCGACCTGGCCGGCTGCCTCGAATAAAAAGTCCGCAAACATCAGGTCCGCCACGCACCGCGCGCCAGTGGCCGAGGCACCCAGACTGGCTCCCGTGAAGCCGAGTTCGGAAATCGGTGTATCCACCATGCGGTTGGCGCCGAATTCAGCATACAGATTCTTGGTGTGGGCAAAGGTGCCACCGCGCTCACCCGTACCCTCACCAAAGTACATGATCAGCGGGTCGCGTCGCATTTCTTCCGCCAGACCATCACGCACGGCGTCAAGCCAACCCGTCGTCACGGTGATCGGGTTGGTCACAGCCGCTGCTGCCAAAGCGGCCGGCGGGTTGATCGGGTCTGCGTACACGTGTTGCATCACGGTTGCTGGATCTGGCTCAGGTGAATTGCGTGCAAAAGCGACTGATTCAGCCACTTGGGCTTTAACCCGTTCCTCGATGGCCTCTAACTCCTGCGCAGTCGCCAAACCCAATGGCAGAAGCGTCTGCTCCCTGAGCATCCGAATCGGATCACGCCGGGCCCAATGGTCGACCTCAGCCTGGGAACGGTAGGTACCCGTCACCGTGTCGCCTTCGTGGTGCGCCACGACCCGGTACGTCTTCACCTCCATCAGCGTGGGCCCTTGGCCCGACCTCGCTCGAACCGTTGCCTCTTGCATCACCC
Organism: Comamonas sp. lk; assembly: GCA_945925985.1. GTDB lineage: Bacteria > Pseudomonadota > Gammaproteobacteria > Burkholderiales > Burkholderiaceae_C > Rhodoferax. The sequence continues at coordinate 12,580 of CAMELV010000011.1, read as the reverse complement.
GCCAAACCGCCAGTACGTCATTCCCATCAACAGCCACGCCGGCAATGCCATAAGCGGCTGCACGGCTGGCGATCTCGGGGTTCAAGGTGGCTGCGCTCAAGGCTGTTGCTGTGGCGTACAGGTTGTTTTCACACACGAAAATGACCGGCGCTTTTTGCACGCCTGCAAAATTGAGCGACTCATGAAAGGCTGCGTGGTTGGTAGCACCATCGCCAAAAAATGCCAGGCCGATGTCATCAGTACCCCGAGCACGGGCACTCAAGCCGGCACCCACAGCCGAGGGCAGGCCACCACCGACCAGCCCATTGGTTCCAAACAGACCGCAAGACGGGTCGTATAGGTGCATGGTGCCGCCGCGCCCGCCGCAACAGCCGTCGCGCTTGCCGTACAACTCAGCCATCAAGGTATTTGGCGACATGCCCTTGGCCAGCGCATGGCCATGGCCCCGGTGAGTGCTGGTGATCCAGTCGGTCTTGCGCAGATGCGCACAAACGCCAACGCCAGAGGCCTCCTGGCCGATGTAGAGGTGCAAAAAACCAGGCGTCTCGCCTTTTCGACAGGCCACCTGGGCAGCGAGCTCGAACCGGCGAAGCAGCAGCATTTGTTCGTACAGCCTCAACACCTCGGGGACTGTCAGTCCTGCCGGCAGAGCCTGCGGGGTGATTTGCGCACTTGTATCGCTCATAACGTTCTCCAATTTTTAGAAATCCCGAGAAAATCCGGCCGTCCAGCCGCCATCGACCGTCAACACATGGCCGGTGATGTAGGAGCTTTCCGGGGCTGCCAGAAACAGTACCGCGTCGGCGATCTCCTGCGTGGTACCGGGCCGTCCCAGCGGTATATGTGACATGAGCTTGGCGTGCAGGTCCTGCGCCTCACTGCCGGCATCTCTGATCCAGGTCTGCCACCCCTGCGTTTGCGTTGAACCCGGCGCCACAGCGTTGACCAGGACACCATGGGGCGCCAGCTCCAGTGCCATGGACTTGGTGAGGTTCACAACCCCGGCTTTGGCGGCAATGTAGGCACTTTGAAGCCTGGCTGGCACCAAGCCCAAGACCGATGCAATGTTGACGATGCGGCCTGACTTTTGGGTTTTCATGGCCCGCGAGGCTTCGCGGCTCATCAGGAACAGACCGGTTAGGTCAATCCGGAGCAGCGCGTCCCAGGCCTCCAGGCTGTACTCATCAATGGTTTTCCGTTCGGCTGCCGGCACGCCAATGCCGGCGTTGTTGATGAGGATGTCAACGCGGCCAAACTCTTGAAGGACACGGGCGACGCCCGCGACCACGCTGCCGGGTTGGCCAACGTCCAGCGCGAAGCCGAGGCAGCCCCCACCCGCCTGGGAGGCAGCGGCGGCACGGTCGGCATCAAGATCGGAATACACGACACGTGCGCCATTCCGGGCCAGCGTGTCGGCAATGGCTTGGCCAATGCCTTGCGCCGAGCCGGTCACCAGCGCAACTTTGTCATTGAGTTCGACTTGCATCGGGGTTCCTGTTGCTGTGTCAGAAAAATGCCCGTACAAATGCCAGTGAAATGGACGGAACGTAGGTAATGAGTGCCAGGCCCAAGACCAGCACAAAGAACATCGGCATCACCGCCCTGAAAGTGGCTTGCACCGACGTGCCGGTAATCGCGGATGGTATGAACACCAGTAAACCGTAGGGCGGGGTGAGACCACCCAGCATGAGGTTCACCACCACAATAATGCCGAAATGGATCGGGTCGACACCGAGTTGGAGGACCAAGGGCAGCGTCAGCGGGACCACAATCAACATGATCGCCGTCAGGTCAAGAAAGGCCCCGGCGATCAGCATCACGATGTTCAGCAATAGCAGGATCAACCATGCCTCGTTGACATGCACCACCATGGTCTGTAAAAACTGTTGGGGTACGCGTCCGGAGATCAGCACCCACGCAAAAGGTGCAGCAACGCCAATCATGAAACCTACCATGGCGCTGTCGATGCTGGACTCTCTGAGGCCCTTCCAGACCTCGGCGAACTTGAGGTCTCGGTAATAAAACAAGCCAATACCCAGGGCGTAAATCACCGCCACCACGCCAGCTTCTGTGGCGGTCACCACGCCAAAACGAATGCCTCCAATGATCAGCACCGACAGCATCAGCGCGGGAATGGCCTGCTTCAGTGGTGCGGAGACGGATTGCCAACCGGGCCGCGGCGTGGCCTGGCCATAACCGTGGCGACGCGCCAGCACATAGACAGTCACCATGAGCAATGCAGCGATCAAGAGGCCCGGGAGTATGCCTGCCAAGAACAATTTACCCACCGACACATTGGCAATCGACGCAAACAAAAGCATTGCAATGGATGGCGGAATGATGTTGGGCAAAATCGCCGATGCGGCGATCACGGCGCAGCAAAAAGGCGCGGGGTAGCCGTTGCGGATCATCTCAGGGACCGTCATCTTGGCCAGCAGCGAGGCGTCGGCTGTCGACGACCCTGAGTCAAACCCAAAAAATACACTGGTCAACACATTGACCTGCGCCAAACCGCCTCGCAGGTGCCCGACCAGCGCGCGGGCAAGGGCAATCAGCCTGACCGTCAAGCCGCCTGCATTCATAATTTGCGCAGCCGCGATGAACAAGGGTATAGCCAACAGGACAAATTTGGACGAACCCACCACCACGTTGTGCACCACCGCGGCTGGCGGCAGCAAATCGCCAGCGTCGCTGGCGACAAACGCTGCAAACAGCATGCAGAAGGCAATGGGAACACCCATGATCAAGGTGGCTATAAAGGCCAGCGCCAAGAGCAATGTCGGGCTGCTACTGCGAATCTCGGTCAGTTCCCAGACATCTGTGATCAACCACACCAGGATCGCAGCGGCAAAAGCTGCCATAGCTACGCCCCTTTTTTCGGGTCGCTCCAGACCGTCCAGTAATTGATAGAGCAGCAAAACAGCGGCGGATACAGGGATCACGGCATACTGCCACCAGGACGGTAGTCCGAGTGTGATGCTGGTTCCAGACGTCATGTCGGCAATAGTGATACCGGCGCTCAGCAAACGGACAATGGTGTAAGTGATGGCCATTGACGCCAGAAAATTCACCACCGCCTGCCCACCTTGCGGCAGCATATCCCGCAGCATCGGGATGGCAATGTGCTTGCTGCGGTGGGTGGCAATCGGCAAAGCCGAGAAGATCAGAAAGGTGAACAGCCAAAGCCCACCTTCCTCGGTCCAACTGAAAGAGGCATTGAACGCGTAACGCGACACCACCCCTGAAAACACCACCACAATGATCGCCAGCAGCCAAGTCGCCCCCAGGTGACTCAAGGCAGTATCCAGCGCCAATCGGAGACGCAGAGCAGCTCGCCCGACCGCGTCCCCGGCGGGTTCCGCCTGGGTTGTGTTTTGCAGCACAAAGACTCCTTACTTGGTGTCTTGAACGGCGCGAATCATTTCCAAGCCGCCAACTTTGGCTGCCCAATTGGTGTATATCGGTGCCATGGCTTTCTGCCAAGGTGCCTTATCAACCTTGTGGTACTTCGCACCTGCTGCTATGGCCTTTTTGACAGCTTCGTCGTCCCCTTCGGCGATTAATTTGTCCTGTAATTTGATCCCTTCCTCGGCGGCGGCCTGCACCATAGCCTGTTGAGCGGGCGTCAACTTTTTCCAGAAGCTGGTGGAAAAAGCCACTGCGGAAATCGAATAAATATGCCCAAGGTCGGTGATGTGCGGCGCGACTTCATAAAACTTTGAAATCCAGTAAGTCGTTTTCGCGTTGTCCATGGCATCGACCACCCCCGTCTGCATGGAGTTGTAAATTTCCGGGAAGGCGATCGGGGTCGGGTTAGCGCCCAACATTTTCCAGAGCTCGACATGCAGTGGGCTTTGTATGACGCGTATTTTTTTGCCCTTCACGTCATCGGGCGTGATGATCGGGAACTTGCCCATGGGGTGGCGAGTACCGTTGACCAGGAACCCAACCACCTTGAAACCGTGTGCTTCATATTTGGCCGCCATTTGCTTACCCACAGCCCCGGCCAGCACCCGGTAGGCATGCCCGTCGTCGCGGAATAGGAATGGCATGTCAAACAACTGCCCCTCGGGCACCCAAACGCTTAAGACTGCCGCATTGACCGGGGCGCCACAGACCGAGCCCAGTCGCATGCCTTCGGCCATTTCTTTTTCGCCGCCTAGCTGTGAGTTCGGAAAGATCTGAACCTCTAGTTCACCCTTGGCCGCTGCATTGATGCGGTCCGCCATGCGCTGCATACCGATGGTGCCAGGGTAATCAGGTGTACCCAGAACCCCAAATTTGCACACAAGCTTGCCTTGCGCTAACGCAGGTTGCGCCGCTGCCAAGATACCAACCGTCAACAGTGCCAGCAATGTGGCGGTCCATCCTTGAGTACGCATGATCTGGTCTCCTTGAGGTTGACTAACAGGTCCGCCTGTCCCTCGGGCTCACCCCGGGAACCAGCAGAAATACACCCGCCCAGACCGCCCCAGCGATGCACCAGAGAGCATATTAATATAATAGTAGCAGTATACTTTTTGAAATCCCTAGGGACTAACCCTAGGGATTCAGTCGCCTGCTAGAGCAGGTCGTTGGGCGCGTTGTGGGTGATGCTGAATTGATCACCGCGGTTCTTGGACAGGGTCAGTTCCACCGGCTCGCCGGTTGACGAGAAATACAACATTTCCATCGCCAGAATGGCAGCACCTGGGGCGCAGTCAAGTGCCAGCCCGAGCGCTTCATCGGCAAGCTCAGCGCGCACCTTGATTTGCGCCCGTGAAAGCTTGATGCCCAGGTGCTTTTGCACCGCCCGGAAGACGACGACATCGTCAAAATCGCCGCGCTTTAAGCGGCTGCCAATGGCCGGTGGGAAATAGAAAGTGGACTGCGTGATGGGCCTCTCATTGAGCAAGAGCACCGCGCGCAGGCAGTAACACAGCGTGGCTGGCGGGAGCGAAAAAACCTCGCAAGCCAACGCAGAGGATTCTTTACGATAACTCTTGATCACCAAGCGACGGTCTACGCTAGAGGCAGCGATGGCCGCAAAACTCTGAAACTCAAGCGTCTTGCTACCCTGGTGTGGCGTGGCGACGATGGCGGCTTTAGCGGTTCGCTTCTTGATCAAACCCTCACCCTCGAGATCCCGCAAGGCCTGGCGCACGGTGATCAGACTCACACCAAATTCAGAGGCCAGCACAGCCTCCTTGGGCAAGGCACTGCCCGGCGATAACAAGCCGGCGTCAATGGGGGCACGCAAGCGACTGGCCAACTGCCGATACAAAGGGCCCTGCTCGCGCAGCAAAACTTGCGGCTTGAGGGCCAGCAAGGCGGCAGCCTGCTGTTGCGCGTCATTGACCGGGTCTTCTGCCGGTCCAAAAGATTTGATTTTTCGAGCGGTCATTAAGGAAAACGCGGCGACGTGATCTGATTGACCACATTGTCGGGTAATTGGCCCCTGGCAGCCGCAACGGCACGCCCGATAGCCCCCTGGCGCAGGGCCTGCACAGCCGTCACGCTGACGGATGCAATATGGGGTGCAATCACCACGTTAGCCAAGACGCGTAAGGCATGCGCGAGCGGCAGCGGTTCAGGGTCGAACACATCGAGCGCCGCAGCGCCCAAATGGCCGCCTTGCAGCGCATCCACCAAAGCGCTGGTGTCGACCAGGTCGCCCCGCGCCACATTCACCAGCAATGCACCCGGCTTCATGGCGGCCAGCGCAGCCGACCCGATGATGTGACGGGTAGCAGGCGTCGAGGGGCAATGGAGCGAAACGATGTCAGACTCTGCGAGAAGCTGCGGCAAAGCCACGCTGATCGCACCGGCCCTGAGGATGTCAGCCTCAGGCACCATCGGGTCATGCACCAGCACACGGCATTTGAAAGCCAACAAGCGCGCCGCTACCTCGCGCCCGATTCGGCCAAAACCGACCAGTCCCACGGTCTGGTCGCGCAAAACCTTCATGCCACTGACCGGCACGGCAAGCCGCCAGTGCCCCGCTCGAAGGTCGGCGGTGTGGGTGACGACCTGCCGGGTCATGGCCAATATGAAGCTCAGGGTGTGATCGGCAACCTCGTCAATGCAATAGTCGGGAATGTTGGACACGGGGATACCGTGTTGGCGCGCTGCGTCAAGGTCCACGTTGTCAACGCCAATGCCGTAGCGTACGATCGCCCTCGCCCGGGTCATCGCCGCAACCACGGGGGCGCTGAGCCGGGCAAACTGGGTGATGACCGCATCAGCGTCGGCCACCGCCGCTTTCAGCTCTGCCTCGGTTTCGCAATGGTGGCCGATCAGGTCACAACCCGAGTGCTCGGCCGCCGCCTGCTCCAGAGCCAAATCGGGAAATTTATAGTCTGTGACAACAATGGTCGGTTTTGAGGACATATTTGCTCCAGTCAGGCAGGTTGTCCAAGTCGCTTTTCCCAGCCGTCCTGGAAGATGTTGAGATAGGCCTTGGGGTCATAGGGGTGCGAACGGGCCAGCTCAAAGTCAACGTCAATCCCCAGTCCTGGCGCCGTCGGCAAGCTGAGGTGACCATTGGCCGGGTTGAGCACCGGGTGCCAATCCACAAGGTCTTTGACCCAGGGCTCATTGAAAGCGTCGAAATGCTCTTGTATCAAGAAGTTGGGTACACAAGCCGCCAATTGCAAACAAACCGCCGTGGCCACCGGCCCGCCGCTCTGGTGTGGCGCGATCCAGCTGCCATGGGCCAGCGCCAGGTTAGCAACCGCCAGCGTATTGCTGATACCGCCCAGCGACATCGGCTCCGGCTGAAAAATATTCACGCCGCCGCCTGCGGCCAGGGTGTAAAACTGACCAATGGTGTCGTACATCTCGCCTGTGGCGACCCGGATAGGACACTGCCGCGCCACTGCATTGGCCGGCTGTTCACGCTCACGGGTGGTGGGCTCCTCCCACCAGTACAGGTCGAGGGGCGCCAACTTGCGCGCCGCCCGCAGGGCATCGACCTCTGTGAACCGGGCGTGCACATCGATCAGGATACGCAGACCTGGCCCAAAGCGCTGGCGCAGCGACCGAACGATGTCGTAGGCCAACTGCAACTCATCGTCTTCGATAAAACCCTGAGCCGTGCCAAAGGGATCGAGCTTGAGCGCATTGAAACCCATGGCCACCACGGGCTCGGCCGCCGCCACAAAGTGCTCCGGCGTGCGCTCAGTGCGGTACCAGCCGTTGGCATAAGCCGCGACTGTTTCGCGAACCTGACCGCCCAGCAGCTGGTGAATCGGCACACCCAGTGATTTACCCAGAATATCCCAACACGCGACCTCGATGGCGGCCACTGCCGTTCGGTGAATATGGCCACCATCCAGCGATACGCTGTCCATCAAGCTCTTGGACAACATATTGACCTGCCGAGGGTCTTTACCCAGCGCCAGATGCTGCAACTCCTGGACAGCGGTCTCCGTGGTCTTGATGAAGCCGTTCAGCGTGCCTTCACCAATGCCGTGCAAGCCGCTGTCGGTACAGACTTTGACCAGGAGCCAGTTTTTCCAGCCAGCGCTGAGTGCGCAGGTTTCTATGGAAGTGATCTTCACCGCGATACCTCTAAATTACTGAGCAAGCCGCCTGACATGGCCACACTCAATCGGGAAAGATCTTGCCGGGGTTCATGAGGTTGTGCGGATCCAGAACCTGTTTGATCTGGCGCATCACGCTCACGGCCTCCCCATGCTCAGCCAGGAGGTATTTACGTTTGCCCAGACCAATGCCATGCTCTCCCGTGCAGGTGCCGTCCATAGCCAGGGCTCGCATCACAAGGCGCTCATTGAGGCGCTCTGCCTCGGCCAGTTCGGCGGGGTCATCCCGCATGATCAAAAATCCGAGGTGAAAATTACCGTCGCCGGCATGTCCGACCAAAGGCGCGGTCAAAAAGCTTTGGCGCAGGTCTTCTTTGGTTTGCAGGATGCACTCAGCCAGCCGAGATATCGGCACGCAAACATCGGTGGCCCAAATTTCGCATCCTGGACGCAAGGCCTTGTTGGCGTAGGTCACGTCGTGCCGGGCTTTCCACAGCGCGTTGCGTTGCTCGGTCTGTGTCGCCCACTTGAACTCAGCACCCCCGTGGTCGGAGGCTAAAGACTGAACCGTTTCAGCCTGCTCTTTCACCCCGATGTTGGAGCCATGGAACTCGATGAACAAGGTATTTTTGACCGGGTGGTCCATACCCGAGTAGCGGTTGAGCGAGTTCATCTGCACCTCGTCAAGCAACTCGATGCGGGCCACCGGGATGCCCAACTGGATGGTCTGGATCACGGTGTTCACAGCACCTTCAAGGCTGTCAAATGAGCACACAGCCGCCGCCATGGCTTCAGGAATGCCGTAGAGCCGAAGTGTGACCTCGGTGATGATGCCCAGTGTGCCTTCAGAGCCCACAAACAGACGGGTCAAGTCGTAACCAGCGGCAGATTTGCGGGAACGGCGCGCAGTGCGCACGACACGGCCATCGCTGAGCACGACGGTGAGCGACAACACGTTGTCGCGCATGGTGCCGTAGCGCACGGCATTGGTCCCAGAGGCCCGGGTCGCCGCCATGCCACCAATAGACGCGTCAGCACCGGGGTCGATAGGGAAGAACAGCCCTGAGTCTTTGATATGGGCATTCAGTTGCATCCGGGTGACTCTGGCCTGGACCGTCACATCCAGGTCATCCGCGCTGACCCGCAAGACCTGGTTCATGCGCTCCAAATCTACGACGACGCCACCCAAGTGCGGAATGACGTTTCCCTCCAGCGAAGTACCCGTACCGTACGCCACCACCGGCGTCTGGTGGGCAGCGCAGATCCTCACGATCTCTACGACATCTTCGGTACTTTCTGGAAAAACCACCGCATCGGGCCGGTGCGGATGGTGCCAGGACTCATCCTTGGCGTGGTGGTCACGGACCCCGGACACCGTTGATAGCCTTGCCCCGAAGCGTTCACGCAGAGCCGCAATGGCCTGTTGGCGATTGTCCAGAATGGACTTTTCCATTGGAAGGTTCATGTCTCTTGCGCCTCGCGGGGGTACACAAGAGATTATAATAGCATAAAGAACTAAAGGCCCTTGGGGGTAGTCCGAAATCGCGTGGACTGGTCCCTCTGGGGCCTGTTTGAAGCAAACGCTTGGCTGGGTTTAGCTCACGTCAGTCACAAATTGCGAACGCGGCCGACGCACTTTTTTCAGATTGGCCAGCCAATCGGCGCCTTCTTCACGGTAACCCAGCGCCAGGATGGCCACACTGCGCAGTCCGCGTGCCGGCAGGTCGAGGATCGCGTCCACCGCCTTGGGGTCAAAGCCCTCCATCGGGGTGCTGTCCACCTCTTCAAAGGCAGCGGCGATGAGCGCAGCACCCAGGCCAATGTAAGCCTGACGCGCGGCATGCTGGAAGTTGACCTCCGGGCCACGTGCCGGGTAATTGGTGAGCAACATCTTGCGGTAGTTCTCGGCGGCCTCGTTGACAGCGCCACCGCGCTCGGTCTGGGACAGGTCAAACATCATGTTGATGCGCTCGGGGGTGTAGTCGTCCCAGGCCGCAAAGACCAAAATATGGGAGCCATCCGTGATGGGGCTTTGGCCGTAGGCCGCGGGCTTGATCTGTTCGCGCACGGCGGCGCTACCAATGGCGATGATTTCAAACGGCTGCAGACCGCTGGACGTAGGCGCTAAACGCGCAGCTTCCAAAATACGCTCCACCTTGTCGGTGGGCACGCTCTTGGCGGGGTTCATTTTCTTGGTGGCATAGCGCCACTGGAGCTTTTGGAGAAGGTCAGACATCGGATTCTTTGCTAAGGTTTTTGAAACTTGCCCTGTATTGCAGAGCAAGAGTGAGTAGTTTGGGGCATGGCGTCCAGGTGACAAGGCAGGCTGGCCAAAAAAAATGGTCTCCGAGCCAGTGCTACTGCCAATTGGCCGCCAACACAGGGGTCAGCGCCGTTGCATAGGCCGCTGGCAAGGTGGACTGTCCGGCAGCTGGAGGCGCAAACGCCGCCATCGCGTTGACCAGGTTCTGCACCTGGCTGTCGAGCAGCGTCTTGCCGTCACTGGCTATGAAGCCATTGCGATAAATATGCCCGCTATGACTGAAATGCTAGGACGACCGTCGACGGGAACAAGATGGTTACCACGACGGATTTCTGTTTCACATTCTGCTCACCGATCAGCATGATCCCTGTTACGAGGATCAGCAGTTGTTCCCGGACATTGGTCTCAGAGACTGGTACATGAAACTCTGTCCCTGCCGAAATCGGCAGGAAGGCGATCATCCAGGCCAACTCATGCTTTCGCCCTCGCGAAAGCGTTGACATATTCGCGCAAGTGAGGCGGGACTCCTGTCCCCGTCAAGACGATGCTACCCGCAGGGAATCAGAGGACTGGATGAAAGAAAATGCGCGCTCGATTTGATCTGCGCCTGCAAGCTCGACAAAGACCTCGGAGAACTCAGCCCAATTTTCTCCAGCATTCCGACGTCCTTGGTGACAGTATCTGTACGAACGACGACTTTGCTCATGATCGACTCCCAGGTTGCCTACTTGGTCCAGTTTTCGACTGCTAAGCCCTTCACTCGCTCGAAGTCTTTTACATTGTTTGTGACAACTATGGCGCCCATCACTCGGGCATGTGCGGCAATCATGAGGCCAGCGGCACCGAGCTGGGCGCCACGTTTCTTCAGGTCCGCACGGATCTCGGCGTAATGCTTCGCGGCAGCTGAGGCCTGCACACCATATGTCAGTTCGGCAAACGTCACCGCCGACATCACCTGTTGCTGCAGAGGCACCGACTGCACCTTGGCCGCCAGCGCAGGGGACTCACCTCGCATGAGGAAGATGCAGGTATCAGTGTCCAGCATGAACAGTCGACCCGTCAAAACGCTCGCTCCTGAATTGGCATGCGTTCGCGGTCGACCATGAAGTCTGAAGAGGCTGTCATCCCTGACGCAAAGAAGCCAGACCAATCGGTCGGACGCGGTGTCAAGACCACACTTTCTCCCTCACGACGAATGAACACCTCGCCATATGGCAAGCCATATTTTAAATGGCGCCCTAAGTGCGGTGGTGATCACGCGCTGCTACCGTCCAACGTGAAAACGCTACGGTTTGCTGTAGCATTTGGCAATGGAACACCTAGGGCATATCGGGAAAAAATCTGCAACGCCTGGCTGAAGCACGAGGCCTTAACCAGAGCCAGGTAGCCGATCTGTTTGGAGTCAAAGCGCCTTCAGTCTACGACTGGTACAAGCACGGAAGAATCCACAATCGGCACCTCCCGACCTTGGTCGCCGAATTTGGAAAGCCACTGGAGTGGTGGCTGGACAAGCTCATAGCGCAGCACGGCAGCATCGCGGAATTAAACGATGCCATTGGCTGGCCGCGTACAGACCCACGCCTGTCCCAGATCAGGAACGGTAGTCTGCGCAGTGGGCAGCAGGCTGGATGGATACGCCCCAGGGTTCAGACTCGGCGGCAGCTCAGCCTGTTATTGCGGCGGCAGTGCCGGCAGCTTTGTCGCCAGCCGCTTGGGATCTTGCGCTTCTCTTTGACAAAATCCCTCTGGCGGACACGATCAAACGGGCGCAGGCTCAGATTGGGTGCTACAAGGTTATTCTCGATTTGCTGCAACCGCCGCCTGGGTAAAGCCACCGACAACCGTAAAACGCACTGGCCAGGGCGACCACCCCTGAATCGCCTCACCGCCCAATGAGCAACCTAAGCGCATCTTCAACCCGTTTCAGATGATTCACACTGAGGGTTGCCAAGGGCTTGGCACCCATGAGTCTTCGGTTGGAGATGGCGCGAATTTGATCAATCAGCAGGTCTGTCTCCTGCGCCAAACCGCTCTGGTTGACCAATGCTACACGCAGAGGAAAGTAGTCCTTATCCCGCTTCACGCTGGTGGTTCCCATCACCACCATGGTGGATGGATGACCGCTCTTATTCAAGATGTCGGCTTGGATGACAAGGGCCGGGCGATTGCGCTTGCCGGGTTCTTCCTTGTGCGTTTGAGGTTCGAGGTTGACCTCCCAAATTTCCCCGCGCAGGACCTTAATCAAGGCCATCTTGAAGACTCTCGTCCAAGGACTCATTGAAGGCCAGATGCTCAGCCGAGAGCTCTTTGGAGAGTGCGGCAATGTGCTGCGCCATGACCTGTTCGTTTTTCTCCAAGACCGCTTGTCGGATGTAGTCCGAACTCTTGAGTCCCACGAGGCCGGCTAGCGTGCGTACCTCATCGGCAAAGTCGTTGCCGGCCCGAAATGAAAGCGTAGTGGCATGCATGGCCAAATCCTTGTATACGAAAAAGTTAGGCAAATTCTAGTTACATAATTGTAATACATTTACGCAAACAAGCATCAAATGAATGGCTCTAGAGAAGGCTCCATGCAGCGCGTCTCCAGGCAGCGCGGGCATCCGTCGGCGACCCTGGACTGGGAGCGCTTAGGGCCCGAGCGGTCTTGCTGTTCGCGCCGATTGAATATTGACCCACCCTGCCGATTCAATATTGACCCAGGACGGGTAGTTGCCGTTTGAATCGGCAACTGTGGATAAGTGTACTCAATAGTCCAGTTTTCCTCCTTCCTTGATTCCTGGTTTGGCCTTCTGGC